>CAZIEW010000005.1:0-104533 GCA_964538515.1 uncultured Syntrophobacteraceae bacterium
TTGAGGCGCCAGCAGGAATCACACGCCAGACTCAGGGGAACCAGAGGTGCGTTTGCGTGCCGGGCGAGAATCAAGATGCCTTTCTGGGCTTCGAGCGCCGGTCCTTGGGAACCGTCCGCGATCAGTCCTACGGGCTTTCCGGAACGGATGTGGGCGACCATTTGACGCAGGGCCACGCCGCCGCCCTTGCCTGGGGACCCTCGAGCCGTTTCGTATCCCAGGTGCTTGAGGATCCGGGCGATCCATTCCCCGTCACGGCTGCGGCTTACCATGAGCATCCCGTTCCGGTGACGGAAGTGGTAAACGACCGTCGGATAGGTGAAGTGCCAGCAGGTGCGAAGCATGGAGCGCCCGTGGCTCAAGGCTTCGCGCTCATGCTCCTCACCGATGACCGTCAGGTCGCAAGTCTGGTGCAGGAGTCGAATGCTGGCCGCGAGCATGGGCGGCAGGAAATGAAACTGGTCGGGGTGGAGCTTTTTTCTCGATTCCTTCCCCGTTTTGTGCGAATGCTCCGAGCTTGAGCTCATGGGTGTATCCGTTCTCTCTCAGCCAAGACTTTTCAGATAGAAACGCGAGAAATGAAAAAGAGCAAGATAGCTTTAGTTGGTTTTCGCGCAACTGGCAAGAGCCTCATCGGCGAGAAGCTGGCGCGGTCGCTGGGCTGGACTTTCGTGGACATGGATGACAAGCTGGTCGAGTCCTTCGGAGAGACGATTCAGAGCTGGGTGAGCCGTCACGGGTGGGATGCCTTCCGTGAGCAGGAAGAGGCGCTGCTCGCACGGCTCTGCGAAGACGAGGAACTGGTTGTGGCGACGGGCGGGGGCGTGGTCCTGCGGCCGACGAACCGGAAGATGCTGACCGAGAGGTTCCATGTGATCTGGCTGCGGGCTCGAAAGAGCACCATCCTGACACGTCTCTCCCAAGACCCCAAAACCGCCGAGTACCGACCGCCGCTCACCGGACTGTCTCAGGAAGAGGAGATTGGGACGCTCCTAGAAGAGCGCGCGCCTCTCTACGAAGCTGTCGCTGACCTGGCTTTGGATACGGACGACGGAACGCCGGATGAGCTTGTGGCGAGTCTTTCTGATAGGGCTGGGGAGTCCTGCCGACGAGGTTGCTGGTGAGCCGATTTAGGGATACTACGATTTGAGCGCTGCGAATCGAGACGAGGTCGACGTGGGCCCCATAGCTCCATACGGCCCTGGATTGGCAGGACATCCACGTTGACAGAGCAAGGGTTTTGTGTTGTAAGGGCGTGGTGTCACCCGCCGTTTCCGGGCTGGAGGATCGCCCGAAATCCAACAACCAGCAGACGAGGAGGTCAATCGCAATGCGGAAGAAGTTTCTGGTGATGGCATTGGTCGTGTTGATGGGCGTTCCCTTCCTGCCCTTGGTCCAAGCGCAGGGGCAAACCATCAAGGTTGGCTTCAACATTCCTCTGACGGGGGATATTCCGAAGGTGGGTGAGAGCTCGAAGTTCGCAGCCGAGATCTACCTGGAGGACATGAACAAGGCCGGCGGCATCAAAGTGGGCGACAAGACCTATAAGCTTGAGTTTTTCTACGAAGACAACGAATCGAAGGCCGAGTCCGCGACTGCCGCGGCGCTCAAGCTGATTACCCAGAATCAGGTGGTGGCCTTGATCGGACCGCAGTCCAGCAAGCAGGCCATTCCCGCGGGGGAAGTCGCGAACGACAACAAGACCCCCATGATCTCGCCTTGGTCGACCAATCCCAAGACGACCGAGGGGCGGCCCTACGTCTTCCGCGCATGCTTCCTGGATCCGTTTCAAGGGCCGGTGGCGGCCAACTTCGTAACGGAAGAGTTCAAAGCGAAGAAGGCAGCCGTTTTGTACGATATCTCGAGCGATTACCCGAAGGGGCTCGCAGAGTATTTTAAGCAGGCTTTCGAGAAGATCCACGGACCGGGGTCCGTTGTCGCCTTTGAAACGTTCACCACCAAAGACACCGATTTCAGTGCCCAGCTCACAAACATCGTGAAGTCCGGAGCCGACGTCCTGTTCACCCCTCAGTACTATAGCGAAGTCGCTCTCATCGTGAAGCAGGCCAAGGAGCTGGGCTGGAAGAAGCCCATCATGGGAAGCGACAGCTGGGGATCGGCTGAGCTCATGAAGCTTTGCGGCAACGCGTGCAACGGGGCGTTTTTCAGCACGCACTACGCGGCGGCCGGCGCGAAGGGCGCAACCAAGGAGTTCATCGACAAATACAACGCCAAGTACGGCTATGTGCCCGATGACGTGGCCGCCCTCACCTGGGACGCTATCGGGCTTCTGGTTCAGGCCGTCAAGTCCACGGGGGGGCTGTCCGGGAATGTCGACAAGGATCGGACCGCCATCCGCGATGGGCTTTCCAAGATCAAAGATTTCGAGGGGATCACGGGCAAGATGACCTTCTCCTCCGGCGGCGACCCGGTCAAATGCGCCGTTGTGGTGAAGATCAGCGACAAGGGTGATTTCGAGTTTTATAAGTCCGTCTGCCCCTAGTGCTCTGTCAACTTTGTTTCGCAAGGTGCACCCCCCTTTGATTGTCCCCTCGAGGGGGGTGGGGGGTGTTCTCTTGCCCGGCATAACTGCTTTGACGGAGCCCTAGACCGATGAGCGTACCCCAATCCGAGTGGCTCGAACCGGCGTGAAGGCGGGAAGTGAACTTCCCGCCTTTCGCTGTGTATGGGACATGATGAGGAGTGTTCATCCTTGTTTGTTGAAACCTTTCTTCAGAATTTGCTCAACGCCCTGCAGTGGGGAAGCTTCTATGCGCTGATCGCTTTGGGCTACACGATGGTCTATGGCGTGCTGCTGCTGATCAACTTCGCCCACGGTGACATCTTCATGATGGGCGCCTATATCGGCTTTTTCGTGGCGACGTTTCTGCTCGGTCAGTACGCGCTCTCGCTGCCGTTCGCGCTCAACCCTACCGTGATCTTTGTCGTGACGCTCGTGGTGACCATGATCGTTACCGCCGCCCTTGGAGTCACCATTGAGCGCGTGGCTTATCGGCCCCTTCGGCGCAAAGGTGTCTCCAGGCTCTATGTGGTCATCACCGCGCTGATGTGCGGGCTGCTGCTCGAAAACGGGAACCTTTTCCTGCTCGGGGCCAGCCGCAAGAATTTTCCGGAGCTTCTTCCAAAGACGATCTACACCGTCGGGAACGTGACCTTCAGCAACGTCAAGATCCTTGTGATCGTGGCCACCATTGTCGTCTTTCTGTTCCTTGAGACCATCGTGCGCAAGACGAAGCTTGGCATGGCCATGCGCGCCATCTCCTATGACAGGATGGCAGTCCCGCTCATGGGCATTCCGACGGATACGGTCATCGCGTTCACGTTCATTTTGGGCTCTTCCATGGCCGCCGTTGCCGGAGTGCTGTTCGCCACCGCGTACCCGGTGCTCGAGCCGTACATGGGGGCCTTGGTCGGCTGGAAGGCTTTTATCGCGGCCGTGATCGGCGGGATCGGGGAGATTCGCGGGGCGTTCGTGGGGGGATTCGTTTTGGGATTCGTCGAAATCTTCGTCGCCGCGTTTTTCCCTTCGACCCTTCGAGATCTTTTGGCCTTCAGCATTCTGTTGATCTTTCTCTGCGTCAAGCCCACGGGGCTGTTCGGAGTCGCTCGGGCCACCAAAATATAGGTCAGTCAGGACACATCCATGCGTCGTCTTTTGGTTCCGTTTGCTTATCTCATCTTTTGCGTGCTGGTGGTCGTCGCCTGCAAAGCCGACTGGATCAACGGTTACGTGCAGCTCGTCATCATGTTCATCGGGATCAACATCATTTTGTCCACATCCCTGAACCTGATCAACGGCTACATGGGGGAATTCTCGGTGGGACACGCCGGCTTCATGGCGGTCGGCGCGTACATCACTTCCATTTTGAACGTGATGCTCTTTAACAACAGCACCGTCTTCGGTCCCGCCCTCCTGTCACGCTCCAGTGCCCTCTACCTCTTCCCGGTCACCCTGCTTGCGGGCGGAATTTGTGCGGCACTGGCCGGGGTTCTGGTGGCGGTTCCCTCGTTTCGAACCCGGGGAGACTATCTGGCGATCATCACCCTCGCCGTCAACTACATCGTGAAAAGCTGCATCGAAAACGTGCAGGCGATCGGCGGGGCCCGGGGCTTCATGGGAATGAAGAACGTTGTGAACGGCATGGAGGAAGTCGTCGCCTTGCCGTGGACGATGATTTGGATCCTGGTGGCCGTCGGCGCAACGGTCTGGGTGATTCATCGACTGGTGAATTCCGTTTATGGCAAAGGGATCGTGGCCATTCGCGATGATGAGATCGCTTCCGAGCTCATGAGTGTGGATACGCGGCGCATCAAAATGGTGGCTTTTATGCTCTCGTCCGGTCTTGCAGGGATCGCGGGTGGGCTGTTCGCTCACATCCTGGGCTACATCAACCCGGGGACGTTCACGATCATGAAATCCACGGAAATTTTGGTCATGGTCTATTTGGGGGGGATGGGCTCGCTGAGTGGGTCGATCCTGAGCGCGATCGGGTTCACCGTGATCCTGGAGGCGTTTCGACCGCTCCAGATGGCCAAATGGGTGGTGATCCCCCTGCTGCTCATCCTGCTCATGTTGTTCCGGCCCGAAGGGATCATGGGGCATCGGGAGCTCACGGACGTGTTCCCGAAGCTGCGGCGCTTTCTGACCTCGGAAGAAAGGCGGGATTAGATGTCTCTGTTGGAAGTGCGCGAGGTCACTCATTTTTTTGGTGGACTTCGGGCGATCTACAACTTCAATCTCTCTCTGGAGGGAGGGGAGCTCTTGGGCCTCATCGGGCCCAACGGGGCCGGGAAGACGACCCTTTTCAACGTCGTGAGCGGTTTTTACCGGCCGACGGAGGGCGAGATTGTCTTCGCGGGAAAGAATTTGGCGGGACTCCTGCCGCATCGGGTCACGGCGCTTGGAATGGCGCGCACCTTCCAGAACATTCGACTCTGGAACAGCCTGACCGTTCTTGAAAACCTTTGCATTTCGCAGCACTATAATCTGGGCTACGGCCTGCTTGGGGCTGTTCTGCGCTCGGGAGCCTTTCGCCTGAACGAAAAGCGCGTGAAGAAGACGGCCGAAGAGCTTCTCGAGATCCTGGGATTGAGCCATTACGCGCAGGAATACCCTAAGAACCTCCCCTACGGCGTGCAGCGGCGTGTGGAGATCGGCCGGGCATTGTCCATCCGGCCGAAGCTGCTCTTGCTCGACGAGCCGGCGGCCGGAATGAATCCAGGTGAGATTGAGCAGTTGATCGAGCTGATCCGCTGGATTCGCGACGAGTTCAAATTGACGATTTGGCTGATCGAGCACCAGATGCGGGTAGTGATGACGGTCTGTGAGCACATCAAGGTGCTGGATTTTGGGGGAACCATAGCGGAAGGAACACCGGCCGAGGTTCAGCAGAACCCGCGGGTGATCCAGGCTTACCTGGGCGACGATGAGCTGACTTATGCTTGAAGTCCATGATCTGCACGTTCAGTACGGGAACATCGAGGCACTTCACGGCGTGTCGTTTACCGTGAAGAAAGGCGAGATTGTTACGCTCCTGGGAGCGAACGGGGCCGGCAAGTCGACCATGCTCATGTCTATCATGCGATTGCCGCCCCCAGAAGGGCCAACGGTCACCAAGGGAACGATCACGTTCGATGGGATCGATCTGCTCCCGGTTCCCGCGCACACCATCGTCGCCAAGCATGGGATCGGGCTCGTTCCCGAAGGGAGGCACATTTTCGGGAACCTGACCGTTTTGGAGAATCTGAAGCTCGCGACCTACGCTCGGACTGACCAAGACCGAATCGCAACGGACTACGAGCGCGTGTTCTCACTCTTTCCCAGGCTCTCCGACCGAAAGCACCAACGGTCCGACACGCTGAGCGGCGGGGAGCAGCAGATGCTCGCCATGGGGCGCGCGTTCATGAGCGGGGTTCAGGTGATCTTGCTGGATGAGCCCTCCATGGGATTGGCTCCACTGCTGATGCAGGAGCTCTTCAAGGTGCTGCAGCAGTTGAATGAGCTGGGAGCGACCATTCTCGTGGTGGAGCAGAATGCCCGGATCGCCCTCAAGTATGCGCATCGAGCCTACGTGATGGAGGCGGGAGCCATCGTCATGGAGGGCTCAGCCGAGGAATTGGCACGAAATCCCGAGGTCAGAAAGGCCTACTTGGGCTGAATCAAGCTGGGAAGCAAGCTCCTGGCAGACATCTTCCTATCTAAAGGAAATGGCATGAAGATTCTCATCTGCGATGGGTTGCACGACAGCGGGCTTTCGATCATGCAAGCGGCTGACGGGATCACTGTCGATGTGCCGGACGCGCCGAGCGCCGACGAAGTCAAGCGGATCATTCCGGAATACGATGCCCTGGTGGTACGGAGTCGAACCAAGGTAACGGCCGAGGTCCTGGAACGGGCGGAGAAGCTGAAAGTCATTGGCCGTGCGGGAACGGGCGTGGACAACATCGATGTCCAGGCGGCAAGCGCGCGCGGCATCCTGGTCATGAACACACCGGGCGCGAACGCCATGGCTGCTGCCGAGCACACCCTGGCCCTCATGTTCGCGCTGGCACGGCACATTCCTCAGGCCACCCAGTCCATGCGCGAAGGCAGGTGGGAGAAGAAGAAATTCATGGGCACCGAGCTCTACCACCAGACCCTCGGGATCATTGGGCTCGGAAAGATCGGCTCCATCGTGGCGGACCGGGCGCTTGGACTCAAGATGGAGGTGCTTGGCTTCGACCCGTATATCATTCCGGAAGCGGTGGCCGTTCTCGGCGTCGAGTGCGTGAGCCTCGATGAGCTGCTGGAGCGCTCGGATTTCATCACCATCCACACGCCGCTCACCCCCGAGACACGGAACTTCTTGGGGCGTGATGCCCTGAAAAAGGTGAAGCGCGGGGTGCGGCTCCTGAACTGCGCCCGTGGTGGACTCATCGACGAGGAGGCTCTGCTCGAGGCTCTTCAGGATGGGCGTGTGGCTGGAGCGGCTCTCGATGTGTTCGCGCAGGAGCCCCCCGCCGGCAGCCCGCTCCTTGGGCTCCCCAACATGATCTTTACGCCGCACCTGGGGGCTTCGAGCGTGCAGGCACAGGCCAATGTCGCCAAGGCGATCGCGCAACAGATCGTGGATTACCTCCAGCTGGGTCTCATCCGAAATGCCGTGAACTTCCCGTCCATTCGCGCCCGGGATATCGAGCGGATTCGCCCTTATCTGGCGCTGGCTCAGGCACTGGGGAGGCTTCAGGGGCAGCTGTGCACGCCGATACAACGCCTCGAGATCGAATACAGCGGATCGGAATTGCATGAGCTGCCGCATCCGCCTCTCACTCAGATGGTGGTGAAGGGACTTCTCGAGCCCGTTCTGGGTGAAAAAGTCAACTTGGTCAACGCCCCGCTGCTCTTGAAAGAGCGCCAGGTTGATCTGGTCACGTCGGAGACGTCCCAGTCACGGGGCTACACAGGCCTCATCACCGTGCGGGCCAAGGGGAGCCAGCAGGCATGGTCGGCGGCAGGGACCGTCTTTCAGCACGAGGAAATCCGCCTGGTGCGGCTCAACAACTACCGGCTCGAGGCCGAGCTCGAGGGCGTCAACCTCATCGTGCAGAACCTCGACAAGCCAGGGACCATCGGTGCGATCGGGACGATCCTTGGTAATTGCGAGGTCAACATCGCCAACATGCATCTCAGCCGAACGCCCGAAAAGGACAAAGCGATCGCTATCATCCGCATTGATCATGAAGCGCCCCGGGAGGCACTCGAGGCGTTGCTGAGCCATCCGAACATCCTGTCCGTGCAGCAAGTGAGGATTTGACTCCAGCCGCGAAGCCACAACGTGCGAGGCGAGGGTAGGGCAACGGGAATTCCTTCTCGCCCTACCCGGTGAGCGGTCTCGATGTCGCGTCAACCGCAGAGGCGCAACGGCGCCCCAAAAGGCTCGATACGGTCTGTATGCGCATCGAAGACGGCTTTCATGCAGGCGATTTGCTGCATGCCGCGTGTGACCATCTGATACCATCCATAGGCGATCTCTTCCTCGCTGGTTGCCAATATGACTTCGTTGACATCCAGCCTTGCCCGCGGCTCTTTCAGGTCGAGCCGATCCAGTCTTTCCCGCGCTTCCTCTTTCCCTTCCGTGACGTAGAAAATGATCCCCTTTTTCATCGCTATTCTCCTCGATTGGCGTCGAGTTGGGACGAGACCGGTTTCTCCCCTTCCCAACGGGTTTGAGGGTGCTCCCCGCCTGAAGACGAACGTTCAACTCGGACGCGCCCGTCAGGCAAAAAAAAATCCTTAAAGCGTCACGCTCTAAGGATTGCACCCTGGCTCACTTGGTCCTCGGCGGTTCAGCCCGTATGTCCACGTACGGATGCCCCAACAGCCTTCAGGCAGGTCTTCTGGCTCACGGATCGTCCTACTCTCCCGGCCTTCCCATGACATGCTGAGCGTCACAGTGGCCTAGCGGGATTTCGTCCCCGTTCACAGCGGCGGGACCGCTCCCGGATCACACGGGATTCCCTATTAAACCTTTCGGTGCCTGGTGCTTATATTCAATCAGCCATAATCAATACGTGCGCCGGGACAGGGTGTCAAGGAAAGATTGGAAGGAGAGGGATCAGAGACAGGTCCAATCGATCGTCGGAACAATCGATCAAGCTGGTTGATTCCTGGAGAATACGGCTTTCTATCAGGAGAGGCCATGATTATCCTTGGCTCCAAAAGAATAATCGTGTGGCTCCAGCACAGAGGGTGGAAGAAGATGAGAATAAGAAGGATCTTGGCAAAACTGACGATGCTGGCGGTACTGCTGGCGGTGAGTGGTTGTGCGCACATCCAGACGCTTTCCACACCGAGCCCCGTGACTGTGCAGGAATTCGGATGCGGCGGCGATCTTCCGAGTCCGTATCCCCCTTATTGCCGTCCATTGCCTCCGTAGGCGAGGTCAGTGGTGAAAGGATGTCAGGTGGGCTCGGTCTCTGACAGGGGGATAAATCAATGTAGAAATTGCCATCTCAGCCTGCGGCCTCAGCGGACAGCGAATCCGCCATCCTGTATTCGTGGAGCTTGTTGCGGAGGGTGCGGACGCTGATGCCGAGGATTTCAGCGGCGCGGGTGCGGTTCCCGTCAAAAGATGAGAGTGCCTTATGGATGAGCAGCTTTTCCATCTCGCTGATGGACATGAGCTCCAATTCGGATGACCCGGGCTGAGAGAGATCGTCGATTCCTTGGTCGAGAAGCACGTGGTCCCGCCCGATGACGCTTTCCTGGCTGAGGAGCACAGCCCGTTGAATCACGTTTTCCAGCTCTCTCACGTTGCCCGGCCAGGAATAGGATTCCAGGAGCTTCAGAGCATCCGGGGTCAGTGCCTGGACCGAGCACTTGTGGAGCTGGTTGTACTTTTCGATGAAGTGCTTGGAGAGGAGCGCAATGTCTTCGGCTCGGTCGCGCAGCGGGGGAATCTTCATGGGGATCACGTTCAATCGATAGTAAAGATCCTTTCTGAACTTGCCATTGCGCACGACTTCCTCGACCTGGAGGTTGGTTGCGGCGATGACGCGCACGTCGACCGACACCGGGCGCCTGCCGCCGATCCGATCAATTTCGCTTTCCTGGAGGACCCGCAGCAGCTTCGGCTGGAGGTGGAGCGGGAGCTCGGTGATTTCATCCAGGAAGAAGCTCCCCGAGCTGGCGAGCTCGAACTTGCCTTCCTTGGTCTTGATGGCGCCGGTGAACGCGCCCTTTTCGTGGCCGAAAAGCTCACTTTCGATGAGGGTCTCAGGCAGGGCCGCGCAGTTGAGCGCCACGAAGGGCTTTGTCCTGCGATCGCTGTTGTGATGGATGAACCGGGCGAAAACCTCCTTGCCGGTGCCGCTTTCCCCCTGCAGAAAGATCGTTGCGCTGCTTGTGGCCACGCGCTTGGCCATGGCCTTGAGCTGCAGCATGGCCGGATTCTGGGTGATGATCGTCGCTTTGCCTGGAGGCGGAGCTCCCGTGTCAAACCTCTTTTCTTGTCGTTCTTCCAGCCACTCGATGGTTTTGGTGAGGCGCTCCGGATGAACGGGGGCGATCCAGAAATCGTGGGCTCCCAACTTCATCATTTCAACGGCATCCTCGAGATTCGCCTTGCGGCTGATCGCGATGATCTTCGAAGGGGAGGACAGGCTCTGGGATGATTCCATAAAGGATACGCTCTGGGAGCTTTGGCCGTTGAGTCCCAGCAAGACCAGCCCTGGGAAGGGGGCTCTAAAGGACTGGAGCGCCGTTCGAGCCCCGTCGAACGTCACCGGCGTGTGTCCGGCTTCCTTGATGCACGCCGCCAGTCGGTTCGTTTCGCCAGGTTCTGTCCCTACCAGCCAAATCACCATCTTCATGCTCCACTTGCTGCCCAAGACGGGGGATCAGTTCGTCTTCACCCGCCCTTTGTTCTGCATTTCCAGATAATCCAACTGCTGCTGTGCCGCGGCCTTCCACAGTCCCTGCGAGGATGCTGCAAGCTGCGATAGCATGTCTTTCGCTTTGGCCGCCTGCTGATTTTCCAGGTAAAGCTCGGCAAGCTGGTACGTGAGCTGCTCGCGAAGGTTGTCCGGCGGGCCGATGCTCACCAAATGCTCGAGTGTGGCGATTGCCTTGTCCGGTTGCTTCAAGCTCAAGAAGCACTTGCTCTGTAAAAGGCCCATCTGCAGCTGACTGACCGCCTCATTGGCGCCGGGACACACCGCTGTGGCTTTGGCAAGCAAGTCGACGGCTTCAGCCGGCTTGCCCGTCTGCGCCAGGCTCTCCGCGTAGGCAAGAACCGAGTCGAGATCGGCCCGCTCCAGCTCATTGGGTTGGGATAATACCTTGGCAAACTGAACAAGGGCTTCTTTGTATTGGTTCTGAGCGAAAGCGATTTTCCCGAGGATCATGGCTTTTTGATTGGCCAGCTTGTCCGAACGGACGAGCATCAGCTGCTGGGCGGCGCCGTCCAGGTCGCCCATGAGGAGCTGGCTTTGCGCCATTTTCAACATCAGGTCGTCGCTCTTGTTGCCGAAGCTCTGGGCTTGCTTGTAAAGGTCCAGGGCATTGGGGTACAGCTTCAGGGTCATGCACGCGTTGCCCACAGCTTCAAGCAGCTCCACGTTCTCTGGAGTCTGAAAGAGGGCGGCGTTCTGGTTGAAGAGGGCAATCACCCGGGCGTGATCCTTGTTCGCAACGGCCTGCTTCAGATACTCGACGACCACCTGGGACCGCAGGGACTGGAACTCTTCCTTCGATGTGGCCGAAAGCATCGTTCCCAGAGCCCGATCGATCATCTCAAGGCTTTGGGCATAATTTGCGTGATCGCGCTCCCAAGCGGCCAGCTTAAACTGAACATACTCCGAGAGCGGTCCCGTGAGTCCTTTGTCGGCCAGTTCCTGGTAGATGAAGCGGGCGGCGTCTTTGCTGTTTCCCTCTTGTTTCTCCAAGTACTCCGCGCGACGGATCTTACTGATGACATTGCCTTCCGTTTCGGGATGGTGCCTTTCGATATAGGAATAAACGCGCTTGGCCAGGGCCGGCTCCTTTTGGTAAAGGAGGCTCTCTGCCAGCTTAGCCAGCAGCATGTCGCGGTTGGCAGTCGAATCATCGATGTTGAGGTACCAGAGGAGCTGCTCGGTGGCCTTTTCATACTGCTGGGTGGCGAAGAGGGACTCGCCGGCAAGCCGAAGGATTTCGGGTCTTACTCGGTATGCCAATGGGTCCAGCTCCAAGCATTTCTTGATGGTTTCCAGGACCTCGGTATGCCCGTTGACCTGAGCGAGCGCCTTGCTCAAGGAATAATACGCTTCGATCATGTCGAGCTTTTCCAGGGGATAGCCCAGGGCCGTGCGGAGTGCCTGGATAGCCTCGAGTGGCGACTTGCGCTGTTCGTTCGCTCTTCCCAGGTGCAACCAGCAAAGCGGGGTCAGAGGATGTCTGGGATAGGAGGCGAGGAACTTGCGGAAGCACTCCTCACCGCGCTTGTAATCAGAGATGGAGAAGTAGGTGAGGCCCAAGCGATAGAGTGCCAGGGGCGCTTGAGGGGAGCTTGGTGCCGCTTTGAGCGCTCCCTTGTATTCCTCGATGATCTGTCCGGCATGCTCTTTCAGGTTGGTTTGATAGGATTCGAAGAGGTTGTGCCCCACCTGGAAAAGCTCATCGGATGGACCCGGTGAGGCCGGGCTCGCCTCCAGGGCAGGGAGGCTTCCGGATGGAGCATGGGATTGCTCATCAGCGTTCTTCTTCTTCTTTTCACGCGGACCTGACTTATCCTTCTTCCTGGCAACCTGCTCCGGCTGCATGAGGGGGAGAGGCTCTGCTGCAACGGATGATGATGGTTCTCCCTCTCCCGCGTACAGGTCGATGACGAGGCGATAGTGCCCGCTCTTTTCCTGCAGGAAGAAGTGCTTTTCCTTGGTCATCCTGGTTCGCAATTCAATCCGAACCAGAAACCCGTCGTCGGTTCCATCGAACGAAACGCGCGCGATATCTTTGGGAAGGCGGGAGGTGAGCCGTTCCGGCTGCACGGAGGTTTTGAGGGTTGAGAAGCGAATGAGGAGATCCGTTTCCGATCCGTTTCCGATGTGTACGGGGCGGCCGCCTTCAAGATCCAAAACGATGCGGCTGTAGTCATCGTGCTTTCCGATCCGCAGGGCGTGCAAGGTGGTTTCTGCGCACTTGACCTCCTGGGCCTGGAGCAGCCCAAGGGTCAGGCAGATCAGAAATAGGAAGTGGATCCGTCGTGCTGCGCTCGTCATGGCTTCCTGCTCGCTTCCCATTGGAGTCCATGTCGTTCGACTTCCGAATGGGCGGGTTCCTTCTGTCACGGTGATCGACAGAAGACGAGCAAAGCAAGGCATGTGCCACCATCGGGAGGGGTGTCCGTCGCCGGGAGCCTGCCAATGGAGGGGCCCTGCGAGCCATCACGAGCGCTGGGGTGAGGATTGGCCTTCGGAGCTTCAGTCGGAAGGGAGTCGGAGCGCCAGACATCTGACGGACGCGATCCTCTCTGCTTGTTCCAGAGAGTCACAATATTGACGCGCCTGCTTGTCGAGAGCTAAGCCGATACGGTGGGATAGGCCAGCTTCTTTTTTTTCATCTTCTCGATGAGAGTGGTGCGGTTCAGTCCGAGGAGCGAAGCTGCCTTGTTCTTGACCCCCCCGGCAAGCTTGAGGGCTTCCATGATGAGCTGGTTTTCGAGGTCGTCGAGGGTCTTTTTCAGGTCGATGCCACCTTCCCTCAAGGCGATGTCGAGGCTTGCATTTTGAGGGGGAGACTCATACTGGCGGATCCGGGGTGGTAGATCCTCAATGCCGATCTCGTCTTCGTCGGTCAGAATGACCAACCGTTCGATGAGGTTCTCAAGCTCGCGCACATTTCCCGGCCAGTTGTAGCGGTCGAGCGTTTCCACGACGCTCTTGGACATCCTCTTGAGGGGGATTTCCTTTTCCTGGCAATGTCGCTTGAGGAAGTGATGAACAAGAAGCGGAATGTCTCCTTCGCGCTCGCGCAGCGCGGGGACATGGATCGGGATCACGTTGAGGCGGTAGAAGAGGTCTTCGCGGAATTCTCCGTCCGCCACGGCCTTTTCGAGATCTTTGTTGGTCGCGGCAATGATGCTCACATCGACGTGCACCGTCCGCGAGCCACCGATGCGCTCGAACTTTCTCTCCTGGAGGAAGCGCAGCAGCTTCACTTGCAGCTTCTGGCTCATCTCCCCGATTTCATCCAGGAAAACCGTTCCCTGGTGGGCCAGCTCGAATCGGCCCTTACGATCTTTCAACGCCCCGGTGAAGGCGCCGCGCTCATGCCCGAACAGCTCGCTTTCCAGCAGCTCCTCCGGAATAGCCCCGCAATTGATCGGAACGAAGGGCTTTTCCCTGCGATCGCTGTAAAAGTGGATGGCGTTTGCGATGAGCTCCTTTCCGGTCCCGCTTTCCCCAAGGATGAGCACGGTCGCATCGCTCTTGGCCACACGCTGGATGGTGCGGTAGAGCTTCTGCATGGGCGGGCTCTGGCCGACGATCTTGTCGTAACGCTGTCGTTCCTGGATCTGAGACCGCAGGAGCGTATTTTCTTCTTTGAGGGCGTTGAGCTCTTCAGCCCGTTTGAGAATGATGAGGATCTCGTCGAGCTTGGCCGGCTTTGTCAGATAGTCGAAGGCACCCCGCTTGACTGCCTGCACGGCTGTTTCGATGGTGCCGTATCCGGTGAGTACCACGACGAGCGTTTCGGGCTGGTTTTCCGTGAAATGGTCCAGCACCTCCATGCCGCTCATTCCGGGCATCATGAGGTCGGTGATGACGACGTCGTAGCCTGTTTGCTTGGCCTTGGTGATGGCTTCGGCACCGCTGGACGCCATGTCGATGGAATACCCTTCCTCCCCGAGGCCGTCCACGATGACTTCGAGGGCCAGGGGCTCATCGTCCACCACGAGTATTCTCGGCGAAGATCTCATAGGCGCTTTTCTGCTGGAGTCCGTCGTTAGGGTCGACGCCATGGCTGGTAGCCGCCAAAGTCAGTAGTCAAAAATCTATCACCAGTCTCTCCGGGATTCAAGCGAAGAGTAGGGAAAACGAAAATATATTGATGACCTAGCGAGCCAAATGTCAAGGGCGCCGCCGCTCGAGCGACGGAGGGCGCTTCCAAAGGCCGGCTTTCTCTTTGACAAGAAGCAGACCTGGACTCCGGTGGAAGAACAAATGGGGGGATTCGACACCCAATTCAATGAGGCGCGATTCGAGGATGTCGAAAAGCACGGGCCGGTCGGGAAAGGTGAATGTTTTTTCCTCGGTCTGCAATCGGGACCATTCCTCCTCACGCTCTTGAGCGTCTCCAAACACAAGGCTCTTGACTTGGCCGCAGAGGAACATCGCGCACGAAATTGGCCGCACGCTCCACAAACATCCGCCCGGTCCCAGATAGACGCACTTCCCGCTGAGGTTTGGACGTCTCAGGACATCGGTGAGCGCGGCAATGCGGTCCGGCTCGGAAAAGAGGAGGTTGACGGCGTGATCCGAGGCGAACGTGATAATGCTTTCAAAACCGCAGCAGGCGCTGAGTCCGGTTTCGAAGCAGGCTTTTGTGCACTTCGCGAGGAAAAGCTCGTTGAAGAAACGATCGACCGCGTCGCGAAAACTCAAGTAGGGCTGGATGGTGTCCCGAATCGCATCTCGTTCGGCCTCGCTCAGGCGAGCCAGCGCCGCGCTTACGGCTTCGAGGGTCGTTCGTTGGTCGCGGTTGTATTCGCTCTCGCTCATGGTCTTCCTCTCCCAGGAAAACTGCAAAACAGGCTCTTAGTTTGGCAGTATCCGCTCAAGTTGTCGAGAGGGTCTCTCCGAAGGGGGTCCATTTTGGCGGTGGCGTTTCTGGTGTTGGCTTTTTTGGTTGACAACAGCAATCCAAAGCAATATGTCTTTACCAATTTTGAAAGGAAGACCATGACTCATATCCAGACCTTCTCTGAAACAGCATTCAACTTCCTCAACGCCCGATTTGCGTTTTTTAGCGGCTTTTTTTGCTCGTTTCGACCGATCCGCCCGGGAGGAGGCCGCTAGCCGACTTTGAGACATGACCCCGGGTGGATCGAGCCGATCGCCCGGGGTTGCGATTGTAGCCCCGAGGACCTTTCCTTGGGGCTTTTTGTTTTTGGGGCTCGCCAAGCTTGCGCGCCCCGCATAATATCCAACAACCCCGCCAAGGAGACCCCACAGTGATTTTGCTGCTCAAGAAAGGCATCACGGAAGACGAGATGGAGCACCTGAAAGAAGAGCTCCGGTCCGAAAACTGTCTGATCAAGGAAATCAAGGGAGTGGAAGAAACCATCCTAGGGGTGGTGGGCACCGTTCAGCGGGATTTTCGCCATTTCGAAACCCTTCCGGGCGTGGCCAAGGTGATTCCCATCAGCAAGCCTTACAAACTGGTGAGCCGGGAGCTTCATCCGGAGCCCTCCATCATCAAGGTCGGCGATGTCGCCATCGGAGGCGACCGTCTGGTCGTGATCGCGGGACCGTGCGCCGTGGAA
Source organism: uncultured Syntrophobacteraceae bacterium (assembly GCA_964538515.1). Classification (GTDB taxonomy): domain Bacteria; phylum Desulfobacterota; class Syntrophobacteria; order Syntrophobacterales; family Syntrophobacteraceae; genus CALBZH01. The sequence continues at coordinate 16,023 of CAZIEW010000005.1, forward strand.
GACCGCAAGCGGACGCTCGAGATCGCCAGGGAAGTGCGGCGCTATGGAGCCGTCCTCTTCCGAGGGGGCGCCTTCAAGCCTCGGACATCGCCCTATTCGTTTCAGGGGCTCGGGGAAGAGGGGCTGAAGATCCTCGCGGATGTTCGGGAGGAAACCGGAATGGGCGTGGTGACCGAAATGACCTCTCCCAGCCAGGCCGATCTCATGATGAAATACGTGGACGTGGTCCAGATCGGCGCGCGGAACATGCAAAACTTCGAGCTGCTCAAATGTGTCGGTCGAATCGGAAAGCCGGTGCTTCTCAAACGAGGACTGTCCGCCACCATCGAGGAATGGCTCATGTCCGCCGAATACATCCTCTCGGAGGGGAACGACCAGGTGATTCTCTGCGAGCGCGGCATCCGTACCTTCGAGCGCTACACGCGGAATACCTTGGATCTCACGGCCGTGCCCGTCATCAAGAAGCTCACGCATCTGCCCATCATCATCGACCCCAGCCACGCTACGGGCCTGCGAGAAAAAGTCAGCCCCATGGCGCGCGCGGCCATCGCGGCCGGGGCTGACGGGCTCACCATTGAGGTCCACACCGAGCCGGACAAGGCCCTTTCGGATGGGCCGCAGAGCCTCTACCCCGAGCAGTTCAAGCAGCTCATGCGGGACCTCTACGTGATCGCCCCGGTTGTTGGCAAGCAGCTCGACTACGCCTACCTGGAGAAGGCCAAGGCCGTTCGCAGGGCGGCCCCTTCGGCCGAAACGCCGGCAACGGTCTGTTTCCATGGCGTGCCCGGGTCCTTCAGCCACAAGGCGTGCATGCAGTTCTTCGGTCCGGATGTCCCCCAGCAGAGCTGCAATGCCTTTCGTGAGATTTTCGAGAATGTCCAGACTGGCTCGGCGGCCTTTGGGATCGTGCCCGTGGAAAATTCGCTCACGGGCAGTATCCACGAGAACTACGACCTGCTGCTCGAATACGACGTGCGCATCGTCGGGGAGGTGATCATCCGGGTCATGCACAACCTCATCGCGGGGGATGGAGCCACCGAGGATTCGATCAAGCGCGTCTATTCCCATCCGCAAGTGTTCCAGCAGTGCCGGGAATTCCTCGAAAAGCATCCTGACTGGGACTGTGTGGCGTGCAAGGATACCGCCACCGCGGCCCAGCGCGTCAAGGAGAACAACGATCCCGAGGAGGCCGCCATCGGGAGCGCGGAAGCGGCCGAACTGTTTCAGATGACCGTCCTGCGTGAAGGCATCGAGACCAACCCACGCAACTTCACCCGTTTTGTCGTGATCGCGCGGCAAGATCTTCTGGAAGGCCCCAAGAACAAGTCGTCCATCATCTATTCGGTGAGCGACCAGCCCGGCAGTCTTCACGAGACCCTAAAGATTTTTGCCGAAAGCGCGGTGAATCTGGTAAAGCTGGAAAGCCGGCCCATACACAGCAAGCCATGGGAATACCTGTTCTATGCGGATGTGGAGATCGACATCACGGACGAGCGGTACGCCGCGCTGTTGAGCGCTCTGAAAGGCAAGACGGAATATCTCAAGATCCTGGGGAGCTACCGCAAGGCTTCCGACATGCCGGGTTGAAACGAGAGGCCTCGATCTCGAGTGACGCTTCGGGGCGCAGCGAAAGGTTCTCTCGTCTGGGTGAGCAGGGTGCGGTTCGCAGGATTAACAACAGCGAGAGGGGAAGCGAGCATGTATCACATAGCGTTTGAAGATGGCGACATCGTGATCCGATTCGACGAGAGCCTGGTGGATCAGCAGGCCTTGTCCCAGTTTCTTGGACATGTGAGCTTTCAGGGCGCCTTGAGGGGGAGCCCCTTTCCGGATGTGGCCGAGAGAGCGAGACAGCAGGACCGCCTCGCGCGGCTTCCCCAGGGGGGCGCTCTGCTCCGGGATCCCAACCTCAACAAGGGCACCGCGTTTACGGAAAAGGAGCGCGATATCCTGGGAATTCGCGGGCTGCTGCCCCCTCGCGTTCACAGCATCGAGGAGCAGGTGCGACGGGTCGTCGGGAACCTCCAGCGAAAGCCCAACGACCTCGAGAAATACATCTTCCTGATCAGCCTGCAAGATCGCAACAAGACACTGTTCTATCGTGTGCTCCTGGAGAACATCGATGAGCTCATGCCCATCGTCTACACGCCCACGGTTGGCCAGGCCTGCATGGAGTACGGCCATATCTTCCGCCGGCCCCGAGGCATCTTTATCACGGCCAACGATCGGGGCCGCGTCGCGGCGCTGCTGCGAAACTGGCCTCAAAAGGACATCCGCATCATCGTGGTGACCGATGGCGAGCGGATCCTGGGGCTCGGCGACCTGGGAGCGGACGGTATGGGGATTCCCGTCGGGAAGCTTGCGCTGTACACTGCCTGTGCCGGCATTCATCCGATGATCAGCCTACCGGTCACGATCGACGTCGGCACGGAAAACGAAACGCTGCTCAACGATCCCCTCTACATCGGCCTGCGTCAGCGGAGGGTTCGAGGGGACCTCTATGATGAGCTGATCGAGGAATTCGTTCTGGCGGTCCAGCAGGTCTTCCCCCGCGCGCTCATCCAATTCGAAGATTTCGCCAACCGCAACGCCTTCCGCTTCCTGCAGCGCTACCGCAACCGGATCTGCTGCTTCAACGACGACATCCAGGGGACAGCGGCCATCTCGCTTGCAGGCCTCTACTCGGGGCTCCGGGTAACGGGCGGCAAGCTGGCGGACCAGAAGATACTTTTCCTCGGAGCGGGCGAAGCGGGAATCGGGACGGGCGATCTAGTCGTTTCAGCCATGGTGGCGGAAGGGGCCGGCATCGACGAAGCGCGCGCGCGGTGCTGGTTTGTGGATTCCAAGGGGCTGGTCGTAAAGAGCCGTACGGACCTGAAGGACCACAAGCTGCACTTTGCCCATGACCACGAGCCGGTTTCGAGCTTGCTCGCCGCAGTGGAAGCGATTCGCCCGACCGCGCTCATCGGCGTCTCGGGAAAAGGGGGCATGTTCACCCGTGAGGTCCTGGAAGCGATGGCGCAGTATAACGAGCGGCCCATGGTGTTTGCGCTTTCGAACCCGACCTCGAATTCCGAGTGCACGGCCGAAGAAGCGTACACCTTCACGGACGGGCGGGTGATCTTCGCGAGCGGAAGCCCCTTTCCACCTGTGTCGATCAAGGGTCGCCAATACGTGCCCGCCCAAGGGAACAATGTCTACATCTTCCCGGGCATTGGTCTGGGGGCCATCGCCTCCGGTGCATGGCACATTCCGGATGACTTGTTCCTGACCGCGGCGCGGGTTGTGGCCCAGCAGGTGACGGAGGCGGACCTGGCGGAAGGGCGCATTTATCCGCCTTTGCGCAAGATCCGCGACGTGTCGTTCGCCATCGCGGTCGCCGTCGCGGAAGCGGTTTTCGATCAAAAGCTGGCGAACCGTCCGAGACCGGACGACATTGCAGCTCACGTTCGTTCCAAGATGTTTGAGCCAACGTACCCGGAGTATGTCTGAGCGGAAACCTCGTTTCGCGGGATGGCATGGCGCGAAACGATACGGTCAGAAAACGCCATGGGCAAGCACGGCTTTGGGGGCACGGGCAAACCAAAGCTTGCCCGTGCAGGTTTTCGGGGCTCAAAGAGCAGCACGGGCAAGCAATCAATCACACAGCCAATCACTCCGAAGCGTGGTAGACGACGAAAATCCGCGCCAAGGAGAAGTCATCCCGCACTCGGGCCTGCTCCCCCTTCTCGTTTCTCGTGTGAAATCCCAGCACATTGCCCTTGGGCTTGAGACGACCGGCGGGGATCTGGTGCATCTGAAGAACCCACGTATCGCTCGGGTTGGGGAGGATCCGCCACACGAAGCTCTCGGTCTCCTTCGCCTGGTCGAAGCCCATCCGGGTAATTGTCTCCGGAGGGTTGACCGTAATGAAGTTCTTGTCCAGGTCGACTTCCTTCGTTGCCAGGACGATCAGTGCCGGGAGGTCCACGCAGCCGGGTAGGTCGATGTTATCGAAGAACATGTCGAACACCCCTGATCCGCCGGGCCCCTTGGCGTCCCCGAGCTCCCGGTGACCCGTGGGCAGAACGCCGTGGAAAGTCAAGTGCGCCATCACTCAGCTCCTTTCGATGATCCGAACCGCCGTTTCTTCCATTTAACCGTGCTCGAAGTTGTTCTCTAGCCCAGTCCAACGAGCGGGAGCAAGAGCCAAAGTCCAAGCCAGATCACCAGTCCTCCCAGAATATCGAAGAAGATGCCTGCACGGATCATCTTCGTGATGGGGACCATCCCCGAGCCGTAGACGATCGCGTTGGGCGGCGTGGATACCGGGAGCATGAAGCCCCAGCTCGCCCCAAGGGTCGCGCCGATGGCCGGTGGGATCGGGTTGACGCCGGCGGCCTGGGCCAGTGAGATCATGACCGGCACGACCATGTTGGCGGAGGCCGTGTTGGAGGACGTCTCGCTCACCAGGATGGCGATGAAGATGGCGCCGAAGGTAATGCCCCAAACCGAGGTCGCGCCGCTCATGGCCAGGAGATTCTTGCCGATGACTTCCGCCAGCTTCAGCTCGAACATCAGGTTTCCCAGGGTGATGCCGCCTCCGAACAGGAGCAGCGTTCCCCAGTCGATCTTCACGGCCTGCCCCCAGGAGATGGTGAATTCGCGCTCCCTCCAGTTGACGGGGAGCAGGAAGAGCAGCGAAGCGCCGATCAAGGCCGCCACGCCCTCGGGCATGTACTTGTTGTAAGACTTGGAAATGGGGGCGTCCGTTCCGTACAGCACGGCCAGGACGCCCGGCACGAGCCACAGGGCGACAGTCACGAGAAAAGCGAGCATGGCGTTCTTCTGCCCCTGGGTCCATTTGCCGAGCTGCGCCCGTTCCTGCTTCACGTACTCCTGGCTCCCCTCGACCCGTGACACCTCGGGCTTGTGGAGGAAATACATGAGGAAGAACAGGAGGCCGAACAGGAGGCATAAGAGGGGAATTGCGAAGGACATCCACTGAAAGAAGGGGATCTTCACGTTGCAGAACTTTTCGATCATGGCAATTCCGATGAGGTTGGGGGGCGTCCCGACCGGTGTTCCGATGCCGCCCGCCGAGGCTGCGTAGGCTGCCATGAGCATCATGCCGGTGCCGAAGCGAAGCCGGGTGGGGTCGATGCTCTTGCCGGTCTGCTGAAAGGTGATGTCCGCCAGGGCGTAGACGATGCCGAGGGCGATGGGGAACATCATGGCGGTGGCGGCCGTATTGCTGATCCACATGGACAGGAATCCGCAGATGACGCCGAAGGCGCAGAGGATGCGACCCGTGCTGTTGCCGACCGATTTCAGGGACATGATGGCGTAGGCAAACCGTTTGTCCAGGGCGTGAATGGCCATTGCCTCGGCCAGCAGAAAGCTTCCGAAAAAGAGGTAAATGATGGGGTCCGCGAATGGCGCGAAGACCTTCTTGGCGTCGGCGATGCCGAAGACCACGCAGAGCACGGCTCCCATGAGGGCGCTCATAGGGATGGGAATGGGCTCGGTGATCCACCAGATGCCGACCCAGCTGATGATGGCGGCGAGGATGTGCGCTTCGGGACTCAGAGAAGGCATGGGCATAAGGTAGACCATGAGGGCGACAAGGGGGCCCAGTCCCAACCCGATGGTGTTGCGCCACCGCTCGAACCGCTCCTCCTCGGGGGAGAGCGTTTCTTTGGCCTCGGTAAAGCTCGGGATACCCTTTCGTTCTTCCTCGATTGCGATCTCGGACATGTTCTCATTCCTCCATGTATTCGTTCAGGCCAGGCCCGTGTGTGCAGCCCCGCTGGCTCCCTCCTCAGTGCATTCCGGACTTCTTGATATCCCTGCAGGCCATCGAGAAGATATCGCTCAGGCGCAGAATCCCGACTGACGCCCCGTTGGCCGTCACGACCAAATTGAGATAGCGACCCTCGATCAGCAGGGTCATGGCTTCTTCCATCGGGATGTCATCCGCCACGTACTCCTTGTCGCTGTAGCGATACATCACATCCTTCACCCGGATGCTGTGGGCCGATCGGTTGAGGTTGGCCCACACCTCACCCCAATTGGACCCCGTGACAGCAGACGGGTCCGATTCGGAAATGGGCTTGCCAGGCGCCAGGGATCGAAGAATGTCCATCTGCCTCAGATTGCCCACAATCTTGAAATCCTTGTCGTACACCAGCACGACCCGCGGCCGGTAGTCGCTGTGCTCGAACCGCTGACGGCAGGCCTCGAGCATGAGCACGGCGTCGTAGAGACTGCGGTCCTCCGCAACACGCGCACAGTCCGAGAGCGGGACCATGTTGTCTTTCACCTTCATTGGAGCGCTCCTTTCGTTATGGTTGAATGGGGACGGCTCGCCGTGCAATTAGCCGAGTCCAAGCCCTTTGAGCACGGAAAGCATGATGCCGGCTGCCATGATGGAGCCCACCTGGCCTCCCGTGTTGGCACCCATCGCATGCATCAGAAGCCAGTTGTTCGTGTCGTAACGGCGGCCTTCCGTCTGCACCACCCGAGCCGCCATCGGGTAGGCCGAGATGCCAGCCGCGCCGATCAAGGGGTTGATCTTCCCGCCGGAGAGAACGCACATGAGCTTCCCGAAAAGTACGCCCATCACGGTGTCGAGGCCGATGGCGAGCAGGCCGAGGCCAAGAACCATAAGCGTCTGAGGCTTAAGGAAGGCCGCTCCATCCATGGTGGCACCGATGGCCAGGCCGAGAAGCAGGGTCACCACGTTCGCGATCTCATTTTCCGATGCCTTGGTGAGACGCGCCACCACGCCGGATTCCTTCATGAGATTCCCGAGCATGAGCATGCCCATCAGGGGGGTGCCCATGGGGGCGATGAGGCAGGTTACGACCGTCACCGCGATGGGGAAGACGATCTTCAGATTGCGGGAAACCGATTTTGCGGGATACTCCATGCGGACCTTGCGCTCCTTCTCCGTCGTGAGAGCCTTCATGATCGGAGGCTGGATCAACGGCACGAGGGCCATGTAGGAATAAGCCGCCACGGAAACGGCACCCAGAAGATGCGGCGCAAACTTGGAGGTGACGTAAATGGAGGTCGGACCATCGCAGGCGCCGATCACGCCGATGGCGACCGAGTCGAGCAGGTTGAAGCCGAGTCCGAGCGCAAGGAGCAGGGTGAGAAAGATCCCGAACTGGCCGGCCGCTCCGAGGAGAAGAATCTTCGGGTTTTCCAGCAATGGCGTGAAGTCGGTCATCGCTCCGATGCCGATGAAGATGAGGCAAGGGAAGATCTCGGTGATAACGCCGAAATCGTAAAAATGGCGCAGCAGGCCCCCCTCGTTCATCATGCCGGCGAGGGGGATGTTCACGAGAATTGCCCCAAACCCGATGGGCACCAGGAGCAGGGGCTCATAGTCCTTCTTGATTCCGAGAAACAAGAGCGTGCAGCCCGCAGCCATCATGATGACATTCTGAACCGTGAGGGCGCCGACTCCCATGAACAGGGAAAGCAAGCCATTCTGGATCATTTCAAGCATCAGACGATCTCCTTTCCGTTCTTTTCCTGATCTTCCCGGTATGGAAAGACCTTCTTCAGGAGTCCGACCACAAAAGTGATGAACCAGAGGCTCAGGAGCGTGCCTCCCATCCCCACGACCGTGATCACAAAACCGTAGGTGAATTTGTTCTCCATGGACCCTGCCTCTCGTGAAAGGTTAGTGCTCCCACCAAGTTGTATCTTCAGAGAGATGAGGGGTGACCTCTCTCCCTCGATCGACCCGCCCGGAATCCTCACCCGGTTGAGGGGCAGTATTGCAAGCTGCGTGCGATGCCTCTCAGGTCTGGGTTCGACCCTGATCTCGACAAGTCTGAAGTCTGTGGAAACGCTTGCTCCTTGGGTTTCAGACGATAGAGTCGTGGGAATGTCGGTGCTTCAGGCGCACTGGGAAAGTAGGGTATTGTGCTCTAGATAAGGATGGTGGCGAAAAACCGCCATAGGAAGTTACTCATAAAGAGGGTATCAGCAGGAAAGGGGGAAGACCGCTCTCGGTTCTGGCATCATGAGCATTCAGGTTCGGTGCTCCTGTCGGCTGTCCAGAAGTGCTGGCTAAAAGCCGCCACCGATGGCGAAAATCCGCCGTAGAAGGATAGCGATGCAGTCAGGTGGAAGACGAGCCAGGCTGGTATTTTTCCAGCTTGTAGCGCAGGGTCCCGCGGGGAATCCCGAGCAGCTTGGCGGCCTGGGAAATGTTTCCGTCGACCATCTTGAGAACCTTCGCAATCAGGGCTTGGGTGAACTGGTCCACGACCTCGTCCAGGTTGATGCCCTCCCCAGGAATCTGGATATCGCCCGGAGCCCATGGGGCTGGCTCGCTTCCGCAAGGGTCGCACAGCTCTTTGGGCAGGTGAGCTTCAGTGAGAAGCTCTCCTTCATGCAGGATGCAGATCCGCTCGATGACATGGCGCAGCTCCCGAACGTTGCCGGGCCAACCATACGCAAGCAGCCTCCGCTGCGCCTCGGGAGTGACCCCGCGAAAGGTCCGGCCGTATTTCCTGGCATATTCCGCCAGGTACGTCTTGGCGAGCGCCACGATGTCTTCGGGCCGCTCGCGAAGAGGCGGCAAATGGAGCGGGATGGCGTGAAGCCGATAGAACAGGTCTTCCCGAAACCGTTTCGCCCGGATGGCTTCGCGCAGGTCGGCATTGGTCGCCGCGATGATCCGCACATCCACCGCGATGGCCTGGGTGCCGCCGATTCGCCGCACCTTCTTGTCCTCCAGGACCCGTAGCAGCTTCGCCTGGAGCGACAGATCCATTTCCCCCAGCTCATCCAGCAGAATGGTGCCCCGATTCGCCGATTCGAACAGGCCGATCTTTCTCGACCGGGCTCCCGTGAACGCGCCGCTTTCGTGGCCGAAGAGCTCGCTTTCAAGCAAGCTCTCCGGTAGGGCGGCACAGTTGATCTCGAGGAACGGCCGCGCCGCGCGAGGACTCAAGCTGTGGATGGTGCGCGCGACGAGGTCTTTCCCCGTTCCCGTCTCGCCCGTGATGAGCACCGTTGCGTCGGCATGCTTGGCGACCTCTTTAACCTGCTGCAGTATGTCCCGGAAGGCTCGGCTTTCGGCGATAATCGCCTGGTCGGCGAGGAACCCTTCGTGTTGCTTCTTGAGGCTGTGTACCTCCCGCTTGAGGCTCTGGGTCTCGAGCGCCAGCCGCACGATGAGCTTGATTACATCTGCTTTGAACGGCTTTTTGATGTAGTCGTAAGCGCCCATCTTGAGCGCCTCCACGGCCGACTCCACCGAGGCATAGCCGGTGATGATAATGACCAGCAGGTCAGGATCAAAGGACTTGATGTGCTTCAGGATGTCGAGTCCGTGCATGTCGGGCAGATTGAGATCGAGGAACACCAGATCCACCTGGTTTGCCCGCAGCGATTCGAGAGCGGCCTGCCCGGTCTGTGCGACGACCGTGTCATAGTGCTCTTCCCCGAGGATGCGCTCGAGATTTTCGCAGATGAAGGATTCGTCATCAACGATAAGGATCTTTTCCATAACCCGGCCTCACGGATGGACGCCGTCTTCGACCCCGGGAAGGTCGATCCAGAAAGTGGCTCCCCGGTTCGGACGACTGCTCACGGAAATGCGGCCCTTGTGCTCTTCCACAATGCTGTGAACAATTGCAAGGCCAAGGCCACACCCAGAAGGGTGGCGACTGAAGAAAGGGTCAAAGATATAGGGGATATCCTGCTCTTCGATCCCCGTTCCCGTGTCTGTGACCGTAATCCGGACCGCCGGCAGGGAGAGCATGGAGCTGGCGGGGTCGATGAGGTGGAGGTCGACAAGGATGTCTCCGCCATTGGGCATGGCCTGGATGGCGTTCAAGAGCAGGTTGAGCAAGGCCTGCTTGAGCTTCTCAGGATCCAGAAGGACTGGAGGGAGCTCGTCGTCCGCGCTCACCGACAGCTTGATGCCTTGGTTCTTGCAGATTTTTCGAACCAGGAAGAGCGTATTGTCGAGCACCTCGCGAACCGGTTTGGGCTGAAGGGTCACTTGACGACCGGGGGCCGCGAAATCAAGGAGGCCCGTGATGAGGTTTTCCAGCCGGTCGATCTCCTGCAGAGATTTTTCGGTAAGCTCACGTTCCCGGGGATGGCCGCTGAGATGATCGTGAAGGTCGTCCATGAGCAGGGAGATGCCGGTCAGAGGGTTACGCATCTCGTGGGCGATTCCCGCAGCCAGGACCCCGAGGCTGACCAGCCGGTCCGAGCGCCGGATATGCTCCTCCATCTGCTTGCGCTGGGAGATGTCGCGCACAAACATCATGAAGATGTGCTGTCTCTGCTTTTTTTGAAAGATCGTGGAGAAATGGACTTCCAGTATCTTTTCCCCACCGTTGGGCATCCGGACCGAATGCTCAAGGGTTTTCACCTCCCCGACCGGCAGGTCCAAGTGGTTTTCGATCAGCGTCGAGAGGGTCGGGTAGTCACGGAATGCGTCGCGGAATGACCGGCCCAAAGCCGCTTCCTGGCGGATTTGCAGCACGCTCTCGCTGTATGGGTTGAACCAGGTCACCCGTCCCGCGTCGTCCAGCGTGACAATGCCGCTTGTCATATGGGTCACGATCGATCGGACAAAGTTTCTCTCGGAAACCAGCCGCCCGTAAAGCTCCGAAAGCTCGATAGCCCGAGCGGCATCGTTGGCGAAGATCTCAAGGGACTCCACGTCAAGGACGTTGATCTCCCTTCGGGATGTCTTGGTATCGGCTCCGAGCACCCCGATGACTCGGTCGCGACTCTTGAGGGGCGTGAAGACGGCCGACTCCAGTTCGCTGGCGTGGGCGATCCTCAAATCCAGCTCCGTAACGATGGGATCCGCCTGGATGTCTCTGACGAACACGGATTTGCCCGAGCGGAAAACCCGGGTGGGGATGCAATCGTCCTGATTCAGGTCGTAGGACGAGCCCAGGGCCCTTCGCTCCTGTTCGGGTGTGAGACCGAAGGTCTTGTGACAAGCGAGCTTCTTGGTCGTCTGATCGACAAGGTACAGGACAACGCGGTCGTATCCGAGACCTTCCACGCAGGCTTTCAGGATCGTGTGCAGAACGGATTCCCGGTCGTAGCCTGTGCTGAGATAATGACTCAGGTAGTGGACATTGCGGAGCACACCGACCTGCTTTTCAAGCTCTTTCGAATACTGCTCCATGGTTTCCTTGGATTCGGCGAGCTGCACCAGGGACTCCCTCAAATTCGCCTGGTAATCTTCAATATCCGTCGCCATTTGTGCGAAGTTCAGGGAGAGGACCTCGATCTCGTCGCCCGTCGTTACGACGATGTCCTCGCCCTGATGGCGGCCGGCGCCGATCTCGCGGGCCTTGTCGGCCAAGTGGAGCAGGGGCTGGGTGATGCGTTTTGCCAGGACGAGGGCCAGCACCAGGGCCACCGTCGCCGTTACCGCGAGGATGAGCAGGCTGTTGCGCTTGGTCTGGGTCACCATTTCGTCGATACGGCCGCGCGTCAGGATGGCCGGCTCATAGAACTTGGCCGTCTCGACCCCGATGGTAATCCCGCCGAAGATCCCGTAACGGTCATAGGGACGGCGATTGTAGTGAATCGGCGCGTAGGCCATGACCCTGGGGATTCCCCCCACATTGAACGTGCTCGTGACTCCCGACCGCCCCGAGCGCACCTCCTGCGCGATGAAGGGGTAATTGGGGTTGATGAAGCTCACGAAGTCCAGATTGAACGGCAGATCCCCGGACAGGATTCGCTCCCTGGAATAGGAAGGATCCGTCGGGTTGAAGAAAGACCCGTCGGGCAGGACGCCCCGGATGTCGTTGTACTTGGGATGGGAGATGATCCACCCCTCATCGTCGAACATGAAGGCGTAGTTTCCACTGGAATAACTGGGAAAAACCACGAAGCGCTCTTCAGTCGGCAGGATGTGAAGGGTCATCTCCATGATATGCCGGTGGTCGACCGAAAGCATGACGAACCCTTCAACGTGCCCGTCCGCGCCGTGGCAGGGGGTGGCCATTCGGACGACTCCTTCATATTTCCTTCCTTCGACGGCTTCCTCCGGAGATTGGGCACCCTGCAGCTGCTCCTCCCGGGTGACGTGCCAGCCCGTCACGTGGGAAGCGTAGATCTCGCCTGCGTTGAGCTTCTTCACTTCCTCGAAATAGCGCTCCGATTTGTAGGTCGTGCTCTCAGGCTTGCTCACGTCGCGCAGCTCGCCCGGCTCGACAATCCGGTCGTTTTCGATGCGGATGCGCTCGACGCCGTCCGGACCGATAAAGGCGATCTCTCGATAGAGGGGCAGCTCCCGGTGCACTTGTACGGGATTCGCGTTGGTTCCCTCCCTCGTCCAGATCGATCTGCGATGAATCGCTGAGAAGTCACGGTAGACCTCGGCAGCGAGGGGCATCATCTTGACCGTGAACAGGTCGACTTCGCACGCATGCAGGAATTGGGACACACGATTGGCCACGTCGATGGCACGCAGCTCCAGGGCCTCCCGCGCCCGCTGCTCCAGCTGGCTCGTGCTGCTCTCGATGGCATGGTCCCCGATGACACGCATGCTGTCCATCGTCGCGAAGCCCAGAACGCTGAGCGGGACCACGGACAAACCGAGGAATGCCAGAACGAGCTTTCGTCTGATCGAAAAACGCAGGGTCATAATGAGACGTCTCCTGATGGTCGGACTGAAACCGTTCGGAATAGGATGAACCCATTTGAGGGACGATGAAAAGGGGAATTCTCGTGGGACCCTGCGGTGAGAGATGCGAGTGGACTGCTCAATGGGTGATGAGCGCAAGCCATCGTGTCAGGACCGACTCGAAATCAGCGATCGCGATTTCATAACGGGCGGCGTCCTCGAGGAAGAGGGCGTCGATCGCCACCCGATCGGGGAGGATGGTCAGGACGTGGGCGTTTCCCGTCTGCTGCCATTCTCGTCCAGCGCCGTGGGCGATCTCGCTCAAAGCGTTCAACACAGCTCTGCAGACGGCCTCGCTCTCCTGAACATCCTCTTCCAAGAAGGTTTTCAATAGCTCATGACCTGCCTCCACGCGAGCGCGCGGAGCCCCATCGTGGTCCCGGTAACAATCGATTTGCATCACGCTGCTCACTTTCTCCGGCTCGATCTTCCCCGTCGAACGGCTGCCTGGCTCACTGATCCTTCCTGTAAATGGGAAACGCGGTGTTGATGCGTCCGTCCGGGAGCAGATAGCCATCGATGGTGAATCCACGCCCCGAGGGGCCGCTGAACTTCTGTGACGTCCCCGTCGTGCGGTTTTCATAGGCATGGAGGACGGCACGCACGACATCGGCCCGGCCCATGGCGTCGGGGTACATGGTCGAGCGCTTGCGAAGCCAGGAGCCACCGCTCTCGCGGACTTCCACTTCAGCCCCGTACACACCCGCCCGATTGGGGCCGTCGGTGACGGCCACGAGGCGGGCGTTTTCAGGGTCCTTGCCGCCGGGTCGCGAATGGAACCCGACCGGCTGACCGCGACGGTTGATTTCCCCTTCAAAGAGGTGGGTCTCGTTGATTGGCGGAGACGTGCTGGTCCATTGGACATCGTGGCCAGGCCCCTTGCCTCCTCTCCGGGCATCCGTGGCCGCAGGGAACAGACCGAGCAGAAGCCAGGCCAAGGCGGCAAAGATCGCTGCAATGGACAGGAATCGCTTTTTCATCCTTTACAACTCCTTACTCAAAAAATAACCCAGGATTCCGGCCAGGAGCCCGCCGGAATGACGAGACGAGCGTTCTCTGCAATCAGCGCACGGCCGTTCGCTTCTCCGGCAAGTATTTCCAATACCGGCGTGGGACCTTTTGCAGGTGCAGAGCCATGTTCCTGCGCTCAGGAATGCTCACGGCATCAAAGTACTCCTTCCAGAGTGCCCCATAACCCTCTCGGCCCTTGCCGTTCGAATAGCTTTCAATAAGCTTGCGGGGAAGCCTCACTTCCGAGGTTTCCCGGGTATCGAAATAATACCCGTAATCCCGGGACGTGTCGTAGATCACCCACTTCTGGTCTGCGTAGCGTCTCTCGAAGTGCTCCAGAATGAGCGGCAGCACATTGTGGCGGGGGGCAATGAGCGCTGCAAAAAGATCATCGTCCGCACGTTCGAAGCGCACGAAGCCATTCATCCGGTGCGCTTCCCTGCGGACCTTGAGACTGATGGTGTCGAGCTCCCTCAGCTGCTCCCGCAAAGGCTCCTCTGGCCCGCCCCGCTCCCGTTCGACCGCGGTCCGCACCGTGCGGCAGATCGCCACATCCACACCGGGGTCGCCGGCAAGAAACGCGCTGAAAAGGATGCGGCTGTGCCGGTCGCCGACCAGCGCCCTCAAGCGGCGCCAAACGCGATCCGCCTTCTCCTCCTCCGTCTTAACCGTGATGCATCGATCGAAAAGACACGCCTGGTACGATCCTTTGCGCTCGATTGCATCCGGCAGGACCTTGCGCTCGTAGGTCTCGAAGATGGTGGTCAGCAACCCTTCGAAGGATCCGTCGTGGAGCAGGACCGTGCGGGGCTTCACGGCCACGGGCCTGCAGGAGAGCCGTCCGGCAGCTGGGGAAGTGGCTTCATCTGGATTCGCGACGATGGTATCCATTCCCGGGCATCGAATGAACGGCAGTGCTCGCCGGACCACCAGGCCGATCCGTGCCAGGTGCTCGAAACGGATGGTGCGCTCCCGGCGCAAATCCACGATGCGTTGGGCCGATTGAAGGCCGATCCCTGGCACCCTGAGAATCTGCTCGTAGTCGGCATGGTTCAGATCCACGGGGAAGGTTTCGGGGTGCTGGAGCGCGTACGCGTGCTTAGGGTCGATGGTCAGGTCGAGATCCGGATGCTCTGGAGCCAGGATCTCCTCCAGGTCGAACCCGTAGAGTCGGATCAGCCAGTCCGCCTGATAAAGCCGATTTTCCCGTCTCAAAGGCGGCTCGTCGACCTCTGGCAGTCTGGAATCGTCCGCGTTGACCGAAACGTAGGCCGAGTAATAAACCCGCCGCAAATCGCGCGATCGGTAGAGGTCCCGGGCAAGCCTCAAGATCTCGTAGTCGCGCTCGGGACTCGCCCCCACGATGAGCTGCGTGCTCTGCCCGGCAGGGGCGAAAACGGGTGCCGAGCGAATGACCTTGCGCTCGTCTTGGCTTTGGAGGATGGAATCCCGAATCTGCTGCATGGGGCCGAGAATCGCCGGGTAGCTCTTGTCGGATGCCAACCGTTTGAGGCTGGGCTCGGACGGGAGCTCGATGTTGACGCTCAGACGGTCGGCATAAAGGCCCGCTTCGCGCACGAGTGCATCGTTCGCTCCGGGGATGCACTTGAGGTGGATGTAACCATTGTAGCCATGGACGGTCCGAAGGGTCCTCGCCACCTGGACCAGCCGCTCCATGGTGTAGTCGGGGCTTCGGAGGATTCCGGAGCTTAGGAACAGGCCTTCGATATAGTTGCGGCGGTAAAAGCTTAAGGTGAGGTCGATAAGCTCCTGCGCCGCGAACGCGGCGCGGGGGATGTCGTTGCTTGAGCGATTGACGCAGTAGCTGCAGTCGTAGATACAGACGTTGGTGAACAGCACCTTCAGCAGCGACACACAGCGACCGTCTTCGGTGAAGGAGTGGCAAATGCCGCTCGGGACCGGCGAGCCCACACGTCCGGGGCTGCGCGACCGCTCGCTTCCGCTGGAGGCGCACGAGGCGTCGTATCGGGCAGCTGTAGCCAGCGTCTTCAGTTTCTCACCAAGATCCACGATTCCTCGCTTAGTACAAGGTTGCGCCAACCCTCAAGTTGACGAGCAGGGACCTCCGCCGGGATGACGAGCTGATGATCGGCCACTTGATGCTGGGCTCGTTTACTCCCGCGGCACCCGTCCACTCATCGGAATTGGCCCAACCGTTTCAATCCCTCGATGATCGTCCGGCAGATCGATTCCGGATCGAGGCTTGCGCATTCGATGGTCAGGTCGGCGTAGCGACGGTAAAGCGCCGCACGCTCCTGGAACAAATCCTCGAGCGTTTGACCGGGTGCCTTGGCGAGCCCTCGAGTCTCGTAGTCCTTTATCCGCGACTTCAGGGTTTCAAGGTCCACGTGGAGGAAGACAATCGCCCCGATACTTCGCAAATGCTCCATGCCTGCCCGGCTATACACAGCGCTGCCCCCGGTGGCGATGACGTGGTCCTGACGGCTCACGCCGAGCAGGATCCGCTCCTCGATCTCTCGCAGAGCCATGTGTCCGTTCGCATCGACGATGTCCTGGAGGCTCCTGCCTTCAGAGGCGCGGATAAGACTGTCCGTGTCGATGAAATCCATCGACGCCATTTGAGCAAGCATCGCTCCGATGGCGCTCTTGCCGGAGCCGGGCATGCCAATCAGCACAATGTTGGATCGAGATCGGCTCATAACAAAGGTCCTGCTGAGGGGCATCACGCTTCCGGTCGTCCTGTCTTGTCGGGGTTCCGAAAGCGACAAATTGGTTTCAAGAATAGAGCAACCCTCTCCCGTTGCCAAAACATTTCCGCTTTCGCCCCAGGGCCGCGGTCGCTGTCGCCATCCTAGCAAAGAGATTGATCGTGCTCGCCAATTGCACCATCTGATGGAAAGTGGTATTAGTTTTGTCATCGGACGCTCTCGTGCGTCAGATCTCGCTGTTGCTCCGACTGACACCTTGATCCATTCTGCAGGCAGCACACTTGCTGCGGACCGAGAGTTCGCGCTCGAGATTTTCCAGCAAGAGGCGCCCGATCTGATCGTGCTCAATGCCGCAACCGGGCGGCGAGGGGGCTCCCGGATCGCTCGTTGGCACCGGCCCGTTTCGATTCGTAATGGGCTCGCTCGACACGGAAGTGGTCATGGAGCGGTTCGAGTCTTACTACGGCGGGTCTTCGGACCTCCCGCCGGTCTGTCCCGCATGAAGCAGAGAGAATCGAGGCCATTGGGAAGGGTGCGGACGACAAGCTCATGAAGAGCATTGGCCTGGGTATGGCAGCCACGTAGAGTGGGGACTGACGCTGCGTGAGGATGATAGTCCATCAGGAAGACATGATCCACTTAGGAGCGGGAACAGGGCATGGAGGTTTCGATCCTATTTGTCACGGTGGGCAAGGCCGAGGAGGCGTCGCTGATCGCACGGACGCTGGTGGCCGAAAAGCTTGTGGCCTGCGTGAACGTGGTGCCTCAGATCCAGTCGATCTACTGGTGGAAGGGCGAGGTGTGCGAGGATGCGGAGCTGCTGCTCATCATGAAGACGCGGTCTGCCCTGGTTGATGCGGTACAAAAGCGCGTGAAGGAGCTGCACAGCTACGAGGTGCCCGAGATCATTGCGATCCCGATCGCGGAGGGGCTTCCGGCCTATTTGAGCTGGGTTGTGGAGAGTACTGCGGGAGCTTAGAAAACGGATCATCCCTTCAAGCGCACGCGAACCGAGGCGGCGTGGGCGGTGAGTCCTTCAAGCTCAGCCAGGCGGATGATGGATGCGGCGTCGCGCTCCATAGCCTTGCGGGAGTAGGCCAGGACGCTGGTGCGCTTGATGAAGTTCTCGACGCCGAGGGCTGAGGCGAACCGGGCGGTTCCGGCTGTGGGGAGCACGTGGTTGGGGCCGGCGAAATAGTCCCCGACGGCTTCCGGCGTACAGTCCCCGAGGAAGACGGCTCCCGCATGCTCGATCATGCCCAGGCACAGCCAGGGGTCCTGCAACTGGAGCTCGAGGTGCTCGGGTGCGATGCGGTTGGCGAGTTTAAGAGCCGCCTCCACGGTGGCTACGTGAAAAATGGCTCCATAGCGCTTGAGCGACTCTCCGGCGATATCGTGGCGGGGAAGGGCGAGCAACTGCCGCTGGAGGCTTTCGATGACCCGCTCTCCCACGCCTGTGTCCGTCGTGATGCAGACGGCGCTCGCCATGGCATCGTGCTCCGCCTGGCTCAGGAGGTCCGCCGCAATGTAGTCGGGGTTGGCCGCGTGGTCGGCAACGACCAGGATTTCGCTCGGGCCGGCCAGCATGTCGATGCCCACTTCCCCGGAAACCAGCTTCTTCGCCAGCGCGACGAAAATATTCCCGGGCCCCACGACGACGTCCACCCGCCCAATCGATTCAGTCCCATAGGTCAATGCCGCGATGGCCCACGCGCTCCCGATCCTGTGGATCCGGGAGACGCCCACTTCCCGCGCCGCGACGAGAAGGTACGGGTTGACCGAGCCGTCCTTGCGGGGCGGTGTGACCAAGGCGATGTCTTTGACCCCGGCGATGCGCGCCGGAATGCCGTTCATCAGGACCGAAGAGATGAGCGGGGTCTCGCCTCCCTTGCCACCGGGGATGTAAAGGCCCGCTGCTGCGACCGGCCGCACCATCTGGCCGAGCAGGGTCCCGTCGGGGTGCGTCGTGAAGTGGGACGGGTGAAGCTGCTGTCGGTGGAAGCTTTCGATGTTCCCGATGGCCGCATGCAGGATGTCGAGGAAGTCGGAATCCACTGCACCATACGCGGCTTCGATCTCCTCATCCATCACCGTGAGGTTGGCCGCGTCGAAATCGGGTGCGTCGAAGCGCCGTGAGTAGTCGACCAGGGCCGCGTCGCCCCCCGTCCTGACGGTCTCGAGAATCTCCAGAACGGATTTTTCGAGGGCCGGGTCGGCCCCCATGCGTCGAGCCGCGATCTCAGACAGTCTCGCCTCGGCTTTCTCGGACGGATATTCGATCACCTGCAGCACGTTACTTCCCCTCCATGGCGACGACAAACGCATCGCCGAATCCCTGTTGTCTGAGCCGTGTCATTTCCTGCTGCGCGACCATGAGATCACGGTACGCGCCCACCTGGACCCGGTAGAAGAAATTCCCCGCATAGGTTGTCGGGCTCACCAGGATCTCCCGGTAGCCCTGCGTCATGCGCTCCTTCAGTCTCACGGCGTTCTGCTGCTCCTTGAAGGCCCCGATCTGCACCGTGAAAGCCCCGTATCGGAACGACGGCACCGGGTCAACTCTCCAGGCCGTGGCCTGGCCGGTACCTTCCTGCTGCGCCACCTGGACGGCCTCGACGCGCACGGGCGCAAGACCCGTCTTCCAGGACCCGAGCGCCTGGGACGCCCGGCAGGAAAGATCGATGATCCGTCCGGCCACAAAGGGCCCCCGGTCATTTACCCGAACGATCACGGATTTTCCCGTCTGCTTGTGGGTCACCTTCACGTAGGTGCCCAGAGGAAGGGTCTTGTGGGCCGCCGTCATGGCCCACATGTCGTAGGGCTCGCCGCAGGAAGTGGGCTTCCCGTGAAAGTCCTCCCCGTACCAGCTGGCCATGCCGTCTTCCACGTACCCCTGAGCCGACGGGATGGGATAGTACCAGATGCCGTTGATTTGGTAGGGCCGCTGCGTCCGGAGCATCTTGCCGCCGGGCGGCCGGGTCATGTACGGCGGGGCCGGCTCGGGCGGGGCCGAGGCGCATCCGAAGAGGAGGAGCGCGAGCAGAAGGCTTACAAGGCGAATCTTCAACGAACGAACATCCTCAGCCCGGTGCACAGGAGGTCGCCACCAAGAAACGGACGAAAAGAAATAAAAACGACTCACCGCAGAGGGCGCAGAGAACGCTGAGAAGGACCCCAAAAAGGGGGATCTCAGTCGACGCTCCCCCTCCTGGTTTTCCTCTGCGCTCTCTGCGTCCTCCACGGTGAAGTGAGCTTTTCAGCTCTACGCGGGGCCGACGTCTCCGCTTTCTTCCATTTTGGCCAGGTCTTCGAACCGCATGTCGATGCCCAGCACGCCGACGATCTCTTCGGTTTCATCCCGGATGGGCGCGGAGACCGTGATGCACAGGGCCCCCGTGTAGCGGGACGTGTAGAAGTCCGTCACGTGGACCTTGCCGTCGCGCATGGGCTCGATGAACCAGGGACGGTCGGACAGGTCTTCGCCCACCTTGGCACTTTCGTACTTGGCCTTGTCGACGATGTGCGTGATGTTGCGCGTCGTTTTCCGGCCTTCCTTGTCGGTGATGTAAATGTACTGGATGAACGGATTGAGATCCAGCAGGGTCTGCAGCGCGAGCTCCTGACGGCTCGGGTCCATGCTCTTGATGAGGTCGCTTTCGACCACTTCCTCCACCAGGTGCGCGGCCAGCCCGTAGGCCTTCTGCTTCAAGAGATCGAACTCGCTGATGAAGTATTCGGGCAGGTAGCGCCGCGCCCAGCGCTCGAGCTCATCGGTCGAGATCGACGTGTTGCGGCCCTGCTCGTATTCACGCATGACCCGCTTGTAGATTTTGACGATCCCCGGGTGGCGCTTGTCGAGCTGTCGGGTGCCCTCCAGCCGCAGCCGCGTGTTCACCCAGTAGGCGATGCTCGCAACGCCGGACTTGTCCGTCACGATGATGCTGATGGGGCGCTTGAGGAGCTTTTTGGTGTCGAAGATGTTGTAAATTTCTTCCTGCTTGACGATGCCGTCCGCATGGATCCCCGCGCGCGTGGCGTTGAACTCCTCGCCCACGAAGGGGTAGTTGGGCGGAATCCGGTAGTCCAGCTCCCGCTCGAAATACTCGGCCATGTCCGTGATGGCGGTCGTGTCGATCCCGTTCGGCCCGCCCTTGAGGCCGATGTATTCCATGAGGAGACCCTCGATCGGGGCGTTTCCGGTGCGCTCCCCGAAGCCGAGCAGCGTGCCGTTCGCTCCCGCGCATCCGTAAAGCCAGGCGGTCGCGGCATTGATGAGGACCTTGTGGAAGTCGTTGTGGCCGTGCCATTCGAGCAGGCTGCCCGGGACCCCCGCATCGTCGATGAAGGCGCGCACCAAGCCGGGAACGCTTCGCGGAAGCGCTGCGCCAGGATACGTAATGCCGAAGCCCAAGGTGTCGCACAACCGCATCTTGATGTCGATCCCGCTTTCTTCGCGGAGCTTCATGAGCTCGATGGCGAACGGGATGCAGAAACCGTAAATGTCCGCCCGCGTGATGTCTTCAAAGTGGCAGCGCGGCTTGATGCCCTTGTCCAAGGCGGCCCGCACGATCGAAAGGTACTTCTTGAGCGCACCAGGCCGGTCCAGCTTGAGCTTGAGAAAGATGTGGTAGTCGGAAACCGACGTCAGGATTCCCGTTTCAGGGAGCCCCGCGTCCACGACGAGCTGCAGGTCCTGTTCGACCGCCCGGATCCAGCCGGTGATCTCCGGGTATCGGTATCCTTTGGCGCGACACATGTCGAGCGCTTCCCGGTCCTTGTCCGTGTAAAGGAAGAACTCGGACTGGCGAATCACGCCGTTGGGCCCGGACATCCGGTGCAGAAAGTCGAAAATGATCTCGATCTGCTCGACCGTGTACGGTGGGCGCGCCTGCTGGCCGTCCCGGAAGGTCGTGTCCGTGATGAAGATGTCCTCCGCCGGGTCGATCGGTTGGATCTTACTGTCGAAGTCGATCCGCGGGACGTCGTCGTAGGGGAAGATCTCGCGCATGAGGTTCGGCTCCGGCACATCGGCCAGGTGGTGCTGCCAGAACTTCGAGTGCTCATGCTCCAAAACCCGTTTCTTGGGATTCCATCGGGCCATGGGACTACTTCCTCCGATCCTTTTCGACCTTCACGCACAGCTCGAGGAGCTGCCGGATATCCGGTTCCGAAGGCGCGCCGCTCATGAGGCACGTCGCCTTCTGTGTCTTCGGAAACGCGATCACGTCCCGGATGGATCCGCAGCCGCAAAGCAGCATGATGAGCCGGTCGAAGCCAAATGCGATGCCGCCGTGAGGGGGGGCGCCAAGCTGGAGGGCCTCCAGCAGGAATCCGAATTTTTCCCTGGCTTCCTCCTGCTGAATGCCGAGCGCCTTGAAGACGCGCTCCTGGACGTCCTGGCGGTGAATACGAATGCTCCCCCCGCCGATTTCCGTTCCGTTCAGTACCAAATCGTAGGCCCGGCTGCGAACGCGCTCGGGCTCGCTCTCCAGCAGCTCCACATCCGATTCGAGCGGCGCCGTGAAGGGGTGGTGTACGGAGCTGTAGCGCTTCTCTTCGTGGTCCCATTCGAGCAGTGGGAAGTGCGTCACCCACACGAAGTTGAATTCCTTCGAATCGATGAGGCCGAGCTGATGACCGAGGCGCACCCGCACGTTGCCGAGCGCATCGTTTACGATCTTGGGCTGGTCGGCACTAAATAAAATAAGGTCGCCCGTTTCGACTTGCAGCCGCTTCCCGAGGCTCTCCCGCACGCTTTCGGAAAGAAACTTGGTGATGGGCGACTGCCAGGCGTCCGGCTGGATCTTGATCCAGGCCATGCCCTGGGCACCAAATATCTTAACGTATTCGATGAGATCGTCCAGATCCTTGCGGGAAAGCGATCCGCCTCCGGGCACGCGGACGGCCTTCACCATGCCGCCCCGCTCGATGGCCTGGCGGAAGACGCGAAAATCCGATTCGGCGACGATCTCCGAGACGTTCACCAGCGGCAGGCCGAAGCGAAGGTCGGGGCGATCCGTGCCATAGGATTCCATGGCTTCGGCATAGGTCATGTGCGGGAAGGGGAGGGTGAGCTCGACCCCGAGGAGATCACGGAAGAGCAGGGCGATCCAGCCTTCGATGAGCGCGTAGATCTGCTCCTCCCGAACGAAGGAAAGCTCGAGGTCCACCTGGGTGAACTCGGGTTGCCGGTCGGCGCGCAGGTCCTCGTCCCGGAAGCACTTCGTGATCTGAAAATACCGTTCGAAGCCTGCCACCATGAGGAGCTGCTTGAAAATCTGGGGCGACTGGGGGAGGGCGTAGAACTTGCCGGGATTCACGCGGCTTGGAACAAGGTAATCGCGGGCGCCTTCCGGGGTGCTCTTGGTCAGGACCGGCGTTTCGACTTCCAGGAACCCTTCGTTTGAAAAGTAGTTGCGCGTGAGCTGCGCCGCCCGGTGTCTCAGGAGGAGGTTCTGGTACATGCTCGGTCGCCGCAGGTCCAGGTAGCGGTAGCGGAGCCGGATGTTTTCGCTCGCGTCGAGGTCCTCTTCGATTTGAAAGGGCGGCGTGAGCGACGGGTTCAGGATGCGCAGCTCGCTTGTGATCACCTCGATTTCGCCCGTCTTGAGCTTGGGGTTGGTCATGCCCTCGGGGCGCAACCGCACCCGGCCTCTGATGGCGATCACGTACTCGCTGCGGAGCACCTGGGCCCGCTCGTGGGCCGTGGCGTCGTGCTGCGGGTCGAAGACGACCTGGGTGATGCCCTGTCGGTCGCGCAGGTCGACGAAGATGAGACCGCCGTGATCGCGACGCCTTAAGACCCAGCCCATGAGAATAACCGTCTCGTCTACGTTCGCGATCGAGAGTGTGCTGCAGTCGTGGGTCTTGTCCCAATCCCCGAGGGAATCGAGCTTGATCGTGATTGGCGCCTGGGGCTGTTCCTGGCTCGATGGTTGTTCGTCGACCTGGCTCACTGATTGTTCCTCCTGAAGGCGTTACAATGTGCTCATTTGGTAGCGCCGCCTTCTACGGCGGCGATTTTATCAGAGGATCTTGCCTGTGGGCTGCTCCACCTCGCCGCCGTGGAAGGCGGCGCTACCAAACACGGTTTCATCGCGAGAACGGATACGTTCCTGTTGCCTGGTCCCTTAGAGCGACTGCAAAACTTCAACGACCGAACCCAGCGGGATCATCCGCTGGGTCTTTTCCAACATGTCCTTAAGCTGGATTTCGCCGCGCTGAAGCTCATCTTCGCCCAGGATCAAAACATAACGCGCGCCGAGCTTGTCCGCACGGCGCATCTGACTCTTGAGGCTGCGGCCGTCGTAGTCGATCTCGGCTTCCATGCCTGAGGCTCGGAGCTCCTGAGCCAGCAGGAAGCCGCGCTGTCTGGCCGGCTCCCCGAGTGTTGCGATGCAAACGGGCGCGGGACGCTCCCGTTCGGGCTGATCTTGCTGCAGGAGCAGAATGAGGCGCTCCATCCCGATGGCGAACCCGATGCCCGGGATGTCGGGTCCTCCGAGATCGCGAACCAGGCCGTTGTAGCGGCCACCGCCCCCCACGGCGTTTTGGGCCCCTAGGCGGTCGGTGATGATCTCGAAGGTGGTGCGCATGTAGTAGTCCAGCCCGCGCACCATCCGAGGGCTCACGACGAAGGGCGTCTTGAGGGCTTCCAGGTAGCCCTTGACCGTGTCGAAATGCTCCCGACATTCGGGACAGATGGAATCGAGCAGAAGGGGCGCACTTGCCAGCACGCTTCCGCAGCGCTCGACCTTGCAGTCAAAGGTGCGCAGGGGATTTGTGCTGCGCCGCCTCTGGCAGTCCGGGCAAAGCCCCTCGACATGGGCCTCGAGGAAGGCTTGAAGCGTTTCACGGTAGCTCTTGCGGCATTCCTGGCACCCGAGGGAGTTGATGTGCAGCACGACTCCCGTCAGTCCCAGCCGCTCGAGGAAGAGATAGAGCATGGTCATGATCTCGGCATCCAGCATGGGGTCGTCCATGCCGAACGCCTCGGCGTCGATCTGGTGGAACTGACGGTAGCGGCCTTTCTGGGGACGCTCGTGTCGGAACATGGGCCCGATGGCGTAGAGCTTTCGCGCAAAGGGGTCCGCGTTGAGGTTGTGCTCGATGAAGGCGCGAACGATGGATGCGGTCGCCTCGGGGCGCATGGCCAGCATGTCCCCCTTGCTGTCGGGGAAGGCGTACATCTCCTTTTCGACGATGTCGGTGCTCTCCCCGATGCTGCGTGCAAAGAGCTCGAGCTTTTCCAGAACCGGCGTTCGGATCTCACGGTAGCCGAAGTCTTCCAGGATCTGGCGTGCCGTGGATTCAACGTGATGCCACCAGCCGATCTGGCCGGGCAGGATATCGTTCATCCCTTTGATGGCCTGTAGTGTCCGCATGGAAAGCCTTTCATCGACAAACGTGCTTAACGTGTGGCCGCACAATCAAAAACTGAAATTACTAGAAAACGGTCCCGGGAATGTCAAGGAAAAGATCCGTGGTCTCTGCTTGGGCCTTCGGGGGCTGCCCCCTGAGGCCGATCGTGTTATACGTACTGCGGCATGGGATACGCGTAGGGTGCGGGGGAAGGAGACGATGGTGGTGCAGCAGGAAGCGTTTGCGGCAAGCAGCGAAGCTCGCCGTTTGATTGAGGAGCACTGTATTCCATTGCGCATCGGTGTCGCCCGCGGTTGAAAAAGCGCTTGAAGAGCTGGATCGCACCTGATTCGGCTACAAGAGTCGGTCGATCGGAAGGAGGAAGCCATGAGCCGTGTTGCATTGGTGAAGACGTCGGACCGGAAGTCTGGGGTGAAAGGCTCGATGGCGGCGCTGCGGATCGATTCCATCCGGGGAAAGGACGTCCTCATCAAGCCCAACTTCAACACGGCGGACGCCTGCCCGGGATCGACCCACAACGACACGCTCGTCGCCCTTGTGGACGAGCTGTGGGCCATGGGCGCTCGGTCCATTAGCCTCGGAGAGCGCAGCTATCCTCCGACCATGGAGGTCATGCGCGAAAAGGGAGTCATCCCCTTGTTGGAAGAGCGTGATGTCCGGATCATTGACTTCGACAGTCTCCCCAAGTCCGACTGGGTGGAGGTTCGACCCGACGGCAGCCACTGGCAGAATGGATTCCGCATCGCACGGCCCATCCTGGAAGCCGACTTCCTGGTTTCCACGTGCTGCCTGAAAACGCACCAGTACGGGGGCGTCTTCACGATGTCCCTCAAGCTGCACGTGGGAGTCGTCCCCACCTCCCGGCATGGGTTCAGTTACATGAGCGAGCTGCACGGCTCCCCGCACCAGCGGAAAATGATCGCCGAGATCAATGCCCCGTTCCAGCCCAAGCTCGTGGTCCTGGACGGGGTGGAGGCCTTCGTGGATGGGGGCCCCATGACCGGTAAGCGCGCTCGGGGCGATGTCTTCCTGGCGTCGACGGATCGCGTCGCCATCGATGCGACGGGCCTGGCCATCCTCAAGATGCTGGGGAGCAACGCGGCCATCATGAACAGGCGAATCTTTGACCAGGAGCAGATTGCACGCGCGGTTGAGCTGGGCCTCGGCGCTTCGTCGCTTTCGGCGATCGACGTGATCGCGGCGGACGAAGCCAGCCGAGATACCAGCGACAGGGTTCGGCGAATCTTGCAACGGGAGACCCTGCTTGAGCGCACGTGCGGTTGACCCGGGTCAGATCCTGCCCAGCAGCTCGTCTTTGAGCGAGTCGCTCAGGGGGCGAGGCCCGAGCCATATGGAGAAGACCGCAGCCGCGAAATCATCCCCTTCGATGGTCCCGATGTCGACTCCGTTCAACGCGAGCGTCGTCCCCCGCTCGGGAACATAGGTGAGCGCATAGCGGTCTCCCGGCTTCACGTCCCGGTAGAGGGCATTCAGCCGGTCGACGCGCGGCTGGAGCTGTGCCAGGGTCGACGGGCTCACGTTCTGTTTGAGCAGTTTTCCCGTCAACATGACGAAATCCTTGGCCGCGATGGGATGGAAGTATTCAATTTCAAGCCTTTTGGGCACATTCGACAGCACGGTGGAAGGTTTGACTCCTTCGCCCAGGTAGAGCGCGGCGACGCTCACCTTGACCACCTGCCAGAGCTTCTTGAGACCAACGCCGTTCAGAACCAACGGGACTTCCGCTGCCGTGATCCGGGGTGTGAAGTAGACACCCTCGATCAAACGCGCACCGGCTCCCGAAGGATATGCGAGCAATATGGTCAGCAAACCGACCAGAGCGATCCGGGAATGGCTTCGTTTCAACATGGTGATCACCTCCTCCTTCAAGTCCCTGAATGAGAAGAAATATAAGCATACGATGACAAATGGAAACGGGTCTAGGTCGTCGGCTGTTCCGAGCCGCGGCGGGCTTTGATCGCGCTGAGAATCGCTTCATGGCGCTCGCGGGTGATCGGATAGGCCAGAGCAACCGCAAAGGCGGCCAGGTTGCAGAGGGACGGCACAAGGGCGTACATCACGCGGAGCATGAAAACCACGCGAGGCGACTGCTCGACCCCCGGCGTGTATCCCGACTGGCCGAGCAGCAGGAGCGCCACTCCGACGCCGAGCGCCGCCGCAAGCTTCTTGGCGACAGACCACACCCCGATGTAATGGCCTTCCCGCCGCTCCCCGGTGAGGGATTCGTCGTAGTCGATCACATCGGCCTGCATGGCTGACGGAATGGCCAGGACACCCCCCAGGCCGATGCCGGACAAGAAGACAAGCAGCCCGTACCAGACCTCGTCTCCCGGGCCGAGAAAGAACACACCGACAAAGGCTCCCGTGTTGACGGCCATGGAGGTCAGCCAGGCTTCTTTCTTGCCGGTCTTGCGCGCTAGTGCGACCCACAGGGGGAGGAACACGATACCGGTTACAAAATAGAGCAGCAGAAACGCGTCCGCCTTCTCGGACCGGAGCACGTATTCGACATAATACAGGATGAGCGTTGCCGGGAGATTGCTTCCGAAAGCGCTGATGGTGTAGCTCAGAAGCAGGACCATGAATGGTCGATTGCGGCAGGTTGTCAGAAATTCCCGCAGCGGGCTCCACGATGCCGGGCGGTGCGCGTCCGGTCTTTCGCGAACGATCCAAACGCAGGCAAGGCAGGCGGCCGCAACCAAGGGGGCATACAGCATGCCGATCCAGGAGAACTTGGCCCGCTCCCCGGCGGCGTCCGCGGGCAGATCAAGCAAGCGGGCGATGATCATGGGAGAGCTGGCGGCCAGAAGCGTTCCCAGCAGCAGGAAGCCGTCGCGCATTCCCAGAAGCAAGGTCCGCTCGTCGTAATCCGAACTGATCTCGGCCCCGAGTGCCTCGTAGGGTACCGTGATCAAGGTCCAGAACAAGAATAAGCCTGAAATCCCGAGCCCGAACCACCATGTCCCGTTTGACGGGGTCAGGGCGGGTGGGGTGAACAGAAGATAAATGAGCACTGCCAGTGGGAACGACGCCCCAAGAATGAACGGCCGGCGTCGCCCGAACCGTGTTCTGACCCGGTCGGAGATAAACCCTTCGAGGGGGTCCGTCACGGCATCAAAGAGGCGGACGCCGAGCAGAATCGCCCCCACAGCGGTTGCGGAAACGCCGATCACATCCGTGTAGAATTTTGGCAGGTAAACGTAGACTGGAATCCCGACGATGCTGAGGGCCAGGGCCGGAAGGGCATAGGCCAGACGAACGCCCCAGGGAAGCCCGGCGTCACGCGGGACGGGGGGATGAGGAGCCCTTCGATTCATTGCGCCTCCTGGCAGAGCGCTCAGGACCGCAGCCACCGGTCCATGAATGCGGCGAAAGCGGTCATGATCGAGCAAAGCACGCCGCCCCACGCAATGTCCGCGAAGGTGAGCCTGAGGGGCCACTGGGCCAGCGTGGCAAGGTTCGTGAAGTCATACACCCCGTACAGCACAACGCCAAAAAGAAATCCCCACAGCAGGGCGGACAGAAGCCACTGCTCGCCGCTGACTCGCGGGAGCGCGAACAGGACGATGCCCAGGGGGATGAGCACGTAAACGACAATGGCAGCCCACCAAAGCGGGGTCAGCGCGTCACCGGAGCGGCGAGCGAGAGAGCCCAGCTCGGACTTGTAAAACCCTGTCATGATCACTCCCAGGTAGGTGAGGTCCAAGACCAGGAACACAATCAGTGTCAGGATATAGACCTTGATCTCATGCCACATGGCTATCTCCGTTCCGTGTCAAGAGCTTGTTAAGTGGTCCAACGTGATCTAAATTGCCACCAAATATAAGCTCGATATGGAAATGGGCAAACCAGAGGGAAGCAGGACACGCATCCCTGGCTGGCGGCGTGCCGCCCGGGAGACGACAATGTTGCAGAGAGATGAGGACAGCGTATGCACCATAATGGCTCTTTGAGATTGGCCGTCGTGGGCGGTGGAATCTCCGGCATCAGTGCGGCCTACCTTCTGCAACGGAGACACCGGGTCGTGCTGTTTGAGAAGAACGACTACGTAGGGGGGCACACGCGGACGATCACGGTGGAATCGGGGTCTGACGCGGGGCTGCCGGTGGACACCGGCTTCATCGTTTTGAATGACCGAACCTATCCCCATTTCACGGCGTTTCTACAGCGCCTCGGCGTCCCCATCGAGCCCACGGACATGGGCTTCAGCTATTACGATCGCCGTACGGGCTTTCAGTACGCCGGGTCGGATTTGAACGGTCTGTTCGCACAGCGGAGCAACCTTTTCAGGTCGGAATTCTGGGCGCTGCTTTTCGAGATACTCCGCTTCGGAGTGGTTTCCAGGCGTGCTTTGACCGACGGGAGCCTGCGCGGAGCGACCCTCGGGGACTACCTCAAGGCGCAGCGCTTCTCAGAAGCCCTCATCAGCCACTACGTCCTCCCCATGGGGGCGGCCATCTGGTCTACGCCTTCGGCCCGCATGATGGGGTTTCCAGCGGAATCATTTCTCCGCTTTTATGACAACCACGGGCTCCTCGATCTGCGACAGCGCCCCCAATGGTATTTCATCCCCGGGGGCAGCCACACCTACGTCCGGCGATTTCTCGAATCGTTCCGGGGTGAGACGCGGATTCGCTGCGGGGTTCGCTCCGTAAGGCGGCGCGAAGACGGGGTGACGCTGCGGCTTCCCGACGGCAGCCAGGAGGACTTCGACGGCGTGGTGATCGCGGCACATGCGGACGAGGCTCTGGCGATGCTCGAGGATCCACATCCCGAGGAGGTCCGTCTTCTTTCCCCGTGGCAATACAACCGCAACCGCGTGGTGCTGCACACGGACCCGTCCTTTCTGCCTCCGCTTCCCAACGCGCGCTCCTGTTGGAACTACGTCCGGGAGCCCTTCGGCGGAGACTCGTCCCCCGTTACCGTGACCTACTCCATGAATCGGCTTCAACGGCTGCGCACGAGCAGGGAGTATTGCGTGACCCTAAACGCAGCCCGCTCCGTCCCGCCGCAGTCGATTGTCCGGGCCATGGACGACACGCATCCCCTCTACTCGTTCGAGGCCGTGGAAGCCCAAAAGTCCCTGCGTCGAATGAACGGCCTTCGGCGAACCTTCTTCTGCGGCGCCTACCTCGGGTATGGGTTTCACGAAGACGGCTTCCGGTCCGGCATGGATGCCGCCGCCTACTTCGGAGTTGCTCCGTGAGCGCGCGGCTTTTTCTCGGCCACGTGGAGCACGTGCGGTACGCACCGGTTTCCCACCGGTTTCGTTACTCGATCTACGTGTACGGTCTCGATCTTTCCAGGCTCCCGGCGCTGGATCGAGCCCTTCCCCTGTTTGCTCACAACCGGCTTGGTTTCGCCTCGATCCATGACGCCGACTATCTTGACGATTCGGACCGCTCGATCGAAGCGAAGCTCCGGCACCATCTTGAGGCCGCCGGGTGCCCGATTCCGAGCGGACGTGTCGTCCTCGTGACGTCCGCGCGCTATTTTCATCGGGTGTTCAATCCCGTGAGCTTCTACTACGTGTTCGACGAGCGCGGGGCGCTCCGGTGCAACGTGGCCGAGGTGAACAACACGTTCGGAGAACGGCATCTCTATGTCCTCAGTGAGCCCCTGACGCCGCCGGGCCAA
The DNA here is from genome assembly GCA_964538515.1 of uncultured Syntrophobacteraceae bacterium. Lineage (GTDB taxonomy): Bacteria > Desulfobacterota > Syntrophobacteria > Syntrophobacterales > Syntrophobacteraceae > CALBZH01. The sequence continues at coordinate 46,437 of CAZIEW010000005.1, forward strand.
TACCCCGTCCGCTACACCGCTCCGAAAAGCTTCCATGTTTCGCCGTTCAACTCCCTGGAAGGCACATACGAGTTCCTTTTCGGAGACATCGACCGCGGGCTCGATGTGACGGTGCGCCTCGACCGGGGAGGAAAACGGGTGTTCGAGGCGCAGCTCACGGGGCGCCCCGTGCCGCTCACGCCGTCCAGCCACTGGCGGGTGCTCGTGCGTCACCCGTTGATGCCGCACCTGACATTGCCGCGAATTCTGTGGCAAGCCTCGCGACTCTATGTTCAGAGGAAACTGCCTGTGAGTACGAAGCCGATACCCGTTAGCCCCATGACCATCAAGCGCAATCCCGCCTCTGTGCTGGAAAGAGGCTTTCAGGACGCTGTCTGCGGTTTGCTCTCCCGCATCAGGCAAGGAGCGCTCACCCTGAGGCTCCCCGACGGAGCCACCCGCGTCTTCGGGGATGCCCAGGCCGCGTCCACGGCCACCATGTCGGTGCACGATTACCGCTTTTTTCGCCGACTCGCCTTCGGAGCCGACGTGGGGCTGGGCGAATCCTACATGGCGGGGGAGTGGGACAGCCCTTCCGTCACCGACGTGCTCCGTGTGCTGATTGACAACCAGGAGGCGATCCGCGGCGGAAGCCTGATGCTGGCCGCAGCCGGCCGGACCTTGGACTCCCTTCGTCATTTCGCCCGGGAAAACACCCTTTTCGGCAGCCGGCGGAACATCCGCGAGCATTACGACCTCGGTAACGACTTCTTCCGGCTCTTTCTCGACGATTCCATGACCTATTCCTGCGCGATCTACCGGTCCGAGGCCGAAAGCCTCGGAGACGCCCAACGAAACAAGCTGCAAGCGATTATCGAGAAAGCGCGGATCGGGGCGGACGATCACGTGCTCGAGATCGGCTGCGGGTGGGGCAGTCTCGCTTTGGAGGCGGCTCGCCGGACCGGCTGTCGCGTGACGGGGATCACCCTCTCCAAGGAGCAGCATGCGTTGGCGCGTGAGCGTGCGGCGGAGGCCGGGCTGCAGGATCGCGTCAGCATCCTGTTGCAGGATTACCGGCACGTGGAGGGCCGGTTCGATCGGATCGTGTCGGTCGAAATGCTCGAAGCGGTCGGGCACCGGTACTTCGGTGATTTCTTTCGAAACTGCGACCGGCTCTTGAAGCCGGACGGCCTCGCCGTGATTCAGACGATCACCGTTCCGGACCATCGCTACGATCAGTACCGGAAAGGCTGCGACTGGATTCAAAAGCACATCTTCCCCGGAGGCCACCTCCCGTCCCTCGGGGCACTGTGCAACGCCATGGCCGGAAGCTCCCGGTTTGTGGTCGAGCACCTGGAAGACATCGGCATCCATTACGCGCAGACCCTGCGGGATTGGCGGCTGCGCTTCGAGCAGAATCTGGACCGAGTGGCAGCGCTGGGTCTCGATCGGACGTTCCAGCGCAAATGGATCTACTATTTGTCGTTTTGCGAAGCGGCCTTCGACACGCGGAGCCTCGGCGACCTGCAGCTGGTCTTGACCCGCCCCAACACCAGACGCCTGGACGGAAGGATGTGAGCTAGCATCCCGAATCGCGTTTCTTCATGAGGTAATGGGAAACAAGCCATTCGTTTCCGTTTCGGTACCCGAAGAGCTCCGAGCAGGCCAGCAGGAACAGGCGCCATCGGTTGAGCCAGACTGTCGCTTTTGACGCTCCGTAAACATCGGCCAGAATGGGGAGCAGGGCTTCGCGGGCTGCGTCCAACCGATCGAGCCACGCTTCCAGGGTGCGCTGGTAGTGACGGCCGTTCACCCGCCAATGGTCTTCCACGACCAAGTCGTGCTGAAAGCGCTGGATCAGGCCGTCGGAGGGCATCATTCCCCCCGCGAAGAAATGATGTCCCATCCAATCCGCTTCGTCTTCGCTCCGAAACAGGTAGGCCACCTCGCGGTGGGAAAAATAGTGGACGAACAATCTCCCCTCGGGTCTCAGCCACCCGGCGATGTGGAGGAGCAGCTTCTCCCAGTTGCGCATGTGCTCGAACATTTCGACCGACACGACCCGGTGGAATCGCTGGTGCGTGTCGAATGCGTTCATATCCGCGGTTACTACCTCGAGGTTGCCGAGACCCATGGCGGCGCTGCGCTCCTGGATGAATTCGCGCTGACCGTTCGAATTCGATACCGCCAGAATGCGGCTCCGAGGATAGCGCTCGGCCATGTAGAGCGAAAGCGAGCCCCAACCGCACCCGAGCTCGAGGATCTCCATGCCGTCTTCGATGCGTGCGCGCTCGCAGGTGAGGGCAAGCATGGCGTCCTCGGCCTCAACAAGAGATTGCGTGTAGGGATGCCACAAGCCGCTGCTGTACTTCAGGCGGGGCCCCAGGACGAGGCGGAAGAATGCCGGAGGGACCTCGTAGTGCTGCTCGTTGACCCGACGCGTGAGCAGCGCGATGGGGCTTTGTCGGAGCTCGGAGATGAGTTGCCGCAGCACCTCCGTGTCGCTTTCAACGTCGCCTTGCCTCACCTCGGCAAGCGTTTTCGCATGCCGCCGTCGAATGGCCCGTCTGACGAGCGCATCCGGCAACAGCCCTGTTTCCGCGATGCGTGCAGGGAGGCTCATCGTCGAGCCTTGCCCGGGATCCACGGGAAGAACGCACTGGTGCTCTCCATGTAATCCCGATACTCGGGCCCTTTTTCCAGCATGGCCTTCTCGAGCAGACTCACTCCGGAAACCTTCAGCAGCAGGAAGGTAATGAGAACGGGGCTCACGATCGTCCAGAAGCTGCCGGGGACTGAAATGGCAATAAGGTAGATGCCCCACCACATGAGGGCTTCTCCGAAATAGTTGGGGTGGCGGCTGTAACCCCAAAGGCCCGATCGCATGATCTTGCCCCGGTTCGCGGGGTCTTTTTTGAAGTGCGCCATCTGATGGTCGGCCACGGCTTCGAATCCAAAGCCGATCAGCCAGAGCACGAAGCCCGCGCGATCGAAGAGGGTTATTGTGCTTGGGACTGGCGCGCTCAGCCCGACCTGCAGCGTCAGTGCGATCACCCACAGGAGCAAGCCCTGGAGCGTGAACACGGTGAAGAGGCTCACCCACCAGAAGTTGGCTCCCCATCCTTCGCGCATGGCCGTGTAACGGGGATCTTCGCCCATGCCGCGCTTTCGCCCGTGGAGGTACCAGGAGAGCCTCACCCCCCAGACGGTCGTCAGAGCGGTCATGAGAAACTGACGCAGAGCATACCCGTCGGAGAGCAGGCACGTGCGCCAGGCGATCAGCACGAACCCGAGTCCCCAAAAAATATCGACAATGCTCACATCTTTCAAGCGCACGCTCATGAACCAGACGAGCACCATCATCACCATCACCCACGCCAGGTTTCCCAGCAGCAAAGACGCCATTTCAATCCTCCTCATTCGAGGCCGCGGACAGTCACGGCCGTCTTTCGACGTCACACTGTTGCCCGTCAGGCCGGTATGAGCCATCCTCCTACCCCGAGTGATCCACCGGGATCAAGATTTCGTTTCGCCGCAGGAACCAGGGTGTGAACGGAGGATTGTACCGGGCGAACACGGGCTCACCGGTCTGTTTCAAACCCAGCTCCTTCAAATGCTGCATCAGGATGGCCAGGTGCTTGTCATAGCGCTTCCTGCTCCACGTTCCGGAATAGGTGATGGCTGCCATGGTACGGCCTGGAATCTCCCTGAGGACGACCGAAGGGTCCGTTGGCTCGGGAAGGTCGGTCAGGCTCGATCCGGCCGGCATCATGAACGCGATGCGCCACCTGTCGCCTGCCCGCTCCTGACTCACCGGGGCTGTCATGGGGATCTTCTCCGACTCGGCCTCCTGGGATACGGGGGCGGTCATCGAGATCGACCGAGCTTTCCGGTTTTTTCCTGAAATATATCCGTAGAGGCGCTGAAACGCATCGTTTCCGACCGCTGCAAAATCACCCTGCACAATGGTTTCAGCAACAACTTGCGCTTCGTAGCGTCTCAGCTCGAAATCGCCTTTCTGGTCGATCACGCTGTATTTCGCTTCTTCCACGGCCATGACTTCTCCACAGGCAAAGGCTGTGACGATCAGACAAATATAACCAACCCAAGTGGATGCTCTCATGAGTCACTCCTTCTGATAATCGATCGCATGCTTGACGTCACCGAGGGAAGGGATCAAGTGCCGTGCCAGCCCGAGGACAACCCTGCAAGCCCTGAAAAAGGTACGAAAAACATAGTCATGGCAGGGCCCTCACCTCGCGGAGCGATGATCTGACCGCATGGCCTATCTCTCATATTTGACGGATCTTTCAAATAGGGTGGGTTGCCTGCGGATCCGGAGGGCTTGTCCCTGCTCAGCGCCTTGCGGCGATTTCATCAGGCTACCGTGCGATTGACAGGTGTCTGCCATACATGTATACGAATTTCGAATGGTTGCGACGGAGCGTAGGCGGTTTGTCACTTCACAAGGCCTTTCTCAACAGTCTCGCGGGAGAGTCCTCTCATGCGCCCTAAGATCCTGAGTGTGAGTGCAGTCGTTGCGGTTGCGGTTCTCTTGGCTGCCGTTTGCTCCCATCAATCAAGCGCCACGGAGATCCAACTGGCGGACCGAGGTGCTATTTTCACGCTCCCCGTGAAGATCAACGGAAATTTGACCCTACATTTTATGGTGGATACGGGCACAATCGCAGTGGTTATTCCTGATGACGTCGCCTCCAACCTGATCCACACCGGGACAATCAAAGAAAGTGATTTCCTACCTGGCAGTCCGTATCGATTGACCGATGGAACTGTCCTTAAGAGCTCGCAATTCAATATCCATGAATTTGAAATTGGAGGGGTGAGAGTAGACAATGTGGCGTGCTCGATTGATTCTGAGGTTCCAGAGTTAGTATTGGGAGAAGACCTCCTTAACAGATTTGAAACCTGGGAACTGGATAATAATCGACATGTTTTGATAGTGGGTCATTTGAAACGTTTAATGGCTACTCATAAAGATATATCATTTGATTCTAACAATATTCTTGGAAGTCAATCTCTATCACTTCCTTTATCTCAAATGAATAAATCAGAAAAATTGATAACGCCAAAACAATTCATTTTTGACGTCAAGCAGAATAGATTTGGATCGTTCCATTATCAGGTGAAGAAAGCGCCAAGCGATGATATATTCACATTTACTCTAATGGCAGATAGTCGTACGATTTTCTCCGATGAAAGCTATATGCAAGTGCCGCCTTTGCGCCTTCTTAAAGATATGCCGTCTTCTGGCTGTCAAAGTGCAATTACTTCTCTTTACTCAGGAGGTGCGCATTGTTGTACAACAGCCATACTGCTCACCATATGTGGGGAGCGGGGAAAGGCTTTCTCGGTCGATGTTGGCCATGGAAGCCTGGACCAGCTGCAATTCTTGGATTTGAAGAAGGATGGAAGCCGACAGATATCCGTACCGGACTTCTCGTTTTCTTATTACAACATCGACGACCAGCGATCCCTTTCATTTGCCGATTCCCCCATTTGCAGACGGCTCCTGGTGTTTGACGGGGAAAAATGGACTCCTGATCCCGTTGGCGAGCACCCTCGATTTTACCGTGATCTGCTCCAAGAGACTGAAAGAGGAGCAAGGAGGTCGAGATCAGGCTCGATGGATGAGGGGCAGGCGGTCTCGTCTGCGATGATGAAAGCGTATTATGCGCTCATGGCCGGCGAAAGCGATCAGGTTTGTCAAAAGATCCTCGCCACCGAATTACCCCGGTCCTGGCAAAGCGTGAGGACTCAGGTGTATCGGGACATCAAGAGCGCCATCTCGTCCTTTCAACCAATCAAGCCACTTCACTAAGACGATTCATAGAGAGCCGGGCTTTGGGGAGCGAGAGCGGGCGAGGAACTGAGCACCGTGACCGTTCGACGGGCTCGGACTGTCTCCAGATGTCCTGTTTCCCGCTGGCATTGACTGCCGTGACCACAGCAGCAATTCCCCTTAAGGCGATGCAATGCAGATCACCCATTGGCAAGAGGGTGAAATTGAGACCGTCATTGCCAAAGGGGCATCCGAATGGTCAGTGCGAGACGCTCCTGCAAGCCGAGTATAAGCTCACAACCTTGAGAAAGCGGATGTAGGGGCCGTTGGGGCTGGTCTCATGGGCGACCTCCTCTCTCATCGTGAGTGCGTGTTTGGCCAACGTATCATGGGAATGGGAACCATGCGGTTCTCGTCGTTTCGGGGATCAACAAAAAGTGCGTCACAAAACGTCGGATGAGATGCGCAAAAGGCTGTCCCGTATGTTGAAAACCTCCAAAATGAAGCGCACGGTCACTACAACCCGGGGATGAAAGTTCTATGGATTCCGCTGAATCCCGAGCTTGCGCATGCGGCCGCGGAGGGTGCTGGGATTGAGACCCAGGATGGCGGCGGCGCCGTGATTGCCTTCGATGCGCCAGCGCGTTTGCTCGAGGGTGCTCAGGATGTGCTCGCGCTCGAGGGATTCCAGGCTTCGGGGGGCGGGTTTGATGGTCGGCGATTCCCGGGTTGTGAGACGATCGGCCAGGGTGAGCACGGGGCCTTCCGTGCTGATGATCGCCCGCTCGATGACGTTTTCGAGCTCGCGGATGTTGCCGGGCCAATCGTAGCTCTGAAGCTCGTCCATCACTCTGTCGGGGATCTTTCGGATGGCTCGTCCGAGACGTTTGCTCAGGCGGGTCACGAACGCGGTCGCGAGCAGCGGGATGTCTTCCTTGCGCTCGCGCAGGGGGGGCAGGGTGATGGGGAACACGTTGATGCGGTACCACAGATCCTGCCGGAATCGGCCTTCCCGAACCTCGTGCTCGAGGTTGCGGTTGGTTGCGGAGATGAGGCGCACGTCGACCTTGATCGTCTTCGACCCTCCCAGCCGCTCGAACTCCTTGTCTTGCAGGACGCGCAGAAGCTTGGCCTGGAGCTCGAGAGGAAGCTCCCCGATCTCGTCCAGGAACAGTGTCCCGCCGTTGGCCAGCTCGAAGCGGCCCGCCTGCTTGACGAACGCCCCCGTGAAGGCCCCTCGCTCGTGGCCGAAGAGCTCGCTTTCGATCAGGTTGGCCGGCAGGGCGGCGCAGTTGACCTTGACCAACGGCCGCTCCCTGCGTCCGCTGGCGCTGTGAATGGCCCGGGCAATCAATTCCTTGCCCGTTCCGGTTTCTCCGAGGATGAGGGCGGTCGTGTCGGTGGGGGCGATCTGATTCACCTTGTAGAGCACATATTTCAGCGCATCGCTGCCGCCGATGATCTCCTGGAAATTGTGTACGGTGCGGATTTCCTCCTGGAGGTAGGCGCTTTCCGCTTCGAGCTGCGCTTTGTAGCGCTTGATCTCGCCCAAAGCCTGCTTGAGCTTATCCTGCGTGCGTCTGCGCTCGGCGATTTCGACCCGGAGCTGCTCATTGGTGCTGCTGAGCTCGGCCGTGCGCTCGACAACGCGCTGCTCGAGCTGGTCGTGGGCTTCCTGGAGCGCCTCCTCGGCGAGCTTGCGCTCGGTGATGTCAAGGTGAAGGATGACGGCCTCCAAAGGGTCTTCGCCCACGGGAGCGGCTCGCATTACGAACCAGCGTCTTTCGGTCTCGGAGTGACAGGGATATTCCAGGGCGAAATGGCTCAACCGCCCGTCCAAAATAGCCTCGAGTCCCTCCAGTGTTCGGGCGGAAAGCTCATCGCCGCTCAACGCCCCCCGGCGACACACTTCGAGGTAGTTCACCCCCGGGCTGATGGGCTTGAGATCCTTCAAGTGCCGATCGCTCCCGTAGCGCAGCCACTCCTTGTTCGCTAGGGAGATGAAGCCCCTGGAATCGATTGTGACCACGCTCATCGGCAGCGCGTCGATCAGGGCGTGCAGGGCGGCATGGACCGATTGGGGCAGCCCCGTCGACGGCCTCCTCTCACCCTTTGTGCCCGCGTTCTCTCGGGTCCCGCCTCCCGAAAGCGGCCGGTCTCCTCTAGGTTGCGATGATTCCACCATGATCACATTCCCTGTTTCTGCACGACCTCGCCCCCGAAGCGAAACCTGGTCCCCCCCCGATCGGTCGCCTCGTCACGCTTCACCCGATAACCGCTCTAACTCACTAATAAACTAGGAGCTTCCCGCCTGTTTGGCAACACTATTCTGCATTCCCCTCCGTCTTATGAAACGGATCCGCCATATTTGATGGGATTGCTCGCCTCGATGTCATCTCGAGCGTGCTAAAGTAACATCCAATAAAAACAAGCAATAACAATATGTTAAGGTCTTTTGGGCGATGGCGGCATCCATTGGCACGCAAGTTGATCTAGTCGATCGGCAAGCAAGCGAAGAACGAGAGACACGAAAGCAATCAGATCAACGAACGACGGCGGCTCAAAACGAGCCAGCAGAAAACAAGGAGAAGGCCATGAAGGATGTGCACAGCTACTGCGACAACGTGGTGACCGAGCTGAGTGTTTGGAAGGCGAAGGCGTATGATGTGGTGAGACGATTCGACAAGCTTTCCTCCGGTGACAAGGCAAAGCTCGGGGATCAGGTGAACGATCTGCATATGTACATCGAAGAGCTGGAAAACAGGATCGCCCGGCTTAGGACGGAATGCCCGACGGATTGGAAGGCGGACCAGATCGAAATGGAGACGAAGTTCGGGCACCTGAAGGGAGCCTTTAACGATCTGAACGCGAACTTCTCACCCGGGGATATTGGGGGATAGGCAGCGAGAGCGCCAAATCCATGAGCAGGGAAGGGACTCCAGGTACCTTCCCTGCTTGTGTTTTTGTGATGAAGTGTAACACTCTTGATGGAAAGGGGGCGACTTTCGGAAGGCAATGCTGCGTGGCTTCGAGCTCAGACAATGCTGAGCCCCGGTGTGCCGTCGATGGCTTCCCCGATGATCCGGGCCGACGGAGCCCCACCGGCAATGAGATCTTCGACCATCCGGTCGGCGTCCGTCCGCGGCACGGAAAGCAGCAGTCCCCCCGAGGTCTGTGGATCGAAAAGAATTTCGGTCTGTGCCATGTCGAGTGAGCGGCTCGCCTCGAGGTCATCTCGAACAAGCAGTTGGTTTGCCTTGTTGCTCCCCGTGGTTTGGCCTTTCCGATACATGGCCAGGGCGTTGGCGTAAAAGGGAAGGGCATCGAAGTGGAGCCTGATCCGCAACCGGCTCCCTTTGGCCATCTCCAGGCAATGTCCCAGGATGCCGAAGCCCGTTACGTCCGTGCAGCCGGTGACCGGATACCGTAGCGCGATATCGAGGGCTGTCCCATTCAGGGCCGCAACCTCGGGAAGAATTGCTTTCAGCTCCGGCCACGGGAGCTTCCCGGCGCGACACGCGTTGAAGAGCACCCCCGTTCCGAGGGGTTTTGTCAAAACCAGCGCATCGCCCGGGCGCGCCCCCGTGTTTTTGAGAACGCGACCGGGGGAAACCACGCCGGTCACAGCGAGGCCGTATTTGGGCTCCTCGTCTTCCACCGAGTGTCCGCCCGCAAGGGAAGCCCGTGCTTCGGTCACTTTTTCGTAGCCGCCTTTCAAGATCTCCCGGAGCAGTTCCGTTCCCAGCTTTTTGGCGGGAAACATGATCAGGTTGAGGGCCGTCAGGGGGCGCCCGCCCATGGCGTAAATGTCCGACAAGGAGTTGGCAGCCGCGATCCTGCCGAACCAGACGGGATCGTCCACGGGGGGCGTGATGAAATCCACCGTGGAGACCAGGGCGAGATCGTTTGTCAGCCGATAGACCGCTGCGTCGTCACTCGACTCGAACCCCACCAGAAGATCTGGATCCGTGGGCGGCGGAAAACTGCTCAAGGCTTCCGACAGGACCGTCGGACCGATTTTTGCCGCTCAACCGCACGTCCTGGCCATGGAGGTCAGAGTCTTGGTCTTCTTTCCGAGGAAAAATCTCATCGCTTCGGTTAATCCTATCCTGGCTCATCCAGCGCCGCTGCATCAGCTCCAGGTCAACATCTTCACGAGGCGAGTCCACAGCCCGTCGTGCTTGCGCGCCTCCGCGACGGCGCGCGCGGCTCTCTCCTGCTCTTCAGCCAAGCGTCGGGTCCATTCTTCCTCGACAAGCCGAGACCGCTCACGGCTCAGCTCCTCTTGGTGACGAAGTCGTTCGGAGAGCTGCTCTTCGGAGACCCTGAGCCGTTCTTCCAGCAACTTCTCACGCTCTCCCAGCTCCCGCTCGGCCATGGCTTTGTGATGGGCGAGCTCCCGCTTCAACCGGTCGATCTCCGCGCTTCGCTGGGCGAGCATCCGGTCCTTGTCGCGAAGCTCCTGAAGGAGCCTTAGATTTGCGGAAGACAGCTCCCATTTGAGCTCCAGTTGCTCCTGAATGGAGAAAAGCTCCCTCAGGACCGATCGCAGCGCCTCTTCCTGGGGGAAGCGAACCTTTTGCGGCGTCGACGGAGGGGAGCCACCGGGGTCCTGCTTCCGCTCGGGCTTCAGCATGGCGTCCACGGCCGACTGGGGGATCACCACCTGGCCGTCGCGGATGTCGAAGGGGAGCTTGCCTGCCGCGATGTAGCCGCGAACCACGTTTTCTTTCACTTCGAGTGCGCGAGCCGCTTCGGTGATCGTGAAGTCCATGGGCAGCCTCTAACCCTCCCGGTAGGTTTCGGAGCGAATGGCGTAACGCCGCATCAACTGCTGCAGGGCCTGCCGCTCGAGACCGCAGTCCCGTGCCGCCCGGCTCACGTTGCCCTGGGTTGCGGCCAGCATGCGGCCGATGTATTCCCGATGGAACTGCACGAGGACTTCCTCTTTCGCGTCCCGGTAGGGCAGCTTGAAAAGCCCGGAGGAAGCGATCGGCTGTTGAGCCCGGCCGGTCACGCACATGCCGGCGTCTTCGGGCCGGATCTCCTCATCGGGGGCGAACAGAATGCTCCGGATCACCACATTTTCGAGCTCCCGGATGTTGCCTTCCCATGGAGCCGCCAGGAAGCAGCTCATCAGCTCTGCGGAGGCCCTCTTGAGGGGCCGATTCAGGGCGGCACAATGCTTTTTCAGAAGGTGGCTCACCAGGGATGGGATATCTTCTCGCCGCTCCCGAAGGGGGGGCAGCACGATGGGCAGCACGTTGAGCCGATAGAACAGGTCTTCACGAAACTCGTTTTGCCGGATCTTCTCGGGCAGGTTTCGATTCGTGGACGCGATGACCCGGACGTCCACGTGAATGGACTTGGTGTCGCCGAGGGGTTTGATCTCCTTCTGCTGGAGGACGCGCAGGAGCTTGGTCTGGATGCTCGTGCTGATGTCCCCGATTTCATCAAGGAAAATCGAGCCCCCATGGGCTTCCTGGAAAAGGCCGATCTTGTTTTGGGTCGCGTGGGTGAAGGCGCCTTTGCGGTAGCCGAACAGCTCACTTTCCAGGATGGCCTCGGGAACCGTGGGGCAATTGACCGCGACGAAAGGCCTCTCCCGCCGGTCGCTCAGGGAGTGAATCGCTCGCGCAACCAGATCCTTGCCCGTCCCGGACTCGCCGGTGATGAGCACCGTGAGATCGGTCTTGGCGACCATCTGAACGGTTTCGAATACCCGCTGCATGGCGGGGCTCTGGCCGACGAGATTCTGGAAGGCTTCTCCTTCGCGGGCACAGCGCTGGAGCTTGAGGTTTTCGCGGAGGAGACGGCTCCGCTCGAGTGCTTTGTTGAGCGTGAGCACCAGGGCCTCATGATCGAATGGCTTGGTCACAAAGTCATAGGCCCCCGCTTTGATGGCTTGGACGGCGATTTCGATGCACCCGTGGGCAGTCATCATGACGACGGTGAGCCAGGGTTGGTTCTTCCTCAGGCGCATGAGGAGCTCCATCCCGTCCATGCCCGGCATCTTGATATCGATGAGTGCCAGATCCGGAGCCGTCTCCGATACGCGCTCGAGCGCTTCCTCTCCCGACGCGGCGGTCATGACCCTGCAGTCGAGGTCCGGCTCCAGGCTCCGCTTCAGGAGCTGGAGCATATCCTGCTCGTCGTCCACAATCAGTAGGATCTCTTTCATGGCTTCGGGGCTGTCTCCGTGTCGACCGGCAGCAGCACGCTGAAGGTTGTGCCGACACCGGGCTCGCTTTCAACGAGAATCTCTCCCCCATGACCCTTGACGATGCCATAGCTGACGGAAAGCCCGAGCCCCGTTCCCTCTCCCGTTCCCTTCGTGGTGAAAAACGGGTCGAAGATTCGGGACAGAATCTCGGGATCAATCCCGCAGCCATCATCGGTTACTCGGATCGTCGCCATGCGCAGGTCGGGTGCATAACGGGTGTCGACCTTGATGGTACCCTGCTTGCCGATGGCTTGTTTCGCGTTCATCAGCAAGTTCATGGCGACCTGCTTCATCTTGCCCACGTCGAGGGTCAACAGGGGCATGTCGGGGTCGAACCGGGCTTCGATTGTAACGCCATCCGCCTCAAAATGGTTGCGGACCACGCTGAACACTTCTTCCAGTACGTCGTGGATCCGAGCGGATTCCTTGTTGGTGCGCGTCGAGCGGGAGAAGCTCAGGAGGTCTCCGACGATCGCCTTGCAGTTTTTCGCATGCTTTTCGACAATGCGCAGGTCCCCCCACCGTTGGGTGTCCGGCTCCTCCGAGCGGAGCAGCAATTGAGTATATCCCAGGATCATGCTTAGGGGATTGTTGATTTCGTGTGCGATCCCCGAGGCCAGCTGACCGATGGAAGCCAGCTTGTCCGCCTGGAGGAGCTGCCGTTCCATGGACTTCCTTAAAGAGATGTCCTTGAGGAGAAAATGGATGGTGGCGATGGAGCCGTCGGTGGAGCGCTCGACCGCCGCACTCAGAAGACCGCTAAAGATCGTGCCGTTGACCCGTTTGAGCTCGACCTCCATTCCCGCCACTGCGACTTCCTTCTCGAGGCAGGCCAGGACGCTTTCCCAGTCACCCTCACGAACGAACAGGTCTCGAAGGCCCACATGCTGGAGCTCCTCACGGCGGTCTGTGTAGCCGAGCATGGAAAGCCCCGCAGGGTTCATGTCGAGGATCGTACCATCGACATCGGTCAGCAGGATCATGTCGGGGGAGAGCTCGAAGACCCTGCGGAATTTGCTCTCCGAAACGCTCAGCTCCTGGGTTCGCTTCGCTACCAGGCCTTCGAGGTCGCGGTTCAGGTCAACCAGACGTTGATGCCCGTCCTGGATCACTTGGCGATCGCTCAGGATCTTCTGGTAGATGCGCCAGCTGCGCTCGAAAAAGAGGGTGATCGAGGCCACGAGCATGAAGGCGATGGTGTTCATGGAGCCGCTGAAGGGTTTGATGGCCTCCCAGTTGTCGGAGCGTCCCGAAAGGATCAGGAACCGTTTGCCGAGGTGACCCATAGAGCGGGAAAGAGCGAAGACGACGAGGACCACACAGACCCACACGAGGTACGTCCACACGACGTTGTTGAGGTCCCGATCCCTGAGGCGCCTGGCCAGTCGAAGGGACAGGAGGGCAAGCACAATCGACGTCGCCGATCCGATGAGGTCCACCATCCAAATGGGGTAGAGGGGGAGAGTCATGGATCGCTGCCCTGTGATGGTGAAATCGGCTGGTCCCGCAGGAGCTGCCTCAGTCCCAGGAACAGGAATGCCATGGCGGGGGTGCTCAGGAGGTGATCCATCCTGCTGAGGTAGTAAACGAGGATAAGCTCTTTTGGGCCCTTCAAGAGGGTGATCTTCCCGTGGAGCGAGGCTTCGTCGATTTTGGCGTAGAGGTCGGATCGTCCATCCAGGTAATGGGCGAGCATGGAGTCGAGGTTCCAGAGGACGAAAAGGATCGCAGCATATTGGATCAGGCGCCAGCCCGGCTGCTCGACGAGGTGCCTTTGGCGGAGCCAGTAGACGAGAAGCCCCATGGAAAAGGCGAAAAAAACATGGGACAGCTGGTGGGCATACAACCCTTCGGGGGCAGCGTGCACTTGTACGGCATGGACCGGACGGGCCATAAGCACCGAGCAGGCGAGGACATACGGCAACGCGCGAGCATGTCGGCGGTTCAGGACCATGGCATTGTCCAACCCATCACGATGGCGGATCGCCCCGGAGAGCCGTCAAGAGCTGATGCATCTCCTGGGCGGTGAGCTGGCCGGGGGCCGCAGCTCCCAGACCCGAAAGCCGGACATACGTCCAGGGACTTCCGAGAAGCACGCAGACGGCACGACTCCATTTTCCCAAAGGCCCCATGCAAAAGGCAATGGCGGGGGTGGTGCATTCCTCGCGGGCGAAGGCGATCAGCTCCAGGACCCTGAGATTGTCTTCCGGATGTTTGGCCAGGGTCACGATCTTGATCGCATCCGGCCGCCTGGAAGCCAGCCGCCTCGCCAGGTCCCGCAATGCGACAGGACCGGGGGTGGCACCGAAGTCGTGAAGGGACAAGACAACCTTCGCCCCCTTCGACTGACAGGCATCGATCGCTTCCTGTGGCACATCGTGCTCGAGGTCCACCCACTCGGCCCCTGCGTCGACGGCTCGCAACAGGATGTCCAGGCGGGCGGATTCCCGCCCGTCGAAAGACCCGCCCTCGCGGACGGGTCGATTTGTCACGAGAACGGGGAGACGATTCGAATCGGCCAGGTGCGACAGTCCATTTGCGACGGCATCCGTGCCCGCTTTGCGGCAGGAAAGGTCCAGACGCCATTCGAGCATATCGACGTCAGGGCACCGGAAGTATTCTGGGGTCCGAATGGGCTCCAGGTCGACGAGGCACCCGCACAAGAGGAAAGGGCGTGGAGCGTCCGTTGGGGCGAAGCTCATGTTAACGGGTTCTCTCCTTTTCAAGCCGGATGGGAGCCTTCGGGTCGCTCCTGGGATAAGACCCAAGGACCTTCAGGAATGTGACCCGCGATTTCAGCTGGCTCAGGGCGTTCTGCACGGCTTCGTCTTCAAGGTGTCCCTCGACGTCTGCAAAAAAGAGGAATTGCCAGGGAAACTGACGATTTGGCCGGGATTCGATGCGCGTCATGTTTACCTGGGAGCGGGCAAAGGCCTCGAGTGCCCCATGCAGCGCACCCGGTTCGTCGGAAACGGCAAAGAGCAGCGATGTCTTGTCGTTTCCCGTGGGAGTGCTGTGGTCTTTGCCCAGGACCACGAAGCGCGTCGTGTTTCCCGCCTGAGCCTCGATGTGGTCCGCCAGAATGCTCAGTCCGTAGTGGCGCGCCGCGTAAAGGTTCGAGATGGCGGCTCCCGAAGGATCCTGGCTGGCGAGCTGTGCCGCTTGGGCATTGGATGTGCATTGGTAGACTTCACGGTTTCGGAGGTTTTCCAGAAACCACTGACGGCATTGCTCCATGGCCTGAGGCTGCGCATAGATTCGCTTCACGTCTTCGAGGGAGCTCGATTTTGCACACAGGTGGTGTGCAATCTCCATGTAGCACTCTCGCACGATGCGGACCTCGTGAATGCACAGCAGGTCGATGGTGATCCCAATGCCCCCCTGGAAGGAATTCTCGATTGGGACGACGGCCACGTGGGCGCCGCCTTTGCTCAGCATGTCGAACACATCTTCCAGCGTGGGTGCGGGAACATAGCGGGCCGAGTGGCCGAAAAAAGAATGGGCGGCGAGGTAGCAGGTGGTCCATTCCGGTCCGAGATAGGCCACCTGAAGGACGTATTGCAGAAGCCTGGATGCGGCGAAGATTTCACGGTAAACGGCGCGCAGCGAGGTTTCGGTAATGGGGCCGGGGTTGAGCGCGCTCAGCCGTTCGAAGATGCTCTCCTCGCGACTGGGATCAAAGAGGGTCAGTCCCTTGTCGGCCTTCAGCTCCCCCACTTTCTTGGCGATTTCCATGCGCGCGTTGAGAAGTCTGAGCAGTTCCACATCCAAACGATCGATTTGGTCCCGAAGGTCTTTCAGGGCCTCACTTGGCGTCATTCTGATCTCCCGTTTCCAATACCAACCTTTGCGGGCCGCGACACTATTGCTCCTTGATTGTTTCGTCGACTTTGCGTCCGAAATGACGCCCCTCGTCTTCCACCGCAACAAGTACGTGGTCTCCGACCTTGAGGTCGACCACGGAGCGCGCTTCGCCTTCGCTGCCGGAAAGACGGATGGTCTCCGCGTTTTGGAGCAGGATGGAGCCCTTCTTGCCGGAGAAGGCCGCTTCGACGAGAAGCAGGGGGCGCCGCTCGATCTTGACCCGGCCGACGGTGCCTTCTTGGGTTTCCCCCTTGGCGTCCACGATCAAGGCGGCGTCGCCTGCTGCCAGCTCGCACAGGTACCGGGTCTTCCCTTGAGGCATCCGAGCGTAGGCGTGGACCGGGCCGGCATTCACTCGAAAAGGGCGGGGTGCAACATAGGGGTTTGGCTTCGCCTCGGACTGCACATGGAAAAGGAATCCGCTTGAATTTCCCACCAGGAGCCCTTCGCCTTCGCTCATCAGTGTGCAGGTGTCCACACAGACGCGGTCGCCGAGTCCCGCAGCTTCGATGCGCTCGATGACGGCGGCCTGTAAGATGATCTTCTCGGATGTTCTCTTGACCCGATTCAGAAGCGCTCGCAGGTGGTCGGGGGACTCGGGATGGATCACCACGCCGGCCACCCCTCGCTCGAGGACGGTCAGCGCCAGGGAAACCTCCTCGACCGTTCGGGCCGGGACGAGGAGCCGTCCGCCCCCGGCGACCAGATTCTCGAGAGGAATGACCTCCCAGCCTCTCGCTGCTTCCTCAGCTGGGCTGGAAGCGTTGTCAGCTTCGGTGTCCGGCAGTTCAAGCACGACGGGAGCCAGAGCCAGGAGGCGGGCAATGCGCGCTTCGTCGGCGGGCGAGCTCAAGGTCTCAAACATGACGTCGCGACCGGGGATCAGGTCACCATCCGTAGCGACGGTCGTGATGCGGCCGAGGGCTTTCACTTTTTCCTGGCAGCCGGCCGGGAGCACAAGCACGTCGGCCCCCCCTTCGAGGGCCGTGGTCACCATGTCCTTGGAGAAACGGTCCAAGTAAACCCAAGCTTCTTTCACTGGTTTCGCCCTGCGCGAAGGAATGATTCCCTGAGCCGATCTGTTTGAAGAAACAAAAAAACCGCAGGCTCACCCCGCGGCTCCCGGAGCTCAATCGTCTGCAGAATGACCGCCTTCTTGTAATGAAATCAAAAGATTATTCGCCATCTGAATCCGAGCTTCGCCTCTAGATAAAGGCGCGCATTCGTCTCTGTCAAGCGAATTATACGCGGTCCCTTCGCAACGGGTAGACTGCCGGAGGGAATTGGATTAGCATGGCGCCTTTCATCCAAAGGATGAGCGTTTCTTATTCTAGCTGGAAGAGGCTCAAGGGATATCGAATCCTGAGAGGCTGTCTGGGGGTGCTTCGCGCTCATGGGTGTGGGGACTTTTTGGAGACAATCACAGGCAATGGGCTGGGCGGCACTGCTCATGGGGCTGAGCACGCTGCTTTCCCGTTTCATGGGCTTATTCCGCGATCAGGTGATCTCGTACCTTTTCGGTGCCACGCGAGAATCCGACCTCTATTTCGCGGCGTTCGTTATTCCGGATTTTATCAACTACCTTCTGGCCGGTGCCTATTTTTCGATCACGCTCATCCCCCTTCTGGCGAGCAGGTTCGAGAAGGATCCTGAGGATGCGTGGCAGTTCTTCTCTTCTGTGGTGTTCTGGGTCGCCACCGCCATCTCTTTGCTGACGGTGCTCGGTATGGGATTCGCTTCTCGTTTGGCGTTCTTGGCGGCTCCCGGCCTGAGCGGGGACGATCTGCAGCGTTTGGCGGGGTTCTTGCGGATCATCCTGCCTGCACAGGTGTTTTTTCTGATCGGCTCATGCTTCATGGCCATTCTCTACGTGCGCAAGCAGTTTCTCGTGCCGGCCCTGGCCCCCATAGTCTACAATTTGTTCATCATCCTGGGCGGAATTCTGTTGCGCTCGCGAGGAATGGAGGGATTCTGCTGGGGCGTGCTGGTCGGGTCTGTTTTCGGTCACGTCGTCCTGCCGCTTTGTGCCGTCCGGTTTGGAGGGGGGCTTCGGTTGGTGCCACGCTTCAATCATGCTGGATTGAAGCGTTTCGTTCTCTTGGCTTTGCCCCTTATGCTGGGGCAATCCATTGTGGTACTGGATGAGCAGTTTCTGCGGGTGTTCGGTTCCATGGTCGGCGAAGGCGCCGTGAGCTGGCTGAATTACGGCCGCAGGATCATGATGGTTCCTGTTGGTGTCGTGGCGCAGGCCGCCGGGGTGGCGTCGTACCCGTTTCTGGCCGAGCTCGTTGCGCGCAAAGACAAGACACGGTTCGCCAGGACCCTGAATCAGGCCCTCGGCAACGTGGTGCTGCTCCTCGTGCCGCTTTCGGTGTGGATGATGGTTGTTGCCGAGCCGACCATCAGTCTCATTTTTCAGCAGGGCCGGTTTTCAGCTGCCGACACGCAGGCGACTTCCCAGGTACTCCGGATTCTGCTTCCTGTTGTGGTTTGCTGGGGAGTCTTTCAGGTCTTGGGCCGGGCCTTCTACGCACATGAAGACACGCTGACGCCGGTGCTGCTCGGGACCGGCGTGACCGTGCTGTCGGTGGGCTTGTATTATGGCTTGGCCTTGAAATGGCGCGTAGACGGAGTGGCTGCCGCGAGCGCTCTTTCAATAGCGATCTACACGGTGGCACTCGCGGTGATTTGGCGACGTCGGTTTGGAAAGGAGGCTTTTGATGGGTTTGGAGTCAGAGTGCCGTTGGTTGCGGGTTTGGCCGTGCTGGCTGCGGGAATTGGATACCCGCTTTCCCGGTTGACCCTCCCGCCGCTGACGGCCTATCCGGCTCTGCAAGCTTTATGGGCAATTGGGATCAGCGGGCTCGGTTTTGGCACGGTATTCCTCTTGTTGGTGCGCCTTTTGGCTCCCCAGCTGGCAGAGCCGCTGCTCGCGAGACTGGGGCGCCTCGGCAAATGGTTTGCTTCCTGATTAAGAATGGGTTTTCGCCCATCCTCAGAGTGTTGTTGCCGTGCGGTGGGGCCGAGCAGAATCCGGGCGAGTACGATGCGATCCCGGGATTTGTCTTTACATCCATTTCCCGCGTTAAGTATTTTACAGTTTCATCCATTTTGACGATTGGGTTACGCGAGATTCCCGCCGTTTAATCTTCTTTAAGGCACGAAAGGACTTGGGCGATTGTCGAGGACGAATGAGATGAAGAAACTACCACTTTATATCGAAAGGCAGCTTACCGTTCGGTCGGTTTCGGAGAAGAACCTCAAAACGACCGTGAATGTGCTTGGAGCTCGTCACGGTGATCTCATCATGATTGACGATCCCATCTGTTTCATCAACGAGCGATTGTCCGTGCCCATTGAGGGAGAGATCGTCTGCCAGCTGTTTCACGAGGGCGACCTGTATCGATTTCAAAGCCGCGTCCGGAAGTCACTGGGAGAGGGCATCACCATCATCGATTACCCCGAGCGATTTGTTGCCGAGGCCATACGCAAGCACCATCGCATCCAAGTCAATATTGAAGCACGGTTCACCATGGAAAAGAGCAAGGAGGTGTTCCGTGTTACGATGCTCGATATCAGTGAGGGAGGCTGTTTCATTGTTGTGCCGCAGCTCATCCATGTGACCGAGAACGCTATGGGTCGGCTCGAGTTCACCCTGCCGGATAAACAGAACGTTACGGGATTGACGGCCAAGGTCCGCACCATGCATTTTTTGGCTCTGAAAAGGACTACTGGCCTGGGGCTTCAGTTTGCGGGGCCTCCCGAGGAAGTGAACAAGATCTCTAATTTTTGTGACTACTGCATGTTCTTCAAGGTGTGAAGAACAGTAGGACACTAGCCTTGCCAGCCTTCGAACCGATCCCGAACTGCTCACCGTCATCCTCTCTCGCGGTTCCCAAGTGGGCGCAGCGACTGTCGATGCTCGAGAGCCAATTCCAGCTGAAGCTCTTGTAGACTCTGAGATACTCACTAAGTTAATGCGTGATGGAGAGCCGGCGCTCCTTGGTCGGGACCGGGGATTCTGCCTCGTTTGTGCGGATTCTCGATCACCGATCGTTGGAGCTGTTGGCTTTGGGGTTGAGGATCGCAGCGGTTCAACGATTGAACCGCAGGATTGACTCAGACCAGCCGGGGGTCAGGACTTCCCACTCCTGGGTTCCCGAGCCATTGGAGGGCCACGATGAAGCGTATGTGGATTCAGATTGCCAACGAAAAGGACCGCGGATTGCTCATGGAGGAGCTGAAAGGCATCGGAAAGGTGGAGCAGGATCCAACGGATTCGCAGCGCCTGATTCTGACCTTTCACAATCAGTCTGAAAGCGGAATGCGCATGGCGGGCTACCGGCTTTCCCAGGAGTTCATGGATTATTTCCGGGACTTCGGGATGGTCAGGGATAGCGAGTGATTTCAGGGACAGGAGGTGAGAAATCCGGGCTCCCATTGTGCTTGACAACCCCCAGGTTCATCACTAGGTTGGCTTAGCACTCTGCGATGGGGAGTGCTAACAGGACAATGGGGATGGGCGTTGATGGAGCTGACGAAACGCGATCAGGAAGTTCTAGGGGCAGTCGTTACGGACTACATCCAAACGGGTGAGCCCGTGGGCTCTAGAATCATTGCCAAGCGTTATGGCTTGAAGGTCAGTTCTGCAACCATTCGCAATGTCATGTCGGATCTTGAGGATCTCGGGTTTCTCCAACAGCCCCACACCTCTGCGGGTCGTGTTCCGACCGAGAAGGGGCTTCGGTTCTACCTGGACTCCATCATGCAGTTCAAAGCTCTCGAGCAAGATGAACGGGCTTTGATTCGCCAGGCGTTTAAGAACGTGGAGCCGGACGTCCGGGAAATGCTGCAGCGGGCGACTGGTGTTCTGTCACGGGTGTGCCGGCAGGCGGGGGTGGTGCTGTGGCCCAAGTTGTCGGGAACGCGCGTCAAGCATATCGAGTGTATTCGTCTTCGCCCTCATCAGATCATGGTGATCCTGATTTCCGAAACGGGTCTTGTCCACCATCGTCTTGTGGAGTGGGAAGAAGACATCGGGCAAAATGATCTCGATCGGTATTCGAGCTTCTTGAACGAGCTGCTTGAAGACGTGCCCCTTGGAGAGGTGAAGCAGCGTATTCTGGACGAGATGCATAACGAAAAGAGGTCGTTCGATCAACTCTACGCCCGAGCACTTGAAATGACCCGCCGCTTCGTCCAGGCGACTTTGGAAAACAGTGAGATTTACATTGAGGGACAGACTCATTTGCTGAACAACCCTGAGTTTGCCCATGTCGAGCGGATGCGTCGCATGCTGGAAGCATTCGAGGAAAAATCGCGCATCATTCGTTTGCTCGACATGACAATGGAAGGCTCCTCAGGGGTGCAGATAGTCTTGGGGTCTGAAAGCGATTTGACGGACCTGGGAGAAATCAGCTTGATTTCTTCGCCTTATCGGCGTGGTGATTCGTTGATGGGGGTGCTGGGCGTCATTGGTCCGATCAGGATGGATTATTCGCGGATCATTCCTGTGGTCGAGTTCACCGCGGGGCTGCTGAGCGAGATGCTGGAGGAGCAAGAGGATCCAGAGCCCATAAGGTCTTAGGCTCGGCATATCGATGGAATGAGAGTGACAGTCGAAGGATGTGGCGTACAGTTCGAGGGTGGAAGCGAATGAGCGAAGCGAAAGTCCCGGAAGAGGGTGTTTCACAGGAAACGGGAGAAGAAACCGAGGAGCTGACCGTTGAGGCAGTGAGTGGTGAATCGCGCGAAGAGGACGCAGCGAGTGTTCTGGCTGCCAAGGACGAGGAGATCAGGCAGCTGCAGGACCGCATTCTCAGGATGGCGGCCGAAATGGACAACACGCGGAAGCGGCTTGAGCGTGAGAAGAGCGAAGCCATAAGCTTTGCCAATGTGAGTGTGATCAAGGACATGCTTTCCGTAGTGGACAACTTGGAGCGGGCGCTGCAGCATGCCGAAAACGAGACAGAGTGCCCCTCCCCCCTCATCGACGGCGTGAAGATGACGCTCAAGGGATTCTTGGATGTGCTGGCGCGGCATGGATGTGTCCCTTTCGATGCGGTGGGCAAGTCGTTCGACCCCAATTTCCATGAAGCCGTGGCGCAGCAGGAGTCAACCGAGCACGAGGATATGACTGTTTTAAGCGAGTTTCAGCGTGGCTACACGATAAATGATCGGCTTCTGCGGCCCGCGATGGTTCTGGTGTCAAAGGCTCCCAAGTAGGTCTCCCGGCGGTGCAGACCATGGTGCTCGAGATGCTGAGAGGGAGTTTATTTGGTTGGTGAACGAGAACGCGTTGAGGATAGAGTTCCACGCAGAGACATATGACCACGAAGGAGGCCAAAAAAATGAGTAAGGTAATTGGAATCGACCTTGGGACCACCAACTCGGTGGTTGCTATCATGGAGGGAAAAGAACCCAAAGTGCTCCCCAATGCGGAAGGGGGCCGGACAACGCCGTCGATGGTGGCGTTCACGGAGAGCGGCGAGCGACTCGTCGGACAGGTGGCAAAGCGCCAGGCCATTACCAACCCGGAAAACACGATCTTCGCCGTCAAGCGGTTGATCGGGCGCAAATATGATTCCAAGGAAGTGGGACAGGATGTGAAGATCCTGCCTTACAAAATTGTTAAGGCGAGTAACGGAGACGCCCATCTGCAGTGTCGTGGTCGGGATTACAGCCCCACGGAGATTTCCGCTTTCATTCTCATGAAGATGAAGCAAACCGCGGAAGACTACTTGGGGGAAAAGGTCACGGAAGCAGTGATCACCGTCCCGGCCTACTTCAACGACAGTCAGCGGCAGGCGACCAAGGATGCCGGTAAGATCGCCGGCTTGAATGTCCTGCGAATCATCAACGAGCCTACGGCGGCGTCCCTGGCCTACGGGCTCGACAAGAAGAAGGACGAGAAGATCGCGGTCTTCGATTTGGGTGGCGGAACGTACGACATCTCCATCCTGGAAATCGGGGAAGGCGTCTTCGAGGTCAAGTCCACCAACGGCGACACCCACCTGGGGGGCGAAGATTTCGATCAGCGGATCATCGACTGGATGGCCACCGAGTTCAAGAAGGACTATGGGATTGACCTGCGTGGCGACAAGATGGCCTTGCAGCGTTTGAAAGAGGCGGCTGAAAAGGCCAAGATCGAGTTGTCCTCTACCATGGAGACGGAGATCAATCTGCCTTTCATCACGGCAGACGCCTCGGGTCCTAAGCACCTGACGATGAAACTGAGCCGGGCAAAGCTCGAGTCGCTTGTCGAAGACCTCATTGACCGTTTGGTTCCGCCCATGGAAAGCGCGCTGCGCGATGCCGGCATCCCCCGATCGTCCATCGATGAGGTCATCCTTGTTGGCGGTATGACACGAATGCCGCGGGTTCAGCAGAAGGTCCAGGAATTCTTTGGCAAAGAGCCCCACAAAGGCGTCAATCCTGATGAAGTGGTGGCGGTCGGTGCCGCAATCCAGGCGGGCGTGCTCAAGGGGGATGTGAAAGACGTTCTGCTGCTTGATGTCACGCCGCTTTCACTGGGGATTGAGACCCTGGGCGGGGTGATGACGCGACTGATCGAGCGCAACACGACGATCCCCACGCGCAAGAGCCAGATTTTCTCGACGGCGACGGACAATCAAACCGCCGTCTCCATCCACGTCCTGCAGGGCGAGCGTGAGATGGCGGGCGACAACAAAACGCTGGGCCGGTTTGAGCTGGTTGGCATCCCGGCGGCGCCTCGTGGGATTCCGCAGATCGAGGTCACCTTCGACATCGATGCCAACGGAATCGTGCATGTTTCGGCCAAAGATCTGGCCACGCAGAAAGAGCAGTCCATCCGGATCACGGCATCCAGCGGGCTGAGCGAAGAGGAGATCAAGAGCTTCGTGAAAGAAGCTGAGATGCACGCCGAGGAAGACAAGAAGAAACGTGAGCTCATCGAAACGCGCAATCATGCGGATTCCATGATTTATAGCACGGAGAAGACCCTGCGCGAAATGGGCGACAAGGTTGATGCCCAGACGCGCTCGGATATCGAGTCTCAGATTGAGAAGCTGCGCAAAGTGATCGACGGGAACGACAAGGATGCCATTCAGCGTGAACTGGATCAGCTCATGCAGGTTTCGCACAAACTGGCGGAGGAGGCGTACAAGCGGGCGTCCAGCCAGCAGGCGGGACCCGAGGCGGGACCGGGCGCCCAGGGAGCCGAATCCCGAAAGAAAGCCGACGATGACGTTGTCGATGCTGACTTCGAAGAAGTAAAAGACAAGTAGGGGCGAGCCGATTTTCTTCGATAGATTTGTGTTGAGCGAGGCACAAAGGGCGTACGATCTTTCGTGTGCCCTTTGTGCTGTTTTGAGGTATAGAACGATGCGTTCTCTCGGCAGCGGGATGGTTATGCCGAGCCGTTTGACCGTTCATCGGGGCCGTCCTGCCCCGCGTTATCCATTCTCAAAGTGGTTTTCATGGCTTGACGAGGTTCCCAATGAAAAGAGCAGCTACGTGTCTGGTTGTATGCTTTGTGCTCCTCGCCTTGGCGAGCTGTACGTCGAGCTCGTCTCCTCCAGTCTCCCAAGGTGGGGCTCCGGCACTTTCGGTCACGGTTCCCAAGGACGCAGAGGTCCTCTGGCAGAAGGCCGAGCAGGAAAAGAAGTCGGGCAAGACAGTTGCGGCCATTGCGACGCTGGAGCGGATTGCTCAAGCCTATCCCGGCAATGTGATTGCGCCCAGGGCTCTGCAGCGACTTGGAGAGATCCAGCTGGAGCAAGGCAACGCAGAGCGGGCTCTTAAGTATATCGACTACTTGCTTTACACGTATCCCGCGTGGGAGGGGAGCGGTGCGGCGAAGGTGGATCGGCTCCGTGCGTATGCGCTGCTCGGCAAAAAGAAGCAGGTTACGAAGGAGGCGGTGCCCCTTTGGGAATCGACCATGGGGCAGCCGAAGACGCAGCTCAACCTCGCGAGGTTGATGGCAGACGTCTATAAGAGCGAGGGGGACACGGAGACGGCGTTCGAGTGGCTGGGGGCTGCGTTTCCGTTGGCCCATGCCCCGGAAGAGCAGCGAAGCCTCGCTCGCACGACGGTGGACGTGCTCGACAATGCGAGCGAATCCACGGTCAGGAAGCTCTACAAGAAGACCAGCTCCGACTTCATGCTGGTGTTTCTGGAATACCGTCTCTTCCAGCTTGCGGGAAAGAAATCGTCTGCCGAAGAAAGCCAGCAGCGCATCAGGGAGCTTGTGAAGCGTTATCCTACCCACCCGTTGGCGCCTGAATTGCAAGCGGCACTTCGCGGGGGAGGGGGGAGCGGCAAAGTCGCCGCGCGCGGTGTGGAGCCTGCTCTGCCTTTGAGCATCAACAAGATCGGATGCCTGGTTCCCTTGAACGGACCCCACGAAAAGTATGGCCGCATGGTTCAGCGCGGCCTGAACATGGCTCTCGAAGACTGGAACAAGCGGAACCCCAATCAGACGGTCAACCTTGTCGTCAAAGATGCGCCCACCGAGGGGGAAGGTGCCCTGAAAGCCTTCACTGCTCTGGTCAAGGAAGAGGGGGTTGCGGCGGTCATAGGCCCGCTGGGAGGACAGTCCGTCAAGGCCTTGGCGCCTGAAGCGGACCGCCTTGGGGTTCCCATGCTGGCCCTGACCCAGAGAGACGACGATACGCCCCGAAATGCTTACGTGCTCCATGTCTTCCTGGATAATCAGGATCTGGTCCGTTCCCTGGTGCGCTATTGCCGCACAAAGCTGGGTTTCACTCGTTTTGCCTCGCTTTATCCGGACGACCGCTACGGGCAGAAGCTTTCGAAGACATTTGCGGAGGTGGTGCGCCAGGAAGGCGGCAACCTCGTGACGAGCGTCGCGTACAAAGAGAAGACAACGGATTTCAAGGATCCTCTTCAGAAGCTGCTGACGGTCGCCAATCAGAATCTGCCTCCGTCCGGAATGGAAATGGCTCCCTTTGAGGCGCTGTTCATTCCCGACCAGATTCAGGCCTTGTCGCTGATCGCACCGCAGTTGCCGCACAACAACGTGCTGGGAGCCGTTCTGCTTGGAACCAACCTTTGGGCGGAAGGCCCCCTGCTCGATGTCGGGAGCAACTACATTGAGCAGGCGATGTTCGCGACGCCGTTTTTCGCTGATTCCGACACGCCCGGGAGCAAGGCTTTCTGCCGGCGGTTTGAGGAGCTGTATCAGTCCTCCCCTTCCTACCTTGAAGCGCAGGCCTATGATGCGCTGATGCTCCTGTTGGCCGGTCGGTCCTCATCCCTACGGGGGGGCGCCGGGGATCGTTACTCTATCCTGCAAGGCATTCAGCAGATTCGAAATTATGAAGGCGTTTCCGGAACCTATTCCTTCACGCCGGAGGGCGATCTGAAACGGAATTATTTGATCTATCAGATACAAAACGGCCAGATCGTGCGTGTGGCCAACTGAGCCGTTGCAGTGAAGATCGTGCCTTGACAACGGAATGAGCCGTTTTATAATGGGGTTGGTTGTCGGAAGGGCAACCGAAGTGCTTCGAGCGAGCATGCGAAACGAAAACTGGAGGTTAACGCAATGCCAATCTACGAGTATGAATGTCTGCAGTGTGGGAAGACGACCGAAGCGATGCAGAAATTCTCCGATGAGCCTCTTAAAACCTGCGGTCACTGCAATGGCGAACTGCACAAGCTGATTTCCATGAGCACTTTCCATCTCAAAGGCTCGGGTTGGTACGTGACGGACTACTCCGGAAAGAATCAAAGCACGAGCGGGACCAAGAGCAGCGAGGCTCCCAAGGCTGAGAAGTCCGACAAGCCGGCAAGCGCACCTGCGAGTGAATGATCCCAGCATTCGCTCTCAGCGAGGACATTTCGCTTTACTTTTGTTTCAGTAAGGTGCACCCGTCGCAGGAAGCATCGTTCATTCCTCGATCAAAATGTGCGGGCCATTCGGCCCGCTTTCTTCTTTATCTCCTTCACCATCTGCTATCCCTGTTCCGGGGGTGTAGTCCGTCGTTTGAGTGGTTAGGGACTATGAGCCCCGGCTTCGTCCGCTTTTAAGAGGTTCAGTATGCGCAGAGGTCTGCTGTTGGTATTCACCGGAAATGGAAAGGGAAAGACCACGGCGGCATTGGGAATGGTACTGCGAGCGTCAGGGCATGGAATGCGATCCCTGATCCTTCAGTTCATCAAAGGCGGATGGAATTACGGCGAGCTTGAAGCCTGCACGATGTTGAGCGGGGTTACAATCCGACAGTTGGGAACGGGATTCACGTGGAAGAAGGAATCGATGGAGGAAGACCGACGTCTGGCCGTGGAGGGGTGGGCTGTTGCTTCCGAGGCGATCCGTCGAGGTGAATACGACTTGATTGTCCTGGATGAACTGAACCTCGTGCTGTCCTATGGGCTGCTCCCGGTGCGGACGGTTTTGGATGTCATCAGGGAGCGGCCGGAGCACGTCCACGTCGTGGTGACGGGGCGCAACGCCCCCGATGAACTGACAGCCGCCGCCGACTTGGTCACAGAAATGGCACTGGTGAAGCATCATTACCACGACCAGCAGATCGCTGCCCAGAAAGGCATCGAGTTTTAGGTGGGCAGGGCCGGCGTGCGAGAACGCCTTGAGCGCCTGTACGCCAGGATTCAAGCAGACCCGCTGAGTCGCAATGCACGAATGGGATCGGTTTTCGTCCCCGGCGTGGGACCGTCGGTTGGAGGGATTCCCGTGCTGGTCGGAGAGGCGCCTGGGCGTGAGGAGGAACAGCGCCGAGAGCCCTTTGTGGGTCAGGCCGGTCAAAACCTCAATGTGCTTCTCGCATCTTGTGGATGGTCGCGCGAGGGGGTCTTCATCACGAATCTGGTGAAATACCGCCCGATTGATCCTGCGGGGGCCAACCGGAGCCCGACTCTTGCCGAAGGACACTATGCGTTGACCTATCTACTCGAGGAGCTCGAGATCCTTCAGCCATCCCTCGTGGTTTGCCTGGGGCTGAGCGCCGCCCGCGTTCTGTTGGGCGACCGAGGTCTCAAGATGGGGCAGGCCAACGGGGTATGGTTCTCCGGCCGTGGCTACCAGATCGCGGCCACGTATCATCCATCTCCCTTCAATTTCCATGTGCCATCCAAACGCGAGGCCTTGTTTAAGGCTTTTGAGCGCTTCAAAGACTTGTCTCTGAAATAAGGTCCGGCGTCTCTTGACGATTACCTTTTGTGGAGTTTTGAACCGCCATGAATGAAGCCGAAGTCCGTGAGCGAATCGGAAGCTTCACGAGATTTCCTCCTCGAGGGAAGCTCAACATCGTGTCTGATACAACGGAATTCATGAGCATCAAGGCCGACGATGTTTTGGAGCTCAACGGGGGATACTATCTGGTGCGGGGTGAAGAGGTCGAAGGAAGGTTCGGGCTCGACGGTGAGCCCAAGTACTGGGTCAAGCGAGCCATTGACCTCTCGGATGGGACGTCGAAGATCATTAAGCTGGTCTTTCATGAAAGCTTCTTGATGCAGCTCGGATCGTTGCAGATTCAATGTTTTCGCAGTCCTATAAAAGAAGCGAGAATTCTAGATAAGACGCACGACGATATGCGTTTCATGCAAGGATTTAACGTAAAAGATACAGCAGGCAACGCAGTCCGGATTATTGATCGTATTCAAGGTTCAAGATATTATGACTATATTCATAATTTAGACATGGATCATGAAGCCTATTAT
Source organism: uncultured Syntrophobacteraceae bacterium (assembly GCA_964538515.1). GTDB lineage: Bacteria > Desulfobacterota > Syntrophobacteria > Syntrophobacterales > Syntrophobacteraceae > CALBZH01. The sequence goes on from CAZIEW010000005.1 coordinate 74,990, forward strand.
TATCAAGTTTTTCCCAAGGTTTTTGAAAATATATTGGGGGCGTTTCAAGCTATAAATGATCTACATCATATGGGAGAGCTTCATGGTGATATTAGAAATGATCATATACTTATAGCTCGCCCAACTTCTCAATATACATGGATTGATTTTGATTATACGTATGATTGGTCTGAGAATTTTTTTGGTGTAGATCTGTATGGTTTGGGGAATATATTGTTGTTCACTGTCGGCAAGGGGTTTCATACCATTCCGGATTTGAATGCATGCGGGCCGGAAGGGATAAAGATGAAACAGTGTTTGACCCAAGCCGATTTGTCGCTCTTTTTCAAGCACAGAATTGTCAACTTGCAGAAGCTGTTTCCCTACATCCCGGAATCCCTCAATCTGGCATTGATGCATTTTGGTCAGGAAGCTGATGTATTTTACGAGCACACTGACGAGCTCCTGTCGGATCTCAAGGCGTGTGAGGCCGATTTGCCGCGATGAAAGAAGCATTGTCTCGCTCTCGATATCCATGACGAGACCGCGCAAGGGTCGACGGTGCGGTTGAGGAGGAGAAGCCCATGGAGAATAGAGTTCTCATTGCTATAGATCTTTCGGAGAATTCCCTGAAGGCCGTCGATTATGTGGGGCGAGTGCTTTCCTGTCACCCAGACACTCGAGTCACTCTGTTGAACGTGATCAAGGAGCCTTCGCCCGATCTGGTTCCGGATGCCGGGGAGCGGCACCGCCAAGTGGAAGAATCGCGAGCCGAGACTCTGAAGCGGATGGAGCAGGCGGCCGGTCGTCTGATTGCCCTGGGAATGCCGGAGCAAAGCGTACGCCTGAAGGTTCAGGTGTGCTCGATGCCGGTGAGTGTGACGGACCTCATTCTCAAAGAGGTGCGGGAAGGGGGGTACAGTACGGTGGTGGTGGGGAGGCGGGGTGTGAGCAAGCGGGAGGAATTCCTGTTTGGGAGTGTGTCGAGCAAAGTTGTGCGGGAGGCTCACCGATGCACAGTGTGGGTGGTGGTTTGACGGGCGAAGGTGGCGGGGACCTGCTTTAGCAGCAGGTCCCTCTCAGTCCGCTTTCGCGCCGTCAAGAATCTTGCGGATGCGATCACGCTCCGCGCGCAGGGCGCGAAGCTCGCTGTCCTTTTGTGCTTTCTCCGGTGCGTTCGGGGGCAGCGCTGCGAGCTCCTTTTCCTTCGACTCTACGGCTTTCATCACTCGGTAGAGCTCGGCAGCCAACATCCGAACGCTCATGGCTAGCTCCTCTTGTGAGTCGCTGTTTCTCTCACGGGGTAGATCCGCAGGGCGATGCGTCTCTAGCCATTAATTCCGGAGATACTTCTCGTATGCCACATCAAACCGATCTCTGGCTCCCGATGGCAAACGCAGTTGATACTCCGTGCCAGGCGGCACTTGGTCGTGGAGCAAAGAGGGGTTGAGCTCCCGAATCTCTTTCACCGGGACGTCCAACCACTTGGCCACCTGGCGGAGCTCAAGGGGTGAGCTCACCCAAATGGATTCACAATCGAATCCCTGAAAACCGTTGTCTTGTTGCGGCGGGTCGCAGGATTCGAGGTCGCGGGCAGTCCGAATGGCCGCCAGGACTTTCGGCACGTAATGCCGCGTCGTGGAGGGCAGCGCCTTCTTGCCATAGAGCTTCCAGAAGTCGAGCGTCTTGTGCTTCTTCACTGCGCGCGACACGTTGGGCTCGCCTGCATTGTAGGCGGCAAGGGTCATCGGCCATGACTGATACCGCTCATAAAGGGTCTTGAGGTACTGGGCTGCAGCCTCGGTGGATTTTACGGGGTCGAAGCGTTCGTCGACCCATCGGTCCACTCGGAGCCCGAAGGAACGGGCTGTGCCAGGCATGAGCTGCCAATAGCCACCAGCACCCCTCGAAACGGCCTTCCCTTCAAACCTGCTTTCTACTAAAGCGAGATAGACCATTTCGGCCGGTACGCCGTGGGACTCGAGAATGTCGGTCATTGCCGGAACAAGAGGTCGAGATCTCTCGTAGGCTTCCATAAAGGTGTCTCGGTCCTGACCTTTGTAATCCTCGACGTACCTGGTTACTACCGGTTGATTGGATACATGGATGTCGAACCCATTGTTCCATCGTCCAGCAGGGGAAGCAGGGGGTGTTGCGTGAGGCGGGGATACGGATGCAATCATGAAGGGCACATCGACCGAAGAAAATGCTGCCTCATCGATCGAGGAGAATACTGCCCAATCGCCCAGCTGATGCTCCGTGGTTGCCTCGGATGTTCGGGTGAGAAAAGTGAAACATAGAAACAACGGAAGGGTGGCGCACAGCGTTCTACGCCACAGTTTGGTGGTTGCTTCCCCCAGCTGGAGCCTCCAGAATCTGGAATCTGGCACCATACTGGTTCTCCTTATCTTGTCAAAGAAAATCACATCGCCCTCGCGGTCATCCCGTAAGAGTTAAGGATGACCCCCTTCTAACAGCTTTACGCAGAGGGAGGCAAAGGCAGTACGGTGCCTTTTGAAAGGGTTAGGCAAGATTATTCCGGATTTGACCGAGAATGTCGGTCCACAGGGATCTATCCGGGTTTATATGTGAAAATGCATACAATTCAGGAAGGGCTGGTCGAGTAAAGTCGACTGTTTTGGGGCGTTTTGGAGTGGCTATGGTCACTGTGATTCGTGTGAAAAAATTCCAACCGAAGAAGTGTACCGATCGCTGTTTTTCGTTAATTTTCGCCATCCTCCAAAATGAGTGGCAAAAGGATGCTGCCCTTTCGGGGGCGCCTGCGTCTTCCGAGAGGACACGGCTCTGCTGCGAGGCGATTGGAAGTCTCGCTCTGTGGAGCTTCGTTGAGGGATTTACGTCCGAGGGTTGATGACGGTTCCTTCCTTGACTGGGATGGTTCTTGCATAAAAAGATCGGACACTCGGGCCTGCTGAGGCAGGCATGTCTTCAGGGGGCCTGAGTCGACGGAGAGTCCTCGCAAGGTGGATACAACGCGGCGCCGATGCGGTTGGCAAGGACCACTGTGGATCGGAAGGCATCCGCAGAGGGCATGGGATGAGCGCAGAAGATGGATGGGCCTGTCTGGGAAGGAATGTGCATGGAGAAGCGCCATTTTAAGAGAGTCGTCTTTCGCACTGAAGCGATTGTTCGGTATGGAGACAAAACGTTCACGGGAGAGGTAACCGATCTCAGCTTGAGGGGGATGTTTGTGACGTCGCCTCTGGACATTCCCTTGGGTCAAGCCGTCAAAGCTAAGATCTTGCTGTCAGGATCCACATCAGAGCTTTCCATTCAAGTCGACGGGATCGTCGTGCGCCATCAGGGCGAGAACGGAATCGGCATTGAGTTTCACGAAATGGACGCGGATTCGTTCGTCCACCTGCGCAATGTCGTCATTTACAACTCCGGCGATGCAACACAGGTCATGGACGAATTCATGAATTTTATGAAGCCGAGTCAGCAAGGTGAATAGGCGGTGAGCTGTCGAGATCCTCAGTCGCTGTAGTTCCGGAGCCCGCTGACGGTTGCAGCATCCAGGGCACTCACGATCCCAAGGACCAGTCTCAGCGTGCTCACGTAGTCTTCGACATGGAGCACGCTCTGCGGTGTGTGAATATACCGAGCCGGCACTCCGAGCACAATGGTCGGGACACCGTTGGCATGAAGGTGGATCACCTTGGCGTCCGTTCCCCCGCTCCTGCGCACAGCCAACTGAAACGGAATATCGAGCTGCTTGGCGACATCACAGGCAAGGTCCACAAACTTTCGATTCAAAATGGCGGAGGGGTCTAAGATACGGATCTGAGGCCCCTTGCCAAGAATTGCCTGACGCTCATCCTCGGGGGCTCCTGGGAAATCGTCCGCAGGGGTGCCCTCGAGGACGATGGCGGCATCCGGATCGGCTTCATTTGCCGCAGGCTGTGCTCCCCGAGTCCCAATCTCTTCTTGGACCGTTCCGACTCCCAGTACCTGGTTGGGATGCGGGACTCGGTCCAAGCAGCGCAGCGTCAGAATCGTCAGCGCCAAACCGACCCGATTGTCAAAGGCCTTCCCCAACAGGTAGCAATCGTTCTTCATTGCCCGGACGGGCGTATCGGGCACAACCGTGTCTCCAAGCTTGATTCCGAAGACTTCCTCAACCTCCATCGCATGCTCGGCGCCCACATCCACGAACATGTCCTCGAGCTTCATGACCTTTTCGCGCTCGCCCTCCTGCAGGAAATGGGGCGGTTTGGCGCTGATGACCCCTGGGATCTCTTCTCCGATTCGGGTCAGGATTCGAACGCGCTGCGCCAGGAGAACATGAGGCCACCAGCCACCGAGAGGCGCAATCTTGATGAGCCCGCTACGGGTGATCGATTGGACCACAAAGCCCACTTCATCCATGTGAGCCGTGACCATGATGCGCGGAGACGTCGCCGTCCCTTCCTTGCGGGCGAAGACGTTTCCGAATCGGTCGGTCCAAGTGGGCAGCTTCACCTCGTTTGTAAAAATACGGCGAACGGCATGCTCGGTGCCTGGTGCCCCGTGGGCTTCGCTCAGCCTCGAGAGCAGTCGAACAGCCAGCTCACGGTCGATGGTGCAGGAGGCTAAAGCCATGGATCGATGGTCTCCTCAATGGGCTTGCCGGTGCATGTCAGCGGTTTCCGGCCAAGCACGACCCAGGGGGCGCACCGAGGCCGTGCCAAGGTTTTGGCCGATTCATCGCGCGGGGCGGTGGGGAGTCTTCCCCTGTTCCGTCGAAAAACCGGTCAGCCCAAGATCTTCTTGATGGCGGCCAGCAGCTCTTCTGCCTCGGGGGGCTTTTCAATATAATCGGTTGGCTCAGGCAGGACCTGCCCTTCGTACTCGTCGAGCAGCTTGTTGGAATGGTAGAAGGTCTTCTTCGCCAGCGCTGAAACGACGATAACGGGGATCTTCTGAAGATCGGGATCCTTCTTCAGGCCACGATAAAGGAAGATCCCGCTTTCTTTCGGCATCATGACGTCCATGATGACCAGCGAAGGCTTGTTGCGCTTGGCGACTTCAAGTCCCTGTTGCCCGTCTTCGGCGGATATGGGCTTGTAGCCGTTGGTTTCGAGCAGGGTTGTCATAAAAACGCGGATATCCAATTCGTCATCGACTACCAGGACTTTCTTTGCCATGAATCCATCCCTCCAGGTTCGTCAGGGCAACATTCGTAAATTCGATTCCCTTAGCCAGGGTGTCGGGCGTCTGGTTTCGGGTGTCAGGGAGAGAAGCGCGAAGCCGCCAGACTGTAGCCGGAAAAGTGAACCCTGAAACCAACGGTCTCGAATGGCACGCTGAAGCCCCTCTCGGGCTCAGTGCATCTTTCCCGGCAGCGTGAACTGTTTGGCCGGGTTCCTGATGGCCATCACGTGGCAATGGGCGTAACGCGAGACGTTGGCAACCGTGCTCCCGTGGACCAGTCGGTCTTGCTCCGCTTTCCCGAGGGCTCCCATAACGATGAGGTCCGCCTGCTGGCTCTTGGCATATCGGACGATTTCGATGTCGGGGGCTCCTCCCCGAACAACGAGCACGTAATCGGAGAACCCTCCCATACGACTCTCGTAGGTCTCTTTAAGCTGCTTGAGGGCGATTTCTTCGACGTCTTTGTCGAAAAAGGCCTGACCGTGCTGCGATCGTTCGGGTGGAACGTGCTCGTCGACAATATTGCGGTTGTACGTAAAGGGAGAATGAGGCACATGCAGGATATGCAGCTTGGCGTTGTACTTCTTGGCCAGATTGAGGGCGTGCAGAAAGGCGATGTTGGCGTCTTCCGAGAAATCGGTGCAAAACAGGATGTTCTTATACTCCACCATGAAAGCCTCCCTGTGTTGTGCATGGACATTTCCAACCGCTGTGCTGAACCGGATCACTCACAAAAAGCCACGGATTGAGCAAGATTGGAAGGAAAAAGTGCACGGGGGGTCCGGTATCTCAAAAACAGAATGCAACGGCCCTGGGGATCTTGTTGACAGAGCCCCCCAGCGTCGATATAAGGAGCATGTATTTTCAGGGTAATCGAGCCTTCTGAAAAGGACGAATGAAATCATGCCGGACAGAATCCCACCTCTGCGAGACGGTTGTGCTTGCTCTTACGGCTATCGCGGGCGGTCTGTCCTGGCAAGTTAGGGCCTGCGTGCAGGGGTCGTGGACAGATCGCATCCGGGTTTGTCCACGGCTTGCTTTAATTGGAGAAGCCGTGGTTTTTTGACCACGGCTTTTTTTGTCGGCGGTAAACCGTGAGGGGACAAGGGAAAGGAGACGCCATGTCGAGAGTCGGGAAGCGGGGGGAATGCTGCGGGAGGATCTGGGTCTTAGCGCTGGTAGCCATTGGAATGCTGAGCGGCGCAGGCAGAGTCTGGGCTGTGGAGCCCTATAAGATCGGGGCTGTCTTTTCCGTCACGGGCCCCACGTCTTTTCTCGGTGAGCCCGAGAAGAAGACGGCTGAAATGATCGCCGAGGAAGTCAACAAGCAAGGAGGCATCAACGGTCACCCCATCGAGCTCATCGTGGTCGATGACGAGAGTGACGCCACCAAATGCAACATCGCCGTGAAAAAGCTTCTCAAACAGAGTGAGGTTCCGGTCATCATTGGTCCGAGCGGAAGCGGTCAGAGTCTGGCCGTTGTCGGTGTGGCCGAGGAAGCGCAAGTGCCGTTGATCTCCTGTGCGGCGAGCTACAAGATCGTGACCCCCATCGAGAGCCGCAAATGGGTGTTCAAGGTTGCGGGCTCGGACAGCCACGTGGTGGGGAAATTGTATGATCATATGAAATCGAAGGGGATCAAGAAGATCGCCGTCATGTCCGCAAGCGACGGCTTTGGAGGGAGCGGCCGCGAGGAGCTGCTGCGGCTTGCCGGCGAGAACGGTCTTGAAGTGGTTGCGGATGAACGCTACAACCCACAGGACACGGATCTATCGGCTCAGCTCACCAAGATTCGCTCCGCCCAGCCCCAGGCCATCGTCAACTGGTCTACCGGCCCGACCCAAATTCTCGCGGTCAAGAACTGGCGTGACCTCGGGATGAGCTCCATTCCCCTGTACCAGAGTCACGGATTCGGGAGTCGCAAGAATCTGCAGCTTGCCGGCGAGGCTGCCGAGGGGGTTTTGCTCGCACTGGCCCGCGTGAACGTGGGGCCGCTGCTTTCAGACCAGGATCCCCAGAAGAAAGTGATCATGGAATACACGAAAGCTTATGAGGAGCGCTTTAAGGAGCCCATCTCCTCCTTTGGCGGCCACGCATGGGATTCCATGCAGCTGGCTATTGCGGCCCTGAAGGCAGTCGGTCCCAATCCAGCAAAGATCCGGGATTTTCTGGAAAACACGAAAGGGTTTGTGGGACAGCATGGCATTTTCAACTTTTCGGCCCAAGATCACAATGGATTGAGCAAAGACGACCTGCTGATGGTCGTGGTCAAGAAAGGAGACTGGGCGCTGGCCCAGTAGCCATTCTGGATATTCGAGAAGTGTGGGCGCTCGACTGCTGTCGGGCGCCTTTTTTGTGCGTTGGTGTTGACTTCAGCAGCTGCATGCCCCTAGAATCGCGCGTTTTGAGTCTGTCCAGGAAAGGAGGCGTTTGACCGCATCGTGGTGGGAAGCAGCTTGGGAACCGACTTTCTCCAGTATGCCATCAGTGGCCTGACGATCGGGGTGATCTATGCCCTGGTGGCGATCGGTTACAACATCATCTACAACGTGACCGAGATCATCAATTTTGCGCAGGGCGAATTCGTCGTGCTCGGGGCGCTGACCGCTGTCTTCTTCGTGGGGTCTCTTCACCTGCCCATCTACCTGGCGTTCCTGGCCGCGGTCGTTTGCACCGGTTGTCTCGGGCTGTTGATGGAGCGCTTCGTCATCCGAAAGGCTCGGCAGGCCAGCGTCCTCTCGCTCATCATCATCACCATCGCCCTCTCGATTATGCTCAAAGGGACGGCCATGCTGTGCTGGGGGAAAGATCCCTACAGCCTGCCCAGCTTCAGCGGGGGAGGTCCGGTCATGATCGGGGAGGCGGCCGTGCAGCCCCAGGCTTTCTGGATCCTCGGGGTGAGTGCACTTGTCGTGCTGGGATTGACGCTGTTCTTTCACCGCTCTGTCTACGGCAAGGCCATGCTGGCCTGCGCGGACAACCCGAGCGCGGCTCGCATGGTCGGAATTCCGGTCCAACAAATGGTGCTGCTGTCCTTCCTGCTCAGCGCGGCTATCGGTGCTGCCGCCGGGGTGATCATCACGCCCATTTCCCTCATGGAATACGATCGGGGCGCTCTGCTGGGGCTGAAAGGGTTCGGCGCGGCCATTCTCGGAGGGCTTGGACAGTTCGTCGGGGCGCTGGCGGCCGGGATCATCTTGGGGCTTGCGGAGTCGTTTTGCGCGGGTTACCTCTCCTCGGGCTACAAGGATGCGGTGGCCCTCGTGCTGCTCCTGCTGGCGCTCTTTTACAAGCCGGAAGGACTCTTCGGCAGCGGTGAAGCCGCCAAGTTGAAACGGTTCTAATCGAGGACCCATGAGCTCATGAATAGAAGAGACTGGTGGATTCTGCTTGGAGCATCGGCTGCAGTCGGAGCTTTCCCTTGGGTGGTTCTGCCGTTTAAGGCGGTTTCCCACTACATCGACGTCATGGTCTTTGCGGGCATCTTCACCGTGGTAGCTTTGGGGCTTTCGATGCTGATGGGGTATGCCGGGCAGATTTCCATGGCCCAGGCGGCATTTTTTGGCGTCGGAGCCTACACATCGGGGATTCTGACCTCCAAGTTCGGCTGGCCGCCTTTGGCTGCTGTTCCCATGGGGATGGTGCTTTCGGGCGGTGTTGCATGGCTCGTGGGTATTCCGGCGCTGCGATTGAAAGGCCATTACCTTGCCATGGCAACGCTTGGCTTCGGGGTCATCGTCCACATCGTCCTGTCCGAGGAGGTCGAATGGACGGGGGGGCCCTCGGGGCTGATCAATATCCCGGCTTTGCGTATCGGGCCGTGGAAGGTCTCGAGCGAGATCGCCTGGTATTACTTGGTGTGGGTGATCGCTTTTCTATGCCTCGTCTTCTGTTTTCATGTTCTCCATTCGCGAGTTGGGAGAGCCTTGCGTGCGATCCATGAAAGCGAAGTGGCCGCGGAGTCCATGGGGGTTCCGACCGCTCGGTATAAGCTGCAGGTCTTTGTGCTCGGAGCGGCGTTCGCCGCACTGGCGGGGAGTCTGTATGCGCACTATGTCCAGTTTTTAACGCCGAGCTCCTTCAACCTCATGTGGTCCATCCGGTTCGTGCTGATGGTGATGATGGGCGGGATGCAAAGCCTGTGGGGGGCTTTGCTCGGAACGATCCTTCTCACGTTTGTCGGCAATGAGTGGCTGCACATCTTTGCGGAATTCGAAATTTTGGTTTATGGTGCCATCCTGCTGGTGGTGGCTCTGTTCCTGCCTCAAGGGCTGGTATCTTTGGTGAAGCGGCATGTCTCATAGAGGGCCGATGACGGAATCGTCCGGAAGCGTGGCCGGCCAGGCAGCAGCCGAAGCACGCACTGGGGCCTCCCCTGCTCCTCTCCTGGAGCTGCGGGATGTTGCCATGCAGTTTGGGGGCGTTGCCGCGCTCAAGGGGATCAGTTACACCGTCGTAGAAGGCATCATTCAAGCGGTGATCGGTCCCAATGGAGCCGGGAAGACAACGCTTTTCCATTGCATCAGCGGCCTGCTCCACCCCACCTCCGGATCGGTCGTACTCAACGGTCGTGTCATCACCGGCATGGTGCCGCACGAAATTGCACGCCTGGGGATCTCACGCACCTTCCAGCACGTGGCGATCTTCCAGCACATGACCGTGCTGGAAAATGTCACGATCGGCAGGCACCCCAGAAGTCGCTTCGGTTTTCTCAGTGCGGGACTGCGCCTGCCCGGGATGAGGCGCGAGGAGCGGCAGATCCAGGAGGCTGCTCGCGCTTATCTGGATTTCGTGGGACTCGGGGACGATGCGGGCCTTGCCGCCGGAGGACTTCCCCTGGGGAAGCAGAAAATCCTGGAGATTGCACGAGGGCTCGCCACGGAGCCGAAGCTGCTTCTGCTCGACGAGCCCGCAGGTGGCCTGAACATGCGTGAAACCGAGGAGCTGGGGGAATTGATCCAGCGGATTCGGGATAGTGGAGTGACGGTCATGCTGGTAGAGCACGACATGAATCTCATTATGGACATCTCGGACCGGATTCTGGTCCTTTATTACGGAAACTACCTGGCTACGGGGACCCCGGCGGAAATCAAGGACAACCCCGCCGTGGTGGAAGCGTATTTGGGACAAGGGGGATGAAGCGCCAGGCTTCAGGGCCTCTCGAGTGACGGATGCTGACGGTTAAGAGTGTTCATACCTACTACGGGAATATTCATGCCCTCAAAGGCGTCTCTCTGCACGTACGGTCGGGTGAGATCGTCACGCTCATCGGCGCCAACGGCGCCGGCAAGAGCACTCTGGTGAACACCATCTGCGGAATGGTAAGGCCCCGGAAGGGGAGCGTCGAGCTCGACGGAGTTGCGATCACGGCTCTGCCCGCCGAGGAGATTGTGCGCAAGGGAATCGCCCTTGTGCCCGAGGGGCGGCAGATCTTTTCCACGCTCTCGGTTGCGGACAATCTGGTTATGGGCGGTTTCCTGCATCGGCGGGATAGTCGCCAAGTGAGCGGCGATATGGAGCGCATGTACCGGCGCTTTCCCATTTTGGAACAGCGCAAGCATCAACTAGCGGGCACTTTGAGTGGCGGGGAGCAGCAGATGCTTGCCATCAGCCGAGCCCTCATGTCCCGGCCGTCGCTGCTCGTCCTGGATGAGCCGTCCATGGGGCTCGCCCCGCTCGTCATTGCAGAAATTTTTAACATTATTCAAGAGCTGCGCAGTGAAGGACGAACCATCCTGCTGATTGAGCAAAACGCTCGGGCTGCCCTTCAGATCGCCGATCGGGGTTATGTGCTCGAGACGGGCAAAGTCGTGCTCCAGGGCGATGGAGCAACACTTCTTGAGCACCGGGAAGTTCAGCGGGCCTATCTTGGCAAGGGGTCGAAGCAAATTTGGGATGCGTGATGGCGCCGCAAGAGCGGTGAGCGAGCTACCATGAGGGGTGATGCCATGCCCATCTGGGAACCGGACAAAGAGTGCATGTCGCGTGACGAGCTGCAGCAGTATCAGCTGGAGCGGCTTCAGGCAACCCTCAACCGGGTCTATAAGAATGTGTCCTTTTACCGGCGCCGTTTCAAGGAAATTGGCTTTCGGCCTGAAGACGACCTGACGGATTTGAGCGACATCCGCAGGTTGCCGTTCACGACGAGCCAGGACGTGAGCGACAGCTATCCTTACGAGATGTTCGCGGTGCCGTTGCGGGAGGTGGTCCGCGTTCATTCCTCTTCGGGGACGAGCACAAACCCGCGGGTCGTCGGTTATACGCGACAGGATCTCAAGACCTGGAGCACGTTGGTGGCCAGGATCCTCAGTGCGGGGGGCGTGACCCAGGACGATGTGATTCAGGTGACCTTCGTCTACGGGCTTCTGACGGGCGGACTGGGAATCCATTACGGTGCGGAGCGCATCGGGGCGTCTGTCCTGCCCACATCCGTGGGGAGGACCGAGCGCCAGATCAAGATCATGCAGGATTTCCGCACGACGGTGCTGGTGTCGACTCCCTCCTATGCCCTGGTCATTGCGGACCGAATGGATCAGATGAAGATCGATCCCAAGACCCTGCCTCTGAAGTACTGCATCTGCGCCGGAGAGCCTTGGGCGGAAGACATGCGTCGTGAGATTGAATCCCGTCTGTACGTCAAGGTCACGGACAACTACGGTATCAGCGAGGTGATGGGGCCGGGTGTCGCAGGAGAGTGTCTGGAACAGCACGGCATGCATTTGCAGGAAGACCATTTCTACGCCGAGATCATCGATCCCGGAACCAAGGAAGTGCTTGATCCCGGGCGGGAAGGGGAGCTTGTCATCACGACGCTCACCAAGGAGGCCTTCCCGATGGTCCGCTATCGGACGGGCGATTTATGCCGATTCATTCCGGAGGTCTGCGGGTGCGGAAGGACCTTCTGGAGGATCAGCCGGATTCGTGGCCGTTGTGATAATGTGGTAGTGATCAAGGGGATCAACATCATCCCTGAGCGCGTGGGCGACGTGCTTGAATCGGTCCAGGGGAAACGCCCCGTCTACCAGCTGGTCGCCACCCGCGACCGCCATCAGGACGCGCTCGAAATCTGGGTCGAAGTGACCGAGCAGCTCTTCTTCGATCGGATGAGGGAGCAACGGTTGCTCGTGGACGTGATCCGGGACAAGGTTGCGAACTTTGTGGGGATCAGTCCGCGCATCAAACTGGTCGAGAGCGGCTCTCTCGTCCGGGAGAACGGCGTGGTGAAGCCCTTCGTTGATCGGAGGGCGGACCAAAGCAATTAGAATGGGCTTACCGGGCCAATCAGCCGCCAACGTCGAGGCTTCGACGGGGGAGCGGCTTTCATGGAGGTTATTCAATGCGCGAACTGCTGACACCCGGGAGCGATCGGAAGCTACTGCTCCTGGGCAATGAGGCCATCGTGCGGGGCGCACTGGAGGGCAACGTGCGCTTCGTGGCCGCTTATCCGGGGACGCCGTCCTCTGAGATCATCGACCGGTTCTACCAGATCGCCTCGGACGCCAATGTGTACGTGGAGTATTCCGTCAACGAGAAGATCTCCATGGAGACGGCTTGCGCGGCGGCCGTATCCGGGGTCAGAAGCCTATGCTCCATGAAGCATGTCGGGCTGAACGTCGCCGCCGATGCGTTCATGACGCTGGCTTACGTCGGAGTCAAGGCCGGGATGGTCATTGTGGTGGCCGACGACCCGTCCCTCCATTCCAGCCAGAACGAGCAGGACAATCGGTATTACGCCAAGATGGCCCTGGTGCCGATGCTGGAGCCTGCGACGCCGGAAGAAGCACGCCTCATGACCCTGGAGGCCCTCGACCTCTCGGAGAAATATCAGATTCCGTGTATGCTCCGAACCACGACACGCGTCAACCATTGCCGGGGCCCCGTGAGTCTTGGAAACCTGCCGAGCCATGCTCACAAGGCCAACTTCACCAAGGATCCCTTCAACCTCGTGGTCGTTCCCATGGTGGGCAGGAAGCTGCGGGTCGCCTTGCTTGAAAAGGTCGCGAGGCTGCAGGCCGAAGCCGAGCGGTCGCCCCTCAACGAAACGGTGGGGCAGGGGAAGTGGGGCATTGTGACGAGCGGTGTTTCCTACCTGTACGTGCGCGATGCCGTGCGGGAGCTCGGGATCGAAGACCGGGTCAAGATCCTTAAGCTCGGTTTCTCGTTCCCACATCCCAAAGCGCTCATCGCCGACTTTCTCAAAGGCTTGGAAAAGGTACTGGTCGTGGAAGAGCTGGAGCCCTTCCTCGAGGAGGCTGTGCGCATGGTGGCCCAGGAGTCTGGTCTGACTCTCGAGGTGGCAGGCAAGGGGTCGAGCCTGGTGCCTCGGGCATTCGAGCTGGATGTGGTCAAGGTGAAGCGCGCCGTAAGTCAGTTCTTTAAGGTGCCCTACGATCCTCCTGTGGTGTTTGTGGCTCCCGAATTGCCGCAGCGGCCTCCCAACCTGTGTCCGGGATGTCCCCATCGTGCCACCTTTTATTCCATTAAAAAGGTATTCGGAGAGGAAGCGATTTATCCTACTGACATCGGCTGTTACACTCTTGGGCTGCTTCCGCCTCTTCAGATGGCGGATTTTCTCATCTGTATGGGCTCCAGTGTGTCGACGGCGGGGGGCTTCAGCAAGGTGCTCGACCGGCCGGTTGTTGCGTTCATCGGGGACTCCACGTTTTTCCACGCGGGGCTACCCGCTCTGGTGAACGCTGTTTCCCACGATCATCGGATCCTGCTGGTGATCCTGGACAACGGAACGACCGCGATGACCGGGCATCAGCCGCATCCTGGAGTTGAGCTTACGCCGGCGGGCAGGACCGAGCCCAAGGTGAGTCTCGAGCAAGTGGTTAGAGGGTGCGGGGTCCAGAAGCTCACCATCGTCAATCCGCTCCAGGTCAAGAAGACGCAGGATGCACTGCAGGAGATCCGGGAAGGCATGAAGACGCCCGGTGTATCCGTTCTCATTGCCAAGAGCCCCTGTCCGCTGTTCGAAAACCGCATGCTCAAGAAGAAGCAAAAAGTCGTGTTCGAGGTGGACGCATCGTCGTGTGATCTGTGCAAGAGCTGCCTTGCCGAGCTCGGATGTCCCGCGTTTGAATGGGAGCCGGCGCAGGCCGGTGGCGAGGCGTGCGTTCGCATCAACAAGGCGCTTTGCGCCGGATGCAGCGTGTGTGCACAGGTCTGCAAGTCGATCAAACCCAAGCGGTTGGACGAAGTCGGAGGGGCGAAATGATGGATGCAGCCAGGAGCGAGCTCAAAGCGGTGAGGATTTTTTTCACGGGTGTCGGCGGCCAAGGCACCCTGGTCGCAACGCGTCTGGTGGGTGAGGCTGCGCTGGAGGAATCCATCCCCGTGACCTTGAGCGAAATCCACGGAATGGCTCAGCGGGGGGGCGTGGTCGAGTCTTCGGTGGTGGCGGGCAGCGCCTTCAGCCCGACGATCGCGGATGGGGAGGCGGACGTCGTCCTTGCCTTTGAGCCGTTGGAAGCCCTCCGGGCGCTTCCCAAATGCCATGGCAAGACGCTGGTTATCTGCAATACCGTCCCGCTGGCTCCATTCACAGTGGCGGTCGGGCAGAGCGAGTATCCTCCCACGGAAGAGCTGATTCGTCAGGTCCGAGAAAAAGTCGGTCGCCTGGTGAGCCTGGATGCTGTGGCGATTGCCCGGGAGGCCGGGACGGATAGAGCTGCGAATATCGTCATGGTCGGCGTCATGGCCGGAATGGGCCTTCTACCCATCAGAGACGCAAGCTGGGAGGAGGGTCTGAAGCGGATCCTCCCGTCCAAGCTCTTCGACGTCAACTGGAAAGCCTTCCAGTTGGGAGTTGCCATCGGCGCGGGAGCGTAGGGCTACAGGACCAGAAAAGGGCAGTGAGAGACTACTCGCGAAAGACTTCGATATCGCCAATCTAGAGCATCGGACGACTCATCAGAGGTGCCCAAGGCCTTGAAGCTCCATTTGGGCTTGACCTGAGCGGCCTGTCAGCTCGATCGGCGGCCGTTCGTCTTCTGGGAAGGCTTGTTCTTGGCGCGGGCGGGCTCCGGCGCGGTATGGATGTAAAGGAGGCTGCCGTTCTTGATCTTGCCCACGATTTCTTCCACTGCAGACTCCGGAACGGCGGGGCAGCCGAAGCTGCGGCCGAGGCGGCCTCCATTCAGGACGACGGAGCGGTAGTCCACGTACTCCGCTCCATGCAGCACGATGCCCCTTCCATACGCGTTGTCGTTCACGCCCTTTTGGAGACCATGAAGGATCAGTGACGTTCCGTGCTTCCCCCGATACGATTTGCCTGTGACGAAGAGCCCTCGGCAGCTCTTGAGGGACTCTGCCTGGTTGGAGAACTCCGTGGCATAGACTCCCCCTGATCTCTTCCCATGGGCCACGAGGTACTTCTCCACCTGCTTCGTCTTGAGATCCACCAGGAACATCCGCTTCTTGAACGACGGCTTGCTGTAGTCAATCACCGTGAGATATCGGAGATTCTTCAGTTTGCCCCGGTGGGATTGGTAGTATTTCAATGCGGTCCGCACCGCCTCGTTCTCGGCCGGAATGCTGCTCGCTTTGGGCGATGCCGGGACTGTGCCCGACTTGGCCGCCAGCGGGATCGGGGGTTGATGCACCACCCTGGCCTCGGTCAAGACAACCGTGAGTGCGAGCAACACGGTGGCGAGGGTCAGTATCCGTGGCATTTTCATGGGTGTTTCGCTGCTTGAACGACGATTCATCATCGCAATCCCCATCGGTCCACAGGCCTGAATTCGCCTACGACGCAGAGGCGGGGGATGCAACCTTATTCTTGGCCAAGGGAGGGTTTGAGGCCATCCGCGTCTTGAAGAGATCGACGTGCTGTCGCTCCTCGCTTAAAATCGCATCCAGCTGCAGGAGCGCGTCGGGCTCCGATATAAACGAGCGAATCATCTCGTAAAACAGGATGCCGTCCTCTTCGAACTCGACCGCAAGCCGCATGAGCTCGGCTTCATTCCGAAGGGTCGCCGGATCGAGATCGTCCAGCGAGAACGCGTGATCGCCAATGACGCTCTGGAGGATGGCTCCGCTGGCTTCGTCCGCCCACTGCTCCCGTGCCGCAAGAATCTTCGTGCTGCGCTTCATCTCCACAAACCGGGCACGATGGCGTACTTCCTCATCCGCAAGCCAGGCCAGCATCTCGCGCAACGATTCATCCTGAACCTGATCCGCGGCCAGTCGGTATAGCCGTTCCCCGTTCTCCTCCAGCTGGATTGCGATGTCAAAAACCTCGGTTACTGAAAACATCCGTATCGTCTCCGTGTGAATGGTGGCAGCGAATGCGTAGTTTATTGCCGTCATGATCCGAGAATCAAGCCCTTTTCCTGTCTAGGGCCGCTCGCCCATCTGCGGTGTCGCTCTCTCGTCCCATGGCGAGTGCCTCAAGGGCAACTCGCCCTTCCCGAATCTCGAGCAAAGCGCCGAGAAACTTCCTTTGAAACCGAACGCTTTCTTCTTGAAGAAGCCTCATTTGCGGCTCGCACAGGAACCAGACGCAGACATAGGGCCGGTGATATCGAGACAGCGCACACCCTGCCGAAGTCAGGTAGCGGCAGCCTTCACCGGTCGCTGCCCGAGTCTGGCCAGGCGGAAGAGACGTATCACGGACGATCAGGACAAGAAGGTCGGCGAGGTTGTAGAAAACACGCTTCCCATGACAGCATGGGTCTTCGCAGGTGGGGCAGGACTGCTTGCAATAGCCCGTCATCACCGGGTCAAGCCAGGCAATGGCCCGATCAATGCGCGACACGATCGAAACCGCGAGCACACGATCCCTTCCGCTCATCCGTTCCCGAGCGTATTTCAGGGCATCGCTCCAACCCTTTTCGGTGAGCGGCTCTCGGTAAAGCGGTGATTCTTCGCTTCCCATGCTGGTCAGCTCAGACCTCCCGAGCCCATCTTCGTCGCTTTCCGCCTCGCTCAGCTGGGGAAGTCGTGCTGGACGTCCCGGACGAGCACGACTGAACACGGGGCTTTGCCGGCAACCTCCGTGGCGGTGGCGCCGATCCCGCGGGCGTCCGAGGCGGAATAGCCCAGGCTCCCCAGAACAATCAAGTCGATGGAGAGGTCCTTCGCCGCTTCAATCACCTCTTGGGCAGGGTCACCCCTCCGGACCATCACGTCCATGTCGACGCCAGTGCGCCATTCAGGCTGGATGAATTCCAGGAGATCGTCTTCCTTTTCCTTGAGCAGCTTCCTCAGAGAATGGACGAAATCACCCTTGAAGCCTTTGAAATTCAGCTCCTGAATGGCTTCCACAAAGCGCTCGTTCAGCACGTGGAGCACGACAAGGCGGGCGTTTCGCTCTCGAGCGAGATCGACCGCGAAGCGGACAGCTTTTTCCGAATTTTCGGAGAAATCGACGGGAGCAAGAATTCTGCGAATCGAGGTCAACATGGCGCTGTCGGTCTCCCTTAATTCCGAAAAGCCGGATGAGCGAATCATGGATGCCAGTTCATCGTGCTGAGGTCATTGGATGGAAACCCCAGCGAGCGGGGTCTGGCACTTGGAGCATTTGCCGTCTTTCAGATTTCTTTTCCTGGTCGAAAACCCAACCCGTTCCAGGAGGATGACTCCGCATTGGTGGCAGTAGGTGCTCTCACCGTCGTCTCCAGGAACATTCCCCGTGTAGACGTAAGACAGTCCTGCTTCAAATCCAATTTCACGGGCACGATGCAGCGTCGCGACCGGTGTGGGCGGTCTGTCGGTCAGCTTGTAGGTCGGATGGAACCGGCTGATGTGCCAAGGGATATCCTTGTCGACAGACACGAGGAAACGAGCCAGCTCACGCAATTCCTCGTCCCCGTCGTTCAACCCGGGGATCACCAACGTCGTTACTTCAACCCAAATCCCAAGCTGCCGCATACGCTCGATCGTTCTCAGGACCGGTTCCAGATGCGCGCCGCACTGTTCCGCGTAAAAGCGATCCGTGAACGCCTTGAGGTCGACGTTGGCGGCGTCGAGAAAGGGTGACGCAGCTTCCAGGGACTCTTGAGTCATGTAGCCGTTGCTCACGAAAACGCTGCGAATTCCCGCGCGCTGGGCCAGCCGGGCAACGTCCAGAGCGTACTCCATGAAGATGGTCGGCTCCGTATAGGTATAGGAGATGGACGCACAGCCCGACCGGGAAGCTTCTTCCACAACCGCTTCAGCGGGGACGCGCTCACCGAAGATCGTTCCCAGCTCCCGCGGAGCCTGGGAGATGTCCGCGTTCTGGCAGAAGAGGCATCGAAAGTTGCACCCGGCCGTGGCGATGGAATAACTGCGGGTGCCAGGGTAGAAATGGAAAAGGGGCTTCTTTTCAATAGGATCGACGTGCTGGGCGATGAGGCGCCCATACACCAGGCTCCAAAGGGTCCCGTCTCGATTTTCTCGAACGCCGCATTTACCGGTCTTTCCCGGCTTGATGTGACATCGCTGGGAGCACAGGAAGCATTCGACCTTCTGATCGGTTCCCTTCCGGTAGAATTGAGCTTCCTTCATGGCTGATTCCTCCTCATGCCACACCGCCTTCTGGGTGGTGGGCGCAGGGCAGTTCTTCGCGTGGTCTCCAATCGGGGCAGGCGAAAGTCAGAAAACCCTGCGGCTCGTCTCCTCCAAGGAAGGTGTCGAGGGTGTGAGCCGGCCCTTGGAAGAGAGCTCGTGCCCGCCGAGCATGGACCGCCAGCAGGAAGTAGGGAGTCTCGCTCCGCCGATGGAAGCTGGAATCTCGTGCAGCAGCGGGTCCTGAATCGTCTGCAAAGGATAGTGCAGGTCGACGCGCATGGCAATGAAATGCCCAAAAGGGTGCCATTGGAAGTAGGGCGAGCGTTCCAGGAACGACAGGTAGCGCAACGTGAAAAGAGGCAGCGAGAGTGCCGTCCGCCACGTGAGCGGGACGGCTCCGCACAGGAGCTTTTCCGTCATGGCGCGCAGCTCGGAAATGCCGAAAAACCGAGCCCATCTATAAATCGAAGGCCGCAGCAGGCAATCGACGAACCGCTGCAAGCCGATGAGGGAATACTTGTTCAACGAGCCGAGCAGCACATACCGCCTTGCCACCCTGAAGGCTTCCTCCAATGCCCGGGAAGGGTTGTCGACGAACTCCAGCGTCGTGATCAGGGCAACCGTGTCGAAGGCGTTGTCTTCGTACGGGAGGTTCTCCGCGAATCCTCGATGCAGGTCGACCTTCTCGGGCAGTCGCTTGCGTGCAAGCTCAAGCATCGGGATCGAGGGGTCAATACCGGTCGCTTGGTGCCCCAGCTGCGTAAACCATTCAAGAAAGAGGCCCGTGCCGCACCCTACTTCCAGGACTCGGTGGGGCGATTTGGGTGCCCAGACACGCAGCAGAAGGTCCTTCTCAATTCGCACAACGGATCGACCCGGCTCGGATTGGAACCATTGATCGTAGTGGCGTGCGTCTTCCAGCCTGAACACGTAACCCACGGTTTCCCTGTCCTATGCACCGGTGCTCACCAACGCTCGATGCTCTGGGCGTGCCCGCCGTATGAACCTTGCGGGGGAGCGATCGAGGCGACCTGCGCTCGATCGCCGATAGGCCGATCTGGAGGCGCTCGTCACAGCGCGCGACGCAGGACGGCCCCTCGTGCTCCTGAAGTCACCAGCTGTGCGTACCGAGCCATGTACCCGTCTTTGATCCGAGGCTCGGGAGGGTGCCAAAGCGCTTTTCGCCGGGCGAGAGTCGCCTCATCCACCAGGAGCTCGATCTTCTTGGCGGGAATGTCGATGAGGATCTGATCCCCTTCCTCGATGAGCGCAATGGGGCCACCGTTGGCGCCTTCGGGGGAGATGTGCCCGATCGCGGCGCCCTGCGTCCCTCCGCTGAACCGGCCATCCGTGATGAGCGCCACATCCTTTCCCAGTCCCATTCCCATGATGGCCGCCGTTGGCGTCAGCATCTCCTGCATTCCCGGTCCGCCTTTGGGGCCTTCATAGCGGATCACCACCACATCTCCAGCGCGAACCTTTCCTGCGAGGATGGCTTCGGCTGCCGAGGCTTCGCTTTCGAAAACGCGGGCGCTTCCCGTTCGCCGCATCATTTCAGGCGCCACAGCCGACTGCTTCACAACGGCCCCTTCCGGAGCCAAATTGCCGCGAAGGACGGCGATTCCGCCTTCCTTGTGGTACGGATCGTCGAAGGGACGGATGATGGATCGGTCGAGAACCCGGATTCCACTGAGGTTTTCCCCGACAGTCCTGCCCGTCACCGTCATCGCGTTTTCCTGGATGAGATGCCTTGTCGCGAGCTCTTTCATGACGGCCTGGACGCCTCCCGCTGCGTTCAGATCCTCCAGGAAGTGGGGACCGCCGGGGCGAAGGCTGCACAGATGAGGTGTTCGTCCACTGACGGCATTGAAGAGATCCAGATCGAGCTCGATGCCCGCTTCGGCGGCGATGGCCGGAACATGGAGAACCGTGTTCGTCGAGCATCCGAGCGCCATGTCAATGGCCATTGCGTTCTCAAACGCCTCCCGGGTGGCGATGTCCCGCGGTCGGAGGCCGCGTCGGACGAGCTCCAGGATCTGCATGCCGCTCAGTTTGGCGAGGCGGATGCGCGCCGCGGTCACGGCAGGGATCGTGCCGTTTCCAGGCATCCCGATCCCAAGCGCTTCCGTGAGGCAGTTCATGGAATTGGCCGTGAACATCCCGGCGCAGGATCCACACCCGGGACAGGCATGGTCTTCAAGCTCTGCAAGCTCACCCTCGCTCATTTGCCCGGTCTTGAAGGCCCCAACGCCCTCGAAGACGGAAATGAGGTCCACCTGTTTCGAACCGACGCGACCAGCTAACATCGGGCCGCCGCTTATCACGATGGAGGGTATGTTCAGGCGCATGGCTGCCATGAGCATTCCGGGAATGATCTTGTCACAGTTGGGGACGAGCACCAGCCCGTCAAATGGATGAGCCATGGCCATGATTTCAACGGAGTCAGCGATGAGCTCCCGGCTTGCCAGGGAATAGCGCATGCCGGCGTGGCTCATGGCGATCCCGTCGCAGACGCCGATGGTGCTGAATTCGATAGGGGTGCCGCCGGCGTGGCGGATACCGGCCTTGACGGCTTCGGTGATCCGGTCGAGGTGGATGTGGCCGGGAATGATCTCATTGGCGGAGTTGGCAACACCGATCAAGGGACGGTCAAGCTCGGCCTGGGTATAACCCATGGCTTTGAACAGTGAACGATGAGGTGCCTTCTCAATCCCCTTCTTCATGGCATCGCTGCGCATACAGGCTCTCCACAAATTGAACACCGGTTGGGGTGTATGGGTGAACAAATGGGTGTGGCTCGGATTCCATTTGATAAATCGGTCTATTCTCAATAGCATTGATGCGGGGAAAAGTGAAGATTTCTCACAGGCGGCCGGTCATGAAAAGAATAGACAGTTGAAAAGGCAGGTTTTATAATTCCCCCACGTTTATAGACTTTGTAATGCTTTGATACAGGAGACGCTCAAGTATGGACCTCGAATCTCAAAAAGCGCTTTACCCCATCGGCATCGTGGCGGAGCTGTTGGACATTCACCCGAGGACGTTACGCATCTACGAGCAGGAAGGCCTCATCAAACCAGCCCGACGAGGCGGAAAGCGGTTTTATTCGAACAATGATCTGCAATGGCTCAAATGCCTGCGAAAGCTCCTGACGGACGAAGGCCTGAACATTGCCGGCATCAAGAAGCTTCTCACCATCGCGCCCTGCTGGAAGATCCGCAACTGCGGGGAAGAAGTGCGCAAAGAATGTCCGGCCATTCTGAACTTCCCCATCCCTTGCTGGGACCTCATGCCTCGTGTCTGCAAGGAAAACGACCGCTCTTGCCCTGAATGCGAAGTCTATCTGAAGAAGACCAATCATATCATTGCGGCGACCGACAAGTTGGATGCAGACGCGAAGGCGGACGCTTCCTGACACGCTATGGCCTCATCCCCAGCGATACTCTTCGGACCTGTTCCCTCCCGCCGCCTCGGTCGGTCTTTGGGAATCGATGTCATTCCCCCGAAAACCTGCACCTACGATTGTGTCTATTGTGAATCCGGAAGAACGACCACACTCACGGTCCTGAGGCGGGAGCTCGTCGACGACGACGTCGTTGTCGGCGAGCTTGGACTTTTCTTGGATCGGCATTCGGGAGAGGCTGACGTGCTCACGTTCTCGAGTGCAGGCGAGCCGACCCTTCACCTGGGGCTCGGTCGATTGATCCGACGCATCAAACGATCGTGGCCGTCATTGCCTTTGGTCGTGCTGACGAACGGATCCTTGCTTTGGGACCCCGAGGTGAGGCGAGACCTTCTCGAGGCGGATCGCGTTGTCCCGTCTTTGGACGCGGCCACGCTCAATACTTTCCGGAAGATTGACCGGCCCCATCCAAGCCTGGCGCTCGATGCCATCCTGGAGGGGATGTACGCTTTCCGACGCGACTATCGCGGCGAGCTTCACTTGGAAATCCTTCTCGTGCGTGGCATGAACGACGGTCCGGAAGATCTGAGAGCGTTGCGAAGGGAGGTGGATCGAATCAAGCCCGATCGTGTTGAGCTCAATACGGTGGTTCGTCCTCCAGCCTGCGAAGGGGCTCTCGGATTGACAGAACCTGAGATGACCGCTGCTGCGGCTCATTTTCCGCCTGAAGCGACCTGCATCATTGGAAGGTTCGAGCCCACCGCCCGTTCGGGCGACGATTCGGGGTCACTGGAGAGCCGCGTCCTCCACCTGGTGGCCCGGCGACCCTGCAGCGCCGAAGAAATGGCGGATTCACTGGGGGTATCGCGCGACGTCCTGAAGGCAGCGTTGTTGAGCATGACGCGCGCGGAAAAGATCAGACCGCACCGCTATGGGGATCGGACCTTCTTCTGCCTTTCATCCAGGGAGAGGGACTGAGCTCGTTGAGGTTTGCGGCAGCATGAGCGCGTGGACGTCATCTCCCGGTGACGACCGGAATCCAGAAGCCTTTTTAGGAGAGCCCGGGTGTCGGCCGTCGCCGGGATGACGTCGCGGACGTGGGGGAATCTGTTTCATGGCTGTGAGGAGCCTTCTTTCTTTCCGGGGAGAGAGATCTCCGCGGACCCGCTCCTCCGGTCAGTGGGCTCTGATGCCGTCCGGTGTGGGCTTTTCCTTCTCGAACATGACCGGCTGCTGGCTTTCGGGCTCCGATGGCATGAGAAGCTGGTCGGTGTCTTCGACCGCCAATGCTTTGCGGAGCACGTCGTCCATGTGCTCGACGAGCTCGATTTCGATCTCTTGAAGGATTTTGGCCGGGATATCCTTCAGGTCCTTCGCATTGTCTCTAGGGATGAGCACGGTCTTGATCAGGGCGCGATGGGCCGCGAGTATCTTTTCCTTGAGACCGCCGATGGGCAGAACGCGGCCCCTCAACGTGATTTCCCCCGTCATGGCCACATCGCTTCGCGTTGGAATCTTGGTCAGTGCGGAAACCATCGACGTTGCCATGGTAATGCCGGCCGAAGGCCCGTCTTTGGGAATAGCTCCTTCGGGAACGTGCACGTGAATGTCCAGGTTCTGGTAAAAGTCGGCGTCGATGCCGAGCTGCGTGGATCGGGAGCGAACATAGCTCAATGCGGCTTGGGCCGATTCCTGCATCACTTCACCCAGCTTTCCCGTGATCGTGATCTTCCCCTTGCCGGGCATGGTGACCGTTTCAATCCCGAGGATGTCACCGCCGAATTCGGTCCATGCGAGCCCGACAGCGAGACCGATCTCGTCCTTTTCTTCCGCACGCCCATAGCGAAA
Organism: uncultured Syntrophobacteraceae bacterium; assembly: GCA_964538515.1. Lineage (GTDB taxonomy): Bacteria > Desulfobacterota > Syntrophobacteria > Syntrophobacterales > Syntrophobacteraceae > CALBZH01. The sequence goes on from CAZIEW010000005.1 coordinate 98,871, forward strand.
CTTGGGAATTCCCAGGTACTCCTGAATTAGGTCTTCCGTGAGCTCGATTCGCGTTTCGGGCCCGTTGCGGACCACTTCCTTGGCGACTTTACGGCAGACCGACGCGATCTCCCGTTCGAGATTGCGCACACCCGCTTCCTTTGTGTAATGCCGAGTGATGTACAGCAATATGTCATCGGAAAAGACGGCGTTCTCGGGGCTCAGCCCATTGGCCTTGCTCTGTTTGGCGACCAGAAAGTCCCTGGCGATGCTCAACTTTTCGATCTCCGTATAGCCCGCGAGCTGGATCACTTCCATGCGATCCCGCAGGGGAGCGGGGATCGAGTGAAGATTGTTTGCCGTCGTGATGAAAAAGACCTCTGACAGGTCGTAATCCAGATCCAGGTAATGATCATTGAAGGCGTTGTTCTGCTCGGGATCCAGCACTTCGAGGAGGGCCGCCGAGGGGTCGCCCCGAAAATCCATGCTCATCTTATCGATTTCATCCAGGCAGAAAACCGGGTTGTTGGTCTTCGCTTTCTTCAGGCTCTGGATGATCTTTCCGGGCAGAGCCCCGATGTAGGTCCGCCGATGCCCGCGAATTTCAGCCTCATCGCGTACGCCGCCCAAGGACAGGCGGATGAAATTGCGGTGCATGGACCTGGCAATGGAGCGTGCGAGCGATGTCTTGCCAACGCCAGGCGGTCCCACAAAGCACAGAATTGGGCCTTTGATCTTCTTTACCAGGGCTTGAACGGCCAAGTACTCGAGGATGCGCTGTTTAGGCTTTTCCAAACCGAAGTGGTCTTCGTCCAGGATTCGGCTTGCTTCGTCGATGTCAAGCTTATCTTTGGTCTTGTCAAACCAGGGAAGGGAGAGGATCCAGTCGATGTAATTGCGGACCACCGTCGCTTCAGCGCTCATGGGAGACATGAATTTGAGCTTCTTGAGCTCGCTTCGCACCTTGGTGGCGGCTTCCTGAGACAGCTTCTTGCGCTTGATGCGCTTCTCGAGCTCTTCCAACTCGGTCTTGAAGTCGTCCTTCTCACCCATTTCCTTCTGGATGGCGCGCATTTGCTCGTTCAGGTAATACTCGCGCTGCGTCTTTTCCATCTGCTTCTTGACGCGGCCCTTGATGCGCTCCTCGGTCTGGGTGATCTCGATTTCTGTCCGGATGCTTCCGAAAAGCTTCTCCAGTCGCTGAACGACGTTCAGGGTCTCGAGAAGCTTCTGCTTCACGTCAAGGGTAAAAGGCATGTAGGAAGCGACTGTATCCGCAAGGCGAGAGGGGTTGTTGATCGCCGCGACGGTATCCAGGACTTCCTGGGTGATCTTCTTGTTGTGCTTGGAATAGGCCTCGAACGCCGTGCGGATGCTGCGGCGAAGGGCTTCGATCTCGACGGAATCGTCAGCCGTTTCCGCAACCGTCTCCAATTGGACCAGGAAATGATCCGGGTTGGGAAGAAAGCCGAGGATCTTGCAGCGGGTTTCCCCCTCGACCAGCACCTTCACCGTGCCGTCCGGCAGACGGAGGATTTGAAGGATCGTGGCCAAGGTGCCGATGCGGTAGATGTCCGATTCTCCAGGAGAATCCGTTTTTGCACGCTTCTGGGCCGCAAGGAAGATCTTCTTGTCGGTGCTCATGGCTTTTTCCAGCGCGCTCACCGACTTATCCCGACCGACGAAAAGCGGCACCACCATCGTCGGAAAGACCACGATGTCCCTGAGAGGAAGCAGGGGCATCGTGAAGGGGGGCATGTGGTTATGCTGATCATCTTTGCTGCGCGTGAGTTTAAACATACGTGACCTGCTCTCTTCTTCTCGGTATTGTATTGAATCAGGCTGATTCCTGGGTCTGGCTCCGATAAAGCAGCAGCGGCTCGCCTTTCTTGACAATCACGTCCTCGTTGATGATGCATTCTTGAATTTCCGGGTGCGATGGCAGGTCGTACATGATGTCGAGCATGATGTTCTCCATGATCGACCGCAGTCCGCGCGCACCGGATTTACGCCGAATGGCCTCCTTGGCGATGGACCGCAGGCTCCCTTCGGTGAAGCGCAGCCGAACGTCTTCCAGCTCAAAAAGCTTCTTGTACTGCTTGACCAGGGCATTCCTGGGCTCGGTCAAAATACTGACCAGCTCGTCTTCGGTGAGCTCACTCAGGGTTGCGATGACGGGGAGGCGTCCCACGAATTCCGGGATCATCCCGAACTTGATCAGGTCCTCGGGCTGAACCTGCCCGAGCACTTCACCGATATTCCGATCCTGCTTGCTCCGAATTTCGGCCCCGAATCCGAGACCTTTGACTCCCACCCTCGAATGGATGATGGTGTCCAGGTAATTGAAAGCCCCTCCGCAGATGAAAAGAATATTGGTTGTGTCAATTTTGATGAATTCCTGTTGGGGATGCTTCCTCCCACCCTTGGGGGGGACATTGGCCACCGTGCCCTCGAGGATCTTCAGCAGAGCCTGCTGGACGCCCTCCCCCGAAACATCGCGCGTGATGGACGGGCTGTCGGACTTCTTGGCGATCTTGTCAATTTCGTCGATGTACACGATTCCACGCGACGCCTTGTCGATGTCGTAATCGGCGGCCTGGATCAGGCTTACCAGAATGTTCTCGACGTCTTCACCCACGTACCCGGCTTCCGTCAGCGTTGTGGCATCCGCGATGGTAAAAGGGACGTTCAGGATCTTGGCAAGCGTCTGGGCGAGCAGCGTCTTGCCGGATCCCGTGGGCCCGATCATCAGAATGTTGCTTTTCTGGAGCTCGACGTCGTTCTTGTCGAGCTTAAGCTCGATGCGTTTGTAATGGTTGTGGACGGCAACGGAGAGGACTTTCTTCGCTCGTTCCTGTCCGATGACGTATTGGTCGAGGATGCCTTTGATCTCGACGGGCTTTGGGATCATCGTGGCCCTGGCCGCCTCTTCCCGCTCGTATTCTTCGGCGATGATGTCGTTGCACAGCTCCACGCATTCGTCGCAGATATAGACGGTCGGCCCGGCGATCAGCTTCTTCACTTCATCCTGCCCCTTGCCGCAAAAGGAGCATCTCAGCTCACCCGTTCTATCGTCCCGCTTTCTGGCCATTCAATCCCTCCTGCATATGGTGCGCATCGACCGGTCGAAACCTCGATGCCTTTGCGACCCTCAGCTGTCACTCGCATCACTTTGGTCTCGTACAATCCCGAAAAGATTATAAACACGGCCCTCCGTTTTAGCTACTTCTAATTGGACCTAGGGGCGTGGGCGCGGTACCGGTCTTGGTAACCTGAGACCCCGGAAAGGTCAATGGTTTTGAGGAAAATGGATGAAGCAACATTCGTGCTAAAAGGCGCAATGCCTTTTGGCGTTATACGGTGTTTGCACGTGCTGCGTTGGAAATGGGTGGGCGCATCCACCGACTCGTGCACTCGATATGGGACAGGGGAGGCGGATCAGGGCAGGGGACATTGGGAGCCTTCCAAGGCGGATCGACACGGGGGAGCGGCGACGGCTGGACGACCACCAAAGGGCGGTTTGCTCAACGAGCGGAGAGGCTGTCGAAAACGAGGCGATCGGCTCCAGGGTCATCCGGTCTCTCCCCGGATTAAGGAGAGACCGGATGAAGCTCAAAAGGGGAGCGACCTTCGATTACGCGGGGGAGGGCAGTTTGGCTGCACCGGCGATTCGGGTGCTGATGACTTCGTCAACGAGACCGTAATCCTTAGCTTGCTCGCCAGACATGTAAAAGTCTCGCTCCGTGTCTCGCTGGATCTGCTCGATCGGCTTGCCCGTGTGATTCGTCACGATTTGGTTGAGCTCTTCCCTGAGGCGGAGGATTTCCCGGGCTTGGATGTCCACATCCGTCGCCTGGCCCTGAAAACCGCCCATGGGCTGGTGGAGCATGATGCGCACGTGGGGCAGAGCGAACCGTTTTCCTTTCACGCCCGCTGCGAGCAGCACGGCTGCCATGCTGGCGGCTTGGCCCATGCAGAGGGTCGATACGTCGGGCTTGATGTACTGCATCGTGTCGTAGATCGCCAAACCGGCTGTCACGAGACCTCCGGGGGAGTTGATGTAGAAATAGATATCCTTGTCTGGATCTTCGGATTCCAGAAACAGCATTTGCGCGATGATGACGTTGGCCACCTCGTCGCTGATGGCCGTTCCCAGAAAAATGATCCGATCCCGCAGCAGCCTCGAATAGATGTCGAACGCTCGCTCTCCGCGACTGCTCTGCTCGATGACGATGGGAATAAGTGACATAGAATGCTCCGTATCAGGCATTTATCTCTTCCGCCGGCGGCTGGTCGACAAAGACGGCCTTTGCTTCGATCAGGGCGTATACCTTGTCCTGAATCTTGCTCTCTTTGGCCTGCTCCATGATGGCGGAATCCGCGTAGTCGCGCTTGACGGTCTCGGCGTCCATTCGGGCCATCCGGGCGATAGACTGGTAGATTTCTTCGAGATCATCGTCGGACAGGGTTACGTCTTCCTGCTTGGCGATGGCATCCAGAATGAGGCGCAGACGTACATTGTTTTCTGCCTGCGGTCGATACTCGGCCTTGACTTCGGGGGTCAGAAACCGACTCCGGTCGATCTTGAGGCCTTGGCTCTGGAATTGGCTCAGAAACATTTCGACCATGCGCTCCACTTCGCGGTCGATGACTTTCGGGCTAAGCTCGAAGGTCGCGTCCTTGAGCAGCATCTGGCTCACCTGCTCGCGCACGTTCCGGGATGAAGCGGCTTCGAGACGGGATTTGAGCTGAGCGGCAATCTCGGCCTTCAGGGCATCAAGGGTTTCAAATTGCTGCCCCACTTCCTGGGCGAGCTCGTCGTTGAGCTCGGGAACGACTTTCTCCTTGATCTCACGAATCGTTCCCTCAAAACGGACGCGCTTGCCGGCAAAATCCGTTCGGGGTGCATCCTCGGCGAAATCGAGCTCGAAACGGAACGATTCGCCGGTCGAACGGCCAAAAAGCTGCTGATCGAATTCCGGGTGCAGGGTATTTTGTCCGATCTCGACCATCTGGTCAGTGGATTTCTGATCCGGATCGTCAACGCCGTCCACGGTGGTCTTGAGATCCAGGAGAACGACGTCCCCCCTTTGAATCGGACGCTCCGGCTCAACAAGCTTCAATTGAGCATGCTGCTGACGCAGCTTCTCCAATTCGGCCTGCTCCATTTCAGGGGTGACTTCCACCGACGGCCGCTTGATCTCGAGGCCCGTGTAGGTCCCCAGCTCAAACGGGGGAGCAACATCCACGACAGCCGTATAGACCAGCGCGCCGCTCTCCTCGAACTTGCTGTCGTCCACCTCGCCCTCAATGAGAGGCTTGATGTCCGTTTCCTTCAGTGCCTGAGGAAAAGACTCTTCGATGAACTGGGCGGAAACCTCGTGCTCGACACTCTTGCCAAAATAGGATTTCAGAATGCTTTTGGGGATCTTGCCGGGCCGAAAGCCTTTGATCCGAGCCTTCTTGGAGAGCTCCCGATATCGTTTTTCGATTTCGGCCTGGACCCGTTGTGCGGGAATCTCAATCTGAAGCTTTTTCTGGTTGGCACTGAGATCTTCAACGGAAACGTTTAATTCCACCTTGTTTGACCCTTTCTTCTGTGTAATGGTCCTGGTCACGAGAGGACGGCTCAGTGGTGCGAGAGGGGGGATTCGAACCCCCACGGTTGCCCGCTGGATCCTAAG
>CAZIEW010000006.1:0-56395 GCA_964538515.1 uncultured Syntrophobacteraceae bacterium
GTCCGTTTCAGGCCATCGTTAGCCGCTAAGAGATTGATCTCTAGAGCGGTTTTCCAGCCATCGTCTGAAAGATCTTTGACTTTCGCCAGAGGACCTTCCGAAAAGGATACCCTCAATGCTTATGTCCTCGTCCAAGTCCGGCCAGTGGATACCCTCTCCCTTACCGATGAGGCGCCAGTTGTTCCGCTCCTTGATCGTACCGTGCAGTAGACGCGGAAACCACGCCAGAGGAACAGAGATAGTGCGTCCATCATCAAGATCGACAATCAAGCTGTCCTCTGTGATGGAAACGCTCTGTGCCAAGGCTATTCGAATTTCAATCGCCAAAGTACTCATTCCATGCCCTCAACAGATTGTCTTTGTGCTGCTCCACAATTCTGTGAAGCTTATTGATCTCATTACGGCTGAATCCTCCGCTATTGTGTAGCCGGACTGGATCGAGCCAAAACTTGGCCACCTTATCCTCTCGTTCGATATGCACATGGGCAGGATCATCCCTGTCACCAGCATAGAAGAAGAATCTGTATGGTCCAACCCACAGTACAGTTGGCATTATCTTAACCTCAAAATGACGGGCGCTCGCACTCACTTCACTGCCAATGAAAAACTAAGCGGCACGCGGTTTTTTGCGTGTGAGCTTGGGTGACGGCTTAGACGTTGTCGATACGAAGTTCGGCAAGTGTGATGTCGAAGGCTCGCGCAAGGTCCGTGTAGTGATCAGTGAAGTATCGCCAGTCGGTCCCCGTCCTGGAGGTCTCGAACCAGTTAGAGGGTGCAGCCAGGATGATGGCTCGACCAATGTCAGCGACACCATTCGGCTTCAGTTCCGAGACCGCAAGCAAGTGAAGAAAATAACGTATAATCTGGGAATCCTCAGTGTTGTAGCCCAGACACTGCGACTCCTTGACTTCGATGTAAATCCTGTTCCGGCCGGAACCCTTCGAGCGAAGGACGATATCTGGAGTCATGCCGCCGGCAACATCTACCATGAATCCCTTGTGAGTATTCCATTCTGAGTTGTCTTGGAATACTTCATAAGGGTACATTCTGCAAAGGTCGGCGAGCGACTGTACGTCCAAACTCGCGTTGGTCAGTCTCAGCGCCGCGAGGCAGGCGGGCTCAAGGTGTCCCTTTTCAAGTCTTTCGACCAGCCGATTCTCAAGTTCCTTCTCGGACATGCTTCGACCTCCGGTATGTGGAACGTCTAACGTAGAGCTAACCGGCGCTGCGCGGCTCTATCGCGCAGCGCCCGAGTTGAGCGCCGGGTTGGGCGTAACACATCAGAACAATACCCGCAAGATCGACACAATCAAAACGATACCCGCCAAAAACCTCATAAAGGTAAAGAATGGAACCAACTCTCCTATTCGCCGCCCATCTTTCAGAATAATGGACTGAAGAATCGCCGAGCGAGGAGCTAAAACGCAAACCGCAAATAATATTGTTAACGCAATCACTGCGTACTGGTGGAACTGTTTCACTTGTATCCCGAGCCACATCAGAAGATTCCAGACCAGAATAGATGAAATCAGAAATGACCATTTCGCCGGTATTCCGCTTGGCCATTCTTCCGGCAAAGCTGATGGAGAAAATCCAGATTGACTCACTTTTTCAAGAAACTGTTCTGGAGTGCCATTTACACCCAAACGAATAGTTTTGGGATTGTCGCGGTTGATGTGCTTCACCGTGACCTCCGTTCCCAGAAACCCTTTCACGGATTCCAAAGTAGCCACTTCGTTAGCCTTCAATTTGTATACCCCAAGGAGTGGCACCTTAATAAGAATGCAATCTGAACTTAATTCAAGCGCACAACCAGGAAAGTTGGTTCTAACTCCTCCAATATACACACCACTAAGTTTGATCGTCGTCATGATACGCCCAACGATTGAACTGTGCGGCCCGGCCGCTTTTTGGCCGGGTCAGCACCAGTGAATGGTTAGCCATGTCATTTCGTAAAAGCATTTCCTTTTCCAAGATTGCATCGCTTGCATTTTGTCTGAAGATTATTTTCCTCGGTTTCACCGCCTTTTGACCAAGGTAAAATATGATCCACATGCAGTTCCACTCCACGATCCTTTAAAGGGCTCGCGCCGCAAGACTGGCACTGAAAGCCATCTCTGAGCAGAATCCTGAAGCGCATACGCTCCGAAAAATTCCGGCCAGTTCTTTTTTCTTTCAAAACAGGTATTTTCTTGTTTTCGATAGTCTCATCATTGCCTACAATATCTTGGATAATCCATTCATCAGATTGAACAAATTCAACAAATCTTCTAAGAGCGTTTCTCCAACTACCGAACCGCTCTGAATACAAAGAACCGCTATACCTCGATGGAATTAGCCCCATATCCCGATACACTGGCTGCTTTCCCTTATGTACCCAAACTTCCCTTAGATTTTCAAATAGTGAATCGATACTTACATTCTTCTCCTCTGTCGGCCTTAGACCTGCTTTAACAAGAGCCTGATTCCACGATCCGAATCGAAGAGCCAATGTACCTGAAGTGTACTTGCCGACTTCATTATATGACCGAGAGGTTAGTTTTTTATCTTTTTCGATTAATATACGGTTGGCGTTTCTCAAATCTTCCAACAATTCAGAATCCGGAGTATCACGATGAAAAGGTTCGAGTTGAAATTTCATTGGTATATTCTTGTGCCTTCAGGGGTGCTAACGCCCAGAATAAGGGGCACCCAACCACGCGGCCAACGACTTCCAGAAAACACCTTCCAATTTCACCGCGTGGTTGGGTGTCCGCTTGATTCTTTGGTTCGGCTCTCATGTCTCCATCTGGAGTCGCTCCCGCCAATACCCTGGTCTTCGTTTCTGGTGGGCGACCGCGATGACACGGATATGCTCGTCAGGCTCAATCACGTACAGGATGCTGTAAGGGAAACGAGCCACTGGTGCTTGCCGCACCTCACCCCCAACACGCTGGTAGGCCAGAGGGTTCGCCAAAATACGCTGGGAGCTCTTCTCGATTTCATCCAGAAATGCAAGCCCGAGGTCAGTGGCCCTCTCTTCGTAGTAGAGAGCAGCCTCGTGGGCTTCGGAATCCGCGTCCTCGTGAAAGGTTATTTTGCGCATAGAATGGCCGCCCGTGCTCTTCGAAAGACATCCTCCGCAAGCACCTCCTTGGCCTTTCCCTCCCGTAGATCCTTTAGTCTACGTTGAGCTTCCTGCACCCACAGTTGCAGGTTCTCCTCGTCTGACGGTGCGTCCAGGCTCAAGATGATTCTTTCCGCCAGTTTCGCCCGTGCATCAAGGCTCAGTTTCATGATCTCAGCTTCGAGTTGCTCTTGATTCATGGGATCTCCTCTTCTGCTTTATCGAGTATTCAGAAGCAGTTGCCCTATGGATTTCTTCTAGTCACCGGCGGTTCGAGTGTCTACCAGCTCAAACTGGATATCGTTGAGACAATTGCGAAGCCGGGCAAGTAATAGTTCGAGCCTTGCCTCGATAAAAACATCAAGCGCGTCTGCTGGCATATCTTCTGCCTGTGCCCATTTGACGAGAACCTCCGGTAACAGGTGGGTTCTTTGAATAGGCTCGAATTCATCACCGATATATGACTTCATGTATTCGAGGGGATTCTTATTGCTAATTTGAAGATTCGTGATTTGAGTGAGAAATGCAATATTCAGTAGACTGTCCGCATACCGGCCTCTCTCACCAAGGTGCTTTTCACAGAAGTCAAGTGGGAAAATGTGATGCAAATTCGGCTGGTCTGTCAATGCGTAGTATACAGTAGTCAATACCGATCGATCGGGATGTTGCCAGTCTTTTGGGTCCTGGTTTGCATAAAGCGCCAGAATCGCCCTTGAAAGTCTCCCTTTGGCACTGTATGTGATTCTTCGCAGCCGATCACGATCTATCAGGAACCGCTCAAATCCGAAGTCGTGACCACTTCTCGCTTCATGTAGCTGGCGGATATGATCCCTCAGATGAGTGGTGTTGCTGAGCAAATCCTCATTGTGAAAGCTGAAGTACCAGAAGTAGCGCTTGAGCAAATCATAGTCTGGAGTGTCATTGTGGAAGAAATAAGAACCAAGAGATATATAAAAATAACGATAGGGGACCAGCGCTGGCCCTGGCAGATGTAAATAGTTATCCAAGAAATCGAAAGTCTGCCTAACAGCTACCTTTGCATCCTTCCATACCGACTCCAGGTGCTCAGTTCGCAAGACGTTTAGGTACGTGTCTGTGATATTGTGCACCCCAGCGTCAGGGACTGAGTCACGCACCAGCATGGCCAGAACCTGTAGCAGGGTCATGTCATCAATAGTGGCGTAACGACTTCCATCTCGTTCCAGAGTGCGGCGAAAATCCTCAAACAGTCCACGCAGGTAGAATCCTTCCTGACGGTCAGCATCGGGCCTAAACGTTTTTGCCACCACAATGTCGAACATGCTGAGCGGTTGGCCCGCCTGGTTGACGCGCTCAAAGATCTGACACACCTGGGCCACTTTGACCTTACGGAGCTCAATAAAGGAAAGCTTGTAGTTGTCGAGAACCTGTTTGAAGTCCCGTAATTGCGCCCGTGCTGGATCTCGGTACGAGTAGCCGGCAACTTCTAAACGTTCCTCAAGATCTTGATACCGGTGAGCGATATCCTCGATTTTGACCACGAGACCTTGCTCGTATCTCTTCTTCCGGCCAACATTGCGGAGCAGTTGTCCTTCGCGGTCATCTATCTCATCCCAAAACAGGAATCGTTCACGCCACGATTCATCCTCGACCTCTTCCGGTTGACTCACTGTGAGGTCTACGTAAAGCCTCGGGTCACGCCCTTCCTGACCCTTAATTCTCCCTCCATACATCGAGGTCAGTAGGGCTGTCGTTCGCTGTTGACCATCAAGTAGGTATTGGAACTCCTTGCCTGGTGATTCAGCATGAAGTGGGTGTCCGCCGATTTCCCGATGGTTCTGCAAACGCGTATTTGTGTGCCAAACGAGGATGCTGCCGAGCGGATAGAATTTACAGATGCTGTCCCAGAACTTCTTCACCCTGTCACGATCCCATACAACGTCACGCTGAAATGTGGGTATCTGATATTGCCCGCGCCGCAAGTTCTCCAAGAATGTCGTAATGCCATAGGAATCTGGTTTAATCCTGTCTACATAGCTGTTCATGGGCGTCCTCTTTACATATGGGCATATCGCAGTAGCCGAACGACGAACTAAGCCGCGCCGCTACGGACGTCGGGGCGAGTGCCGAGCGTGTCCGGCGTCGGCTTGAGTGATTGGTTAGCAGGGTTTTGTCGCGAGGTCGCCGCAGATCCGCTCCCAGTCTTCTGGAGTAATAGTTACCGGAACAAAAACAGTAGTACCGGTGATATTCATAGCAGCGCTTACGCCACCTCTTCCGCGGTTGACTGCCAACCGTTGCTTTACGATGGGCCAGCGTTCCGCGGCGTCTTCAGCTGAGACACGTCTTGAGAGATCACCAAGAGCCTGTATCTTGAAAGGCAGCACCCAAGGTTCTGGCCATACGTCCGTTACAATAGCGTTCGGGTCAACCTGGGAACGAACGATGAAGGGAGTTGTGAATGAGTGCAACGGATTGCAGTAGAGAACACCAAAGTCTCCAGGGCGCAGGTAGCGAAGCGCTTTTGTCACCCTTCCAGCCATCGACTGTTGATTGAGTAAAGTTCCTACGGCCCACAATCCACGCAAAATCCCGATCCGGATGTTTTCGACATTTCTCGACGCGAAACAGAATAGATGCATGTCTACAACCCCCTTCTGCTAACGCTAAAGCTCAGCGGCGGCGGTTCGCCGTCCGCTGGAGCAACTTGTTGGGCAATCCTATTCCAAATCCATGTCGAGGCTGAATGCCTCGTCAATAGTCTGAATCATATTCCCAGACTCATAGTGTTTCTTGAAGGAGCCTCGTTTCTCCTCCATTTCTTGGGAGCGATCCTTTATCTCGACTACTCGCCCCTCTTTTAGGGTTATGTCCAAGACTGTCTTGAAAGCTGTAGGCTTCTGATAACCCATGTGGATATAGAGTTCCTCTATGAAATCTTTGGCCAGCCTTATCTTCCCCGTGAAATGAACCACTACACTCAAGCCGTGATAAGTGGCTTGGTATTCCTCTTTTGCAGGCTCTATTCCCTCAATAGGTAGGTAGTTCCCATTCTTTTCTCTCAGAGTAAGTTCTCTGAGATAGAGCGCTTCTTCCGTGAGTTCATACGAAGCATAAAAGCCTCGATAGCAGGCGGTATGGATCATCTCCGGTTCCATGCCGAATTGTTCAGGCGAAGCAAGATCACCACCCTTCATGCCGATGAGGGAATACTCATCACCCTTGAAGATGAATCTGTCAGAAATTTGTGCTGTCATGGTTTCTCCCTTCTATGCCCAACCAGTGATTTTATAGTTTCAGTAAAACTTCGGGACGCGGGATGAAGTTTGGTAATGAGAATGGAATGCCAACCATCCGATACTTGGGCAGTCAGAGCGAGCACGCTTTTTCCAACGTCCTGATTTGGCAGTCTAATTTAGGCTCAGGGTCCATGCAAGAAGATTCCTTGTTCGCGTCTTGACTTTCTGTAAAACATCCCCCGGTCAACGGGTTTTAAAGAAGCGGGCGGTTTCAAGGGCACCGCTGCGCACACTCTGAAGACGGGACAACCGATCTTACTTTGCAGTGCAGTAACCTGCTTAAGAGCGGTATCTCTGCTCCCCTACCTGATCCTGTCGCACCCCTATAGAGACGACCGCCCCCGCGATCGTTTTCCCGCATGGAAAGGCTTTCCCCCTGTCTCTGCTCTCCATCTCAGCTAGACACCGGTGCTCGAAATGTGGCACTAAATACACAGCCACACAAGAGCGTGATCATGAAGCGAGCCAGACCCCGAGAAAGGTCCTTCCGGCCATTGCTGAGCCGGAATCCACATCGGTCACGGAAAGGCCTGGATCTCGACTGAAAAACTGCCGTGATGACGTACACGTTGGTTACGGACACCTGATTGTGTGGCCTTATTGTGTGGCGATGCACTCGGTAACGACCAATGCATGGGCTGTCCAGGGCTCACCGCATCATGCGTTTGCAGCGTCATGAGGTTGACTCCTGGGGTCTCACCTATTTCGCAATGCTGTGGCCAACGGTTTCAGCCCTTCGACGGCACTTCTGCATCAGCGAATGAAACCCGGGTCCGGGGACTGGCGCTCCGGGGCCCCAGCAAGAGGGCAGTTGGCGAAATACTTGCTCCTCTGCGGCATTTTCAGCACGCAAGCTGTGACGTTCGTCATCCGGACGCGAGGACGTATGCCTTTGACAGAAAGGAGTCACAATGGCCGAGCGGGTTTTCAAGTATCGGCGCGAGGATTTTGGGGAGCTGCCGGTAACGCTCCACCACCTGACCATCACTCTCAATTTCCTCGAGGATTGCGTCGAGGCGTCGAACTGTCTCGATATGACGGCCAGGAGTAACCTCGATCGCCTCGAGCTGGATGCCAGCGGGCTTGAAATCCTTCGCGTGGAAGCGTGCCCCGGACCGGACACACCGCTCGGCCAAGGGACAGCGCTGGTCTTTGACTACCGGACGGAGCAAAAGAAACTGGTGGTCACGCTGCCCAAGCCCGTGGCAAAGGGTGAGCGTTTCTGCGTCCGGACCGAAACGCGCTGCTTCCCATCGGATCATCTCCTGGAGGGAATTTACAAGGACATGACTCCGGATGGGGCGCCCCAGCAGTACATGTCCCAGTGCCAGCAGTGGGGCTTTCAGCGGATCATGCCGATCTTCGACGACTGCCGCGCCAAGTGCACCATGACGACGACCCTCGAGGCCGACGCGCGCTACACGCACCTCATCAGCAACGGCAACATCAACCGGGCGACCAACCCGGACGGGCGGCCCGTGCCCAAGGAGGGCGACCCGACGCGACAGGTGATCACCTATGACAACCCGACCCCCATGGCCCCCTACCTCTTCATCGCCTGTGCGGGCACGTGGGACGAGCTCGTGGATGCAGTCACGCTCGCATCGGGCAAGCGCGTGCGGCTGGAATACCTTGTTCCGCAGGGCATGAGCGCATTCGCCCGGATTCCCATGGAGATCTTGAAGGAGTCGGTCCTTTGGATCGAGCGCACCCAGGACTACGCCTACACGGGCGACTGCTACCGCACCATCTGCATGAGCAAATCCAACTTCGGGGGCATGGAGAATGTGGGCAACACGACCATCGTGACCGACGCCGCCCTGATCCACGAGCACACCCTCGATGCGTCCCTGCTCTACGCCCACGCCGTCATCGTGCACGAATTCGAGCACAATCAGTGCGGCAGCGAGACGACGATGGAAACGCCCTTCGACGTCTGGCTGAACGAAGCCTACACGGTGGACGTGGAGCGCCAGTTCATGGCCGACGTCTTCGATCCGTCGTTCGTTCGAATCCAGCAGATCGAATCCATCCGCAACCCGCTCCTCGGCCCGCTCGCCATTGAAGACGCCGGCCACGTGGGGCGCATCGTGCGCGAGGGATTCAATGACCCCGACGAGCTCATTGACGGCGTGACCTACGTCAAGGCCGCCGAAGTGATCCGCATGATGCGGCTCCTGCTGGGACCCGAAGGATTTAAAGCCGGCAAGACGCTTTACTTTTCCCGGTATCACCACGGGAACGCCAACTCCGACCAGTTCTTCCAATGCTTCGAAGAGGCCACAGGAGAATCCCTCGAGCAGTTCAAGACAGGCTGGCTCTACACCATCGGCTACCCGAAGGTCACGGCCGACGTCGCTTATGATGCCAAAGCGCGTCAGGTCCGGATCCGCTTCCAGCAGGATGTGCCCGAGGCGTTTAAGCCCTTCCACCTGCCCATCGCCCTGGCCCTCGTGGACGATGCGGGACGCGACATCCCGGGAACCGCGCAGGTTTACGCACTGAAGGAAGCCGAAGGGGAGCTCGTCCTCTCGAACATCGACCGTCCGCCCGCGTTTGCATCCATGAACCGGGACGCTTCCTTCTACGGAACCTTCCGCGACGCAAGTGCCACGCGGGAATCCCTTGTCCGCCAGGCCAAGCTCGACCCCAATCGCTGCAACCGCTTGGAGGCCATGCGGTTGCTCACGGACGAGCAGCGCGTCCGGCTGCTCCTCGACCCGTCGGCCCCCGTCGACGACGCCTGGCTCGACCTCTATGGTGAGGTGCTCGCCGCAGAAGATATGGCGCCGTCGCTCAAGGCTTACTTCCTGCGCATCGACGAGCAGCCTATGGACCGTGAGTACTCGACCTGGTACCAGGAGCTCGTCACGGCGCGCGAGACACTGCTTCGAACGGTCAACGAGCGCTACCGGCCGCAGCTCGTCGACTCATTCAGAAAGCTCGATACCTACACCATCCCGGAGGGGGCATCGCCCGCCTTTGGCATTGAGGAGCGGATGCTGAAACAGGTGCTCCTTGATGCCATCGCCATCGACGACACGCCCGAGAGCCACCGCATCATCCTGGACCATTTCAACGCTGCGACGACGGCCTCCGACCGGGTGGCTGCCCTTGCCGCCCTGAACCGAAGCAGGGCGCCCGAGCGCCGACGCGTGCTCGACTCGGTGTTCGACGCCTGGCACGGTCACCTGAGCGGCTACGCCAATTACTTGCGGGTGGTGGCAAGCGGGACGCGGGAAGATGTGTTCGAGATGATCGAGGCGGAGAAGCGGCGTCCGACCTTCGACATCACCCACCCCACCTGGGGCCGGGCGCTGCTGCTGCCGATGGCGGTCAACAACAAGATGGTCTGGACCGACCACGGCATCCAATGGATGACGGATACCATCATCGAAGTCGCCCCGCTGAACGCGACGACCGCCAGCCGGTTGCTCAACACCTTTCAACAGGTCAAGCGTCTGAAGCCGGCTCTCCGGGAAAAAGTGACCGCAGCCCTGAAGCACATCGTCGAGGCCGTGCCGGAATCCGTTTGCCCCACCGTCCATGGTCAGGCTCGCGCTTATCTCGGGGAAAGCTGACCCCTCCCGTTCCGGTTTGTCCGCCCGGACCGCTGCCAGCGCTCCATCGTCGACGCCGTGCTCGACGCTCACCAGCCCGCAGCAGGTGGCGGCACGCACACCGAGACAAACTGGATGACGGGGACGTAGTCCATTCCGTTTACGTGATCGCGTTCAAAGCCCCTTTACGGCATCGACATCCGAAAGGCAGCAAATGGTGAAGCTGCCTGCACGAGGATGGCAAAGGCCATCGAGGGAATTTGAGCGGACCCGTCTCTTCAATCGATTCAACGCGAAGGCCGATTATTTTGCGGTTGAACAGAGCGGCGATGGGGGCGATGTGAGCTCGTTCCGCGTAGATGGTGACGGCACCTATGCCGGTATCCCGTCGACCTTCCGATCGATATATTCTTCGCGCAAAGAAGCCGAAGGACTGGCACTCTTCAACGCCGTGGACAAGGGCAACTGCGCAGCCTGCCACGTGACTGCCCCGACAGCCGACTCGGACGGCGTCACCCCCTTGCTTTACGGGAACGTGCCCGTTCCGCCCACGCCGAAGCCGGCCCCCTAGTGCTCCGTCAAAGGAGTCATGCCGGGCAAGAGAACACCCGCCCCGCTCGCCTCGATGAGGGAATCAAAAGGGGTGTACCTTGCGAAACAAAGTTGACAGAGTACCAGGCGAGGTCCAACCCTCCCTGAACGAGATCGAGCTCGAAAAGAAGCATGGCAGCTCGGTCTGGCTTCCACGATGAGCCCCCTCCCGGCCTTGACCGCGGAAGGGGGCTTTTCAATAGCTCAGACCGCTCTCCGTCCACCAGAGCAGCCCCACCCCCTCAATCCTCTTTCAGGCGTGCTCCGCAGTGGGGGCATTTCTCGGGGTCAAGCAGTACCCCGAAGTAATAGCGATCATGGCCGCGCACGATCTCCTGGCAGGACGGACAGCGGTACTGCAGAAATCCGAGGATGGCGAAAACGACACCGGTCACGAACTGGGCTGCACTGAGGGCCGACCACCCGCCCTTGCCGAGCCCCAGCAACCCCGGAAAACTGTCGCCGATCTGGGCAATGACGAGGCTCAGGGCAAGGAGTACAAGGCAGATGATGAAGTTGACCATCATGCGTCTTCTGCGCTTCTGAAACTCAACGATCATGCCCTCTCGTCGCAGGGATGTCATGGCGCACTCCCGATTGGGGTGAAAACCGAAACGCGTGCGGTGCAGCTCGAGCAGAGCAACAGCTTACACGGTGATGTAGCAGGATCCACGTTCTGGCGCCCACCGTGAGGTCTACCCTAATGCTCACTGCGGGACAGATAATCGTAGCACCCACATAGACCCTGGTGTATTCTAGGCCGTGCTCGGAACACCCCCAACCGGGCTTGTCTGCCCAAAAGCCCTCCGGGGTGAGCGGGCGCTTCCTGCCGGCCCAGGAGACCGCATGGGAGCAGTACTCTAGATTGCCTTGTTTCAAAGTGCAAGCGCTTCGCTTTAGGCTTCCCTGTTTCCTGAGTGAGCAGCCAGGCCGAGGTCCTCGGCGCCAGGACGATGCGATCGGCTTGACCCTTCCTCGCCGGATCCGCCCGGGCGAGCACCCTGCGCGCTGAATGGGCACTCCGCCCTCAGACATCGTCTTGCTGAAAACAGCGATCTTTCAGGAGGGCTTCATGCGACACGTCATCATTGGAAACGGCGTTGCAGGAATCCATGCGGCCGAAGCGATCCGGCAGCTCGACGCGGACAGTCCCATCACCCTGATTTCCGACGAGCGTTTCCCGCCTTACTGCCGCCCCATGATCAGTCTGGTGCTCGAAGGCGCGGCCGAGCGGGAGCAACTTCCCGTGCGATCCGAGCGCTTCTACGACGCGCTGAAGATCGAGCCTCTCCTCGGCGAGCGCGTGATGGCGCTCGACACCCGGGACAGAACGGTTTCTCTCCCGAGCGGCAAGGTCATTTGCTATGATCGGCTGCTGATCGCAAGCGGCGCCGACCCGCGCCAGGTCAAGGCGGCCGGATCGGACCTTGCGGGCATCTTTCCCATGCGCACCGAGGCGCACGTCTGCGCCATGCTGGAAACCCTTCCCCGTGTCAAGCGGGCGCTGGTCCTGGGCGGTGGCCTGGTCGGATTCAAGGCGGCCTACGGACTGTTGCACCGACGCATTCCGGTCACCATGCTCATCCGCTCGGGCTACCCCCTGTCCATGCAGGTGGACGAGCAGGCCGGCCGGATGATCCACGATGAGCTGGTGCGAAAGGGACTCACCGTACGGGTCGGAGTCGAAGTCACGGGCTTCGAAGGAAACGGCCGCGTACAGCGGGCCCATCTTTCAGACGGCACGGAGCTCTCCTGCGATTTGGTGGTCGTGGGGAAGGGGGTCCTTCCATCGAGATCCTTCATTCCTCGAGACCAGGTGCAGGTGGATCTGGGGATCCTCGTGGACGATCACCTCGAAACGTCGGCTCCCGGCGTGTATGCGGCAGGCGACGTCGCCGAGTCGGTGGACATTGCCAGGAAAACGCGCTGGGTCAATGCCATCTGGCCCGAAGCGGTCGCCCAAGGGCGGATTGCCGGCATGAACATGGCCGGCCGGAAAGTCGCCTACCGGGGGAGCCTCGGTCGCAACGTCATCCGCATCTTTGGCCTGGACGTTCTCACAGCCGGTCTGGTGAGCCCGCCCGAATCCGAGGGCTACGAGGTGCTGAGCCGCTTCCATGCTCGATCCAGGCAATACCGAAAGCTGGTTTTCAAGGGGGACTCCCTGGTTGGAGCCGTCCTGGTGAACGGCATCGAACAGGGGGGACTCCTGGTCTCCCTTATTCAGAGGGAGATCCCCGTCAGAGCTCCGCGTG
The DNA here is from genome assembly GCA_964538515.1 of uncultured Syntrophobacteraceae bacterium. Classification (GTDB taxonomy): domain Bacteria; phylum Desulfobacterota; class Syntrophobacteria; order Syntrophobacterales; family Syntrophobacteraceae; genus CALBZH01. The sequence continues at coordinate 12,791 of CAZIEW010000006.1, forward strand.
AAGCGATGCTGGAGCCCGGCTTCAATTTCCGATCTCTGCTTTAACCCCAGACGCTTTCAAGTCTTTCAGTCTTTCGTCTTTTCGTGAATGACACCAACTCACAGCACGAGGAGGCCCCATGAAGGAAGTCGTGATTCACCCCGAGCGGTGCGTGGGATGTATGCAATGCATGATCGCTTGCGCCACCGCGCACTCGAAGTCCAAGCAATTGCTCAGCGCCGTGCTCGAAGATCCCCAGCCGAAGCCACGCATCCACGTTGGCGTCGGACTGCACGGCGAGGGGTTCCCCAACCGATGCCGCCATTGCGATCCAGCCCCATGCCTGTTTGCCTGCCTGCCTGGAGCCATCTACCGCGATGCGGCTCGCGCAACCGTGTTTATCGATCCGGATCGCTGCATCAATTGCGCTTCCTGCGCGATGGCATGCCCCTTCGGCGTCATCCGTTACCACGAAGACTGTTACGCGCCGCCACACAAGGCCGTGGCCGTCAAGTGCGACAACTGTATCGAGCGCCAGATGCAGGGGCTGGTCCCCGCCTGCGTGGAGGTGTGCAAGGCGGGTGCCCTCACCTTCGAAGAGCTCGGGCGAGCCATGAAGCGCAAGACCGACGAAGTGGCGCGCACCGTGTCTCCGGGAGGTTCCGTGGCGGATCTGTCGCCCGGTTTCACGTTGCTGCAGGCCACGAAGAGGATGTCGGTCGAATTGAGAGCCAGCTCGAAGATGCGCTGATGTCGATCGCGGTGCAAAACGCCGCCGTGGAAGGCGGCGCTACCGTCCTCAACGACGGGACTCTTGATGGTTTCCCGTTGCTGCATACCCAAGGAGATATCCATGAGTGACACCATCACGACGAAGACCATCACGGAAGATGGACAGCTGCTGCTTCGGAAAGCAGAGCGAGACCAGGTGGAAACGGTTTGGGACCGGTATGAGGCCCAGCAGCCCAATTGCGGGTACTGCGAAATGGGGCTCAGCTGCCGCATCTGCATCATGGGACCGTGCCGCATCGACCCGTTCGGCGAGGGGCCGCAGCGCGGTGTGTGCGGTGCCGATGCGGACATCATCGTCGCCCGAAATTTGGGGCGCATGATCGCCGCCGGAGCGGCTTCCCACTCCGACCACGGGCGCGACCTCGTGGAAGTGCTGGGATCGGTCGCCAAGGGGGAAGCGCCCGGGTACCGAATCCGGGAAGCGGAGAAACTGAAGGCGGTCGCCGCCGAATACGGAATCCAATGTGATGGGAAGTCGGTCGAAGCCATTGCCGCCGACCTATCAGACGCCATGATGGAAGACTACGGCACCCGGAAAAAGCAAGTCACCCTCGTCTCCCGAGCCCCTGCCAAGCGCCGCGAGATCTGGGAGAAGCTCGGGATCATCCCCCGCGGCATCGACCGGGAAACCTCGGAGATGATGCACCGGACCCACATGGGCGTCGACAACAACTGGGTGACGCTGCTCCTGCACGGCCTGCGCAACGCCCTGTCCGACGGCTGGGGCGGCTCCATGATCGCAACCGAAGTTTCGGACATCCTCTTTGGCGTTCCCAAGCCCGGCGCCAACCGGGTCAACGTCGGCGTGCTGAAAAAGGACGAGGTGAACATCGTCGTCCACGGGCACAACCCGGTGGTTTCTGAAATGCTCCTGACCGCCTGCCAGGCGCCCGAGCTCCTCAAGCTCGCCGAAGCCAACGGCGCCAAGGGCATCAACCTGGCCGGCGTCTGCTGCACGGGAAACGAGCTCCTCATGCGGGCGGGCATTCCGATGGCGGGAAACCATCTCACGACGGAGCTCGTGCTGACGACCGGCGCCGTGGACATGATGATCGTGGACTACCAGTGCATCATGCCGTCCATTGGCAACGTGGCCGCCTGCTACCACACCAAGATGATCTCGACCAGCGACAAGGCTCACTTTCCGGGCATGGAGCATCGGGAATTCCATCCCGAGAACGCGGCCGAGCTGGCGGAAGTGCTGGTGAGGGAAGCCATCGACAACTTTGGCCGGCGCGGCGAGGTCTACATCCCCGTCGAGTCCGTTGCATCGACGGGCGGTTTTTCGGTGGAGAGTATCGTGGGAGCACTCGGTGGGACCCCGACGCCGCTCATCGACGCCATCAAGGCGGGCAAAATCCGCGGGGCCGTGGGGATCGTGGGGTGCAACAACCCGCGCATCAAGCAGGACTTGGGTCATGTCGTACTCACAAAGCGCCTCATCGAAAACGACATCCTGGTGGTGGATACGGGCTGCGCGGCCGTCGCCACGGCCAAGGCGGGGCTTAAACAACTGGAGGCCGCCAAGCTCGCCGGACCGGGTCTCAGAGAAATCTGCACCGCCCTCGGGATTCCGCCCGTGCTTCACATGGGAAGCTGCGTGGACAACGTGCGCATCCTGGTGCTGGCATCCGCTCTTGCCAACGCCCTGGGAGTGGATATCAGCGACCTGCCCATCGCCGGCGCCGCCCCCGAGTGGTATTCAGAAAAGGCGGTCACCATCGGGGTCTACTTCGTCGCCTCCGGTGTCTACACCGTGCTGGGCCCCATGCCGCCCGTCACGGGAAGCATGAATGTCGTCAAGCTCCTGACCGAAGGGCTCAATGACGTGGTGGGGGCAACGTTCGCCGTGGAGCCGGATCCCGAAAAGGCGGCCATCCTCATCCGACGCCACATCGAGGGGAAACGGCAGAAGCTGGGGCTTTCGAGTCTAGCGGTCTAGGAGAAGGTCGGAGAGGAGCGGTGTCTTGGGGCGGGGCTTGCGCCCGCTCCAAGACACCGCAAGGCAGCAAGCCACCACGCAATGCCCCGCAACCGAAGCTCGGCTCCGATGCGCATCGTTATCCCGGCGAGCCGGCAGGCTCCTGGCCGGAATCCAGCTTTTTTCACAAAGGTGACGGGTGTCAGGGAGAAAGCCGAGAGGCCGCTAGACTGAAACCAGTACACTGAAAGCTGAAGCCAACCGTCTCGAATTGCAGACCTCAGTGCGGCGCACCGTGTGCCTGCGTCGTTCCAAGCAGATCGATGGTGTCGAGGTAGTCTTTCACGGCACCCAGAAGCATGATGAACATCTTGGATCCCGCCATCACCGTGTGGATGTCATCGGAGCTGCCGCAGATCTTGGCGAATTCCGGTCCGATGACCACAGCGGGCTCCGGCGCGTCCGGCCGCTTTGCGAGGGCGTTGATATAAAGGTCCAGGCGGTCCCGGAGCTCCTGGAAGTAGTCGATCTCTTTTCCCACCATCAGACCGGCACTGGACGAGATGCTCTGAGAAAGCCCGTGAACGGCCGTCCAGTACTCTCCGGCAATTTGATCTTTGAACGGCGAGTCCTGCAAAAAGTAGGAAATGGACCAGCCGACCCCGATGAATTTCAGAATCTGAAGCTCATATTCCACCTTGCTCCGGACTTCCGGCGACTCGTTCGGGAACGCGTCCAACAGCGCCTTCAGGTCTTCGCGGTCCACCGCGTACTTGAATAAATCGTTGGGGGCGTCCTCGACGGAGCGCCTTCCGTTGGTTTCCCTATTCATGAAGGCCGCGCCTTTCCTGGAAGTGGGTCCATACAGAACAGCTGGATCGGCGGTCACCGTGTCAGACCAGTCTCCTGACCAGGTCATAGAACATCCTCGTCCCCACGATGAGGAGCAAAACGGCGAACACGCGCTTGAGCCGATCAACGGGCAAGCTGTGGGCCAGGCGGACGCCAAGGGGCGCCGTCAGAACACTGGCAGCCACGATTCCGAACAAAGCCGGCAAGTACACATAGCCGATGGACAGCTCCGGCAGACCCGATACCTTCAGGCCATTCACAACGTACCCGACCGTTCCGGCAATCGCAATGGGAAAACCAATGGCAGCCGATGTCCCGATGGCGTGGTGGACCGGAATGTTACACCAAACCATGAACGGCACCGAGAGCGTGCCGCCGCCGATGCCAACCAGGCTGGAGACGACCCCGATCACGTTGCCGGCCCCGAACATGCCGGGAAGTCCAGGGAGCCCCCGAGACGGTTTGGGCTTCTTGTTGGTGAGCATCTGGGAGGCCACGTAATAGAGGAAGAGCACGAAGAAGCCTTTGAGAAACTCCGTCGACATACGGGCGGCGATGCAGGAGCCGAGCAACGTCCCGGTCAGAATGCCCACCGTGATGCGCTTCACGATGTCCCAGTGAACGGCCCCGCGTCGGTGATGCGCCATGAAGCTCGATACGGCCGTAAACATGATGCTCGCCATGGAGGTCCCCAGGGCAAGATGCATCATCGACTCGTGCGGCACCCCCTGAAGCGTAAAGCAGAAAACCAGCATCGGGACAATCACGAGACCGCCGCCGATTCCGAGCAGACCCGCCAGGATCCCCGCCACAACGCCCACCGCAAGATACGTCACCACAATCGTTATCATAGCCCTTCCTCTTTCCTCATCATGGGGAGCCGTCCCCTTTTGCCTGACAAGTCAATCCACGGAGACCACCCCGCCAACCGCCCCACACCGATCCTAAACTCGCGGTCGCTCACCCTCGTCCCCCCAAAAGGACTTGCTCAACCGACCGAAGATGCGCTCTCATGGCTGAGGCTGCCGTCTCGGCATCGCCGCTCTCGAGCGCCGTAATGAGCTCCAGGTGGCCCACAACCGAGAGTCTACGCCTCTCCGGGCTTTGGAGGGGCTCAGCGCGGCTCTCGTTCACAATCTCCATGATCGTCTTCACAACCCGAAGCAGCACCCGGTTCCCAGCCGCCTTCGCCACCTCGAAGTGAAAGGCGGCATCGAGGTCACCGTAGCACTCCCCCGCAAGGTTTCTCCGCTCCTGGTCGCAAACGATGATCTTGAGTCGCTCGAGCTGTGCACGCGTGATGCGGCGTGCGGCCAGGGCGGCAACCTGAGGCTCCACCAGGAGACGAAATTCCATGATCTCCCTCAGCGATTCTTTCTGGGCTTGGATCGCCGCCGCCAAGGCCCCTTCGAACCTCTCGGCATCCGGACTGCACACGTAGGTCCCGTCCCCCTGCCGGCTCTCCAAGATGCCCTTCTCCGCGAGGGCCTGGATCGCCTGCCGGACAGAATTGCGCGAAACCTTGAACTGAGCCGCGAGGGTCCTTTCAGGAGGCAGACGGTCCCCAACGCCGAGCTCCCCGGAATCGATCATCTGCCGAATCCGGCTCAAGATCTCGCCGTAGAGATACTTGGGGCGCTGGCTGCGGATCTCCTGGTCCTTCTCTGCCGTATCGCTCATTGCATCCATCCCTGACCCCGCATCACCTCTGTTTTGGATCAACCAATTTCTGAAATAGATATTGGTCCAACCAATATCACGGCTTTCACAGGGAATCAAGCCAATTTCTTGCATCCTTGTCACCTTCCCGGGCCGGATCAGGCCGTCGAGGTGCCTGGCCCAATGGGCGAGGCTCCACGAAGCGGGCAGCGCACTCGGATGGAACCAGGTTTCCGCAAACGACCAGATCGTCATGGCCACGGTTCCCAGGACGGAGAGTCCCACAAGAAGCCCGAAGACGCATCCCCAAAGGGCGCTCGCACCTTGAGGGAAGCTCCCCTGCCGGCCACCCGTCAGCCAGGGCCTGGCCATTGCTGCAACCGCTTTTTCAGCAACCCGCCACGCGCAGATACTCAAGAAGACGACGGCCGGCTGGAGACAGGCACCGGCCGAGGCGGGAAAAACCATTGAGAGGTCCCGGTCCATGAACATGCGGAAGACCACCGTGCTCAGCGGTGCGGGGGTGGTCGGAGCCGGAATCACCGCCACATCCACCACGGAAAGCGAAAATGCGAGCACGGCATAGACGGGCAGCCTGATTTGGGAGTAGATTTGAGGCAACACGGTCTTGAGCCATGCGGAGACGGGCGTATACCCGACGGATCTTGCAACGGCCATGATCTCCTGGGACTTCACCTGTCCCAGGGCGGCCACGGTCATGAGCATCAGGTACGGAACCTCTTTCAAGAGCAATCCCGGCACGAAGGAGAGGCCCCAGGGATCATGGACAATGGCGATGTTCGGAGGGCGCTCCCAGCCCGTGAGCCGGGGAGAGACCAGACGGACGAGCCAGCCGCTGGGAGCGATCACAAAGGAAAGCCCGAGGGCCACCGCCACGTGGGGGGTGGCCAGCAGGGGGGAGAGCACCGACTGCGCCATCTGGAAGAGCCGGGTATTGTGAACGACACTGCAAACCCGACGCTCGCATTCCGGCGGCTTCAAACAGGCCGGTAAGCCATTCCCGAAAGGCGTCCTGTCCCTCGTGAGCAACGCTCTGATGAAAACCGTCGAGGGAAGAAGCCGAAATCATCCACACATTCCGGTCCAGAAGGTCGTCCACGATTTGCGGGCTCAGCAGGTCTCCCGCTGTCTGGATCACCGGTTTGACGCCGCTTGTGGCTTCATAGCGCTCCGTCAGCGCATCGAGGAGCGGGTAGAGCACCTCGGTTCGCACCGGGTCCAGAAGCACCTCCCCACCGGACAAAACGATTCTTCCGATTTTCGAGGCAAAGGTGCCGTCTTCCCGCTGATCGTCGCGGTCCGTGTAAACGATCGATTCGGGAAGATGGGAAACGATCGCCGGAAAGGCGGATTGGCTTCGGGAAGTGATCGCCTCCAGTTCACTGCCGGAGTAGGGCCGAGACCTCCTGTCATAGCAGTGAGGGCACGCACGCCGACAAGCCCAGGATATGACGTAGTAAATGGACTCCAACAAGACCCGACGATTCCCCTGTCCTACGAGAACCAGTTCAATTCAAGACAGCGCCTGAGGCGCTGCCTCGCCCGGTAGAGAAGCACCCCGAGGTTGTTGGGGGTGACTTCCATGACCCCGGAAACTTCTTCGATATCCATCTGCTCGATCTCACGCAGAGCGAAGGCGTGCGCCATTCGGCTCGGAAGCTCCTCCATGCAGGTCATCAGGACATCCCAGAAGCCTTTTGCCTCCAGCACCTTCCCCGGGTCGCCGCCCCAGCGGGAAGGCTTGACGGCCCACCGACCGCTCCGGTCGAAGAGATGCTCGGGAATATCCTCGAGGGGCAATTCGGCGCTCACCGATCTCTCTCGACTGGCCTTGCGGATGTGGTCGACGATCTTATGCCTGAGAATACCGAGCAGCCACGTCTTCTCGGAAGATCGCGCATGAAAGTCTTCCCTGGCATGAAGGGCTGCGAGAAGGGTCTCCTGGACCAGGTCTTCCGCGACGTCCCGCCTCTGCACCCGACGCAGTGCATAGCGAAACAACAGGTCCCCGTACTCGGCGACCCAAGCTTCGGGGTTTGTGACTGGAGTGGAGCTGTCCGTTGCTTCGAGGCTCATCGTTGCTCGCGCCGGTCCACGCTGTAGTCGTTCGGGACAGAAGATCCTTACGGGTCCGGTTGGAAAAAAGAGAGGTGTCAGTCGCGAACGGAATGGACCGCTTGGGATGCTCTGCCGGCTCAAAGATTAACTTCATGTTGACAAAAAGGGCGCACCCGTGTCAATTGAAAAAACCGACCGATCGGTCAATTTTGATGATGGAGGACCTCGTGGCGACCAAAGGAGAGCGGACCCGGGCAAGAATCGTGATGGAGGCTGCCGGGCTGATGGAGCAGAAAGGATTTGCCGGCACGAGCATCAACGAGCTCCTGAAGCGATGTGGGATCAGAAAGGGGAGTCTCTACTTTCATTTTCCGGGCAAGGAGGATTTGGAAAAGGCCGTATTGGAGCGTGCCCGGGAGGAGTTCATGGGGTTTCTCACAAGCTCGCTCGCGGGCGCGACTCCGGGAAAAGCGCTCGAAAATTTCTTCACGGCGGTCCTCGAAAAACACCGATGCAAGGGATTTTCGGGAGGTTGAATTTTCGGCAACAGCGCTCTGGAAGTGAGCGATACGGAACATGCTCTGACCCGCCTGATCGCGAGTGTCTTCGAAGAGTGGACGGTGCGCATTCAGGAGGTGGTCGCAGCGGCCCAGGAGTCGGGTGAAGTGAGGCGGGACCTCTCCTCGGAAGCCGTTGCCCTGCACATTCTCTTCGCCATTGAAGGGGGAATCATGCTCTCCCGGCTGAAGAAGGAGGAAGCGCCGCTGAAAAACTGCCTCGAGACACTGAGGGATCTTCTGCTTGTCGGGAATGGCGACCCGCCAAGCTCCGGTGGAGCAACGGTTCAGGGCCGGCAGCACGACCCGTGGGCGGATGGGAACGAGCCATGAGCCCTGGCAATCGACCTTGAGGAGTGATACTCATGGACCAGTCCACGATGGGACGTTTGACAAGAGCAACGGTGGAAAGACCGACCTCCCCAGGCGAGATGAAACCTCGTGCCTTGATCGCCTGCAGTGTATTCGAACAGGAGGTCCGAGCGGTTCTCGACCCCGATCTCCAAGTCGAGATCGTCTGGGTTGAGGCAGCCCTTCACGCCGTTCCGGAAAGGCTCGAAGAGACGCTGCTCGGAATCCTTTCAGATGAGAACATGCGGAATAAGGATATCCGAATCCTTTTCGGGATCGGCTGCCACCCGGACGTCGCTCATCATGCCGAACGTTTCGGTGCCCGGCTCTCTCCGGTGAAGAACTGCATCGAGGCCTTCTGCGGGGACCAGGCCAGGGAGCTGGAAGCGAATCGCACCTTGGTCATGACTCCCGGCTGGGTCAGGGCCTGGCCCAATATCATGGATGCCCTCGGCTGGAACGAGGTCGATGTCCGAATCAACCTGGGACGATACGACAGGATTCTCCTTCTGGAGCCCGGAATCGAGCCGCTGACCGACGAAGAGATCCTGAGCTTTTTCGATCTCACCCAGGTTCCCGTGGAGGTGCAGCCCCTCAGCCTGGATCATTTCAGGAGCGTTCTCGCAGAGGCCGTTGAGGGCTGATTCTCTTCTCATCATTTGGGCCAAAAATATCTTTATGAGGGGCCTTCGTCATTTCGGGATGTTTGAGCGGTGACGATTCATCTCCATACGAGGACCCCCTGCTTTCATGGGCGAACGACTTCTTTCACGGCGGGCAGGGGGAAGTTCAGTCGGGCAAAATGAAGGAATCGTGGATCCGACCTGGGATGCCAACGCCACAGTGCCCTGCGCATCCCCATAGAGAGTTATCAGAAGGAATGTGGCTTCCCGCCTCAAACCCTCTGGGTCCGCCGCTACTCTTTAAAGGTTGTCACAACATACCTGTCCCTGCTGATCTTTCTGGCGCCTGCTCGATCGCGGTTTAAACCCACTAAAACCAAATTGACAGAGCAAGAGCCTTGAGCACCTCCACGGTGTCGGCGGGATCGGGTCGGACCATGTAATCCGCGCTCACCTCGGCGGCGCGAATGATTCCCTCCCGGTCGATCACGAAGCGCGCGGGCATCGGCAGGGTCCAGGAATCATCCCCATTGAATTTGACCAGGTCGATTCCAAACCCGAGATACACCTTCCGCAAATCCTCCGGCAGTGGATAGACCAGGTTGAACGCAGCCGCCACCCGGTTTCCCGGGTCGCTCAGAATTTGGAACGTGAGCCCTTTGTCTTCCGCAAACTTGCGGTTGAACGATTCAAGCTGCGGTGTGACGGCGACGAGGGTCGCGCCGAGCGATTCGATTTCCGGAAGGACCTTTTGGAGAGCTGCCAGCTCCGCATTGCAGTAGGGTCACCAGCCGCCCCGGTAGAAGCTCAGAACCATCGGACCGCTCTCCAGGAGAGCGCGGGATTCCACCCTGCCCTGGGTACCGTGGAGGGTAAACTCGGGAGCCCGGTCACCGACCTTCGGGGCTCGATCCAGGATCCCGGATTTCATGAGCTCCTCGGTCGCCCGATGCATCACGGCCAGGGCTTCTGCCGGAATCCTGGCCTCGGACTTTGCCTTCATGGCATTCAGTTGCTCCTGCAGGCTCATGGGTGTCACCTCCATCTGGAGTCATTTTCCGTTGAGGGTCCAGTCATAGGAGAGATACTGGACCTTGATCCCATCCCCGATGGCCTGGATTTTGTTTTTCATGCCATCGGAAGCGTACCGGAGGAAGAACGAGACGATCCCGTCTTTGAAATCCCCGCCATACCAGTCAAAGATCTTGCTCACGTAAAGGATATTGCCCTTCAGGTAATTGCGCTCAGGATTGTTCACGAACGCCCTGGCAGCGTCGTCCAGCTGCCGGTCGAGGGTGTCCCCTCGATAAGGCTCGGAAATCAGTGGAGGGCAGCTTTTCGCCGCACAGTTGACGGCGAAGTGAATCCGGGGATCCTGGAACCTCGGGCGTATGATTCCGTGCTCGATGTCATCCAGGGTCATGGTCCTTCCCTCGAGACGAACGAATTCCTTCTTCCAAGGGGTTTTCCACAGTGTGCCTAAGTCCTTGATGGATTTGATGTCCGGATACCCGGTGAGGACCAGTTTGATGGTGTAGGCGTTGTACGCATTGATGTAAAAGGCGAGCTGCTCACTCCTGGAGAGCTTTTCGGGCCGACCATGCTCCAGATGCTGAAGATATCGATCCAGCTTGTCTTCCTCGGCTTTGAAACCGGCATAATCGACTCTTCCATCGTGCACATGCTTTTGAAGCAGCTCGCCGTAAAGGCTGTCATCCGCCCTTTCCGCAGCCCACCCCACGGCAGGCGGACCGGCGAGGACCAAAGCGATGAAACCGACGATTGCGATAAAATACGTTGCAGACCTCATGGCCATCTCCTCTATTTGTTCGTCGGCGGTTTTTCGCGAGCTTCGCATTTCTTCTTGATTTCCCTGACCCACCTCGAGCCGAGATGATCTCCTCGTGCAATCCCCAAGCCTCCATACCTTTTGCTCCTTTTGTCGCGGTCGAAGGCAAGGAATTACAGCAGGTCCATCCCATAACCCACGCATGCTCTCAAAGAACATGGAGAGAGGAGACAAGCCTCCCCTCTCCCGGGATGAACTGGATGGAGCGCCCGAGCCCGCGGTCGATGTCAATCCTTGTGGCGATTACATGGCCTTGGGCACCTTGGCGGAAAGCGCCTCGGCCATGTTCTTCATGTTTCCGGGATCGCCGTCCGGATGACGCATCACCATTACCATCTGCCACTTGCCGAAGGGCGACTCGGAAAGCGACGCGTTGTAATTTCCCTCACCTTTGGCGTCGGTCTTGAACATGTAGGGCATGCTCCCGGCCCCGGCCTGGCTCTTCGTGGGCTTCATGTTGACGAACCAGACCGTGTAAACCGAGTCCGGTTTCAGTCCCCTGGCATGGATGGCCAGGCTGTCCTTGGTCAAATGCATGGTGGCGCCGGCTTTGGGACTGTCTTTCATGGCCATCATGCTCATTTCTCCGGCCCAGGCGAAAGCCGTCAGGCTCGTGATAGTCAGCACCAGGGCGAACAACGTGAGCTTCTTCAGAGTGTGATTCATGGCAAACCTCCTTTGCGTTGTCTTTTTCACTTGTGATCACATTGACTGTGGATGGAAAAGCACGTTTCGGGGTAGAGGCGCTCCATCCAGTTCATCTTTCGAGCATCGGGCACAAGGGAGAGACCGCAGGACGGGCATATCTTCATCTCGCCGAACCGCTTCAAGATCCGCTGCGTGGTGGCCACCAGGGTGGCGTGGCTCCAGGTGAGGGGGGAAACGGAAAGCGGCTCGCCCGTAATCGGATGGACCTGCTCGGAGAGAACCCCCGAAGGGAGTGCGTGCTTCTCGATCCAAAGGACCGTTTTGAGCGCCTCCTCGATCTCCGTTTCATCGCCGGCACGCTCCACCAGGTAATTGAATTGTCGAGCCACAGGGTGCAGACGAACCAGGGGTTGCCCGTGGCCTCCTGGGTCGACCGGTAATAGTCGTCGTCTTCATGGCGGGCCATGCCGCCGACCGCAGTCTTGACCCAAAGCCTTTCCCGCAAAGCCGTCATGGTCTTTTCGATTCGCGGGTCCTGCACGGAATAAAGCCCGAAGGCGAAGAGCCCCCAAAGACTTGCATCGGCCGTCATGTCCACTTCGAGCTTTCCCTGATCGTCCCGGTAAAGCCCTCGGTAGAACCGGTTGTGCTCTTCCCGCCAGAGATGCCTGGAGGCGGTGTCCCGGCATTCGATGGCCAGGCCGAGCGTTTCGTGTCGCAGGCGAACCCGGGTCACCAGGGTGTCGTCTTCGTAGCGCAGATCGCGCTCCCAATCGGGACCGACCCACGAGAAGGCCCCCTCGACCCAGACCCCGAAGCGTCCGTGGTTTCCGCCCAGGTGATTTTCCTGTCCCACGTGCGGGAAGTAGAGGTCCCTCATGCAATATTCGTCATCGAAACAGGCGAGGAGCCTGCCGTTTCCAACGGGTATATTCCTGGCCATGAGACTACTCCTTGCCGCCTTGGGGAAGCTTCTTGAGGCGGAGCGAGCCGAGCACCCTGGCCAGGAAGCACCGAACCGCGTGGCGGTAACCGATGAACACCACCGCCGGTTCCAGCCGACCAAAGCCCAGCCACCGGGAAGAGATTTTCCTGATGAAGGGGGTGAGGCGTGTTCGGTTGTACAGGTCGGCCACCTGCCGGACGGTTCCGGATTCCTCCAGCCGGGAGGAGAAACGTTGGAAACCAATGCCTTGTTGTGCTGATCCTCCGGTAGTACCCTGGGACTTCTTTCGCTTTTCATGGCTTCGCCTCCCTTTACGCCTGCATCGCTTTCAACCTGTATCGAAAGACCCTTTGGTCGCGATTTCACGGTGTGGATCCCATCCACTTGGTCTGCTAGTCGCTTTGAGCCGGGGATTCTTACAGCAAGGTCGGATTCATTTTCGGGCTCGATCCCGCTTCAGAGCGCCAGCCGGCCTGCAGCACGCCGTCAGCTTTCCGTGCAACGCCTGTAAAGGGAGTCACCGGCAAAGCCACGCACCTGACCAACCGGGTCATTTCTACGTCCGTCTGAGGGGATGTGTCGAAACCGCTGTCGGTGAATCAATTGGAGCAGACCGGAGGGCTCATTGTGCAGCGGCATGGTCCCCGGCCCCCCGCGCCTCCGCGCAGGTGGCGGGGTCACAGCATGCATCGCGTTTGAAGGATGGGAGGTTCTGATGGAAAACCGTTCAAGAGGAAGCCATGGGCACCCAATATTTTGATCTCTGGAGAGCTGCCCGGACGCGCTGGCTTACATCCCGCCACCCCCTCAATCCGGGGTGCCCACCACGGAGGGAATCTCCGCCAGCGTCGAGACCTCGACGTCCGCTGCGCCTGGAAGGATTTCCCGACTCTGCCCGTAGCGGTTGCACCAGACGACCTTCAGACCGAACGCCGAAGCGCCGTGGGCATCCCAGGCATTGGCCGAGACGAAACAGAGGGCCTCCGCGTCGAGAGACAGGGAATCGACGGCGATCTTGTAGACGGACGGGTGAGGCTTGTAGATGCCCACCGCCTCGACGGAGAGCACCGCATCCAGCATGTGAGCGATGCCCGTGGCTTGGACGGCCGACAGCAGCATCTCAGGAGACCCATTGGACAGAATGGCCGTCTTGAAGCCCCTGGATTTGAGCGCTTCAAGCGTTGCGACCACTTCCGGAAAGGCCTCCAGCGTCCTGTAGAGACTCATGAGCCGCTCCCGCAGGGAAGCGTCCCGGATTCCGACCGAGGTCATGGCAAAGTCGAGGGCGTCTCCGGTGACCTTCCAGAAATCCTCGTGCCGTCCCATGAGGGAACGGAGCCAGGTGTACTGAAGCTGCTTCTCGCGCCATACCCTGGAGAGGGTCTCGGCCTGCTCCCCCAGGACGTCGCGACACCGGGACACCGCGGAATTGAAGTCGAACAGGGTTCCGTAAGCGTCGAACACGCATCCCTTGATTCCGTCGAGTCTTTCAGCCGCCATCTTCTTCTCCTCGTTTCATGGGATACTCCATGCCTCCGGACGTCAGGAAGCGAATCGTTCAGCCCGGATCGGTCCCGCAATCGAGATCCTTTCTCGCTGCCACGGCATTCGTTCAACATCCGCGAAAGCCTCAACCCTGCATCATCTCGTAAACCAGAGGCATGGGGCCGGAGAAGCACAGGACTCAGCCGGACTCACGGCGGAGCGCCTCCCTGATTCGCTCACGCGCCTCCGGAGAAAGAGGAGGCCCCACATGCGATGCCCCCACCCCGTCCTTTTCTCCCTCGACGACGTGCGTAATGGCTTTCTCGATGAAAAGCAACTGCTTCCGATATCGGGAGCAATACCGACACATGAGGAGATGGGCCCGGACGGCCAGGCGCCGGCGGAACGGGAGCTCCCTGTCCAGGGATTCAGAGATCAGCCGTGTCGTTTCTTCGCAAGAGAGCATCTGAAGACCTCTTCAGCACCGCATCGGAGCAGCTCGGAGACCAAACGGGCAGGCTATCGTGCTCCGGCTGGAATAAATGCCCATATTTGAGATTATCCGAGAATCTTCATCTCCTCAAATCCTTCAGTCTTTCCGCGTCCCCCACAGAGTCCGGCAGCCCGCAAATCGAGAGCAATCATTATTCCTTCGACCGACGCATCACGGGCCACTGTCAGAGCTTTCCACGCTTATAGTCGTTCATCAAGGAATTTCATTACACCAACACAGGAAAAAAAGGGGGCTTCGATCGAAGAGCCTTTCAGGGCTTCATCGTCATCCCGGACGGCTCTTCGCAGGAGGGGTCCTCAGAGGCCTCAGGGTCCAAGTGGGTGTGCGGGTACCCGTAGACTCCGAGGCCATGCACTATGAGGCTCTTCAGGAAACCTTGGGAGGCACAAGGGGGATCGAAGGCGTACCCGGCCGGAACAACGACGCCGTTTGCACCCCCACTCCGCATCTCAAGCCCATTCACCCGGTGTGATGTAATGGTCACACTCCCCAAGCGACAAAGCCCATGAAACCGTAACAGGAGAAATCAGTCCGTCAACCGCTCGGGTGGGGGAGATGCCATGGCCAAGATCATCGTTGCAGACATGGACAAGGACATTCTGGAGCTGTATTCGGAAGAGCTGAGCATGGCCGGTTACGACGTGGCGGCTTGCAACGACGGCCACAAGGTGATCCGGTCCCTGAAAAGGCAGGATGCGGATGTGCTGATTCTGGATGTTGAAATGCTGAAAGACGTCTTTTTTCACCTTCAAGGCGGCAACGGTGACCAGACGGAGGATCCCCCCGTCGTCATCCTCACTTTTCACGAAAACCAGGAAGACATGCTGGAATCGAAAGCATTTTCCGTGCTCGTCAAGTACCACGTCAGAAAGAGCTTCTGTCTGCGAGCACTCAAGGAAAGTGTTGTCGAGGCCTTGGACACGCGTGGCCGCCGCTAGTACAGCGTGGCGAATGGTTTCATTCCCTCCTTGGGGAATTGACTGGTCAACCGGTTCAGGACGTTCGCCGCGCAGGAGCAAGAGTCGCTGAGCCGTTGACGATTCGAGTCGTGCAGGGCGCACCAACCTGCTTTCGATGCCCTGTCGGATGACATGCCGGACTTGAACGGAACAGTTCGCGCGCAAAGAGATCGTGCCATGACGATTCCGGGGAGGGGGCCCCTTTTGTCTTTTCATCCCGGTGCAATCAGACGAGTCGCTGCCTCAGACGTCAAGGCTCGCATCGGGAAATCCCGACGGGAGGCCGCGGTCCTTCATGATCTTGTCCACCACCCGGCGGACGTCGGCAAGGCATCAACGCCCCTTCGGATTCCTGATGGCGCACTGGCATCCGCCCGCTTTTTTCTCGCGGAGGATTCTCTCCAAAATCGTGGATTTGCGGTTCACCACGACGTCGCGCTCGATGTCCGCCGTAGTGTAGTTGAAGCAATAACAGATTAGATCTTCCATGCATGGCTCCTTGGACTGCGGCGCTCTCAGGCGGAGCAGCAGGACAGCTTCTTCACGTCTTTGGAAAAGGCCTGGGCGCAGAGCTTGATCGCTTCGGCCTGCGTCAAATACGGTGGAACATCGCCGCGATCTCCGACACGCCGAGCCCGAAGCGGATCGCCATGGCCGCCTCCATGATCTGCTCGCCGCCCTCCTGGGCCAGCACGCGCGCGCCCAGAAGCTTGTCGCCGTCGCGCTCCCTGATGAGCTTGATGAACCCGCGCGTATCCCGCGCGGCAAGCGCGCGCGGCACATTGGAGAGATCGAGCCGGGCCGTATCCACCTCCAGTCCGGCCCGCAGCGCTTCCTTCTCGTTCATTCCCACGCCGGCGACCTGGACCGTGTCGGAGGAAACGAACACCGCGCGCCCCTCGATCAGTCTGACGTTCTCATAGGCAGCCAGGACATCGATATATTTCGCCTGGCGCAGGGAGCCGACCAGCTCATCCTTCTGCCGAATGATTCCTGCAAAATCCGTAACATGGGAAGTGCTTTCGACACCGGCGAAACGGCTTCGGGCCGCCGCCCGACAGGAGAAAACCGACGTAATTCGGAAAGAAGGCGAAGGCGAGCACGAAAACGGTGACCACCCAGAGCATGAGCCGGTTCATTCTTTTGATCGTGAATCCCCGCCGAACCTCCGGGGGGCAACCACACGACTCCCCGCCGTCGGATGCAGTCGCCGCGGCGACCCTCGGCTTCCGGTAAGTGAAAAAGAACGCCATCCCGAGCAGAGCGAAGGTCACCGGCAGCAACACCGGTCGAACCGCTTCGAACCGGGCAGCCAACGCTCCGCCCGATACTCCGAACGCGATGAGCAACAGCGGCAGCCGGCAGCAGGCGGAGGCCAGGATGGCCGATATCAATGCGCCCGCCTGGGCGATGGTCTGCGCCTTACGGGTCGCTTGGTCCTGACTCATTCCGTTCACCTTCATCGGTTTGCTCCTGTTGAAGCACTTGGAGGATGGGGCAGTCGCCGGTAACGGCCCGATTTCGACAGCCGCCCACAAGCTCCACGAGGACCGCCTCCATGCGTTGCAGGGACCTTATCCTGGCGCGCACGTCCGCGATTTTTTCCTCAGCCATTTTTCGAACCGCATCGCAGGTGGCAGGCGACGATAAATCGACGCGCAGTCCCAGCAGCTCCTTGATCTCCCTGAGCGTGAAGCCGAGCTCCTTGGCATGCTTGATGAAAAGAAGCCTGTCAACTGTCTCGTCGGGATACTCTCTGTACCCGGACTGACGCCTCGGCGGCTGTTCGATCAGTCCTTCCCGTTCGTAGAAACGGACGGTCTCAATGCCGACCTCGGCACGCCGCGCAACTTTTCCGATCGTCAACTTCCCCATCTTTTCACCTCTGCGGTTCTCTCATAATCTAAGGTCTGTACCTATCTACGGAGTCAAGGGCCGAAAACGGAACGATCTCACCCCTGACGTGCCTGAGATGCCCAAAACACCAGCGAGTACCCTCGCCATGACGACGGCGCATGGCGCTGCACAAGTGGGGTGCCGGAGGGTTTTGCCCTCCACTGTCGTCCGATGCCGAAAGAGTTGTAAGAAACCGCGCCCCAATGCGACAAACAAGCCAAAGCAACGGAAGTGAATCGGCTGGGAGCGCTCAGCCGTTCGTCGAGACGGAAATTTTCGGATTTCTAATGCAAGCGCCGGCCGGTGATGCATCCATCGGGAGCCTGGCGACTGCAGGAAGGAGAGAGGCAGCATGGAAAAAGCGATCCATGACACCCGCAAAACGAATGGGACGGCGCTGGTTAAGGCCGCCGTTCTGGTCGCACTGGTTGTCGGTGCGGTTTATGTCGTTCGATACACACCTGCCAGGGACTACTTCACCGTTCAAACCCTCGGGCGTTTTCTTGACGCCGCGGGCGTCTGGGCCCCCATCGTGTTCGTCTTCGCGTACGCCCTGGGGATATGCCTCTTCGTGCCCGGGACGCTCCTCACGGGGCTGGGGGCCGCCATTTTCGGGGCCTACTGGGGGTTTCTCTACGTGTGGTTCGGTGCGATGCTCGGCGCCAGCGCGGCCTTCTTCATCGGCCGGACCCTCGGGAGAGATTTCGCCGCCTCAATCGCCGGTGAAAAGCTCAAAAAGTACGACGACGCCATCGAGCGCAACGGGTTCGCCACCGTCCTCTACCTCCGTCTGATCTACTTCCCGTTCACGGCTATGAATTTCGGAATGGGGCTCACCAAGGTTCGCTTCTGGGATTACCTCTTCGGAACCGGCCTCGGGATCATGGTCGGGACCTTCGTCTTCACCTTCTTCGTCGGGACGCTCAAGGAAATTTGGGCTTCCGGCCGATGGGCCGAGCTGCTCTCAGCGAAGGTCATCTTTTCCGTGAGCCTCTTCATCTTCTCGTTTTTCATCCCCAAGATCATCAAGAAGCTGAAGGGAGAGGCTCAATAGGCGAATGCCACGATTCCAAGGGGACAGAATTGAAACGGGAAACTGGAGGAAACGCACTGCTATCGACCAGAGCCAAGCCTTCACCAGGGATTCACCCCATAATCGAGCACCCTCGCCGGCGGCCGGAATCTCTCGAAGGGATCCCGGGGTTCTTCAAAGGCGTGGAGCGAGCAAGGTTCGGGAGGACATATCATGTTGTCATGCAAGACCGCTGCAGAATGGATTTCGAGCGCGCTCGACAGGCCTCTTCCGTTGCGCCGGCGCATGGCCCTGGGCCTTCATCTGCTCGCATGCCGCCACTGTGCTCGATACCGCAGCCAGCTGTACTTCCTGCGGTTGAGCAGGCAGCACCTCATAAGGAGAGAAAAGCATGAGTTTTCCGACCGTCACCCGACAGCTCAGGCTGTTCAAGCCGTCGAAACGATGGTCCCGGAAACCGGGGAATCCGCGGAAATGTTGCCGGCAGCCTGTAATGAATCCCGAAACCGGACGACTAACCGGCAAACGCGGGAATGCTCCCGGGGGAAGCATTCAATCCCGGTCCACGTGATCCTGAATCCCAAGGTGGCTCTCCTGGGAGCTGCATGCCACGGACTCACCGCGGCACAAAACAATGGAGCCGCGGGACTGTGGGAGAAGGCGGAAAGGGATCCATGCCCCATGGAGCGAAGCGCTTCCGCTGGTGTCGGATGATGGAGCGGCGGGGCCGGGAAAGAGTCGGCAGGGAGGTTTGCAAAGCAATCCACGGCAAGGTCTCCATCTTGTGAGACTCGGACAGGAGTGTAAATATATGAGGACGTTTCCGTCAAGGCGGACAAACCCCATGCCGGGAGGAGACAAATGATGGAAAATCCAAAGGGCGGAGCTCTCGTCAGCCCATGGGACGAGCACAATCAGGAGCTGGTGGCGCACGTTCATCCACCTGACTGGGTCAATCCCCGGCCCGCTCCTCGATACAACCTTGTCGTCATCGGGGCCGGAACCGCCGGGCTCGTGTGCGCGGCGGGAGCAGCCGGTCTCGGGGCCAGGGTTGCACTGATCGAGCGCGGCCTGATGGGGGGCGACTGTCTCAATGTCGGCTGCGTTCCCTCCAAGGCGTTGATCAGCGCTTCGCGCATGGCTGCGGCCGTGCGGGATGCGCGGGAGCTCGGGGTCCACGTTCCCGAGGGCGTGCGGGTCGATTTCGCCGAGGCGATGCAGCGGATGCGCAGGCTGAGGGCCTCGATCGCCCCCCACGACTCCGCCGGGCGGTTCCGTGACATGGGCATCGATGTGTTCCTTGGCGAGGGGCGTTTCGTCGATTCCCGAACGGTGGAGGTTGCGGGCGAGCGATTGCGCTTCAAGAAAGCGGTCATCGCCACGGGGGCGCGTGCTTCGGCGCCGCCCATTCCAGGGCTTGACGAGGTCGAATACCTGACCAACGAGACCGTCTTTTCTCTGACCGAGCTGCCCAGGAGGCTTGCCGTCGTCGGCGCCGGGCCCATCGGCTGCGAGATGGCCCAGGCTTTTGCCCGTTTCGGCTCCGAAGTCTTTCTCGTGGAGACCCTGCACGGCATCCTGCCCCGGGAAGATGCCGATGGTTCGGAGATCGTCCTCCAGTCCATGCTCAAGGACGGCGTCAAGCTGCTTTGCTGCGGCAGGGATTTGAATCTGGCCGGAGTCGAGGGCGGAAAGGTCCGCCTCACGGCCGAATCCCATGGCAAGCGTTATGATGAAGTCGTCGACCAAATCCTGATCGCGGTCGGGCGCTCGCCGAATGTCGAGCATCTGGGCCTTGAGAGCGCCGGCGTCGCCTACTCCAAGAAAGGCGTTCAGGTCAATGACCGGCTTCAAACGACCCGTCGCAACATCTATGCGGCCGGCGACGTCTGCTCACCCTATCAATTCACCCATGCAGCGGATTTCATGGCTCGCATCGTGATCCGCAACGCTCTCTTCTTCGGCCGTGCCCGGGCCGGCGCTCTCACCATTCCCTGGTGCACGTACACGGAGCCGGAAATCGCCCACGTCGGTCTTTATGAGAAGGAAGCCGTCGAAAAAGGCATGGAGGTCGATACGTTCACCCGTCCAATGGGTGAGGTCGACCGGGCGATTCTCGAGGGCCGGACAAACGGCTTCGTTCGCGTGCATGTGCGCAAGGGCAAGGACGCAATCATCGGCGCCACGATCGTCGCACCCAACGCCGGCGACATGATATCCGAAATCTCGCTGGCCATGACGAACGGCCTCGGCCTCAAGCACATTGCCGGCACCATTCACCCATACCCGACCCAGGCCGAGGCCATCAGGCAGGTCGGCGACGCCTACAATCGCACGAGACTGACCCCCTTCACCAAGGCCCTCTTTTCGCGATTGATGGCCTGGAGACGGTGAGACAGCCCCATCCATTGGGTGGGAGTCTTCGACAATGATCCGACCGAGGCTTTCCAGCCTCACTGAAACCTGATCCGAGCCGTCAGCTCTCGGCTGACAGCTGGCCGCTCGATACAGGACAAGGAGCCGACCATGGCAGTACTGGTGCGAATGCCCGAGCCCATGCGATCCCACCTGGCCAAACTTCCCTGCCCTTCCTTCGAAAGTCATCCATGGGTCCAGGGGCCGCTCTGGGCGACAACGGGCACCAAGAACCCCGCCTACGATGAAACGGTCTATGTGGACAGTCTCATCGGACGAGAAACGGTCAATACGGTCCCACCGTCCGCGCTGTAGGCCTTCATGGCGCATGGAACGGTGGCGCCCACGCTCGAAGCGGACCTGGACGCCGCACGCGACCGGCTGAACCGACTCGCGGCGCTCGGGATCAGCCCGGGCGCTGTTACGGAGAAGCTCCTGGAGAAGGCATCGTCGCGTTCGCCCAACCGTTCGAGAGCCTGATGCATGCCATTGAAGCCAAGAGAGAGCGGTTGCTTTCAGGCCGGGATCCGATGTCGGCGAGCCTCGGCTCGTAAGGGGCCATGATATGGAAGGGGGATCGAGCCACCGAGCCATGAAAACGTCCTCCGACGGATATGGGCCGGCGACTCTACCGTCTGGAAGCCGGTTCCTGATGCCAATTTTCAGGGGTGTGCGCCGGGAGAAGCCCTGAAGGGTCTCCTGACCCGGGCTTGAGACGGCGCCCTCGGACGAGGCGAGCAGCACAACTTAAGCGAAGGGAATGAATCTCATGAAAACGAAAGCGGACATTGGAGTGGTTGGGCTTGCGGTGATGGGTGAAAACCTGGTCTTGAACATGGAAAGCAAGGGATACACCGTGGCGTGCTTTAACCGATCGGTCGACAAAGTGGATGCGTTCCTTGCAGGGCGGGGCAAAGGCCGCAACCTGATCGGCTGCCGCAGCATCGAGGAGCTCGCCGGGAGCCTCGAGCGGCCCCGTCGCGTGATGATGATGGTGCGGGCCGGCCAGCCCGTGGATGATCTCATGGCCGCCCTCAAGCCCTATCTCGAGCCAGGCGACATCCTCATCGACGGCGGAAACAGCCATTACCTCGATACCATGCGGCGGTGCGCGGCTGCAGCATCGGAGGGAATTCTCTATGTCGGCGCCGGCATCTCCGGCGGTGAGGAGGGCGCCTTGCATGGACCTTCCATCATGCCGGGAGGCAACGCGGGCGCATGGCCTGCGCTGAAGCCCATCCTG
The DNA here is from genome assembly GCA_964538515.1 of uncultured Syntrophobacteraceae bacterium. Taxonomy (GTDB): domain Bacteria; phylum Desulfobacterota; class Syntrophobacteria; order Syntrophobacterales; family Syntrophobacteraceae; genus CALBZH01. Next base: position 34,592 of record CAZIEW010000006.1, read on the forward strand.
CAGGCCATCGCCGCCAAGGTCGAAGGCACCACTCCCTGCTGCGAATGGATCGGGCCGGACGGCTCCGGACATTTCGTGAAGATGGTGCACAACGGGATCGAATACGGGGACATGCAGCTCATTGGCGAGGCCTACCACCTGATGTCCCGGGGATTGGGAATGAGCGCGGCCGAAATGCACTCGGTTTTCCTCGAATGGAACAACGGCGAGCTGGATTCCTATTTGATCGAAATCACGGCCGACATCCTCACCAAGACCGATCCCGATACGAACAAGCCTGTGGTCGATCTGATTCTCGACGTTGCCGGCCAGAAGGGAACGGGAAAGTGGACTTCCCAGGTGGGCCTCGATCTCGGAGTCGGCATTCCCCAGATTGCGGAGGCCGTCTTTGCCCGGTCGCTTTCCGCAATCAAGGAGGAGCGTACCCTGGCAAGTCGTGAGCTGGCAGGACCTGAAAGGTTGTTTTCCGGGGATCGTCAGGAGCTCCTGTCACAGCTCGGAGCTGCCCTTTATGCCGCAAAGATCTGCTCTTACGCTCAGGGATTTCAATTGTTGGGAGCGGCGTCTCGGGAATATGGGTGGAAGCTGAGCCTGGGGGATATCGCCCTCCTGTGGAGGGAGGGGTGCATCATACGCGCCCGTTTCCTCGGGAAGATCAAGGATGCCTTCGATGGCGATCCGGAGCTTCCCAATCTCCTGCTGGCCCCCTACTTCAAAAAGGTTACAGCCGATGCCCAGGCTGCCTGGCGGCAGGTCGTGAAAGCAGCGGTGGACCTCGGGATCCCGATTCCCGCCATGGGGGCGGCCCTCAGCTACTATGACGCCTATCGCTCCGAACGGCTTCCCGCCAACCTCATCCAGGCGCAGCGGGACTACTTCGGAGCCCATACCTACGAAAGGGTCGACAGGCCCCGGGGCCAATTCTTTCACACCAACTGGACCGGCACAGGGGGCATGACTTCTTCCTCGACTTATGTCGCATAGCGGAACGGGTCGCGAAACCAGAGCCATTGAATGCCGCGGATAATGGCCTTCCGCCTTGGGACGAGCCCGGCACGGTTTCACCATCTGCCGCCCACACCGTAGGGACGAGTGACCCGCCCGGGGTCGCGGCTGTTCCGCCATTTGGGTTTTGTCAGTTGCGCCTGGACCTCGGTGGCCGCTCTGACCGCATTGGCGATGCGAAATTTTCCCGTAATCGGCTCAACTCAAAGAAAGTTTCAGCTCACGATTTTGTCGGATTGGATCGCAGGACGTGCTAGGGGGCGAGAAATGGCTGGACCAATCGGGATGCTTCAATCCTCGGAGGGCTTTCGCCGGGTCTTGAGCAAGCTGCGGTGACGCTTCGCTTCGAGCCGTCGCTCCTTGGAAGCTTGGGTGGGCTTGGTTCTGTGGCGGTTTCGCGGCTTGACGGCTGCGGCACGCACCAGCTCGACGAACCGCTGCAGTGCGTCCCTTCGGTTCTGCTCCTGTGTGCGAAACCGCTGGGCCTGGATGACCAGGATGCCATCGCGGGTCATGCGCTTCCCCGCCAGCCGGATCAACCGCTCACGCACGTCATCCGGAAGCGAGGGTGACCCCGCCACATCGAAGCGGAGCTGAACCGCCGTGGAGACCTTGTTGACGTTCTGCCCCCCCGGCCCACTGCTGCAGTGGGCCGTAAAGACGAGCTCCCGTTCGAGGATGGCAGCCAGATCCGTCGTCGTCATCATTGGTTCTCTCGGGCAGGCATCGACTGTACCCTTTTCAGATCCAGTCGATTTCAACCAGATGCTCAACGCGTTTGAGCTCAGGGTCTCCTGTCACGATAACAGCGCCCCACCGCAATGCACTCGCTACGGCAAAACAATCGGCATACGATAGGGCGTATTGTGCCTTTACCCCCGATGCCGCGGCGATGACGTCCCAAGTGGCCGGTACGCGTTCAATGGGAAGATTCCCCATGTGCTCCAGGAGCTCGGTCGCAACCTCCATCCCCATCTTCCTGGCGGTGATGTAGTAAATTTCTCCCAGATTGATTTCATTGAGAAAAGCCCGGATTTCACCCCTGTGCGAGGCCGTAAGGATTTCCTCCACTCTTTCGGCACCGGCTTCATCCTGGACGAACTTCAAGACCGCGTGCGAGTCAAGCACCACGTCTCTCATCGATCTCGCCATCCCTCTTTCTTTCTTTCAGCAATTCCTCTGACAGCGAAATCTCCGACTTCAGAATGCCGCGTATGGCTTTGATGGGCTCGTCGGCCAAGGGGACGAGCTCCGCATGATCGCCCGCAAGCCGAAAAAGGACTCTTTTACCCGGTCCGATACCCAGCTTTTCCCGAATCGCTTTGGGAATAACGATTTGCCCCTTCGAGGAGGCTCTTACTATGGGCATCTCATCTTACCCTTTCAGATTATGTCTTACTCCTGACACCTAAAACTAACACCATCTTAAGAGGTAAGCAATCAATAACCAGACCACCGCCGCTCACCTGTGACTCGATCATGACCGGTTACAAGCAGAGCCGCAGGATCTCGGCGATGACATCCTTCGTGTAGGCGCTGAGCCGCCATTTTCGGGCGAGCATCGTCGCATTTTCCGCAATGCGATCCACGTCTTCTTCACCAATATCAAACGACGCGAGGCGTGTCGGAGTGTCGATCCGCTCGAACCACTCTTTCAAAGCCTGGATACCCTTCTCGGCCGCCTCTTGCTGACTCTGGCCGTAAATGCCGAAAACCTTTCCCGCAAACCGGGCGAATTTCCCGGGGGCCGATCGGGCCGCATAGAGCATCCAGGCGGGGAGCACGATGGAGAGTCCCGCGCCGTGCGGCACGTCAAAGAGGGCACTCAGGGAATGCTCGATCATGTGGTTCGGAAAGCCGTACATCCCGATGCCGGCCGTTGGAAAACCGTTGAGAGCCCAGGTCGCCGACCACATCATGCTCGCTCGCGCTTCGTAGTCCTCGGGGCTCTTCAGGATCCGCTCGGTGCTTTGCATGATCGTTTCGACGAGGCTTTCGACAAAGCGGTCCTGGATGGGCGTTTCGGGGTCCGTGCTCGTGAAATATCCTTCCAGCAGATGTGTGATGGCGTCCGCAGCCGAGTAGGCCGTGTAGCGGGCAGGCACCGTGTAGGTTGCGGTCGGATCGAGGATGGACACCTTCGGAAAGAGATACGGGGAGCCGATGTTGAACTTCTGCAGGGTATCCTCGTTGGTCAGTACGGCACCGTTGTTCATCTCGGAGCCAGTGGCGGCGAGCGTCAGCACCACCAGCAGCGGCAGCGCGTCTCGGATGGTCGCCGTCCCCGCGTAGTAGTCCCAGACGTCGGCTTCGCCTTTGACCCCGGCAGCGATCGACTTGGACTCGTCGATCACGCTCCCGCCCCCGACGGCCACGATCATGTCGGCCTTCTCCCTGCGGGCCAGCTCGATCCCCTCCCGGGTGTGCGACAGCACCGGGTTCGATTTGACGTCGGCGTATTCAACGATCTCGATTCCCGCATCGTTCAAGCTCGCGATCACTTTGTCGTAGACGCCACTGCGCTTGATGCTCGAACGCCCGTAGACCAGAAGGGCCTTCTGCCCCAACGCGCGCGCTTCCGTGCCAACGGTCTTGATTGTGTCCTTGCCGAAGACCACCTTCGTGGGATTCCAAAACGTGAAGTTCTGCATGCACGCTCCTTTGAGCCCGTATCGGAGCTGAGCCCTGTAAGAGCCCAGCGCGACACCGGTGAATTGATGAACACGTCCCTGTTCCGCTCCGAGCCGCCGTTCGGACCACTCAAGGCTCGCGCCCAAGCTCCTGCGTGTAGAGAAAGGCGCCGTCCCGCGTCTTCCAGCCCTCACCGTCGCGCTCGATGATCCAGCCGCTTTCCTTCCTGCCGCCGAACCGGATGCGAAGCGGGGAAAAGAAGAAGTCCGGGTTATCGTACACCATGCCGAAGTGGGCATGAAATCGATTTCGCACCTCCTCGGGGGGGCTTCCGAAATAAGATAGCAGAAATCCGTATCGCGTAGCCATGAGCTCCCGGGCCACCTCCTCCGGATCGTCGAATGGCTTCAAGATCAAGAACGGCCCGAACAGCTCCAGGTCGGGGATCTCCCACCCTTCGTCCGCTTCCATCACGATCGGATAGATCCATTCACCGTCGAGCCCGCCCAGGAGCAGCCGTGCATCCGAGCACCGGTCAACCGCATTCTGCACGATCAACCGGGTGCGCTTGACGCGAATGGGGCCGACGTCGGTCTTTGGATCGAGTGGGTCTCCCACCACAAAAGACTGCACCTGGGAGAGGACGCCGTCGCGCACGGAATCGAAGTGCTTGCGATGGATGAGCGCTTTCTTGATGGTCGTGCAGTACTGGCCGCCGTTGATGAAAGCCCTGCGCCCGATGAATCGGGCAGCAACGTTCGGGTCCGCATCTTCAAAAACAACGGCAGCCGGCATCCCCCCGGGGCCCGCAAAGAAAAGCTTGTCAAAGGCGTCGTGCTGCGTGCGGTATGCCTCGCCCACGGCTGAAGCCCCCGACATGAAGAGGACCCGTACCTCGGGATCCTCCACGCACCGGAGCCCAAACGTGCGGTTGTCCGTGTCGAGCACAGGCTCCAGGTTTGCTATGGGGTCGCACACCTCGGCGAGAAGACGCGCCGTCCGCGGCGTCTGGGACGTGCAACTGAAGCGCAGGCGATTGCCCGTGATGAGAGCCGACCCTCCCAGCCGCGCCAACATGACTGCCCCCGCGTCGTAAGGAAAGATGGCCGCAACGGTCCCATAAGGCCTTCGACCCTCGGCCCACGGGATCTCCTCCCGCATGGTCCGCAAATGCTGAACCCCCAGGTCGACCTCGATCCCCGTGATCTTCACGGAAAACCCGGCGTCCACGGCAGCAGTCTCCTGGAGGTCCTCTTTGCGTGCTTCCAGGCGGTCGGCTAATCCCTCTATTGCTTTCAAACGCTCACTGAAATCGCTCATGCTGTATCTCCCATGGCTCAAACCCGTTCCAGGCAAAATTCGATCGCATGACAAGCAATATCATAGACTGTGCCAGTTTCAACCATCTGAAATCACTAGGGGCGAGCAGACCTATCGTCCGATTGTGCTGCAACTCTCCGACATTTTTCGACACGTCCTGTATAAATTCATCGACACATGCTATCTTAATGACGGCGAACGTTGCCAGAGAAAGCTCACGAAAGGGAGAGAGCACCGTGACGGATCCCAGCAACAGAAAGGCTCCACCGGACCTCCTTCAGGCCGTTTTGGACAATCCGTACGAGGGAACGGTCATCATCGACGCGGAGGGCATCATCCGGCACTTCAGCAAGTCCAATGCGTCCTTTTACAACATCGCGGTGGAGGACGCCATCGGCCGGCACATCCTGGAAATCGTTCCCAACAGCGGTCTTCCTGCCGTTCTGAGATCGGGGCGCGCCGAGGTTGGCCACAGTTTTGCCGTCAAAGATCGCCACGTGATCGTGAACCGCTACCCCCTCAAAGAGGACGGGCGCGTCATCGGGGCCGTCGGCAAGGTGATCTTTCACAACCTCAAAGCATTTGTCGCCCTCAAGCACAAGATCAAGGGGCTTGAGGAAACCATCAGGCGTTACGAGCGGGAGATCAAGGACATCTATAAAGCCCGGTACGATTTTGAGGACATCATTGGACAGAGCCATAAAATGGCGAGGGCCAAGCAGACCGCCGAACGATTTTCGGCGTCATCCAGCCCCGTGCTGCTCATCGGGGAAAGCGGCACCGGCAAGGAGCTGTTCGCACACGCCATGCACCGGACCAGCCCGCGGCGGGAGCACGCTTTTATCCGAGTCAATTGCGCTTCCATTCCGGGAGAGCTTTTCGAATCCGAGCTTTTCGGGTACGAGCCGGGGGCGTTTTCGGGAGCGGCCAAGGTCAGAAAGCCCGGCAAATTCGAGCTGGCCCACAAGGGTACGATTTTCCTGGATGAAATCGGTGATATGCCGCTCAGCATGCAGGCAAAGCTGCTGCGCGTGCTGCAGGAAAAGGAGGTCGAGCCTCTCGGGGCAAGGGCTCCCAAGCCGGTCGACTTTCGCGTGATTGCCGCAACCAACAGGGACCTTGAGGAGCGCGTGCGGCAAGGTTATTTTCGAAAGGATCTCTTCTACCGCCTCAACGTGGTCAGTGTCCCGCTCCCGCCTCTGCGCGAAGTGCGCGAGGACATCCCTCTCCTCTGTGCGCATCTCCTGCACAAGCACGGCGGTGACGCCCCTGTCGGAGGACTTACCCTGGACCCCGAAGTGATGGCTCTCTTTTTAACCTATGAGTGGCCCGGCAATGTGCGGGAGCTCGAGAACGTGATCGAGCGTGCCATCTCCATGTGCTCGAGCTCGCTCATCCGAAAGGAGCATCTGCCCGAAAGCCTGCTCAGGGAGTCTTCTAACCCTCGCGAGCAGCGGGGCTCCCCCGTTGTCAGCCCGACGGCTCTCGGGTACACGGTAGGGATCGCGGAGAAAGAGCGTATTCTGGATGCCCTGCGCGCTACGGGCGGCAACCGGACGGAGGCGGCGGCAGTGCTCAAGATCCATCGCACGACACTCTATTACAAGCTGAGGAAATACGGCCTCTCACCATCGGCAAGGCGCGAGTCGACATGAGGGTCCGAGCACCGGAACGAATGCCGGACGAAAAAGCCACAAGCGGCGACGGTGGAATCGACGCGTCCCGATTGACGAGAGGGAGAATCCGCACGTGAGCGAGCGGGAATACCGGCTGGATTGGGTTACGGACAGGATCGCGGTGGGGAGCGCCCCTCTCTCGTACGCGCAACTGGACCAAATTCGGCTAGAAGGGATCGAGGCCATTGTGAACCTGTGCGCCGAGTACTGTGATTTGCATGAGATCGAAATCAGTCATGGCTTTGACGTGTTTTACCTGCCGGTTCCCGATGAATGCACTCCCGACTGCGGGGCCCTGGAGCGAGCCATGAGTTGGATGGATGACATCCTCACTCAGCACAAGCGGTTACTCATCCACTGCCGCCTGGGCATGGGACGAACGGGAACGCTGCTCTACGCCTACCTTTGGAGCCGAAATCTGCACCAAGGGATCAGCAAAGAGCGACTCGATACACTCCGTTCCCGCCCCTGCAATTACAGCCAGTGGCGCCTGGCCAAGCGTTACCAGGGACACCAATGCGCCCGGCCAACCCCATCTCGAGTCCAAGGCAGGCTAACCGGCTTGTGGAATCGTCTGCGGGATCGCTTGAACAAGACATTCGGGCAACGATGACTTCCGATCTGACAGCGATATTCCCCTTAGTTCTCGTTGATTTTTAACCTAGACAGTCTCTCTAAAACCCCTTGATCACCCGATATAGAGTGAGTACTATTACTGGCGTAGACGTCGCCCGCTCAGGTGCCTGATGCCCGGCGACGGAGTACCGTGTCATCCAGGGTTATTGCAGGCTCACCGAGACTACGTATTTTTTCGGTTTTCTGATCTGCGGGGGAATTTGATTGGACATCCGGACTCCATAGGATGCCGAAACGAGAGCGAGCAGGACGGGCTCGATTCGTCCAAGAGAAGGGGGTGTGGCATGAGCTGTCGACGCGTTTCACTCGTGATACTTCTTGTTGGGGTCACGGTTCTGGGCCTCGCGTGTGGGGCGCAGGCCGCCCTTCGGACGTATTTCATCCAGGCCGAAGACTTTGACGATTCCTGTGTCCCGATCGAGCGTCAGGTAGTCTGCAACCCGAGCTGGGACTACGCCCCCACCAATCTGAACCTGGTTCACTGCATGGATTCCCCGTCCGCGCCATGCGCGATTCCCGATCCATGGACGGACAGTCACACGTTTCCGAAAGCCCGCTACGTGCAGTATCGCGATTCCTCCTTCACCACGCGGGTGGCCCCTCCGGGATCGACCGGTGAGCTTCCGTGGGGTTGGCTTGGGGTCTTGGGTCCGATCATCCGTGCGGAAGTCGGCGACACGGTCAAGGTCCATTTCCGCAACCGGTCGTCCAAAGGCAACTTCGGCATGCACCCTCACGGGTTCCGGTACACCAAAGACAACGAAGGCGCGTTTTACACAGGTGCGAATAGTGAGCAGCCACCTGGCTCAGGCACCCAGATCCCGCCGGGCGGAGAATTCATCTACACCTGGTTTGCCGATGCCGACAGCGGACCAGCCCTTGGCGACGTGAGCTCCAAAGTGTGGTGGTATCACAGCCACGTCGACGAGCCCTTTGAGACCAACCTCGGCCTTCTTGGTCCCATCATCATCACGGCCAGAGGTCTCGCCAAGGAAACGCCCAACGGTCCCGTGCCCAGAGACGTTGACAAGGAATTTGTGGCGGCCTTCTTCATCTTCAACGAGCTCGACGGGAATGAGCCGGGCCTCATGCACTCGATCAACGGGTATATTTTCGGCAATCTCAAGGGCCTGGTCATGAAGCGTGGCGACAGGGTCCGCTGGCATTTGCTCGGCATGGGAAACGAAGTGGACTTGCACACCCCGCACTGGCACGGGAAAACGCTGACTGTCGGCAGGGGACTGGCGGCTCGGCGGACCGACGTGGTGGAGCTCTTGCCTGCCACGATGATCACGGCCGACATGGACGCCAACAACGTGGGTGAGTGGCTTTTCCACTGCCACGTTGCGGATCATATTGCCGCTGGGATGCTCACGACATGGCAGGTCACCCCTTAGGTCTCCCTGCATCCTCGGAGGATATCGAGAAAGGCCGCAGAAGCTCAAGCCATCATGCGGCCTTTCCCTTTTGGGTGCGAGGCTTTCATGGACATCGGGTGATGCATCACCTAAATTGCTTTGTGACCGGCCGAGCCGGGTGTTGTGGCAAGAATTGGCGGTCACCCGGAGGGAGGCGAGACCATGCGGACCATCGGAGCAACTTTGCGAGTCATGCTTGTGGCGGCGTCGCTCGGGCTCGCTCTCGAGACCCCTGCTCAGTGTGGCGCCGGTACTCCTCGAGTGATCGATGCGTTCGTCACCGTGATGGAAGTCCACGAGAACGCAACCTTGAGATTGCCGCGGAAGCGAACCACCGTCTTTGACGTAACCACTCGGATCACCGTCAAGAACACCTCGGAAAAGACGCTTCACGCGCCGTTTACGTCCATCGTCAACGTCAATGGAGCCGGCTGCGGGGACAAGAAGTGGACTCAATCCTCGCCCACAGTCGTATCCGTGGACTTGACGGGCGATACGGGTCTTGAAGCGCTGCCCCCTGGCGAGAGTGCAACGTTTAGCATCCACATGGAGAAACGTCCGAACACGCAGCTGACCTATGAGATCGTCATGTACGGGGTTGTGGAGGAAGCCAATGAAGGAGCCTGATCGGTTCCAAAGGCCGAGGATCACCCAGGGATCGTCCCCTCACGCTTCCGGATGGGGGAGACACCATCCATGACATGCCGCAGCCCGCGCCGCATCGGCAGGTGCATGACGCTTCTCTTTGCCCTTTTCGTCTGTCAGCCCGGAGCAGTGCTGGGGGAGCCGATTCGAATCGCCGCGGGAAGCACCCACAGCCTGCTCGTGGCCGAGGACGGGAGTCTGTGGAGCTGGGGGCATAATCAGTTCGGGCAGCTTGGGAATGGCAGTCTCGCGCCCGCCCTATCGCCCCGTCGAATCGACGAGCTGAAGACCTGGAGATCGGTCGCGGCCGGGGATCGATTCTCGGCTGGAATTCGACAGGATGGATCCCTTTGGATGTGGGGGTACAACCGGTTCGGGCAGCTCGGGGACACCACTCAGGTGAGCCGGTCCTCACCCACCCGAGTCGGAAAAGAATCCGACTGGTCGGCGGTGGCTCTCGGCCAGGCACATACCGTGGCCCTCAAGGCGAATGGGACCCTGTGGACGTGGGGATCCAATCTTTTCGGCCAGCTTGGGAACAGCACGGCCCCCTACAGCGCCTCCCCCGCCCCCGTGGGGGAGGACCGGGACTGGGTCGCCGTGGCCGCAGGTTTTGGCCACACCGTTGCTCTGAAGGCAAATGGCACGCTTTGGGCGTGGGGCGACAATCAACTGGCTCAGCTCGGGGACGGCACGACCACAAAGAAGACCACTCCGGTCCAAATCGGTCGGGAAAGTGACTGGGCCGGAGTCATCGCAGGCCACTTTCACACCATGGCCATCAAAGCCAACCATACCTTGTGGGCGTGGGGGATGAATAAATCCGGCCAATTGGGCGATGGGTCAACCCGAGACAAACGCTCGCCCACTCGAATCGGGAAGGACGCAAATTGGATCGCGGTCGCGCTCGCCCACTCGCACAGCGCCGGCATTAAAGCGGATGGCTCCCTGTGGGTTTGGGGCAACAACCGCTTCGGTCAGCTGGGGGATGGCACCGCGAATTCCCACCCTTTTCCGGTGCGCATCGGCACGGGCGAGAAGTGGACCTCGGTTTCCCTCGGATCGTCCCACAGCCTGGGGCTTAAAGCCGATGGGTCCATGTGGAGCTGGGGAAGAAACGATGATGGCCAGGTCGGCGATGGAACGAAGAACAGGCGGTATGCACCCGTCCCGATTGGGATGGAAGCGCGTCAGGAGGCTCACGGAGCTCCCGATTGAGGCTCAAGGGCAAGCTGAATGAAAGCGGCGTCGTGGCCTGGGACAATGGCTACGCTCCGGGCACCGTTCCGCGTTTTGGCATCCGGGTAATACACTTCCCCAAACCCTTCGCTGTTGCTCGCTTGAACGTAGTACGTCCCCCCGGGAATCTTGCCGATCGAGAAAGAACCGCGCAAATCCACCTCATCTCCGCACACGAAATTCCAGTCAGGGTCGAATACGCTGATATAGACGCTGCGCAATCCCGCCCCGGTCGATCGGTTGACAACCCTCCCCGTAAGCGTCCCGGCTGGCGGAAGGGTGACGTCAACATCCGCGGTGTCCATGCCCCTTCTCACGCGAGTCAATTGAGCGCCGGTGCAGCCCAGCTCGCTGCCATAGCACCGATCGATGGTCTCGGGGCCGCTTGCGGTCCTCAGACGATAGACTCCGGCGGCAAGCCCAGCCACGCGGTATCGGCCCTCTTTGTCAGTTCTACCGCTCCCCTTGACCTTCCAATCCTCATCGTACAGGAGCACTTCCACGTCGGGTAGGCCCGCATCCCCTGGCCCCATGATCCGGCCCGACACACCCCCTCCGAGGTCGAGCCTGAAATCGACGTCTTCTCGCGTCAACCCTGGTCGGACCTCGACCGGTTTCGCACTTCCCGTGTCCGGAGCGCCATCCTGGTACACGTCGACGTATCCGTCGGTGTTGTAGGTCCGAACATGGTATTGCCCCTCGGGCAGTCCCGATACGGAATAGGTGCCAGTGGCACGCGACGTGGTCTCCCGGACGACATCCAGGCTAGGAGTCAAAACAGTGATGGTGACTCGTTCGAGCGGGGTGCCGTCGGTTGTGCGAGTCACGCGACCCGCGATCGCTCCACCCGGAGGGAGGGCAAGCTCGATCGGCCCCGCATCCCCATCCAGCTCCACTGCCACGGGCTCGCCGCCTTGGGGTGGCCACCCCCCCGCCTGAAGGGGAAACCCCGGGTGGACCACATCAACCAAACCCTGGTCGTTCCAAGTCAGCAGGAAATAGCGACCGCCTCCGAGCTGATCGATCTTAAAGCCTCCCGATCCATCCGTGCGCACACTCCGTTGAGGTCTCCATCCGTGATCATAGAGACGGATTTGAGCCTGCGCAACAGGCGACCGGTCTTGGAGCGCGACCACCCGACCCGAAAGCGAGCCCCAACGGCGCAGCGGCAAGTCAACGAAACGAGTCGGCTCAGGCCCGAAGACGGTGACGGTCACAGCGTCTTGCCTGGAGTCGGCGTCACCTGAAAAGCGCCCAGCGTAGGTCGTATCGCCAACAGCCTGCACGTAATACCGACCTTCGGGGAGGTCTGCAAAGGTGTAGCCGCCCGATGGGCCACTGACGGTGCTCCGCAGCACCCGCCATTTCTCGTCGTAAAGCTTGATCCTGATGCCCTGCAGACCAACCCCCTGGACCTTCCGGACGACTCTCCCATCGATCGATCCCGCCAAGGCCGGCATCATGCGCCAACCGATCATGACGGCCAGACTCACAATCAGGAATGTCCCGGTCACCGCACGGCCAGCAACCATGATCGACGATCCGCCCGCTCACGGAGTCGAAACCGGGGGCTTGGCTGCCGGCTTCTGCGTCCGCGAGCCACCCCGTCTTGTGCAGAGCTCCCCTTGGGTCAGGAATCCATCCTTGTTGGCGTCGCGCGCCGTGAAGGTCTGATCCACCCGTGGGTCCGGCTTGTCCACGATCGCCTTGAATTCGTCCAGGCTGACCTTGTCATCCCCGTTGGCGTCCAGGGAATCGAATTTCTCCTCGCACCGTTCCATTTGGATTGGGATCAATGCCTTCTGAGACTTGGCGAAGGAGAACGAGCTTCCTCCAGCCAGGACAAGCGTCATGACCAACAAACCGAAAGTCCATCGTTTCTTCATGGTCCACCCCCACGCAATAAAGCGTCCAAGCAACGGCCCGCGAGGCCGCCGAGCGACACGATGCTTCATCGGGCAACGCGGCAGCGAAAAGCGATGCCATCCTGATCGATGGGGCTCGTCCGTGCTGCCCTGGCCTAATCCGAAAGACGCTCCTTCTCTCCCACTTCCAGCAGCCCCACTTCCGCGTGCCGCAGCCGCGCCACGAGCTCGAGCGGGCTCAGCGAGCATCCATCCACAAGGACCGTCTCGCACGAATCCCAAAATCCGGACGCCCGCGACTCGAAGAAGTCCGCCAGCACGTCCCCTCTCACCCGAATCCCGCAGGCCAGCAAGGGAGGCCCCACCTCCGATGCGACGAGATTGAAGAGCTTTACCGTGATCTCCCCGCAACCGGACGCCGCTGGAGTCCTTCCCTCCCGGTGAGAAATCCCGCTTCTCAAGCATGAATAATAACCACCTCGACGCATAGTCGCACCAACCAGGCCTGGCATTGCCGCGGAGAGGGCCAAAACGCAGCCGTCATGGACTTTCCCGGTATCCAGATCGTCCACGGGCCTTCCGTCGAGAAAAACACTTTGAATGACCTGGTCAATGAATTCCGGGCTCAATCCGAGGGGACCAGTCAGGAAAGCCCGGATGCTCCCGCATTCGGGCACGCTCACCAAGAACCCCGACTGAAGCAGCAGCGAAAAGCCGGGAGTGCGACCGTGGGCAAACGTCAAGCGGATCTTCAACACCTTTGTCATGAGCTCACACCCTTTCATCCCATCGTCCCATGAGCCAATCAAACTCGACTCATGAGTGGGGCGCCCGCCTCCGCATCGCGGCCTCAAGGCGCTCCAGTGAGAACGACCTGTTCCCTCATTCCCTGCTGAATGTTATCTTGCTTAAGCTCGAAGCAAGACAAACTCAACGTATCAGAAAACAAAGGAGCTTTGTTATGAAGCAGAAGGCTGGTTTCTTGTTTTCGCTCCTATTCACACTGGCTCTAGCTTGCACTCTCTCTTTTGCCACAGGGAGTCCACCTGGCGATTCCAAGCAAACCAGGTGCCCTGTCATGGCCGGAAAAATAGACAAGACGATCTATGCTGATTACCAAGGAAAGCGCGTTTACTTTTGCTGCTCATCCTGTCTTGATGAGTTCAAGAAGGACCCGGATAAGTACATGAAAGAAATGCGGGAGAAGGGAATCACGCCTGACAGCACGCCTTAGTGCTGTTCCGCTTCACGTGGAAATGCCAGCGCCAGACTTCGTAGATGGCCGGATACACGAGCAGCTCCATGAGGAAGGATGTCAGGATCCCTCCCACCATGGGAGCGGCGATTCGTTTCATCACGTCCGACCCCGCGCCGATGGACCACATGATGGGAACGAGCCCCATGAACGTGACGGCCACGGTCATGAATTTGGGCCGCAGCCGCTTGACCGCGCCTTCCTCGATGGCATGCCGCAGGTCTTCCTTGGTCTTCATTTTGCCCTGGTCGCGCATGGAGTAGTAAGCAAGGTCGAGATAGAGAAGCATGAACACACCGGTTTCGGCATCCACTCCCAAGAGGGCGATCAACCCCACCCAAACGGCAATGCTCATGTTGTAGTCGAGGAAGTAGAGCAGCCAGACCGCTCCGACGGCGGAAAAAGGAACGGCCAGGAAGATGATGAGGGTCTTCGCCGCGGAGCCCGTGTTGAAATGGATCAGCAGGAAGATGATAAAGAGCGTGATGGGCAGGATGACCCACAGCTTCTCCCTGACGCGAAGCATGTATTCGTACTGGCCGCTCCAGGCGAGCGTGGTGCCCTCGGGGAGCTGCACCTGCCGACGGACCGCCTCCTTGGCCTCGTTCACGTAGCGCCCGATATCCCGGCCGGCGATGTCCACGAACACATAGCCGGCTAGCCGTCCATTCTCGTCCCGGATCATCCCGGGCCCGGACCGGAGCTTGATGTCGGCAAGCTGGGCCATGGGGACCTGGGCTCCGTCCATGGCCGTGACCAACGTACGCTGGAGACGGTCGACGGTGCTCCTGAAATCGCGCATATACCGGATGTTGACCGGATAGCGCTCGCGCCCCTCCACCGTCGTCGTGACATTTTCACCTCCAATGGCTGAGGTGATGACCATCTGGACCTGGGCGATGGAGAGACCGTAGCGAGCCAAGGCCTCGCGCTTCAAATCAAAATCCAGAAAATACCCACCCGCCGTTCGCTCCGCAAAAACGCTCGAGGTTCCGGGCACATCCTTCAGCACGGCCTCGATCTGCTGCCCAACTCGTTGAATCGCATCCAGGTCCGATCCCAGGACCTTGATACCGATGGGCGTACGCACCCCCGTCGAATTCATATCGATCCGCGCCTTGATCGGCATCGTCCACGAATTGACAACGCCGGGGATCTGCATGACCTCGTTCAGCCCACCGGGTCCGTAGATGAGATCCTGGGTGCTCCTGTGGTCGGGCCATACGCGGCGCAGAATGTTCTGGAGCCAGTCTGGAGCCCAGTCGGAATACCAGCGTCCGACCTTGGGCCATTCGGACTGGGGCTTGAGAAGAATGACCGTCTCCATCATGGAGAACGGCGCCGGATCGGTTGCCGTCTCGGCGCGCCCCGCCTTGCCGTGAACCCGCTCCACCTCCGGAAACGACTTCAGGATCTTGTCCTGGAGCTGCAGCAGTTGCTGCGCCTCGGTCACGGAGATGCCCGGCACCGTCGTGGGCATGTACAACAGGGACCCCTCGTCGAGGGGGGGCATGAATTCCGAGCCGAGTCTGGAATACGGGTAGTAGCTGACCGCGACCAGCGCGATGGCGATCAAGATCGTGGCATATTGATGCCTCAGCACAAGCTCGACCATCGGGTGGTAGATTCGCATGAGCGAACGGCTGATGGGGTGCTTTTCTTCGCTGTGGATCTTCCCGACCAGAACGGCGTTCACAAGGGACGCCGCCCACTGAGGCCGAAAACGAAAGGGATCCATGCGGGTAAACAGAAGCCGGATGGCCGGGTCGAGCGTGATAGCGAGCACCGCCGCGATGGCCATGGAGAAGTTCTTGGTGAACGCAAGCGGCTTGAACAGGCGTCCTTCCTGGGATTCCAGCGCAAAGACCGGCATGAACGAGACCGAGATCACAAGCAGCGCGAAAAAGCTTGGGCCTCCGACCTCCTTCACGGCTGCCACCACCACATCTTTGAAATCACCGCGCCGTCCCCCCGCATCCCAATGCTCCAACTTCTTGTGCGTCTGCTCCACAACCACGATGGCAGCGTCCACCATGGCCCCGATGGCGATCGCGATGCCGCCGAGCGACATGATGTTCGCCGTGATCTTCATGCCGTACATGGGGACAAAGGCAATCATCACGGCAATGGGAATCGTGAGGATCGGGATGATCGCGCTCGGAATGTGCCAGAGGAAGATGAGAATCACGAGGCTCACGATGAGGAGCTCTTCCATGAGCGTGTGCTTAAGGGTGTCGATGGAGCGATCGATGAGGTCCGAACGGTCGTAAGTCGTCACGACCTTCACGCCCTTGGGGAGATTCGGGGCAATCTCGTCCAGTCGAGCCTTGACCCGCTCGATGACTTTGAGGGCATTCTCGCGGTAGCGCATAATCACGATGCCACCCGCGGTCTCCCCCTCCCCGTCCAGCTCCCCGATTCCGCGTCGGATATCGGGCCCCAGCACAACCCTTCCCAAGTGCTTCACGAGAATCGGGGTGCCGGAGTCGGGATTGAGCCCCACGACCGTATTCTCCACGTCCGCAACCGACCGGATGTAGCCCCGGCCCCGGATCATGTATTCCCGCCCCGAAAACTCGACCAGCCGCCCTCCGACATCATTGTTTCCCTGGCGGATCGCTTCGGTGATCTTCTCGATGGAAACTCGGTAAGCGCTCAGGGCGTTCGGATCGACGTTCACCTGGTACTGCCGGACAAACCCTCCGATGGGCGCGACTTCCGCAACCCCGGGAACCGCCTGGAGCTCATAGCGCAAGAACCAGTCCTGGAGGGAGCGGAGATCCGCCAAATTGCGTGTCCCGGTGGTGTCGACGAGCGCATATTGAAACACCCATCCAATGGCCGTCTCGTCCTTGCCCAGCTCCACCTGCACACCCTGGGGCAAACGCGGCAGGATATTGCTCAGGTATTCGACGATGCGCGAACGGGCCCAGTAAATGTCCGTGCCGTCTTCAAAAATGATGGTGACGAAGGAATAGCCAAAATCGGAAAAACCGCGGATGTCTTTCACCATCGGCACGCCCAGCAGCGCCGAAATGATGGGATAGGTGACCTGGTCCTCCATAATGTCGGGGCTTCGGTCCCACCGCGAGTAGACGATCACCTGGGTGTCTGAAAGGTCCGGGATGGCATCGAGCGTGATGCTCCTCATCGCATGGATGCCCGAGAGCACCGACATCCCGACAACAAGAAGCACGATGAACCGGTTGTGGGCGCAAAAATCGATGATCCTGTCGATCATTCCCGCGGGCTCCCTCGCCGGACGCTCGTGACCGGCCCGGCCTGGCTCATGGATGCGAATGACCCGCATGCTCCTGTGAAGGCAGCGGGCTGGAAGCTGACGGGAGCCCACTCTTCCGACCCTCCATGGAAGCACCCATTCCGCCCATCTCCCCCCCGCCCATGGGACCACCTGTCATGCTCTTGAAAGCGGCCTTGAGCTGGCTCTCGGAATCAAGGAGAAAATTCCCCGACGTGACAACATGCTCTCCCCTTTTCACACCGCCGAGCACGATGAATCGATCCCCCACCTGCGCACCCAGCTCGACCTTCCTGGGCTCGAAATAGCCGTCAGGGAGAGCAACGAACACAATCTGCTCCATGCCCGAGTCGAGCACCGCCTCCTTGGGCACGGACAAATTCGACCCATGATCCACGTGGATTTCAACGTTGGCGTACATGTCGGGCTTCAGCTCGAAGCCCGGATTGGGAAATTCCAGCCGGACCTTCAAGGTACGCGTGGTCTTGTCCAGGTCCGGGTAAATGTAGCTTACCTTCCCCTGGAATCGCTTCCCGGGGTTATAGGTAAGACGCATGACGGCCCCCTGCCCCATTTTGACCATGGGCACCTCGTACTCATACACGTCGGCCAGAACCCAGATGGATGACAGGTCCGCCACGGTGTACAGCTCTGTCTCCGGTGTGATGCGCTGACCGGCGAAAACATTCTTCGTGACCACGAACCCGCCAACGGGCGAAGCAATCGTCAGCGCCCTCGTCGGAACGCCCTTCTTTTCAATCTCTCTGATTTGAGCGTCGGAAATGTCCCAAAGCTTCAAGCGCTGCCGTGTGGCCTCGTAAAGCGAATTCGCCCCAGATGCGACTTCTTCGAACGGGCTGCCCCCCAGCACATCCTTGGATTTCCTGGCGATGATCAGCTCGCGCTGCGTCGAGAAGAGCTGAGGGCTGTAAACCGAGACGAGCGGCTCGCCCTTCTTCACGAGGGTACCCGCGAAGTCGACGAAAGCCTGCTCGACCCACCCCTCGAACTTGGTCTGAACGCGCGAGATCGTCGTCTCATTGTAAACGAGGCGCCCCACGGCCCGGATCGTACTCGAGAGTGGTCCATGGGTCACTTCGGTCGTCTGTATGCCGATCAACTGCTGTTTCTGGAGGCTGAGCTTGACCTTGCCTGCGCTGACGCCCTCGGCCTCCCCGGGCTCTTCCATCTTCTCCAGGCTCATGTTGCAGATGGGGCATGTCCCCGGCTTGTCCGACTGAATCTGGGGATGCATGGGGCAGTAGTAGATCACCTTTCCGGAAGCCGCCTGCTTCGATGCGGCGGGGCCCTTCCCAGACTCCATCTTCTCCAGGCTCATGTTGCAAATGGGACAGGTCCCCGGCTTGTCCGACTGAATCTGAGGATGCATGGGGCAGTAGTAAACCACCCCGGTCTTGCTCTCCGTTTCATCCGAAAACAGCCTCCCCAGCTTTGAGCTCTGGAGCGCATCCCGGTGGAAATAGCCCACCGCGGCGAGCCCCACGGCCAAGACCAGACAGAACAGAAGTATCCACCTGGCTCCCCCGCGATCCGACCACGTCAGATCCCGGATGTCCTGCGTCCGGGCATCTCTACCAGGCATTCGGATTCCTTTCAGTTGATGAGCTCCATGCCCAGTGCGGGCTCCAGTTTTGCCAGAGCCTTGTGGTATTCCGTCAGCGACTCGTAGTATTTGAGCTCATAGTCGAGGAGCGTCGCGAGGCTGTCGATGAGTGAGAGAAAGTCGCCCGACCCCACCTGGTAGGCGGCGAATGCCGAGTCCAGAGCGATTTTGGCCTGCGGGATAACGGCCGACCCATACAACTGAGCCAGTCGGTGGGAGGTGGTGGCGACCGTGTAAGCGTCGCGAACCGTGTAGGCGATCGTCGATGCAAGGTTCTCTCGGGCTCGCTGTGCGCTGATGAGGTCGAGCTTTGCCCCATCCAGATTCGGTCCTTGCTTCCGCCAAAAATAGATGGGAAGCTTCGCCTTCGCCATGATCCCGTACATTTCCTTGCTGTTGCTCCGGTCCACGTAGGTGAGCCCCAGAGAAAAATCCGGGTAGAATTCCTTCCGGGCCAGGTCGACGGCGTGCTGACTTCGGTCGATGGCCTTATCCTGCGTCTTCAGTTTGGCTGAATTCTGCTGTGCCGTCTGGATCATTTTCTCCAGGTCCTCGGTCATCTCAACCTTGCTCAGCGGACTTGGCTTCCCCAAGGGCTCTCCCACGGGCCTGAGCAAAAGGCTGTTGATGAGGGCTTCCACCACGCTGCGGCGTTGCCCCAGGACGGTCTGGCGGTCCAGGAGCTTCGACAGCTCGACTTGGGCCTTGGTCACCTCCTGCTGACTCCCCTCGCCGACCCGATATTTCGACTCCGCCACCTGGGTGAAGCTTCGGAGGAGTCCCCTGTCCTTCTCGAGGATCTCGATGGACTTGTCGATCAGGAGGTAATCGAGATAGGCGGCCTTCAGGTCCGCAACCAGCTCTCTGCGAGTCTGCTCGGACACCCACTCCTCGGCCTCGGCTTCCGACTGCGCGATCTTTCCCCTCAGACCAAGCTTACCCGGAAAAGGGATCTCCTGCTCGATGCTGTAAAACCGACCGGATGAAGGATCGCCGGTTTGTAGGTCCGGCGGGAGGATGTCTCCCATGGTTTGGAAGGTGAATACAGGGTCAGGAAGCGTCTTTGCCGCGCTGATGACGGCTTTCTTGGCTGCCGCCGTCTTTTGGGCCGCCTGCAGAGCCGGATTGCGCTCGTGCATTTCACGGATGAGGTCGCCCAGCGTGACGGTGTCTTGGAGGCTCGACTCCTGTCGCGCTGCTTCACGAGCCACCACCGGGGATCGCGAAACCGACCCCTTTGCCAAGGCCACCCCGGAGAGCGCCAGACACAGCGCACCGCACGCAAGGCCGAGCCAACCATGGAAACCCAGGGATTTCACAG
This sequence comes from uncultured Syntrophobacteraceae bacterium, assembly GCA_964538515.1. GTDB lineage: Bacteria > Desulfobacterota > Syntrophobacteria > Syntrophobacterales > Syntrophobacteraceae > CALBZH01. Next base: position 54,486 of record CAZIEW010000006.1, read on the forward strand.
GACTCCCTCCTCCCTCGAGCGAGCTGGCCACGTATCAAGGCCAATTCGAGAGTACGTCATTGGACCCGGCACAGACAACAATGCATACTGGATGCGTGATAGAAGTCAAGGATCTTTATGAAATCGTGGTACTATCCGACCGATCGCCGATGCGCACCGGAATCAAAGTCTATTTCCAGACCCTGGCTCACCTACCGGATCGTTTCTGACCGGATGGCTCAGGCTTCCACAAGGCATCACGCAACGCGAGGGCCCGGATCTCCCGCAGCGCTTCGTCGATTCGGTCGTCGGGGGCGGACGGCGCGAAGGAGAGCATGTCAGGGTCGAGCTTCTCCTCTTCAAGAGACGGAGAGAGCAGTCTTTCCAGCATGGCCGGCAACGAGGTCAGCTGTCGGTAGCTGTCGTCGATGAGCCGGAACTTGTCGGGTTGAAATTCGGGCGGGTAACGCCGCACCAGACGCTGGTAGGCCTTTTCGATGGTCTCGTCTGGGGCGTCGACCGGCAGATTCAAGTTCCGAAGCGCTTCTTCGCGCGTCATGGCTTCTTCTTTCGCGGCTTGCGCTGTGGGCCTTGCGCCTTCGCCATCTCTTTGAGGATCTGTCTGACCTGGTCCCGGAAAGGCGCAAGATCCCGCTCCCCGAGATCGATCCGCCGGATCAGATCCTTTTCAAGACGAATGAGCAACGGATGGTGACGGGCTGTAACCTCCGCATCTTTGAGCAATGCGCGCAACAGGGAGCCAAGAGCTTCTGCCGAAACCTGGGTGAGGTCGTCGAAGTGCTCTTGAACGAAAAGCAGCGCGGCTTCGATCTTATTCGCCCGGAGACTCTCGAAGGATCGGAAAGTCGGCGTTCCCCAGCTCTTCCGCTCGATCTTGCGGTAACGATCCAGATCTCGCACCATGTATTCACATAGCTCATCGGGATGCATCGAGTACAGTGCCTTGAGCCAGCACAGGTTTGCCTCCACCGTATACCGTCCATCGCTGTAGCATCGCAGCAGATGCCGGACGAGATCGAGCGCTCGAAATTCGGTGAGCGACTGAAGCTCTCGGCGCAGCGTCAAAAGCTCGTCGGGAGGATCCACGGAATAAAAGCTCCTCAACGCAGCCGGGATCCACGATTTCTCGACCTTGAGCGTATACTCGGTCATATCCATCTCAGCCGAAGCACACAGCCCCGTCACGAGGATGGAAAGCAGCGGCTCCTCCTTCTCGAAGCGGATCAGAAGGGGCTTGAGCGACCGAACCGTCGGGTAGAACAGCTCGCCCCATCGGGCGCAGAGCCATCGGAAGTCATCCTGGGTCGGCATGGGAAGCTGGTCGAGAGCTTTCTGCCCCTGCTTGACCAAATCCCCGTCGCGGAAGTAAGTGCCGGCGACGAGCGCCAGCAGGCACGTCTTGGCCCCGGCACAACCCGCTGTGATGGCGGCATCGAGAGAGGAGACGAGAGCCTCGGAGCCTTCCAGGGTATCGGCAATGAAATCGAAGTCGCGAAGCAGAGCCGGCTCCATGACGCGAATCAGCTCCTTTTTGTCCCTCTGCGACAAGGTCGCTTGGCGAGCTCGGATGTCTTTCAACAGACTTTGCAGCAGGAGCAGATGCGCCGCAGCGAGGTCTTCTCGGCCGCTCCTTTCCCCGTCCCAGTCCTCGTCCTCGTCGTCTTCCCGATCGAAGAAGTCCTCCGCGTCAAGATCCGTGTCTTCCGACGGGAGATCCTCGATTCTGTTTCTGAAGGTGCCCAGCAGGGCCGCCTTTTCCTCGATCCCGAGTCCGGTCACTTTCTCGCGAAAGGCCTTCAGACCGTCATTGCCACGCTCAAACAAGGCTGCCCGCCCGGTCAAGAGCTCCCGCTCAACCGCGTCGTACTTCTCACCACAGAGTCGGGGAAGGAGGGGGTAGATCGGAGCGA
>CAZIEW010000006.1:56495-80617 GCA_964538515.1 uncultured Syntrophobacteraceae bacterium
TCCTCGGACAGTCGCTCATCGACCACGAGACGTCCCGCCTTGGCGGCGACATAGTTGACCGGTGCTTCGGACGCAACGTCCGCGGACACCTCATCGACCTTCCGGTTGCGGATGTCGAGGGTCACTTCCTTGCGGTTGTCGAGGCCTTTCTGGTCCACGCAGACGCGCACGATGCCCTCGCGGTCATAGGCAAATTCAACGACTACGGGCGAATGCGCCGGAACCGGCCTCAGCGAATAAAAGAAGCTCCCGATGAGTGCATTCTGCGAGCACCAGGCGCTTTCCCCCTGGTAGACCTGCACGTCGACACCTTGCTGGTTGTCCGCGATGGTGCGATAGACCTGGGCCCGAGTGACGGGGATTCTCGTATTCCTGCGAATGATGGTGGAGAAATGGTCGGCCTCTCCGGTTTCCGGGTTCACCTCGTCGATCGTCTTCACCCCCAGCGAATGAGCGGTCACGTCGAGGAGGATCTGACCGACGGACTCCCCCGTGATGAGCCCCCCCTGGATGGCGGCCCCCAGGGCCACACAAAGATCCGGATCGATGGAATGCACCACCGTCCGGTCGAAGTACTCGGAAAGCGCTGTGAATACGGACGGCATGCGCGTAGCCCCTCCGACCAAGATGAGCTTCCCGATGTCTTCGGGATTGAGGTGCGCTTCTTCCAGGACTTCGGTGACCTTTGTCATCGTCCGCTCGATGAGGTCCTCGGTGAGGGATTCGAACAGCTCACGACTCACCTCGAGATCGAGGTTGAGCGGACGCCCGTCGACCATGGCGACCGCCACTTCGTTGACCCGGGTGTAGGGCTGGTCGGACAGGGCGATCTTGGTCCGCTCGGCGATGTCCAGAAGACGCACCTTGAGGCTGATATCCTCAACAAGATCTCCCGCTCCCTCCAGCTCTTTCAGCTGGCTCACCAAGAAATCCTTGAGCCGCTCATCGAAATCATCACCGCCGAGGGCCGTGTCACCGCTCGAGGCCAGGACTTCCTTGATGTCCCCCTTGATTTCGAGCACGGAGACGTCGAAGGTCCCCCCACCGAGGTCGTACACCAAAACGAAGGGGGAATCTTCCTCTTGCTCAACCGGTACGTGATCGTAAACGAGAGCGGCCGCCGTGGGCTCGTTGACGATCCTCAGCACTTCGAGGCCCGCAAGCTCGCCGGCACGGATCGTGGCCCGCCGCTGGGCGTCGTCGAAATAAGCCGGAACCGTGATCACAACCTTCTCGACGGGCTGCCCCAGCTGCTCGGAGGCCCGCTGTGCCAGATGCTTGAGGATCGTGGCGGAGACCTCCTCCGGAGAAAAGCTCTTTTCCCCGGCGCTAAGCCGGGTATCTTTGCCCATCAGCCTTTTCACCGACGTGATGGTGTGCTCAGGAAAGGCAGCCCGCCGATTCCTGGCGAGCGTCCCCACGAAACAGCCGCCGTTCCCGGGCTCATAGCCGACCACGGACGGGAGGATGGCAGCCTCCCCGTCGACGGGAATTGCCGCTGGAATCCCGTCCCGTAGGAAGGCGATGACCGAATTGGTCGTACCCAGATCGATTCCGCAAACAACTGGTTTCATGATCCCCCTGTCCCTCCTTCTGATCTGGTCGGTCCGCCTGCTGCACCCACGATGACCTTGGCCGCCCGCACCACTTTCCCATCCTGGAGATAGCCCGGCTGGACCACTTCGACCACCTCAAGGGAGGGGGCTCCCGGACTCCGATTGGCCACCGCTTCATGCACGCCGGGGTCGAAACGGACCCCTTCCTGCACGATCATTTGAATCCCCTGCGACGCGGCAAACCGGTCCAATTTCACATGCACCAACTGCAAGACCTGCGCATGCTGACGGGACATCAGGCCCGGACTCTGAAACGCCCGCTGGAGATGGTACACCGCATCGCAAAGCTCCATCAGAGGCTCACAGGTGGGACGATGCTTAACGGTGAGGACCTCCTGCTCGCGACGGACCTCTTCAATCAGGACCACTTGCTTGCGTAGAAGCTTTTTGATGCCCTGAACATCGTCCAGCAGGGCTCGCCGCGCCTCTTCGCTCTCTTTGCTCTTGCCTTGAAACCATTTGAAATAGTCAAACGCCATTGGTAAAGACCCTTCAAGCCGCGACGCATTCGGATCGGGAGATCAGCCCCCGCGGCGCTGCCGACACAGACTCCTTGACTGTGCCGACTCTGCCGTTTGAACGAGGATGCCATGGGCCATGGACACGGCTGCACATTCCCATGGAGCCCCCCTCGCTCGACAGCTGACTGCCCCCCGGCGCCCCGGTCATAATAGACGTAAACGGACCGACATTGCCACCGATTTCGAGAGCCCTCATTCCGATCGGTTTCGCTTGAGCCATCTATTCCTCCATGGCTGATTTCTTTTGAACGGAGGTATGCTCTGCGATATTGTCGACCCCGAAGGAGGATATGCCAATCATGACGCAAGCCGACCGATCCCTCTGGAAACGCTTTGTGACCATCGCCCAGCCCTACTTTTTCCCCGAAATTCGTGGCGGGGGCATGCGAGCCCTGCTCCTCATGACCCTTCTGCTTGTCTTCATCTTCGGCCTTCTATCCGTGGTCGTCTCGGGTTGTCTCCTGCTTATCGACCACTTCGCGCCGACGGTTACCAACCAGGTGGCTGGGGGACTGCTGGCCCTGATCATGGAGATGCTCCACTCGAACAGGTGGCTGATCTTCGTGGCGACCCTCATGCTCCCGATCCTTGCCTTCCTGGCAATGAGCCCGCACTTGCGGGAGCGACGGCAAGCCTGGACTTTGCTTGCCGTGGTCTTGCTCTTGTCATTTTCCGTCACGGGGATCAACGTCGCCTTCAGTTACATTGGCAACTATTTCACCAACGCACTGGTGAAAAAGGACGAAGGGACGGCCTATCTCTTTGTGGCGGTTTACTTTTGCGGTTTCCTGATCGGGATCCCCATCGTCGCGTTCTACTCGTACGTTCAGAACTACCTGGGAATGCGCTGGCGCGAATGGATGACCTACGAGTTTCTGACCAGATATTTCTCGAATCGCAAGTATTACGAGATCGAGCTGAGCGGTCAGATTGACAACCCGGACCAGCGAATGATGGAAGACATTCGCACGTTCACCCGAACGTCCCTGACGTTTCTGCTGGTCCTTCTCGGATCGGTGATGGACCTGGTCTCGTTCACCGGGATCCTCTGGTCCAAGTCCGTGCTCCTGGTTGTCGTGGTTCTGAGTTACTCCGTGGTGGGGACAGGGTTGACGGTGCTGATCGGCAAGCGCCTGGTCCGGTTGAATTTCAACCAGCTGCGCTATGAGGCGGATTTTCGTTACTCTCTGGTCCACGTGCGGGACAGCACGGAATCCATTGCGTTCTATCAGGGAGAACAACCCGAGCACGCCCGCATCGCCGGATGCTTTGGCAACGTGCTGAGGAATTTCGGTCTGCTCATCGGATGGCAGCGAAACCTTTCCTTCTTTACAACCGCTTACGATTACCTTCCGGTTGTCCTTCCGTTCCTCGTCCTCTTCCCGAAATATTTCGGCGGCGAGATCGAATATGGGGACATGGTGCAGGCCAATTTCGCCTTCATCCAGGTGAACAAGGCCCTCTCGCTCATCGTGTCCCAGATTGAGCAGATCACGAGCTTCGCCGCGGGCGTGGAGCGTCTCTCGACCTTTTCGGACGCTTTGGCGCCCGATCACGAGCGTCTTCCGGGTATCCGATCCGAAGAAGCCGACGGATTCGCTCTGTCCCACCTTACCCTGCTCACTCCGAACCGAATGCGAGCCCTTTTTTGCGACCTGACGGTAGCGCCCGAGCGGATGGAGACTCTGGCCATTGTCGGCCAGAGCGGCGTGGGCAAGAGCTCCCTGCTTCGGGCCATTGCCGGATTGTGGACCCAGGGCGAGGGCGTGATTCAGCGGCCGCCGCTCGAGCGTGTTTTCTTCCTGCCGCAAAAACCTTACATGCTGCTTGGGACCCTGAGGGACCAGCTGCTCTATCCCCGCCTTGACCGCGAGGTTTCGGAGGAAGAGCTGAGGGCCACTCTGCGGACGGTCCGACTCGAGAGCCTCCCTGAGCGCGTGGGGGGCTTCGACGTGGAGCTGGATTGGGCGGATGTGCTCTCTCTCGGTGAGCAGCAGCGGCTCGCGTTTGCCCGCTTACTCATCCACCAGCCGGGATTCGCCGTTCTCGACGAAGCCACCAGCGCTTTGGACATGCAAGACGAGGGCAATCTCTACAGGAAGCTGAAGGAGCTCGGCATCCGTTACATCAGCGTCGGCCATCGCGCCAGCATCCTGGACTACCATGACCGCGTGCTCGAGCTCCAGGGTCAGGACCAATGGCGGTTTCTTCTCACGTCGGAATACCGTCTGGCGACCAACGCCGAGCCGCGCGTGAGCAGCCATGGGCCGGATCAACCCGTGAAGCCTTCATGATGGAGCAGCGTTGCCATGGTGGCCGATTGACCGGGCCAGGTCCTCGAGAAGATGGGCGGCTCCGTCGAAATCGTAGTTGTCGAGGCGTGCCGCCAGCTGCTCAAGATGCGGGGTCGGACCTGTTTGGGCGAGGAGGGACTTTAGGTCGGACAGGGCTTGCTCCGACCCGACCGGGTCCCAATTTTTGATGTGCGTTGTCAAGTCCGCGAGAGCTTGCTCGATTCGCCCGTTCTCGCGCGCCGGATTTTCAGACCGGCCGCTGGTAACGGCCGTTTTCTCGGGATCGGGAAAGGAATCCACGGGGAGGGATGGACCGATTGCAGTTCGGTCCGAGACGACGGCCCCGGAATCAACAGGAGGAGACTTGGGCTCAGGGATATCTTTGAGGAAGGCGAGGGCGTCGCGGGAGAATTCCAGCAGTCCCCCAAGCAGCGCATCCACTTTATAGATCGACTGCTCCAGGTCTGATTCCTCCCCATCCCGGATAGTCTGCTCCAGCTCTCGAGCCGCTTCAAACAGGGGCTTTGCGGATAGGTTGCCGGCAACGCCCTTCAGCGTGTGGGCCAGCCTGGCGGCATTTTGCCTGTCTCCCCGCTTGAGGTCGTCCCGAAGCTCCGGGATCATCGTCGGCAATGTATCCAGAACACTGCTGAACAACTTTTCAAAAAGACCCTCATCCCCACCGAACCGCTCCAATGCCTCTTCCACGTCCACCCCTGCACGGGCTCCGGCCTCCTTGAGGATTGACACGACGGACGGCACCTCCCGGTCCGGAAGATCAACAACATCGTCTTCCAGGGAAAAATTTGGGTCCCTGGGCTTGATCCATTTGCCGAGGGTGACCAGAAGCTCCCGCCTGTCGATCGGCTTCGCGATGTAGTCATCCATGCCGGCTTCGAGACAAAGCTCACGGTCCCCCTGCATGGCATGGGCGGTCATCGCGATGATGGGCAGGTCACGGAGAGCGGGGTTCAAGCGGATCATTCGTGTCGCTCTCAGACCGTCCATCACCGGCATCTGAACATCCATCAGCACGACATCGAAGGCGGCTTCGTGAAGCTTCTTGATCGCGCTCAAGCCATCGTCCGCGGTTTGAACAACGGCGCCCGCCCCGTTTAAGATCTCCCGTGCGACCTGTTGGTTGATGTGATTGTCTTCGACCACCAGGACTTCGACCCCCGGAATTCGCACGTTATCCCGCCGTACGACGGGCGCCATCTTCTCGCTCCGTTCCCGATTCTCCTTTCGGAGGACGACGCCTCCAATGAGATTCACGACCGAATCGAACAAGTCGCTCTGCTTGACCGGTTTCATCACCAGGCCGTCAACACCGAGGGTCGCCGGACCGATTTCCTCGTCTTCGCGCCTGCAAGGCGTCATCAGCAGCACGGGGATATGCTGCAGATCAAGATTGTACCTCATCTTTTCCAGTACACTTTCCCCGTTCATGTCTCCCAGATGCCAATCGAGGATCAGCAAGTCCGGCATTTTTGCGGTATCCACCGCCTGCGATGCCCGTGTCAGCATCTCGATGGCCTCTGACCCGCTCGCGGCCGCCTCGACGTCTATCCCCGACGATTCCAGCATGCGGCGCACCGCATTCAGGGAGGCCCGGTTGTCGTCTACGACCAGAATCCTTGTGTGGCGAAAGAACGGCGGCAGCTTGCGCGCCGAAGGACCACGGATGGCGGATCGCCCGAAAAGCGCTGTGAACCTGAAGGAGCTCCCCTCCCCCTCGGTGCTTTCCACCCAAATGGCTCCATGCATCAATTCCACAATCCGTTTCGAGATGGCCAGGCCGAGCCCCGTTCCCCCGTAGCGACGCGTCGTGGATCCATCCGCCTGCGTGAACGCCTGAAAGAGAGAATCGATCTTTTCCCGCGGAATTCCAATCCCCGAATCGCGGACGCAAAAGAGCAGCTCGACGCCTTCACCGACCTTCTCTCGCCTCTCGACGCTGACGTGTATCTCTCCTTTTTCCGTAAACTTGGCGGCGTTGCTCATCAGATTCAGCAGGACCTGCCGCAAGCGCAGCGAATCCCCGGAAATGAATTCAGGTACGTTTTCAGCCAGCTCGATCACCAGCTCGATCTCTCTCGCCGAGATCTTGTCGATAAGCAGGTCGGACAAATCCTCAATCAAGTCTCTCAAGCTGAAATCCGCGATCTCGAGCTCGAGCTTGCCCGCTTCAATTTTCGAGAAATCGAGGATGTCGTTCAGCAGCCTCAGCAAGGAGCGTGAGGAGGACGCCACCAGAGAAACATATTCGTTCTGCTTGGGCGTCAAATCCGTGAGCAGAGTCAGATCCGTCATGGCGATGATGGCGTTCATTGGAGTGCGGATCTCGTGACTCATGTTGGCCAGAAACTCGCTTTTGGCGAAATTCGCTTCGTTCGCCTTCACGGCGAGGAGGTTTGAGCGCTCCATGGCTGCCTTCAGCTCGACGTTGGCCGTCTCCAGATCCTGCTTGACCTGCTCCGCCCGCTCCTTGGCGACCCTCAAGTCGAACGCGTATCGGTCCAGCACCCGGACGGTAATCAACCCGATGAGCCCGATCATGAAGAGGCTTCCAAGAGAGACGAAGATGAGCAGAATGGTCTGCTTGCGGTTCTTGTCAACCATCTCCACTTTCAGAACGGACATGGACTCTCGAACGGCAGCAACGAGATCATCCACCTGCTGGGTCATGAAGGAAGCGATTTCCCGACTTTCCGCGAAGCGCTGCTTGATGCCCTCGTTGACCTCCAAGAGTTTCGTGCAGGTGAGGAAGAGGTTCTTCTCTCCAATCGAGAGGTCCAGCAGTCTGAGCTCCAAGCTTCTCAAGGTGTCGGCCAGGATCGGGTTGCGCTCGGCCAGGTCGCTTTTGTCAAAAATCAGCCTGGCATTTCGGAAGGATTCAAGAGACGTCCTCACTTGGTTCTGCAGCGTGATCACGCTCTTATGGTCCTCAACGTCTGAAACGGTGGCCAGAATTCCCAGGATGAAATTGCCCTCGGCTTTGATATCCGAAGCAGAGCCGATATTCTTGATGGCGTCTTCGACGAATTGAGAGGTGCCGGCCTCCACCGCCGCCTGCATCGCATCCGAGGTTTCATGAGGCCGCTGCTGATCCCGTTTGGCTGGCGTTGACGGAGACGAGACCATGGCATCCACGTATTCACGAACACGTGCTTTGTTCCGGTTGACGGCGCGACGCGCCTCGAGGTTGGTGTAGGCTTTCGCCCCGTAGACGACGGGACTGAGTGCACGGGTGAAGTTCTCCTGAACCTCTCTCACGCCGGCCAGCGTCTGAGAGCGCTGATTCTTCAGCTCCAGCATGACCTGGGTGGCTTCCTTGAGCTGGTCAAGGACCAGAGCCATCCGCTCGCCGTGCCGGCGAATGTCGGAGACATATGGACTGCCGGCGGCCGCTGCCAGCTGATCGATGCTCGCGTTGATCTCCCAGAGAATGGAATGCAGACGGGCGCTGTGCTCCTCCAGCTGCTCTTGATCTTCGGAAGCCGCCAGAACCGGTGCCGACGCGGCAAGGAGTGCGGTGCGCTCCGAGAGGCGCATGGCGGTGGCCATTCGGGGCAGAGCCTCCCCCTCCAGTTTGTCGATGGCGTCACCCAGCTGATGAAAGGCAATGAGAGCCACCAGGGCGGTGCAAAGAGCCAGCGCGCCGACACAGACAAACGACAGGTTGAGCTTGGATTTGAAGGACGTCACGTCTCGCGGATAGGGGCACGAGGGCGCCGGAGATGCGGCGCACCGCTCACCCGGCTCGCGGGGAGTCTGCTTATGCGCCACTTTCTGGTCAAACACCTCCTGATCCATCACGCCGTTCCGCTCGTCAATCACCTTGCTCTCCACTCACACCGGTCGCTGCCCGTGTCGACTCGACGGCTCCGCAGGCCTTCAAGACCTCCATAACATTGAGCTGGTCGAGGATCGGAATCGGGAAATGCCGGTGGTGATTGATTTCTGTGTCGCTCCTGACGCCATCGCACGGCTGGTTCGAGTAGGTTGCGATGCAACGAGCTTCCTCAGGGACCAACCTGCTCGTCACCCAACCGGCTTACCCCAAAGAAGCCCCCATTCCCGCAACGTTTTGCAGGGATATCGGTACCCCGTCGTCTTCGCCGAAATGCTCCTTGATGCCCAGGACTTCAGACAAGGCTTTAAAAAAGGCATCGACCACCTTCGGGTCAAAGTGAGTGCCGTTGCAGGCCCTTATTTCATTGAGCGCTTTTTCGAGCGGCCAAGGCTCCTTGTAGGGGCGCTTGGAGGTCAAGGCGTCAAAAACATCGCAGACGGCCACGATTCGTCCGGCCAGAGGAATATCCTCCCCGGAAAGCCCTTGCGGATAGCCCGAGCCGTCCCATTTCTCGTGGTGCGTCAGCGCGATGACATAGGCCATTTCAAGCAGCCGAGAATCGTGACCGGACAGGATTTCAGCCCCGATGGCGGTATGGGTCTTCATGAGGGCGAATTCCGACGCATCCAGACGTCCGGGTTTCAGCAGGATCGTGTCGGAGATGCCGATCTTCCCAATGTCGTGCATGGGACTGGCGTGAAAGACAAGGTCGCAGAAGTCGTCGTCACAGCCGAGGGCGGCCGCGATGGCCCTGCAGAAATGGCTCATGCGCTTGATGTGCAGCCCGGTCTCGTTGTCGCGGTATTCCGCGGCTCGCCCCAATCGATAGATGATCTCGAGCTGTGTGCTGCGGAGCTCCTCGGTCCGCTGCTCCACTTTCTGGTCCAGGATTCGATTTTGATCGGCCAGCGCCTGCATGGCGTGTCGCAGGGAGAGATGCGTGCGGACCCGCGCCTTGACCTCGGCGATCTCGAATGGCTTGGTGATGTAGTCCACTGCGCCCAGATCGAACCCCTTCGACTTGTCCCGCACCTCGTTCAGGGCGGTGATGAAGATGATTGGGATCGCGCGGGTCTCCTCCTTGGATTTGAGAATTGAGCAGACCTCATACCCGTCCATTCCGGGCATCATGATGTCGAGTAGAATCAGATCGGGCGGGTTGCGATCCACCTGCGCCAAAGCCGTCGGGCCACTTGTTGCGACGCTGATTCGACACTCATTTCTCAGCGCAGCGACCAGGATGTCGATGTTGGTCTTGGTATCATCAACAATCAGCACTCTTCCGTCAGTCAATTCGTTCAGCATTCTCAGCTCAATCCTCAGTGTCTCAGGAAGCCCCTATGTCTCCACGAGAACGATACGACCGTTGCGGCATGAATCGTGGCCTCGATCACGGTGTCCGCGGTCCAAAATGGCCGCTGGTTGATGCAAAAACAATACTCGCGGCACAAGCCATGGGATGAAGACGACCGGAAACGAGTCTCCGACAGAGTGAGCCCATGACAATCGACGCGAAGACCGCCCCCGACGTCCTCGGTGCGAGGGCTCTCGCCCGTCCGATTTCGAAACGATTGACTCTAGGCCGCTAAGCCGTTACTAATTGGACCATCGGGCTAGTCCGGTCATGATGGTTTGGTGCTCCTTTCTTTTGGATCGAGAGGTCTGTGGCACTTTTGAGCCTGAAGCGCAAACACCCCCCCACCAGGGACTTCCAGCCAATAGGATCCCAAGAGTCCAACGTCTTGGGCAGCGAGCAAAAGCTCATTCCGTTTCTGGGACTCCTGCTCGCCGCCCTCATCGTCTGGTCTGCGCCCTCAGTCGGGTTGGCGGCCAAGAGCTATCCGAGCGCCCCCGTCGGAGATTTCAACCTGGACGGCATCCCCGACCTTCTTGTGACGGACCACGAGACGGGAGAGCTGCTGGTCCGGTCTGGAGGCGATGCAACTCCAAGTCTGGAAGAGCGCACGGGGATTGTCGTTGAAGCCTCCCGAACGGTTCACGGCGTAGCGGACTTCAACTGGGATGGGAGCCCTGACCTGCTCTTGCTTGACCAATCAACCGGCAAGGCTGTGGTATGGTATCTCAAGAATGGGAGTGTGGTCCGTCAAGAGACGGTCGGACGGCCCGAGGGAGCTTATGAGCTCGCGGGCGTGGGAGATTTCAACCGTGACGGGAGCCCTGATTTGCTCTGGAGCAATGCAGCTACCGGCGAGGCCATTGCGTGGTATATGGACGGGGCAACCCGCCTAAAGGCAGAATCGGTTGCGACCCTTTTGCCTCCATGGCGCATCCTGGGAGTCTGTGACTATAACGAGGACGGGGCACCCGACATCCTCTACGCGAATCCGTCCACGGGAGAAGCAACCGTTTGTTATATGAAAGGGGTCTCCCGCCTGGACGAGCACCGTATTGCCGGCCGCTCGCCCCCGTGCATCATCCCGGTGGACGGCGAATTCGACGGCCAGTGGGTCGTCGGTGTCGTTTGGCAGTACGTGGCGTCTCTTTCCGGCTCCGCTCCGATTTCCCCTGAGGAGTCTTCCCCCTGCGTTGTCCTTTCCCATCGATGCATTCGAGCCCCGCCGATCGTCCTGCACCACGCCTGATGTTGTCCCGAGACCAATCTCTGTCTTTGTTGAGGCTCGCGTCCCCGCCAGGGGAAAGCCGTCTCCCAATGCCTGCCTCCCGAGGGGCGGCCCTGCGTGCATGTGCTGCGAAAGGGCCTTCCGTTCGGCCGCAAGGAGAGAAGCTGGGACGCAATCCTGATCCTGCACGAAGCCGATCGACGTTGCTTCTTCACCGCCAGGAGGTGGCTTATGTTTTCAGGTCTTTTCCAGCCGATGCATCTCATTGTGATTCTCGTGATCGTCATGATCATCTTTGGTCCAGGGAAGCTGCCTGAACTGGGGAGCTCTCTCGGCAAAGCAATCAAAGATTTCAAACGGTCTGTAGGCAGCGAGGCCGAGGAAGGGGTCGACAAGGCAGCGAGCGCGAACGAGATCCAAGACGGCAAGCGTTGAGCGAGCGCGCTCATTGCACACACTGCCGCAGGTCTATCGGGAAGCTGCCTTTGAGAAGGCCACACGCTCACGCTTGTGACCAGCCGCCCGATTGCGCCCCTTTGCCGAGATGAGCGATTGCGATCGAAACGCGCGACGAGCACCCCCAAATACACTGAGATGCCATGAGAGCACTTTCGTTCCGAAAGAGCCGTCCGTCACGGCTCACAACCTCTGCCGTGAGCGGCCCTATCTTCAGCAATCGTTTTGGAGGCGTTGTCCTCTTTCTCACGCTGTTCCTTTGCATCGCCTTCACGACTCGGGTCGCTTTGCTCCTCTCGGCCCGCCATGCCGTGGACTGGAGCCTCCTGAGAATCCTTGGGGTCTTCGCCTGGGGGGTGATTTTTGATTTGGCCGCGGCGTCTTATCTTCTGACACCCATGGTCGTTTACCTGATGTTTCTTCCGAATCGGATCTTCATGGGTCCATTCAACCGTTATCTGTCGATCTCCCTGCTTCTTGCGGGCATCTACGGCCTCCTGTTTCTGGCGGTGACGGAGTGGCTTTTCTGGCAGGAATTTGGGGCGCGCTTAAACTTCATCGCTGTCGACTACCTCCTCTACACACGGGAAGTTATTGGAAACATTCGCGAGTCCTATCCCCTCCCCCTCGTCCTCAGCATCCTGCTCGCATTCACGATCCTGATTGCATGGGGCCTTTTCAAGACCGACTGTTTCGAAACCTGGCTTACGTCCCACAGCCCTCCTAGGAAACGCCTCATTTGGGGGGCGGGCATGCTCCTGCTTCCGCTCCTGTATTCCCTGGGCTTGAGCAGCTGGATGGCTCCAGGCTTTGGCAACGTCTACAACCAGGAACTGGCGAGAAACGGTCTCTATTCTCTGGTCTCCGCTTTCCGAAACAATGAAATTGAATATGAGGAATTTTACAAACTCGATGGCGAGCGAGAGGCCTTCCGTGAGATGAGACGGATCCTGGGCCATGAATCAGCTGGTTTTTCCGGGGACCCTCTGGACCTTGAGCGTCAAATCAGGCCCGGCGGAAAGGAAAAGCAAGTCAACGTGATCCAGATCACGGTCGAGAGCCTCAGTGCCGACTTCATGGGCGCGTTCGCCAATGGGGACTGCCTGACACCTAATCTCAGGGCCATCGCCGAGCAGGGAATTGCTTTCACGCGATTCTATGCAACCGGCACACGGACTGACCGCGGCATGGAATCGCTCACCCTCTCCGTGCCGCCGACCCCGGGCCGATCCATTATCAAGCGAAGGAACAACGAGAATCTGTTCACCCTTGGATCACTTTTTCAGGCACGCGGCTATGATACCGTCTTCCTTTATGGAGGGTATGGCTACTTCGATAACATGAGCTACTTCTTCGGACACAACGGTTATAGAATCGTCGATCGGTCGTCGGTTTCGGGCGACGCCGTGACTTTTGCCAACGCCTGGGGAGCCTGCGACGAGGATCTATACCGCTGGGTATTGGCCGAGGCTGACCGTTCATACGCCGAAGGCAAACCCTTTTTCCACTTCGTCATGACCACCTCGAACCACAGACCCTTCACCTACCCGGAAGGTCGTATCGACATCCCGTCTCACTCCGGGAGGGCGGGCGCGGTCAAGTACACGGATTACGCCATCGGGGAGCTTATGAGGGAGGCGAGCAAGAAGCCCTGGTACCCCAACACGGTGTTCGTCTTCGTTGCCGACCATTGCGCGAACAGTGCTGGAAGAGCGGACTTGGCTGTTAATAAGTATAGGATTCCTCTCATCTTGTACAACCCCGCCTTGCTTCCGGCGCAGCGCGTGGATCGACTCTGCAGCCAGATCGACTATCCGCCGACGTTGCTCGCTCTGCTCAACTGGAGCTACGACAGTCGATTTTACGGCCAGAACATTTTCAACATGCATGAAGAGGATGAGCGGGCCTTGGTGGCCAACTATCAGAAGCTGGGCTATGTGAAGGATGGGAAGCTGATTGTCCTGAAGCCCGTGCGGCAGGAATCGACCTATCGTTGTGACCTGGGAACCGGCAGCCTGGAGCCCATCGCAGAAGATAGTGATCTGACAAAGCAAGCCAGGGCCTACTATCAAACCGCGAGCTACGCATTCCACCATCGCCCCGGCAAGTCTGCGGCAAAGGAGCAAGTGGCGACGCTCCATCCTTGAAAAGGGGAAGGATGCCACGGTGTGAACGAAATCCGAAGCATCCTGGGGAGGCGGGATGAGACAGGGCAAAAGGAAGTGACGGAATGGACGCAGTGACCGGCGCGGGTAACCCACACTTGTTGCTCGCTGTATATAATACGTCGCTTCTTAGAGGTCTAGCCTTGAGAGCAAGAGTGCTAAAAGCACAGATTATAACTGAGAGCTACTCAGGGCGTGAATGAGGGGATCACGACGCAGATCAAGACGGGATGAGAGGGAGACACGGTCATAGGGGGATGGGGAGAACGGACAAACATGCAGCTCAAGCAAGATATTGAAAGAAAGGTTTTGGAGCATATATTTACAGTATCACCAACAATGATAGGCGTATGTTTGGGACTCATCACGTTACTAAGGGTCACGAATAATGTTTTATCGACCTATGCGGATGAGCTGCTTTCAATTGACACATTAATATTCATGTGCTCAAGCGTTGCATCTTTCTTATCCATTAAAAAGATGGATCGATCATGGATTAAGATTGTTGCTGACATTTCTTTTTTTCTTGGAATGTTCCTTTTGGTTATTGCCGGCGCTATGATTGTCTTTATTGAGTGCCACGATAATGGAAGCAATTGCTTTATTTTTCCAAAACATACGTAGTGCATAGGTAAATAATCACAGTGCCCTTAATAGTTTTATCCATTATATGTATTTAGAAATCGATAAAAAAAAGCTGGTTCCTCTATCAGGTCTCGGCTCAATCCAGACATTTCCACCGTGTCGCTCAGCTATTTCCTTTATTATGGCGAGCCCCAAACCTGTGCCCTCAATCCCTCGTGATGTTTCATTCCGTTGAAACGCCATGAATACATTCTCTGCGTCTAATTCCTTCATACCCTTACCATTATCGTTGAATGAAAAGACATGAAATGTATCCGTCTCTTCATAGTCAATCCAGATCTTATTCAGCCTCTCTCCGCCATATTTCAAAGAGTTATCAACGAAGTTCCGAAAGGCTCTGATCATTGACATCCGGTCGGCTCTGATGACCAAGGCCCCGACGGGCACCAGCCATTCGATACAACGAATATTCAATCGTGCCGAAAACTCCTCCTGGATCATCCTCAGAAGCTCTGAGATGTCCACTGACTCAATGGTGAGGCGGGCTTCTTTCGTGGCGATGAACAGGTTGACCTGATCCACCAGGGTAGCAATGTGCTCCGAGGCCTTCAGGATTTGATCACAATAGCTCCTGCCCCGTTCGTCAAGAGTCGCTCTGCAGGTCTTGCTGAGTCGCTTGGCCAGTCCATAGACGCCGATCGCCGGACTCTTGAGATCATGCGCAACGGAGTAGGCAAACAGCTTCAGCTTTCGGGCACTATCTTTCAGCGCCTCCTCTGCCTTCTTCCGATCGGAAATGTCACGGTTGCTGCCGCGACGCCCAAGAAAGCGTCCTTGAGCGTCGAAGACGCTTTGGCAGACGTGTCCGACCCAGCGTGTCGTCCCGTCCCGGTGCAGGATACGAAACTCGAGCTCCCTCGCCGCCGCGCAGGGCTTTTGATCCTGACCGTCATGGTGCTCAAACTGGGGGCGATCATCCGGGTGCACGATCCGCATCAGCAGCCCGGGGTCCACGGCGAAATCGCTGGCCGCATAGCCGCTAATCCGCTGGCACGACGGCGACGTGTAGAGAAACCGCCCCTCGGGACTGATCCAATACTCCCAGTCGTACGTGTTGTCCGCGACGATCTGGTACTTGGTCTCCGTGGAACGAAGCGTCGCCTCCATCTCTTTGCTTCTCGTGATGTCTTCGTACGTCCCCAAGACCCCCTTGATTCTCCCTTCCGCGTCCAAAAGGGGGACCTTGTTGGTGCGCAGCCAGATTCTGCCACCATCCGGCATGGTCTGGGGCTCTTCATAGCCGAGCTTAGGGTCTCCGGTCTCCATAACGAGACGATCGTCCGACCGGTAGAGCTCGGCCTGCTCCGCCCAGCCCATCTCGAAGTCGTTCCTCCCGATGATCTCTTCCGGTGATTGCAGCCCCGCATCGAGGGCAAACGGGCGATTACAGCCGAGGTAGCGGGATTCGAGGTCCTTCCAGAAGACCCTTGAGGGAATGGTGTCCAAGACGGACTGAAGCATCCGCTGCGATTCCTTCAAAGCCAGCTCCGTCTTCTTCCGTTCTTCGATCTCATGAGTGAGTCGCTCGTTCACGCCTGCCAAGGCGGCCGTCCGCTCCCTGACCCTTTCCTCCACCCGATCCCGATAGCGAGCCAGCTCCTCCTCAGCCCGCTTGCGCTCCGCTGCGGCTTCTGCATAGGCCCCTTCCAGCCATCTGATGCGTCGCTGCATCTCAGCCACTTCCTCCAGGAGCTGCTGCTTCCTTTTCCCTTTCTCCGGCATGTCGGGTCTCCCAGTTGCATCCATCCCCCAAGAGGGGTCAGATGATCTCCGCCGCCGAGTCGGGGATCCAGCATCGTCGCCCGTCTGCGAGCTCGATTTGAAGCCACCCTTTCCGCTGCTCAATCAAAGTGAATTCGACGCCTGCGTGCAACGGATCCTTGAAGGTCGACTCGAAGGCCATGCTATCCCCTTTCCGTCCGACGACTTCCTTCTCCAGGATCACGCCGCCTTGGATGCTGGACTGCTCGTAAGCTTCCACGGCCAGGGAGCCCATGAGCGAGACACTGATGGCGGCCCAGGCGATGGCGGTCGATCGGAGCCAAGCTTTCCTCTTCACGAGGTAGAGGGAGGCAAAGAGCCAGAGCATTCCGGAAGCAACGGCGAGGAGCCATGCACGAGCAGACCCGCCAAGGTCATAGTGCCAGAAGAAGAGCGTGCGGAGAACTTGAGTCTGGGGCATTGGCTCGATCTTGTCAACGCGGCGACTCCTCGCATAGCTCAGGTTCTGCTGCAGGTTGACGTCGTTTGGGATGAACCGCTCGGCCCTTCGGTAGTTCAGGATCGCTTTTCCAATATCCCCGAGTCGGAAGTAGATATTACCGAGATTGTAGAAGAGCTTCCCGTTTTCAATCCCCCCCTCCCGGTGGACGGCTTCATAGTAGAGTGCCGCCTTCTCCAACAGGGCCCTCGCCTTGTCGGGGGCCGTCCGGAGCAGCTCGTTCGCCTGCCTGGCCGACGCCTCACCCTCCCGAAAACGGCTCCAGACATCCGCGCCATCCGTCGCCTCCAGCTGCACCGCCGGAAGGACCACGGCAAGAACCACGCCCAGTAGCAGGGGCACCCCATTCATGATTGTCCCGATCCGTCTGTTCATCGAATCACACGATCCAGAGCCGCGACCACGTCGAGGGCTTCCTTGACCAGCTCCTCCCACGGCCTGCTCAGGCTCGCCCCACCGTACGTCGCCTGCTCGCAGACTTCGAACAGGTCACGAGCGCGCCCCAAGAGCGCAGGGTCGATTTCATGATCCCTGAGCTTTGCCTCGATGTCCGGGTAGGTCAGAGCGGTCCCATTGCTCCTCAGCTTATCCCCGAAGTAACTCCTCATGGCGTCCAGCAGGTGCGAGAACCGATTCTCACCTGCCGAGCTTTCCGCCCCGATGGTAGCAACCACCTTTTTGAAACGCGCCAAGGCCTTCCGGGACTTGATTTTGTCCAAATCGGTCCGCTGCCTCTCGCGGACCTTCGCCGTCACCAGCAACGCCACGAACCCCAAGAATGGAAGGATAACCGAGGCGAGCCACGCGGGCGAGCGCACGATGGTCGCGATCCTGTAATCGTGGTGGTCCAGGACCTCCGGCCCCTCGTAATTGTGCGCGATTCCCTGCGACCAAGTCTCGAGCTCGTTCTTCCGACCCGGACTGTCCCCGGCTTTCCCTTCCACGTCGGCGGTGGTGAGCACCCGTGTCGGCTTCACGTTGAGCGCTATCGGCTTCGTACGGGCAACCTCGTAGCGCCCCGCGTCCGCATCGAAATAAGGGAACGCCAACGAGGGAATCATTTTGACGTCTTCACTCTTTGGCCTGAGAGTCTGCGTGAACAGCTTGGCATCTCCGCGGACGACCCCCGAAGCCATCTCTTCCGGGATTTTGAACTCGCTCTCCAGCTCGGCCAGCTTGGAGAGCGGCGGGAGCTCCACGTTATCCAGATAGGCGGGGCCGCGCACCGAGAGCTCGAGCGTTATGGGATCGCCGACACTCGCCTCCGTAGGGCTGGCCGCGGCCTCCACCTCAAAACGGCCGACCCAGCCGGAAAAGCCGGGCGGCTTCCCTTCCTCAGGGAGAGCCCGAGCCGTCAGGGTGACCGGGGCCGCACGGCTCACGAAGGTCTTGTAAACGCCCTTCTTCCCCATCGTGAAGAAATCATCGTCGAAAAAGGAGTCGAAGGGATTTCGCCCCTGCTGGCGACGAGCATAACCCACCAGGGCCTTGGTTGAAACCGTCGCCTCGGGTGTCTCGAAGCTTCCGGGTCTTTTGGCGAAAAGCACTTTGCTGAAAGAAAGCGTCGTATACTGCCTCCCCCGGTAATTCGCGCTTCCCTTTTCAGCGAGTATCTTTCCACTTCCCATTGGGATCTGGAAGTATTGCTTCCTGGGATCCTGATCCATTTTGGGATCGACAACGACAAATGCTTCATCCTGAAGGATGGGAATGTTAAAGGCAGCGCTTTCCACGTCTCTCCCGAGATACCACACGACCGTCAGAAGGACGGGCTCCCCGAGGTAGAAGCTCGTCTTGGAGTATTTGAGCTCCAAATGGAAGTCGTCGGTCGCCTCGGGCTCGGTCACCCGCATGGGCACGACCTGCGTGTGGAGCGTCTTCGATTTGGCGGCATCGAGGGGAACGGCAATGGACGGGATCGTCAATTCCCCGCTCCTTTTGGGAGTGAGCCGATAGGAATAGACATACCCGAACGTCTCAACCTTGCTCACATTACCATTGACGATCGTGACGGAGGAGCTGTTGTTGCTCTGGCCGCCCAGATAGTCCACGGTGAAATCCGTAATCCCGCTCATGTCCGGCGGTTCCGTGCCCGGTGCGACGTCGCTGCCTTCCAGGCGGACTTGCAGCACAAAAGGCTCTCCCACGGACACAGCATTCGTTTCCACGAGCGCCCGGGCGGAAGCGCCACCTTCGGATGCCGCCCACAGGACAGCGCAGCCCGCGAGGGAAGTCCCCCCGACGCAGCCCATGCCCCAGGCGAGGGCGAGCATGACTGCGACGACCCGTGTGAATTGCTTCAAAGCCAACATATCCCCTTTCCCCGGCTCACCGGTTTGCACGGTTGACGCGCGAGCCGCCCATGGTCACCAGTCTTTCTCGACGGGCTTGACCCCACCTTGATACGCACGATGGAGCTGGAGCCGATTCTCCTTTTCTTCACGGAGGATGCTCTCGGGCGATTCGCTGAAAAGCGCGCCCGTTTTCTGATCGTCGGTCTTCTCTCCCTGCTGCTTCCCCTCAGCACGGGAGTCTTCCTCTCCCGCCCCCTGCTGTCGAGCCGTCCCCTCACGGTTGTCCTTTCCGTCGCGAGACTCATCCCCGGGTGCGGCCTGCTTTTGCGCGGTCTCTCCCGACGCTTCCTCTCCTCCTTGCTTGTCCGCCTTTGGCTTCGACTGGTCGCTCCCGGCACTCCCAGGGCTCTTCGCCACCTCGAGTGCCTCTCTGAGCCTCTTGGCGGCCTCTTCCTGGTCTTTCCGCGCTTCCTCCAGCTCGCTTTTCGTCAGCTTATCCGACGCCGATTGCTGCGCTTCCTGGGCTTTGGTCAAATGATCTTGCAAGGATTGCTTGAGCTCATCAGCCTGCTGCGGCGACGGCTGCCCCGGTTGACCCGCCATGGCGTCCTTCAGCTCTTCTGCGATCTCAGCCGTTTTTCCCCGCGTTGCATCCTGCTCCGAAGCAAGCTTCCGCGCCGGCCCGTCAACAGACTCACCGGACTCCTGCCCGGCCTGCCTTTGCAGCGCTTCATTCTGAGCGACCTCGGATTCCTGCTCCCGGACAACCTCCTCGAGCTTCTTCTGAAGCTCCTCGCGCTGTTTCTGCTGCTCCGCGGCGGCCTCGGCCGCCCTCTTCAACCGGTCGGCGAGGTCCTTCATGGAGATGCGGACCATTTCGACGTTTTGTGCTGCTTCACGAAAATGGGGCTCGATTCGAAGCGCGTCCTGGAAGTGGCGAACACTTTCTCCCCACTGAGAAAGCGCTTTCTGGGGATCGCTTTCGAGAAGCTTCCGCCCTTCTTCGAAAACTGCATTGCCCAGATTGTAATGGGCCGAAGCCTCCAGTGCCGGGTCCTTGGTATGTAGCGCCGCAGCCTGGTAGGCCTCTCGAGCCTTGTCCAGCTCCCCCTTCCGGAAAAGCGCATTGCCCTGGTTAAACAGGATCTCCCCTGCGCCGGGCTGCTCGCTCAGCGCCTTTTCATACGCTTCCAGCGCCTTGTCATATTCGCCCGCCGCATAGAGCTCGTTCCCCGTCGTAACCAAACTTCCCGCGGAATCAGCTCCCGCACACCACGGGGCAAACAACACCCAGGCGCACAGAACGCCCCCTGCAAAGACAATCATACGGATCGGACCTTGACCTCGATTCGCCTTCATCCGCGTCCATCCGTGCTTCTCTTATCCGTGTCCATCCGTGTCTCGGCCCTTTGCCGCTCGCTCACCACCATCTCCACCAGCAGCAGCACGATCGCCGCTCCGAGGAAGATCTGAAACTTTTCCTCGTAGCGCGTGATCTTCAACGATTCGAGCGCGCGCTTCTCCTGGTCGGCCAGGAGGTCCCTGTAGATGGCGCCAAGGTCGAACGTGCCCGTCGCCACATTGAGATACCGTCCGCCTGGGGTTGCATCCACCATCTTTCGCAGCGTGTCGGCATCGAGGCGGGTCCAGACCTCCTGCCCCTCATGGCGCAAAAACATCCGCTCGCCCTTCTCGTTCACGACGGGAATCCGCTGCCCTTCCTTTTCATCGCCAAGGCCAATGGCAATGAGGCGGATTCCGCGCTCACCGGCCTCCTTGGCGGCCTCCACCGGAAAGCTGTCCTGGTCTTCCCCGTCGGTGATCAGGACGATATCCTTGTAGCGCTTTAACCGATCACTGTAGACTTCATCCAGTGTCTTTCGCAGGGCGTCGCCGATGAGGGTTCCGCCGCGGCTGACGCTCTCGGGGCCGGTGTCATCCAACATGAGTCTGAAAAAACCATAGTCCTGCGTGAGGGGGCATTTGACAACCGCCGTGCCGGCAAAGGCAACCAGAGCCACCCGATCCCCTTCGAGCTGGTCCACCAGGTCGCGCATGGCGAGCTTGGCGCGATCCAGCCGGTTGGGCTTCAGGTCCTCGGCCAGCATGCTTCGAGAAACGTCGAGCACGAACACGATGTCGCGCCCCGTCGTCTCGACTTTCGCCGGCTTCGGACTCCAGGCCGGCCTGGCAAGCGCCAAGACCATCAGCCCTGTCCCCGCAAAGACGAGGACGGCTTTCCACCACTGCCTCACGCGGCTCACCGACCGGTTGATGCGCTCGAGGAGCGCTTTTTCTGCGAACGCCCGAAGCGCCTGGTCCTTCTTGTGAAAGCGATAGGCTGCAACCCCCAGGAGCAAGGGCAGAAGCCAGAGCAGGTGCAACGCCTCCGGATTTTCGAGTCGAATGGGGCTCACGGGACCCTCCTGAAAACCGTGGATGTCAGGACCTGCTCCAAGATGAGCAGCGCAAGGGCTGCCAGCAGGAACGGTGCAAAACGCTCCGCATAGTCGATGTGGCGCACCGATTCGATCTCCGTCCGCTCGAGCTTGTCAATTTCCCTGTAGATTTCGTGCAGCTTCTCGGCCGATTCCGCCAGGTAGAAGGCGCCTCCCGTTTCGTCCGCGATGCCTTTCAGAGTGGCCTCGTCCACGCCGGGACCGCCCGGCACCTTGTAGTCTCCAAGGGGTGTCTTGATGGTCATGAAGGATTCCCGACCGCCGATCCCGATAGCGTAAACCTTGATTCCCCACTCCTTGGCCAAGCGCGCCGCCTCGATGGGGGAGCGCTTCCCGGCGTTGTTCTGGCCGTCGGTCAGGAGGATCACGATCTTGCTCTTGATCCGGTAGTCCTTGCTCGTCCCTCGACTTGAAACCGGAACCACATCGCCCGGGGAAGGTCCCTGCGTGGAATGCGACGGAGACTGGCCGTGGGGAGATTTCAACGACTCCTCCGCCGTTTTGAGGCGCGCCGCAGCGAGGGCCAGCCCATCGCCGATGGCCGTTCCGTCCTCATTTTTCCTCGTCACGAGCTGAATCGATTCGATAAAGCGATCGAGAGCGCCGTGGCTCAACGTGAGCGGGCAAACCGTGTCCGCGTATCGAGCGAAAGCCACCATACCGATAAGGTCGCTCGGTCGTCCTTGAAGATCCCTGCCGTTCCCGAGGACAAATGCCTTGAAGATCTTCTTGACCACCTCGAGTCGGCTGAGCTGCGCACCTTCGTACGTGAGCTCCTGACCCATGGAGCCGGATCGGTCAACGACCATTTCGATGGCGATCCCTTCGCTCACGTCGCGCACTTCCTCGCGTCCCTGCTGGGGCCTCGCCAGACCTACAATGAGCAGCACAACGGCCAGCGCGCGGACGATGAGGGGCAGCCGGCTGAGGCGGGTCCTCGTGGTCATTCCGGCTGCAGCCGCCGTGCGAACCGACGAGAACGTGATCCCTACGCCCGGCCGTTTTCGCAGGCTCAGCCACACGATCAGAAGGAGCAGCGGGACCATCAGAAAGGCCCAGGGAAATTCAAAACGCATCACTTCCTCGGAAATCGTCGGCTCAAGTATGGGTCACCGCACGGTACCAGCCGCTGGATTTGTTCAGGAGGTCCTGGATGCGGCCTACCATGGCGTGCGGGTCTTTGAGGTAGCCCTCAAGCAGCAGCGCGGACTCGAACAGCTGCTCCACCACGCTGCCGAGGTACTCGTCCTTCGGATTGGCCCTGTAAATGGCCAGCAGGTTGCGCACCAGGACATGATCCTTATTGACTTCGAAGATCTTCTTGGGAATGGACGTGTCCTTGCTGACGATCTGAAGAATCTTCTGCATGGAAGACGTCAGCCCGTCGTCCGGGTTGACCAGGCAACAGGGACTTTCCGAAAGCCTTCCCGATACCCGCACTTCCGTGACACGATCGCCCAGGATTTCCTTGACTCTTTCCAGAAACGCTGCAAACTGCTTCTCGTCCTCCTCGCCCAGGGGCTCGACCTGCTGTCGGGCTTCGATGGACTCGAACTTTTCAAGGGTCTTGGGATCCACGTGCTCGATGGACTTGATGTCAAAGTCCTTGTACGTTCTGACCGACTCCATCGCGAATTCATCGAGATGGTCGAACAGGTACAGGACTTCCAGCCCTTTTGCCTTGAAGATCTCCATGTGTGGACTCAACTCGATGGCTTCCCGGCTGGGTCCGAACACGTAATAGATCTCCTTCTGGTCCGGTTTGGCCCGCTCGATGTACTCATCGAGAGAGACCAGCCCTTTCGCATCCTCCGATCGCGAGGAGTTGAAGCGCAGCAGCTCGGCATATTTCTCCCGGTTCGCGTAATCCGTGTAGCCAATCTTGAACAGCCGGCCGTGGTTGTTCCAGAGCTCGACGTATTTCTCCTTGTCTTCTTTGGCCACTTTCAGCATCTGGGAGAGGATGTGCTTGGTGACCACCGTGGAGATCTTGTGCAGCAGTGCGCTTTCCTGAAGCGTTTCGCGCGAGATGTTCAGCGGCAGGTCCTCGGAATCCACCACACCTCGGACGAACCCCAGGTATTCGGGAATCAGGTCTTTATTGCCACGCTCGATAAGCACCCGCCGCACATAAAGGTCGAGTCCGTAGCGATCCTTGCCAAATCCCGGAAGATCGTAACCCTTCTTGGGGATGAAGAGCAGACTGCTGAACTGCACCGGCGCGTCCACGGCAATGTGGAGCGTCTCCATGGGCTCTTCCGTGTCGAAGGTGAGGAACTTGTAGAACTCGTTGTACTGCTCCTGGGTGACCGAGAACTTGGGCTCGCGCCAGATGGCCGGAATGGTGTTCACTTGCTCGTCTTCGACGAAGATGGGGAACGAGATGAAATTGGAGTGCTTCTTGATGATGCCGGTCAGCCGGTGCTTTTCAGCGTATTCCTTGGCATCATCCTTGAGATGGACTTCGATCCGGGTTCCGCGCTTGACCTCCTCGTCAAGGCTCACGATCTCGTAAGTGCCCAGGCCGTCCGATCGCCACTCCACTGCCGGCTCGCCTGGAATAAACGACTTCGTCCGGATGACGACTTCCCTGGCGACCATGAAGACCGAGTAGAACCCAACCCCGAACTTGCCCACCAGACCTTCCAGCCCGCCCTTTTCCTCCTGCGCTCGCTTCAGAAACTCGGCCGACCCCGATCGGGCGATGGTCCCGATATTCTCCACCACCTCGTCCCGCGACATCCCGATGCCGGTGTCCGATACAACGAGCAGGTTTCGGTCCTTGTCGAACGTGATCCGAATCTCGAGGGGCAGGTCGGAATCCACGACCTCGCTTCCCCGATTGGTCTCGAACCGCAGCTTATCCAAGGCATCCGATGCATTCGAAACCAGCTCCCGCAGGAAGACCTCCTTGTTCGTGTAGAGAGAATGAACAAGGATATCCAGCAATTGCTTCACTTCGGCCTTGAATTCGTGTTTCGATACGCTTCCACTCTCAACCATGTGCGCCCAC
>CAZIEW010000006.1:80717-101872 GCA_964538515.1 uncultured Syntrophobacteraceae bacterium
CCGCTCGGCACTCGTGGCGCCGATGAAAGCCCGGCATGAGCTGAGCGCACCGAGAACCTGCTCCTGCGACGGCCGGTGCTCGGCAAACTTGACGAGGTCGCAGTCTTGGAGAAATTCCAGGAGCAGGCCTTTTTGCTCGGTGGAGAAGGGAGCATGGCGGCTGAGACCTGCAAAGAATTCCTCCGTGGTCTGTTTCGGCGCGTGGATGCCAAAACGGTTCTCGATGTAAGCCCGGAGCACGTCCGATATTCTCGAGAAGAAAAGCTTGACCAGGCCGCGCTCGATGAGCTTTTGGTCGAGGATCTCCTGCAGCTGCGCGTAGGCGAGCTCATGCGGAGGTATGGGCGGTGCTTCCTGGCGTCGGCTCCCACCCTTCCGGCGTCGGAAAAGGAAGAAAGCAGCTGCGCCGGCAAGCGCGACCACGACAAAGCCAACAACCAGAGCGAGGGGAAGGGGCCCCGATGGAAGACTGACGGGACCCCGGATGGGGTTGAGCGCCAGCTCTTTCTGATCCTTCTCGAGAAGGGAGGTGACTTTGATCGTGACGGGCTCCGTCGCGATCTCGTCATCGAAAGCCGGAGCCTGGCCGGGGCTTTTCTCGGCCGCTCCAAGCCCCTCGGACTTCTTTCGGAACCGGACCGACATGGACTCGATCGTGTATTCGCCCGACAGGAAGGGCTCCAAGGTGTACGTCTTTCTCGACAGGAGCTTATTTTCGGAAGTCAGTTTCGGCGGATCTTCCCGGTAGTCCTTGATTCCGAATTCGCCGAGCTTCTCACCAAAGCCCGGAAGCTCGGCCTCGAAGCCCTCCTCAACCTCGACCTCCAGGCTCAGGACAAGGCTCTCCGCAATGCTCAGGGTGTCCTTGTCCGCTTGGAGCCGCACGCAAAACGGACCCTTGCGGATCTCCTTTCGAATCGCGCTCGTTTTGGGGCTCGGCGCTCCGGTTTCGAGCCTCCCGTTTTCCTTGCAGGACGGCAGCGCGATGGAAGCGAGCAGCGGCACCAGGATGGCGAGAGTGAGCCGTTGGATCAGGCGCATTTTCGTTTCTCCCGGTTTCGGAAAAACGTCATCATGTCCCGAAGGTAGGCCTTACCCGTCTCGACGTGAATCTGATCGACCCCCATGGAGCGCAGCATGTCGGTGAGGGCTCGAGCCCGCTCGACCGCGTGCCGCTCGTAGCGCCTTCGGACCTCGCGGCTCCCCGTGTCGATCAAAACCATCTCCCCCGTTTCCGCGTCTTCGAGCTCAATCAACCCCACATCGGGCAACTGAGACTCCCTCGAATCCGAGACGGAGACGGCGATCACGTCGTGCCTGCGCCCGAGCACCCGAAGGGACTTTTCGAAGCCTTCAGCCTGAAAGTCGCTGATGAGAAAAACCACTGCCCGCCGGGATTGAACGCGCCCCAGATAGTCGAGCGCACCGGCAATGTCGGTTCGCGTGTGTCGGGGGCGGAAGCCCAGAATCTCGCGGATGACCCGCAGGACATGCCGGGCCCCTTTGCCGGGCGGGATGAAACGCTCGACTTGATCCGTAAAGACGATGAGCCCCACTTTGTCGTTGTTTCGAATGGCAGCGAAAGCCAGGAGGGCGCAAACCTCGGCAGCGAGCTCGCTTTTCGTCTGCTTGACGGATCCAAAGGTCCCCGACGCGCTCAGGTCCACAAGAAACAGGACCGTGAGCTCTCGCTCTTCCCGGTATTTCTTGATGAAAGGCTTGCCGGCTCGAGCGGTGACATTCCAATCGATGGAGCGCACATCGTCCCCGACCTGGTACTCGCGCACCTCGTCGAATTCCATGCCGCGGCCCTTGAAAACACTTTCATACTCCCCGGCCAGAACGTCGTTCACGACTTTGGTGGTGTAGATCTGGATCGCTCGGATCTTTCGTGCTAGCTCTTTGGGGATCATGGCACCTTGACCGCGTTGAAGATCTGCCGAATCAGGTCCTCCGAAGTCTTCTCCTCGGCTTCGGCCTCGTAGCTCACGATCACCCGGTGGCGCAGCACGTCCAGGCCGACTGATTTCACATCCTGCGGGGTCACGTAGCCCCGGCCCTGGACAAGCGCATAGGCTTTGGATGCCATGCACAGCCCAATGGTCGCTCGAGGGGATGCGCCGTAGCGGATGAGGTCTCCGATGTCGAGCCCTGCCTCCTGCGGCGTGCGTGTCGCCTGAACAAGGCTCAGGATGTAGTCCTCGATCTTTTCATCCATGTAGACTTCGTCGCTCAAGGCCCGCAATCGGAGGATGTCCGCGGGTGAGAGCACCGGCTCGACTGTCGTGTCGGGAGCGGAGCGGGCCATGCGCTTGAGGATCTGGTGCTCTTCTTCCCGCGTGGGGTAGTCCACCTGCACTTTCAGAAGAAATCGATCGACCTGGGCTTCCGGAAGCGGATACGTGCCCTCCTGCTCAATGGGATTCTGGGTGGCCAGAACCATGAACGGCTCGTCAAGCGTGAAGGTCGTATCCCCGATGGTGACCTGTCGCTCCTGCATGGCTTCGAGAAGCGCACTCTGGACCTTCGCCGGAGCCCGGTTGATCTCGTCGGCCAAAATGATCTGGTGGAAGAGGGGACCTTTCTTGACGGTGAAATCCCCGTCCTTGGGATTGTAGACCAGGGTGCCGACGAGATCGGCGGGGAGGAGGTCGGGAGTGAACTGGATGCGCTGGAAGGAGGTCTGCATGGCCTTGGCAAGGGTCGTGACCGTCAGGGTCTTCGCCAACCCCGGTACCCCTTCGATGAGAACGTGGCCATTGCACAAAATCCCCACCAGCAATCGCTCCACGAGATCGCGCTGGCCCACGATGACGTTTTCCACCTCCGAGCGCAGGCGCTGAAGGGTTCGGCTCTCCAGGAGAACTTGCTCGTTGATTCGCTTCACATCCACCGACATGGACGATGCTCCTCCGCAACAGGTGTCAAGGGGTTCGACAAGCAAACCGGCCTGCCGTCTCGAGGGGTGACTCAAGCGAAAATCGGCCGGTCACGGAGCGAATTCTAGGAATTCACTGGTAAAAGTCAAGATGAGGCCGCTGCTCAGTCCTAAGCGGCAGCCACCGCCACGATCCTGGCCCATGGAACGTGCCTGAAGGACCTCCAGACAGCATGGGCGGCTCATGCCGGATGTCCGCGAGCCCCGGCCCCCTCCCGCAGCTCACGTGCGGCTCACGATAAATTCTGAGATCCAGCAGACGGTCGTCACCGGATGACCTTAAACATCCTCTTGACGAGACCCCGGAGCTCACAGTATCAAGGAAGTGCCTTGGGCAAGTCACAGCCAATCGTGCCTGAGGCAAGAGTGACCGCGGGTATCACAGCTCTGCTCTCCTGGGACCCGTGACCTCACACCTGTCATCCACGTATCAGTTTGAAGCAGCAGGCGATCCATTTTCTGACGCAATACCCCAGCATCTGACCGTCCCAACCCTCGTACGGTGCGTGCCCGATCGCCTGAACACCCGTGGAGCGCTGTCTCCACAACCGGCATGACCTTCGTGCGCACAAGGGGAATTCAATCCTCAGCCAAGGACGGACATGGACCTGCTCAGCCTTGAGTTTGCTTTGTTCATGCTTGTCGTACTGCTGCTCAACTGGTCCCTCGCAGACCGAAAGTCCGTGTATCGCATCTTTCTGCTCTGCGCCTCTTACATCTTCTACGGGGCTTTGAGCCGGCTCTTTCTCCTGATCCTCATTCATTTCAGCGTTTGGACCTGGGCTCTGGGCCTGGGCATCGGTCTCGCACGCACTGCGTTTGCTCGCAGGGCCTTTCTTGCTGCTCATGTCGTCATAGGGGTAGGAGAGCTGGTCCTTTTCAAATACTACGACCTTCTCTTCGAGCTCTTCAATCAGATGCTGGCTCAAATGGCGATCAAGCCCGTCCTGCCCGAATTGGACGTTGCCGTCCCGGTTGGAATATCCTTTTTCACCTTCCAAGGGTTGTCTTACACAATCGATGTCTTCCGGGACGGTCGGCGCGCGGTGAAGGCTCCGATCGATCTTTTCATTTACCTGGCCTTCTTTCCCACGATTCTCAGCGGTCCCATCATGCGTGCGCCCAGCTTCGTTCCCCAGATCGGAAACATGCGCCTCGACAGGGCGTCCAGCAGCATGGCCTTCAGCCTGATCCTGACCGGCCTTACCAAGAAGCTGGTGCTGTCGTCGTACCTTTTCGATCATGTGGTACAGCCGGTCTTTGAGCATCCCGGTGAGTTCTCGTCGTTCACGGCCACTCTCGGGGCACTGGGATATTCCGTTCAGATCTTGTGCGATTTTTCCGGGTACACCGACTTGGTCACCGGCGCGGCGATGCTGCTGGGGTACTCGATTCCCGCCAATTTCAACAACCCCTACTCAGCCAGGAGCCTCAAGGAATTTTGGCATCGCTGGCACATGTCCCTTTCGTTCTGGCTGCGAGACTACCTGTACATCCCCCTCGGCGGAAACCGGCGTGGTCTGCCGTTCAAGTACGTTAACATTCTGATCACCATGACCCTAGGAGGCCTTTGGCACGGGGCACGCTGGAGCTTTCTGCTCTGGGGCTTTTACCATGGCGTTGGACTCATCGTAACGCATCTTTTTGCCGATCTCCGAGGGAAGTTCACGGGAGCACAGCCGAAACCGCTTGACCCGGTTGCACTCTCAACGGCTGGAAAAGCCCGGCAGCTCCTTGGGAGCGCGTTTTCGTGGCTGACCACCTTCGGCTTTGTGACGATCGGCTGGGTTTTCTTCGGGTCCAGCAGTCTGGAGCAGGCGACGGCACTCCTCGGGCGTATCTTCGCACTCGATGGAGCGGGAATCGGACTCTCCTCTCCTGTCTTGGCCGCCGTTCTCCTCATCATTGGGGCGGTGCTGCTCCATGAGATCTTGCGGTGGAAGCTCAGGGAGGGCTTGACCCATTTCCTTCAGATGCTGCCCACCCCCATTCAGGTTGTGGTTCTCAGCGTATTCATTGTCATTTTGCTGAAGCTCGCGCCCGATGGTGTTCCGCAATTCATTTATTACCAGTTTTAGCGTTCAGGCGTCTTATTGGGAAAGGATTACACAACGTACTGATTGGCAGACCTTCTGACAGGTGACGCAATGAAGACTGAGGTGGTCCGTACCTGGCTCGTTTACCTCTTCACCCTCCTGGCCGTGGCCGCACTGAACATCGACCGCGTCGGCTCCTGGTACCTGAACAAGGGTGAAGGCCGTGAGGGCATTCGAATTGGGCTTGCGAGACTAACCGCAGTCCATTCGGAGACTGGCGTGGGGCCATGGCTGACTTCCCTCGAATGTGCCGCGCAATCTCTATTCGAAGGCGCCTACAAGGACAAGAGCAAATGTCGGGATAGGGGCTCCGAGCCCACATTACTTGCCTCAGACAATGCGAAGCCTCAGCCCCCCGTCCCGGCCAAGCTGCCCTTTCACGGCTCGGACCCTCTCGGCAGTGCGCCCTTCAGCGAGGCTTCGATCGACCATCTCCCTCCCTTTCCCGACCGGGAGCTGGGTGGCGTGATGCACGAGCCGGATGGAGCGACTCGAGATCATCTCATCATGGAAGCGCTGATCGGAGGAACATCCGGTCGGCCCGACGATCAGGAGACGGCGAGGATTGTGCCTGCCGCACGAAGCGAGGCCTATATGCATCCTTACGGCGGGACGATGCCGGCCACGAATGCGACTGACACCCCGCTTGGAGCATTCCAGACCGACCATGCGGATTCGGCTCCAGAGGCGGCGATTTCCGGCAAGAGCCTCTGCAATGAGGCATTCGGACGGACGGATTTTCAGTCCGTGCTCTTGGTGGGGGATTCTCTTGCCCATGGCCTCGCCCTGTCCTTGGGCCGCGACCTGAAGGACCGCAGAGGGGCTGTGTTCTCCTTCGTCGCCAAAGTTGCGAGCGGTCTCAATAATCCGAACGTCTTCAACTGGGAGAGGACCATGCGGATGCTCATCGAGCAAGACGCCCCCGACCTCCTGCTGGTCATGATGGGTGTCAACGACGCTAACAACCACATCCGCGAGGGCGGCAGGTTATGCGCAGTGGGGACCCCCGAGTGGGGGCAGGCATACGAGAGCAAAGTCGAGAATTTCCTGCGCATTGCTTCGGAGCACAACGTGCAGGTGTGCTGGATCGGGGTGCCCGTGGTTCGTGAGGAGGGGTTGCAGAATCGGGTTCTCTTGGCTAACATGGCCGCCAAGAACGCCTGCGGCCGGGTGGAAAACTGCCGATTCATCGATACGTTTGAAGCGCTATGCGACGAGAACAAAAAGTACACGAACTACTTGAAGGAGCCCAACGGCTCCTCGGTACGAATCCGCGCCAAGGATGGAATTCACTTTTCCATGGAGGGAAGCAACCTGCTGTCAAACTATATTCTCCGGAAACTGGAGACCGGGCTCACGGAGCCCAGCGTCCAGAACTGACAGCGTCAGGTCGGAGCACTCTTCCAAGGTGGTCTGACGGACCGGCGGCTGGACGCACGGGCGCTGATTTGATAGGCTGCTTCCCATGAGTCGCTCAACGCCCAAGACAGCCGCTCTTGCCATCATCCTCGTGGTCTGCGCGATCGCACTCTTTCCGACAGCTGTCGAGCGCCGCCAATCCGCCCCCAGTCACCTGGTCCGCCCCATACCGAAGCAACGCTTATCGCTCCTGGTCGTCGGCGATTCACTGTCGATCTCGCTCGGGGAGCAACTGGAGCAGCATTTCGCCAAATACAGCGACCGGGTTGACTTCCAGCGCTTGGGAAAGGTTTCCAGCGGGCTGGCTCGCCCCGATTTCTTCGATTGGGAGCAAAATTTGCAAGAATTGGTGAGCCTGTGGCATCCGCAAATCGTGCTGATCATGATCGGTACCAATGACAACAAGCCTCTCAGGAGGGCCCAGAAGACGTTCCCCTTTGGCTCCGAGGCTTGGCGGCGCGAGTACCGGTCGAGGCTCCAACGGCTTTACGACATCTGCCGCAGCAAGAATCCTTCGGCACGGTTGTTCTGGATCGGGGCTCCCATCATGCGGGACACGACCCTTGCCCACGAGCTGCGGCTCATCAACCAGACCATCGAATCCTGGTGCCGCGGAGCCTC
This sequence comes from uncultured Syntrophobacteraceae bacterium, assembly GCA_964538515.1. Classification (GTDB taxonomy): domain Bacteria; phylum Desulfobacterota; class Syntrophobacteria; order Syntrophobacterales; family Syntrophobacteraceae; genus CALBZH01. The sequence goes on from CAZIEW010000006.1 coordinate 87,792, forward strand.
AGGCTGCGAGTACATCAGCACGTGGTCGACCCTGGCGGACAAGGACGGCAAGTTCATCGAGGCCTTCGAAGATGAGGAGACAGGAAGGTCGGTCAGCGTCCGGAGCAAGGATGGCGTCCATTTGGCACCCCATGGGTCCTACCTGCTGGCCAAGACTGCGCTGAACGCGATTCAGAAATACTATTCCTTAGAGCAATGAGAACGAGGTGCGCCCGTTATGGATTTAAAATCGATCAAACTGGAACGACCCACGGGGCGGGTCGTTCTGCTTCTCGCCGGACTGATCCTTTCCGTGATGCTTCTCGGTGCTGTTCCCTTGCCTGCCCATGGAGCACCCGCCGATAGCAAGACGACCGCCGCCCGGAGCAAGGCTCCCGGAAAAGAGACGACGCACGTGCAGAAATCCGGAGCGGCGCGGAAGGAGACCCGGGACCGGAAACGCTCCGTCACGCGGAGGCCGACCCGAAAGCGTGTCACCCCGGCCGTCGATGACTCGAAGACATCCACGCTTTCCCGTCCGACGCCTCCGTCCGGACCCTGCCTTTCGGTCCTGGTCGTGGGGGATTCGCTGGCCGTGGGTGTGGGCATGACCTTGGACAACGCCTTCGGCTCCCGCTGCAGGGTGATGATGCACAAGATGGGCAAGGTCTCGACGGGCCTCGACTCGCCGCGCTTCTACGATTGGCACGGCGTTCTCAAGGATACCCTTGATCGCGACAGGTATGACGTCCTTGTGGTGATGCTCGGCGCAAACGACGCGCACAATAGCCCGGGAACGGCTGCCTGGAGCAGACAGTATGAATCCAAGTTCGCGGACCTGCTGCGCATCCCGGCCGAAAAGCACATCAAGACCCTGGTGGTCGGACTCCCTCCCATGCGCAAAGACGACTTTTGCCAAAGGGTGCGCCTGGCCAACGAGGCCATCCGAAATGCCGCACGTCTCTACCCCGAGACCTGCACCTACATCGACTCCTTCAGTCGCTTTGCCGACGAAGACGGAAACTTCACGGATCGCATCCGATGGAACGGTGAATGGAAGACCGTCAGGGCCGGTGACGGCGTTCATTTCACCGGCACGGGGTACCTGCTGCTGAGCGCCATGGTGGCTGACGAGGCGCTGCGTCGGACGAGCGCATCAACTCAGGGTGATGGCCTTCTCCGGGCACATCTCCTGACAGCAGAAGCACGTGATGCAAGTGTCCGCGTCCACGACGGGCAACCCGTCCGCTCCCATCGAGAGCGCTGAGACGGCGCAGTGCTCCACGCAGGTTCCGCACCCGGTGCAACGCACCGGGTCGGCTTTCGGCAGCAGCAACGTCCTCCCGTGGATCATCTGTTGAATCGCTTCATTGTGGATGATCGCCTCGCCTCCCAAAGGCGGCAGCTTGAAGTTGGGGAGCGTCTTGATCTCCCCGATGACAGTTAGGCCTTCCCGGTCGTAATCGCCCAGCCCCGCTTCCTTCGCCTTCCGCAGAAACCGAAGAAGCCCCGGCTCGCATCCCATCATCCTGGCGATAACCCCATCGAGCGCGACGGCGTTGTCGGAAGCCAGGACAAGTCCGATATCGCGCAGGTCGGGAGAAGCCGGGCCGTTTCCCTCCATTCCGACCACGGCGTCCACAATGAAGAGATCCGGCACCCGCAGCCGAAACACGTCCACGACAAGCTCGTGAAACCGCTCCGGATTGCCCGCGGCCTTGTGCAGGCGCGCTTTCTGTGCCCCGGGCAGAATGCCGTAGCTGTTCTTGATGGCCCCGGTGATGACCGTCAGTCCGTGGGTCTTGAATTTGGGGAGGCTGATGAGCACGTCCGCATCGAGGACGGCCTTCGAGACACTCACCGTTTTCATGAATTCAGGGTTGAACGCGACGGGCTCGGATTCGTCTCCAATGTTCCGGTAGTATCCTTTGGACGCCTCCATCAGCCCCGTTCGCCTGAAGCTCTCTTCATTGGCTCCGTAGTTGAAAAGGCCCGGATTGTCACCCACGATGATCGACGCGGGGTCCCTCGCCTCGACAGACTCGACCACGGCGCGCAGAACAGCCGGGTGCGTGACAATGCCCTCATGGGGCTCCGATACGCGGAGCACGTTCGGCTTAATGAGAACCTTCTTCCCTTCCAGGGGCAGCGGGAAGGTCTCAAGAACACGATCGACAGCCCCCCGGACGCTCTCGTACGAGGCCGGTTGGATCATAACGGTCGCCATTGCAGTCTCTCCTTTCCACGGTAAGCTTGTCGCGAGCAGCTTCACCTTTCCGGGTATCACTCAAGCGGATCTCGCGCAAGTGGCATGATGGTAGCTATAGTTTGACTTTATCCTGAATCAGCGTATGTTCGCTTAATTTTCTGACAGGGTGGCTCTTTCATTACAAACATCATTACGTGGGGGGGAAACATGGGGAGAAGGCTGTTTGTTTTCGGGGTTCTGTTGTTGGCGACGGTTTGTTTTGTGGGGAGCTCGCTGGCATGGCAGGGGCGCATGGCCGGCATGGGTGACCCTTACGGCTTGCTGGAAGACGAGTCGGACTTTCTGATCCATCCCGCAATGATCGCCGATGGAAAAGGGGTGAACTATTACGGACACTTCGGATTTCAATATCGCGACGTCTCGGACTGGAGCTACAATTTCACGCTCAATCCATCCAGCATCAGGGCTCTGGGGCGTCCCATTGCGGATCTCCCGTTGGTCCGGCTCAAAGGAGGCTACAATGGCTCCGGTGACGAGCAGTTCTACGACGCTACGGGAGGCATTGCCTTTCCCCTGGGAAGCGGCAGAATGGGCTTCTTTTTCAACTACAAGGGAAAACGGGGCGACTATGACGGATCGGGCCTCTTTGCGGGCTCGCTGGGTACCGGCAATGGCAGCATCAAAACGAGCTACGACATGGACAGCTCCATGGACAGCTTCGCGGGACGATTCATCTATGGACTGCCGTTGGGAGCGAGCCTCAACTTCGGCTCCGAGCTGGAGATTGCTTACCATCAGGCGGAAAACAGCACATCCCAGCGACTGACCAACATCTTGCTGAATGGGCAATCATTCAAACCACTCCTGGACCTGACCGATACCAATGGGTTTCTTGGAACCCTCTCGCCGTTTATGTTCCCGTATGATTCTTCCTACTTTGAAATCACACCCAAAGTCGGCGTCAGCGGTGGGGCCGGACCTGTTAAGTGGGGAACGACCGTCCGTGGTGGAGCCATCTTCGGCGGCGACAACACGTGGGAATCCAGTCAGATGCTGAGGGTGAACCCGGGCGCCGTTGGAGTCGACATCGGCACTTTTGGCGCGAGTCATACTTTTGACCTTGAAGGCGACGTGAGCGGATGGAAGGTCGGGGGAGACTTCTGGCTTCGCTACGCCCTCAACCCCAACATGAACCTCCCGTTCCTGCTGCGGATCGACTACAAAAGCCTCAGCCGGGACGGCCAGGGAACGGGGCTTGTGTTTGCAGGCACCAACGGGGGTAACACCCTTGTGGACGGCTTCCCCTTGCGCTGGGACTACGACCAGGAAGAAACCTCGTTTGAAATCGAGACGGGTGCCGGCCTTGAGTATATGCCAAACAAAGGAACATTGATTGCCGGCGGGCTTTATTACAAATACATCAACACCGAGCAAACGATGAGCATCACTCCGAGCGTGAACATCGGAGATGTCGGCAATGATCTGCTGAGCAGCGTGAGGCTGTCTCTGCCCAGCGCTTTCGATCCGGCCCCGGAGATCACGGAGCATCAGGTGATTTTCCGCATGGCAGCGGAAACGCAGATCAACCCTTGCTTTGTGCTCAGGGGAGGTCTGAAGACTTTTTACGGCTGGGTAGACGAAGATTTCAATCTGTCGAGCAGCCTTTCGCCAACCGGGCTTTCCATCCTGAAGTCGACCAACTCGCTGAGCGGCGGTCACTGGGGCATTCTTGGCGCCATCGGCTCCACATTTAACTTCGCCAGTTTTGCGATTGAGCCCTACATTCAAGGTGGATACGAGCTCTACAACCCGGATGGAACGGGGAGACTGAGCTTGCTGGATGGTGTGGCGAGCGCCCGTTTCGACGTGGACAAAGAGCGCGAGGATACGTTCATCGGAGTAGGCCTCTCGGTTCGATTCTAGTACTTCGTCAAAGTGGTTTTGCCGGGCAAGAAAACACCCCCCAACCCCCTTGAGGGGGAATCAAAGGGGGGTGTGCCTTGCGAAACAAGGTTGACAGAGCACCGGACACGCCGCGATGGTATAGGACGCGGTGGTCGCATCGACGCCGAAATCTTCCCGGAGCACAGGGAGAACGGGCCGTGTGATAGAACTGGTCGTAAAGGCCGCGCACGCCAGCGAAAAAACGACGATCTGCAATGCCGGAGAATCGTCCGCCCTTCGTGACGTCTCCCGGTTCTCTCTGTGATTCATTCCGTTCTTTCCCGATCCGGAACCGTCTTCACCGCCTGCTTTCCCCATCGCAAACCACTCGTGCTCTATCCCCGGCTGCGAACAAGCCCGGCGAGCTCGAGCCCGAGTCTTTCGTCAAGAACCACCGGCTCCTGCTCAAGCCATTTCCCGGCGGCGAAGAGCCGCCTCAGAAGCGGCTGCGAAAACGCGTCAACGATCGTTTCCGGCCAGGCATCGGCAAGATGACGAGAATGGGCATCCACGTATTTCTCCCAGAAGGAAGGGATGAAGAGCACCGCCTTCCGCCCTTTCCGGTGGAGATGCTGATAAATGGAGATCCCTTCAGGGTCGAGGTCACCGAAGTGATACCAGGGGGGCTCGGCGCCGAGTGTCTCGATGAACAGCAGGCTCAACGGAGTGTTCCATCCGGGCTGGTGGATGAGAAGGAGCTCGCGGGGCTTCGGCATGTCCATGAACGCTCCGAGATTCTCGACGGTCATGATCGCCTTCGGGAGCATGCCGGCCGGGCGGATACCGTCGAGAAGGGTCCGCTCGGTGAGGATCAGCTCGTCGAGGACAACCGTGAGATCATCGCACGAGAGCCGATTCGCCCCGAGACACAACATCAGTCCCTTGTTGGGGCGGATTCGAAGGACCCCGTCCGTCGTGAGGGTCAGGCCCGGCTGCGGCACCCTCCCGACGCCTGACGACTTGGAATGCATGCCCACCAGTGCGGCGTAAGTCTTGTGGTGCAGCCTCGCCGGGAGTGTTTGAGCCGGGCTGGCTTTCCGGGCCAATGCGACCAGACTTCTCGCGTCAATCGGCAAGCCGGCATCCTGAAGCTGCTGCAAGGTTTGCCGCCAATCGGGCCAGATCCTGTCCAGGAGGGTTGGAAGGTGGGGGTCCCCGAGAGCATTGAGCACCAGCTCGCTCTGCCTGGGAGACTGAGTAACCCAGCCCAGTCCCAGGAGGTGCTCCGTCAAAGGCTGCAGCTTCCGTGAGCGTCGGAGTACACGGGTGGCATAAAGCCTCAGGATCGCAACGCGATATTCGGGATTCCCCCAGTCCATGGGCTCGATCATCCTTCCAGTGATAGCCCCGTGAAGCGTCGGCCGCGGACAACGACCTGCTCCTCCTCACCTTCCTCCACACGGCGCACCAACCGGTAGGCCGTCCCCCGTCTGGCCTGGTCCGCAGCCGGCGCCGCCACCAGAAGCTGCATGTCCATGCGCTCGCAAAGCTCCCCCAGCGTATCGAGGGAGCGCGGACTCAAGCGGGCGGCCTCATCCAGAAACAGAAACCGCAGACTTCCGCCGTCTCGCTTGCCTCGCAGAAGCTCCGCCTGATGCTCCCAAGCGTCCAGGATGACCATGAGCACCGCCGCGCCGACGCCGATGGACTCGCCCGTCGACAGCACGCTCGAGGTGGCTTTCGTCCATCTCTCCGTCCCTCGCCTTTGGACCTCGACGCTCATCCGCACGTACTCCCGGTAATCCAGGAGCTGATCGCCCCGAACCTGCCCGCCACCCACCTGGCGGTAGAGCTCTGCCATGGCTTCTTCCAGGGAGACGCTGGCAGCGAAAAGGTCCTTTTGCACTTTCAGACCGTCCAGAAGCCGCTGCATGCCTTCCACGCGCTCCAGCCGGATGCGGATGGACGCGATGGTCCCGAAGCTGATCGCCTGGAGCCCCTTGTTGATCCGGTGAATCTGCCGCTCCTCACGCCGGATGCGCGTTCGGATGCTGTTGGCCACGCTGTCCGACTGGTATCGAAGCCGCCGCTCCTGGTCCTGGAGACGGTCGTTTAGCCGCGTCAGGTGATCCTCGATTTGGAGGAGCGCCGTCTCCGGGTCGTCAGCGTGCGCGATGTCCCTCGGGATGCTCTGCTCCAGAAAGGAGCGGACGGTGAGCCAGCTGTCCAGGGTCACGGCCCCGCGCCGCGTCTCGCCGTCGTGCGTCTGCCCCGTCCGCTCCACCTCCAGCCAAAGCTCCTCGCCCCGGGGGACCCCCAGCAGGATCCGCTTCAATTCCCCCTGATGCCCCGAAGACTCCTCGAAAGCCCGCGGGGGACCCAATTGATCGTAGGCCCGAACGACCCGAGGGTCGAGCAACCGGTCGGCGAGACCTTCCCGCAGAGCCCGGCGTTTGAGGCTCATCCAGTTTCTCCAGTGGGGCCAGAGGGCTTCGATCTCCGCTTTCCTGCGCTGTCGCGCCGCGACGTTGTTGTCCTCGGCGATCTCGACATCCTTTTCGGCCCGAATGAGATCGTCGGAAGTTTTCCGCTCTGCAACCTCCGCAAGGACAAGCTTCTCTTTGGCTTCCCCTTTCGACTTCTCCGACTCCTCCAGGCTTCGCTGGCTTCCGTCTTCCCCTATCCGGGCGAGGTCCTGCCGCAGCGATTCGACCTTCGCGGTGAGCACCTTGTGCGACGCATCCGCCTGGTTGAACGCCTCGCGGGCCGCCTCCAAATCCCTGCCGGCGCTTTCGACTTCGTCCGCTGCCGCCCGGAGCTCCCGTTCCAGACGGCCCATTTGATTCCTCAAGGCTTCGAGAGCGCTCGCCTGTTCCGTCATCAGTGCTTCCTGATCCGAATAGGCGAGGTGAGGAAGCCGGTCCACAAGGATGGCAAGCAGCTCCCTGCCTCTGGCCCAATACTGCAGCACCGCATCGGCCCGCGCGAGGGCTTCCCTGCTGGCCTGCACCAGTTCGGGACCGGGAGGCGGATATTCCAGGTCGAGCCAGCCCGCGCGCACGCGATCCATCGCCGGTTGAAGGGCCTCCATGCGCTCCTTGAGCGCAGCGGCTTCCCGCTGCTCGCGTTGAAGCTGATCGAGGGCTCCTCCCCAGTCCGAATCATCCAAAAGACCCGCATCCGGCAAGCATCCAGTTAGCTCCCCGAGAAGCTCCCGGCGGTGCTTCAGCTCAAGATCGACCGCTTCCATGCGTCGCAGAGCTCCGCGCTCCTCACGTTTCGTCTCGTTCAGGCGGGTATCGAGGCGACTCAAGGATTCCCCTGGATCGGGCGCTCCCAGGAACCGGTAATGCCGCGAAAGAGTCGCGATGGTCTTCACCCCTTCCTGTTGCCGGGCCGCTTCGGCCCGCAGCGCCTCGACTTCTTTCAGAAGGCCGTCGAGCTTGTTTCGCAGACGGTCGACCTCCCGCTTCCGGGCAGCCCGGCCCACTACGGGGCGCTCGGGATGCCGCGTCAGACGCCAGGACGAGCCCATCTTGACCAGCTCGGCCCCCGGACATGACTTCCCTTCGGGAAGGTCTCTGAAATCGCTTGGATCGGCGAGCCAGACAGTATCCAGCCGGTCGGGCTCCTGGGCAATCATCCGAGCCGCATCCTCGACGTCAGCAACCAGAAGCGCCCCGTGGAGGGGCCCCAGTCTGGCTTCGACGAACGCCGCGTCCGCTTCCGGCACCTCATCGTAGAGCTCGGCCGCAAGCCTTCCATCCACCAAATCCCGCAAGCGCACCAGGGACTCGTCAAGCCGGCCGCCGCCGAATTCCAGCTCCAGCGCCATCTGTTCCACCGCTTCTCGCTCCGCATCGAGCTGCCGCAACCGGTCGCCGTTGGTCGTGAGGTCCCCTTCGAGCCGAGCTTTCAGCTCATCCAGGGCAGGGCCGTCGGCGACAGGAGTCCCGAACCCGTCTTCGAGCGTTCGTACCAACAGCCGAGCTTCCCGCCATTCGACGGCATCGGCCTGCAGCCGCTCCATCTGCTGCTCGATCCGAGCCCGTTCGACACCCGACGCGCCAAGCCGCTCCTGAAGCCCACTGCGCTCTTCCGAAAGGCGGTCCAGCTCGATCCGGACGGATTCGAAGAGGGACCGCAGATCCGCCGCGCACGCGATCGTCTCCCCCCTTCCCTCGAGCAGCGAGACCCTCCGACGCACCTCCTCCTGACGCCCGGCAAGGCTCCTCGCCTCCTCAATCCGCCCGGGGAGTGTCTCGGCTTCTTCCAGCCTTCGCGTCAGGTCGCGGAATTCCTGATCGAGCTTCCGGGCGACGTCGAGAGCCTGCTCTGCCGTGAAGTCCTCCTTCGATGCCACCCTCAAGGCATCCAGAACGTGCTCGTAGCGCAGGATGCGGGCTTCGAGCGATTCCAGCTGGCGCTCGACCTGCGTCTTGTCGTCAAGGGCGCGGCTCCACTGGCTCCGGCATTCCGACAGGAGATCCTCGGCGCCGCGATCGCTCACGTCCCGATCGGGGAAGGTCCTGCGCGCGTCGTCGAGCGCTCTGATCGCCTGCTTGTAAAGAGCCACCTTCCGGGAGACCTGCTCCCAGGCCTTTTGGGCATCCGCCATGCCCTCGGCGCTCCGTACCGTTTCGGCGAGGAGCCGGTCTCGAGTCCCTTCGGACTGCCGGAACCGCTGCTCCACGGTCCGAAAAACCCCCAAGGCTCGTTCCCGCTCTTTTTCAGCCTCCAATCGCAGCGAGACTTGCCGTTCGATCTCGAGAGCGACTTCCCGGGCCTGTCGGCAGCGGTTCCACAGGGCTTCGGCTTCGCGGTGCGCCTTCCGGCGGATTTCCAGCTCGCGGCTGATTTCGCCATGCCTCCGGTCGAGGTCGCGCTTGAGACGCTGAGCCCGCAGCAGGTCCGCCTTGCACCGCCCATGCTCGGTTCTCGCGGCATCGACGTTTCTCCGGAGACCGACGACCCTGAGGCGCGTGCCGTGAAAGGCGGCCTCGAACATGCCGTAGCCCGATTTGAACACGCCCTGGATGGTCTTGTACTTCTGGTCGGCGGAAGCGATTTCCTGCCGCGTTACCCGGCAGGCGTCGAGGTTCTCCCGCATCCGGGCCACGTGATTTCTGAGCGACGGGTCCTCGGCCAGGAGGTAATCCCGCAATCCTTTCTGAATGGAGCTCGAAAGGCCCCCGTACATGCTGGTCTGAAGCATCCGATTGTATCGGTCCCGCTCGGCGTAGGCTTCCATGCGCATGGGGACGACCCCCAGATCAAACAGGCGCGACGTGTACTCCCCGACCGTTTCACAAGCCTTGAGGGCGCCGCCCAACGCGCCGACGGCCTGGCGAAGGTCCGAAAGCTCCGGGACGCTCTCCGTTTCTTCATCACGGACCAGCAGGACCTCCTCCAGGGAGACGTCGGGGGGCAGTCCTTCGATGATGAACCGGGTGAAATCCAGGGTCGGGGGCGCCTTCTTCCTGAGCAAGACTCCCGCGAGGATTCGCCCGCCCCCGGGTGTGAGCAGCTCCAGGACGCTGTACGCCGCCCCCTTTGACCCCAGCCGCCCGAAGATCCCCCGGTCGCCTTCGATGGTGCCGCCTTCGGACACATTCCGAAACTGCAACAGCCGTTGATCCGGCAGCAGAGCCACGAAAGCCGCGATCATGACCGTGGTCTTGCCAGCACCGTTTTCCCCTTCCAGGGCGGTCACCCCCCCGTCCATCTCGAACGCCTGGTAGAAGAAGCCCTTCCAGTTGACCAGGATCAGGGTCCGGATTTTTGCTCTACGCTTCGTCGTCATCCCGAGCCTCTTCTCCGACCTTGTCGATCTCCTCGATCGCCACTTCCCCGCGCCTCACCAAATCCCCGAGCGCAGCGGCCGGGTCCACGGATTCTCGCACGGGGTCGGCGAAGCGCATGATCGATTTTCGCGGGAGCACGTGTCCGCTCCCACGCTCGACGACCAGAAATCCGAGGCGGGCAAGACCGTTGACGGCCTTGTCGACAGCTTCCCGGATCTTGCGGTTGTCCGTTTCCGTATCGCGGCCCCGTGCCCGGGTGGCAAGCAGCTCGACGAGCCTCTGCCGGCCCAGCAGCATTTCAAGGTGTGAGAGCACGTGGTCGACGGGAATACGCCCCGTCGTCGTCAGATACGACGGATCCATGCGAAGCAGCGCCAGAACCTGCCCCACCAGCATCTCGGCGATGCTCAGACGATGACGGCCGAGGAGATCCCCCTCCGAAAGGAGATAGTAGTAGCCTTCCTGGCCATGGACCAGCCGACATCCGTAACCTTCGTAGAACCCCTGCAGGAAGGGCTCGGCCTGCAAGAGCAGCTCGTAGGACCGAATGTCGTCCATGTCGATATGGGCTCCGGTCCTCAGCCGGTGGTCGATTTCCGGGAACAGGGGGTCGGTGACCACCTGCTCGAGGGATTCGTAGGTCGTTCCGCTAAGATTCTCCCCCATCGCGCCTCCCTCTCAGGCGAACTGTCACGTTCTGGATTTCGATCTCCTCTCCCAACGGGTGCCAGGCGCTCTCCCTCAAGGGCTGAGGAGCACCGCACCGCGCGAGCCATTCGGCCAGGTCGCCGGCCATGACGTAAAGCTCACGATGGGGGTAGTCCGGGAGGAGCCTTCTGAGGATTTCCATGAGATCCGCCTCGCCCCGCTCCTGCAGCTCCATGTGGAGATCTCTCTCGAGCTGTTCCAGGCGGGACTCCGCGAGGCCAACCTCCTCAAGGGCGGCTCCAGGCGCAGGGCGCTGCCGTTCGATCCTTTCCATGGACTGTTCCCGGGCGGAATCGCGCAAGTGTTTGTAGGGAGGCTGGTCGGCCACATTCAGGAACCAGAGCGTGGTCGAGCCATAGACCTTGAGCGCATCCCGAAGCCGGACACGAATCGCACGGTCCGGGTCCACGCTCACCACGGACCGGATGAATTCGTGGACATTCTGGTAGTAGTCGGACCAGGCCGTGAAGCGGCTCTCCCCCCAGGCGCTGATCCGCTCCATCTGCCTTCGGACATGAGCGACCGCCTCCACGGACTCGGTCTGAGACGCATCCTCGCACAACTCCTCGATTTCATTGATCAGAGACGACATCCCCTCGATCTCGTGCATCAGCGCGCGGTGCAGCTCCTGAAGCGCCCCGCTGGTGGTCAGCAGAAGCTCCTCGCACGAGCGCACGGCCTCGAACCAGGATTCCTCGAGCATCCGCCCGATCCGCTCACGGATCTCCTCCTGCTGCACATCCATGCCCTGCTGACGGCGGTCGATCGCCTCCATGAGCCCCGTCACCGTCAACCGCAGCGGGCCCCGCACCCGGGATTCCCAGTGCTCGGGCCCACCCCCCTCCTCCGCGGCATGCCTGATCTCGCCAAGATCCGCCCGAATCCGCGTCATCATCACTTCCAGGCTCTGGCGGGTCAGCCCCTCCCGCTCACCGAGCCATTCCGCAATGGCGCTCCCCATGCGGGAGAGGGAATAGTCGCCACCGCGAACCACACCAGCCGTATCGGTCCGGACCATGAGTCGCTGCTCGCGAAGTCGAGCGATGGCACTCGTCGCACGCTGCGTCACCGTCGACGAGTCGCCGTGAGCCACCTCGCTCACAATCCGGTAGATGCCGCGGAGCTGGTCCTCGTCCAAGGTGGGGTCGGGATTCGTGACAAGCCAGGCATGGATGCCCGCCAGAAAGGCAGCGTCCTCCGCATCAAGCTGGAGGGCAAACCCCATAGACCAGGTCCTGGCAATAGTCTCGGCCACGTTCAATGACTCTCCCCCCGCTCCTCAGAGGATCACGCAGAAAACAGAGTGCATCGCTCACTTGACGACAAACCATCCCCAAGAGCTCCGCCGGAGATGCAAGGGCCAAGGAATCGAGCGAACCCCTCGCAGCACGGCTAGGGGATTCCAGGGGCGCTTGTCAAGGTATTTTCAGGCAGGAATTCGAATGCCCGGCTCGTGTACCCGGAAATGGGCAGAAGGTGGAGACCTCCTGGCGCAGCAAACGGGAGGCTCTCGTCAAGTCCCGAAGAGAACGGCAGGAGTCCTGCCTTGTTTTCAAATCACCACGCAGACATGAGTGATCGTCACTTCTCAATAACCGTGGGCAAGCCTGTGTATCGTCGCGTCGCTGTAAGTCGGGTTTTCAACCCGACATCTTTGCCTCGTGGCCTGTCGGAATAAAATCCCGACCGACACGTATTGAGAAGTGACGCAGGCGAGCACTTGGGAAAGGCCCACCGTCAGCAGGAAAGTCGGGGAAGAGATCCAGCGTGAGCACTTCTGAGGCTGCGCTTGCCGTCGCTTGAACACCCGGATCGTCAGAGCCGACGCATAGGCAACCGTGTACTATGAAGATCTCACTTTCCGGGCTTTTCCACGTGTCCTCCGAAGTCGAAGCACATGGCCGAGAGCACCTTGTCCGCAACGTCCGCCTCTCCTCGCGAACTGAATCGTGCATAGAGAGCGGCGGAGAGAACCGGCGCAGGCAAGGCCTCGTCGATGGCGGCTATGATGGTCCATCGGCCTTCTCCGGAATCCGAAACCCGGCCCCCAAACTCGGAGAGCTCTGGAGCCTTGAGCAGTGCTGTCGCCATGAGATCGAGAAGCCACGAGGTGATCACGCTGCCCCGCCGCCACACTTCGGCGATGTCTGCCAGGTTGAGGTTGAAATCGAACCGGTACGCTTCGGGGTTGCGCTGATGCGTGGTTTCGGCATCGAAGCTTTGATCTCCCTTGCCGATATTGGCATGTCGGAGGACGTTTAGTCCCTCGGCATACGCTGCCATGATGCCGTATTCGATGCCGTTATGCACCATCTTCACAAAGTGGCCCGCCCCGTTGGGGCCGCAGGACATCCGCAGCCATCTGGATAGCCTCCACGGTGAGAGCCTGATAGATCTCTCCAACGCTCCTGCCTTCCAAGGCCAGCAACTGGATATCGGCATCGCAGTCCTGGCTCCCTGCGATGGCCTTCTCAAAGAGGCGGGATTCGATGTCAATCCGCAAAGCCCGTCTTGCTCGATCAGCCGCCGGAGCTCTCCTGAAACGATGAGTGGACGTCGAATCGTGTCAAGCTAAACGTTCTGACCAAGTGCTTACAAGCTGCGCAAAGGATTCTCTTTCATGCCGTCTGCTCCCGTCGTTCCAGCTCAGCCACCTTGCTCAGGCGGCGCCGAAAGCGCTCGTCTCCCTTGAAACGGGCGTTCAGAAATATCAGAACCAGGTCCAGCGCCGGTTCAAATCCGGTCACGCGACCACCCAGACACATCAGGTTCATGTCGTCATCCTCCACACCCTGATGGGCGGAGAAAATCTCAGTGATCAACGCGGCTCGAACCCCGGGGACCTTGTTGGCCGCGATGCAGGCTCCCACGCCGCTCCCGCACACGGCGATCCCACGCTCGAATTCCCCCCGCGCCACGGCTTCAGCCAGCGGAATGACATAGTCCGGGTAGTCGTCTCCACCGAGGATCTCGTGTGCACCATAATCCACGACGTCGTGCCCCATGGCCCTGAGCGCGACTGCCAGCCTCTCTTTCAGCTCGAATCCACCATGATCTGCAGCAATTCCCAATCGCATGTTGCCGCGCCTTTCGTTCTCCTTGGGACAATCTGAACAAGGGATCGAGACGCCAACCCGACCCGTGCCCTGACTGATACCGGATTCACAGCACTTCTTTCACTCTCCTGACGATGGCGCTCCAAGAAATCTTCTGAAAATCAAGGAGCTCCCGCGGATCACCGCTCACGGCCCGCTTTCTGAGCGCGAGCGGGTAGACACGAGCCCCTCAGCTACTTCCGCCATGCGGTCGGTTGAAACCGCATCGTAGGGGTAAAGCACGAAGCTGCCCCGGATCGCTCTGAACAGGGCAAGGTCCTCGAGCCCCCTCTGTGACGGGCCATCCGGACCGATCGACACTCCGGCATCGGCCCGAAAGCAACGAAGGCGTACCCCCAGTTTTACGCCTCCTTGTTTACTGGTAGTGCCGAAGGCCGGACT
>CAZIEW010000007.1:0-96100 GCA_964538515.1 uncultured Syntrophobacteraceae bacterium
CTCACAGTACGCTGATGGCGTGGCCCAACATTGGGCGTAACCGGCTCGCCGTCCTTATGCGCGACCGAGTTGACGCCCTGGTTCAAGTAAGCCGCTGCGCGGCAGCTTGACTGCCGTGCGCTGATATAGTGCCCTCCGTCTGGTAGCCCTCAGCTAAGCTTCATCGCCTGCAGTCTTTGTGTGGTAACTCTCCTCTCTTCGTAGCCGTTTGATCCCATTGACCATTTTAGAAGAAAAGGAGAGTTACGATGTCCCAGGATTACACTCAGCAATCCATGAGAGCCCTGCAGCTTGCGGGAATGAGTGAAAGGACACAGCAGGCCTACACCCGCTCAGTACGCCTGCTCGTGGACTTCTACGGAAAGGCCCCCGACCGGATCACGGAGCCCGAGCTTGAAGACTATTTCCTGCGTCGCAGGAACGTTGACAAGTGGTCCTCAGCCACTTTGCGCATTGCCGTGAGCGGCGTCAAGTTCTTCTTCGAGAAGGTCCTCCAGGGTGAATGGCACATCTTCACCTAATCTCAGGTCCAAAAAGGAGCACCGGTTTCCTTCTATCCTCAGCCGGGAAGAAGTCTTCCGGATCCTGAAGCACATCAAGATGTTTCAGAACTTTGCCTGTCTTTCCATGATCTACGCCTGCGGGCTCAGGATCTCGGAGGCCCTGGGCCTCCAGGTGTCGGATATCGACGGCAACCGGATGATGGTGCATGTCCATCGGGGCAAAGGGGCGAAGGACCGGTATGTCCCTCTCCCCGAAGAGAGCTACCGGTTGCTGCGTTGCTACTGGACCACTCACAGGAATCCCACTCTCCTTTTCCCGGCTCTCGGCAGAGGCCACAATGGGGGGCAAACCGCCAGAATCCCATGGCCATAAGCTCTGTCCAGGGGCCTTCAGAGCGGCCCGAATCGCAGCCGGAATCATCAAGCGACAAGTCCCGGTGCATACGCTCCGCCACTGCTATGCGACCCACCTTCTCGAAGATGGAGTCAACCCCAGAATTGTCCAAAGATACATGGGGCACAGCACCCTCGAAACCACCATGGTCTTTTTTCACCTGACCCAAGAGGGGACCGAGGACGCCTACCAGATCATCAACTCCACCATGAGAGGATTTCACTGTGACGATGCCCGGTGAGATCTTCCGAACCTTCGGCCCGGAATACATCGAGCGCTTCGGGGATGACATCCCGATCGCGCATCGAAAAGTCATTCATGCGATCACGGCATGCCGGACCCGGGAGGCCGGCACGGCAACCCATGCATGTGAACAGTGTGGGCGGCCGCACGTCCTCTATTGTTCCTGCGGCAACCGTCACTGCCCCACGTGCCAGGGCGAAAAGAGCCGACAATGGCTCGAAACCCAGATCAAACGCAACTCCCGGGCCATCACTTCATGGTGACCTTCACCGTTCCCGAGTCCCTGCGGCGGTTCATCCGAAGCCATCAAAGAGCGGCTCACTCAGCCCTTTTCAAGGCTTCGTCCGAGGCCATGCAAAAGCTGGCCGTCAATGCGGTAGATGCCCATGGCCATCAGGAACAGTTCGCAGACGGCGTAGAGGCAAGCGCCCACCAACAGCCCAATACCGAGCTCGCGGCCCATGCCCGGCGTGCTGAGCTCGGGGACGGCCCATCTCTCGACGAAGTGTGCATGAGCGCTGTATACGGCGAAGCCTGCGATGGCCACCGCGATGATGTGCAGTGCGGCCTTGACTGGCTCGGCACCGTAGCTGCCCATCAGGTCGCCGTTGAGGCCCATCATCACCAACAGGATGAACCCGAGCAACAGGATGCGAGCGGGAGGCGAAGCAATGATGCGGCGCGCGAAACCAGATTCCAGATTTGATGGCGTTGTCATCGTTTTGTCCTCAGGTTGGTGGCAATTTCAGGGGTCAGTTCCCGAGGCCGCGCAGCTTCCCCTCGATGTGTTCGGGGGCCTCGATGGTGCGCAACCACTTCACCGAACCCACCGCCCATTTCGGGTCTAACTTGCGCAACTCCGCCACCAGGCCGGGCAGGTGCGCCGCCCCGTAGGTGATGAAGATCTTGTCGTCGTTCGACTGCATGATCCGCTGCGCGAGGGCGCGGTTGCGGAACTCCAGCATCACCGGCTCCATATGTCCGGGCGGACTGTCTTCAGCCGGTTGGTTGAGGGAGAACAGCCCCCGGCACGCAACGCCGCCGAGTGTCTTCTGTGACTCACTCCCCTTCTTCAACCATTCGACCGCCTTCAGCATGAGCGCGTTGTCGTCCGTCGAGGGCTTCGGCTTGAAGTCGTTCGCATGCGCCTTCGCGAAGGCCGCATCCTCCCGCATCAGGCGTGCGTACTCCGCCTTGAGCTCCAGGGCATCGACGTCGGCAACGAGGTGGCGCTTCGGATGTTCGGCCTTGTCGGCTTCGAGCAGGCCGAAGTAATCGAGCTGGAACTTAATCCCGCAGATCTCGCCGATCGACTTGTAGGTTCCGCTCAGGTCGCTCCCGCCCACGAGCTCGTGCGACAGCTTCTCGAAGAAGGCCTTCGATTCCGGCGTAGGGGTCTGCACCCCTTCGTACCAGCTGACGTAGCCCTCCGACAAGGCCTTCTCGACGTCGTAGATGACGGCCTGGTAGAAGTGCTCGGAGCCGATGTGCTGCATGCCCTGGAAAACCACGCGCTTCGAGCCGTTCGTCAGTGCCACCTGCGGAACCGTGGCCGGCCGGGTATCGGCGACGACCATCAGGTAATAGAACGGCACCGCGACCAGGACCCCGAGGATCAGTGTCCAGCCAAGCAGGTTGCGCAGCCAGACCGAAGCGAACGGTCGCCTCGTAGCGGTGGGGGAGAGTCGTCGGAGCAGCCACGCGCTCGCGACGGCCAGTAGCGCCGCGCCCAGCACGAGCAGGGCGAGCAGACCATAGCCCCAACCGAGGAGGATGGGTACTCCAAGCACGAACGCGACAAGCAGCACAAACCAGGCGATCGCCTGCAGGCGGATGCGCCAGAGGGGTGGGGGCGAAGCAGCGGATGTAGCGAGCGATGGTTGCGTGTTCGACGATGTTTTCATGCTTGCGGTCTCTGTTGGTGATGGGCCGCAGAGCTCGTGAGTTATGCGCCGCGTTTGTTGAATTGAATATTTGCCGATCAACGATGCTGCCTAACGCTCAAGCTCACCGGCGGGGGTGAAGCGAAGCGGAATCCCCGTCAGGTGGAGCGCCTTGTTGGGCGTCTGACTCAACCCATCTCCTGTTGCTTAAGAATCCAAACGGGCTGAGGGCGGGTAGAAGCCAAAGTAAATTCCACCAGTTGAGGCCGAGCGCCTCGATGCCACCGAATGACCAGGCTGCCCAGGCAACGGCAATGAAAAATAAGCCATACGGTGCAAGCATGAGTTTCCAATACGGTGTTGACGGATGCCGCCATGGCGCATAGTACAGCACTGCGGCAACGGCAACCGCGGTCAAAGCTATCCCCATGGCGCCTTGCCTAAATTCTTGCCGGTAAAAAAATAGGCCTGCCAGGATAAGGATCCAAATGAAGCCCCCTGCCCAACCGCCAATCCATCCCGCCTTTTCACCAGTTCTATTTCTCTTCATAAGCGCCTCCACATGACATTACAGCCTGCAGTCACCGACTCGCCATTGCGTATTCGGCAAACCTTCAATAACCTCCTTGCAGGCGAACGGAAAACTGTATCCATTCCATCACCGGGCAACCGTCCGCAGTCGGCTGAAGCTTGAACTCCCGAATGGTCAGCGCTCCCCGACCAAAGCGCCGAATCTCTTCTATTTCTTGAGCCTCTACCGCACGGTTCAATTTAGACGCGTCAATTCTTTTTCCCACCTCGGGAGAAAAGATGAACTCTCTTGGGTTGGCAGGACCGGCATCAGCAAGACACTCACGAGTCGCGCACGCAGAAGGATTTTCGGACAGATGCCAGCCTTCGATGTACCTTGGGTTGGGGACAAAGTGAAAAGGCGGGGTAAGACGTGCCAGGTTTTCATCTCGTCCATGTTCTTTGATGACTATCTCCCAACCGTCCACCTGGGGGTCGAGGATAAATACAAACATCTCGCCGAATGGGCGCTGAAATCGTTTGCCCTGTGATACTCTCCCTTTGAATGTTGCATGGAAGCGCGGATATCGAATTTTACATTTTAATTCATCCAGGGACATCTGTTTGAGCTGAGATTGCGTTCCATCAATGCTGCCGATAACTTTTCCTTTTTCCACCCGAAGCCAATACTCTCCGCAATGAGAAAGGGCCAAACCATCACCGGGCTTTGAACCTGATCCATTAAGCGCCAGAATCCATTCACTGTCGGGCGGAAAACCTTCCAGTGTGGGGCGGCATTGCATCCCATCGCCCATCTGAACAACCATTCCGGAATCAAGCAATGCTCCCTTTAACGTTTCCAAAACGAGAACACTCATGATCGGCGATTGTCCGGGATGATGGCGAATAATCCTGCCATGAATGATCAACGGTGCATCCTTTGCCACAACGAGAAAAGGGCCTCTCCATGCGCAGGAACAGGCATCAGAGGAAAGGGGAAACATCAAAAAGCATAAGCCGATCAAAGTGAAAACGAATGTGTGCTTTTCCATGTCAGGGCATTCCTTGACCTTTCAGATAGACAAAGGGCTGTGCATCTAAATCGTCAGCGATGCAAGAAATGAGAGGATTGGATGATGATTTGGCCAAGTTCAGCGCCTCTCGATAACGTCTTGCCAGGATTGGCCACAGATTCTTCTCATGCATAGCCCGTGCGGCCTCATAGCCCGCTCTGAGCCGGTGGGCTTTTAAAAGGTGGAGAAAAGGGGCGATGGGGGTACTGGGCCGTTCTCTCAACCAATTGTCAATAAAATCCGCCTCACTTACGGGCCCCTCACTCATGCCCTCCCACTCAGACCTAAGGGGCATTACATTGGCAAAGGCTTCCGCCTCGGAGCGCACCTGCCGCCCGAGGATAGTGACCGTTTGTTCCGTCATAACCATCCTCCTTACAAGTATCACCCGTTCCAGAATAGAAGGGGTTTCGAAATTCCAAAGAAAGGAGTCAGGCGCAATGGATGCAAGATAATTTTGGAGGCAGAGCCGACGCTCCTTTGGATAGTGCGAAGGGTCTAATTCCTTTGCTGGCCGCAGACCTATGAAAATGATCTCTGAAAGCGAGGGAGTCTTTGGTGGTTTCGTTTCCTCGCCGCGGCACCACCCGCTGCTCAAAATGATCGCACAAACTGCAACGCATAGATAACGCAACACAGAGCACATTGCCTTCCCCGTCCAACACCCACTATCCTCATTTCTATGTCGCCCTACGCTCCGCATAACCGGCTGGCAATAGAGCGCAGCGGAATTGCCAGTCCGAGTTGATGCGGTTGCTGGGGGGCTTTGAAGGCTTGCGGCTATGGGAGAATTTACGGTCCGCGACATCACGGCATACGGTTCCAATAAGCGTCCGCCATGTCCCAGATCCCAGCATTGAGTTCCCTCTCTTCTGCAATTTCTTCTCTTCCCTCTTGCTCAAACTGCTGAATCTCCCTCTGAGAAAGCGGGCGCCATTGGGGGTCTCGTCTATATCCCTTGGCAGTCTGGATGTGTAGCGGCCAGTTCATGAGTGATTGCTGTTGCCACTCGGCAAGTGAGGCACCTTCTTCGTTAGGCTTGCAGCATGGATTCGCCAACAGGACCTCATCGTCTTCCCAGCGGCAAATGGGACAAACATCAAAACTCCCTGGGTACGGCCCTGGAAACACCAAGAACCCGCAACTTGGACAGGGGATCATGTGTACCCCCAACCAGTGATTTTATGGTTTCTGTAAAATTCCTGGACCCGGGGTGAGACTTTGAAAGACAACGGGGCGGCGATGATCTATATCGGCGAAGATCCGACGTGCGGGTGGGTGACGAGTGTTGGCTACCCCAACGTCCTGAATTGGCAATGTAAATTAGGGTCAAGGTTCTTGCAACGATATTCCGATGTTTGGGGGTGCGTCCTTCTGCAAAACATCCCGACTGGAAGGTTTACACGAAGTTGGAGAGCTTGCCATGAACCCATCCCACCCCCGGTGCGGGCGAGGCTCATTACTCATCTCGGACAGAAGTCAATTCCGAGCAGCGTTCATTTCCATTACATCACGTGGCTGCGCTACTGCCTGGACTCTTGCGAAAAGGACCCGGTTGCAGCTCACGGCGAGGCCAGGGTCTCGGTGACTACCTCGGCAAGGGTCGGATGGGCATGGATGGCTTGAGCGAGGTCCTTGACCGTGCAGCCCAGCTTGACGGCGAGGGCGCCTTCGGCGATCAGTTCGGCGGCGTGGGGGCCCACCATATGGACGCCGAGGATTTTGCCGGTTCCGGCGTCGGAGACGATTTTGGCCATGCCGGCGATGTCATCCAGGATATGGGATTTCCCCACGTTGCGAAAGAGGGCCCTGTGGCATTGAACCTCGCAGTCGGCCCGCTGTTTGGCCTGGGCTTCGGTGAGTCCCACGCCGCTCAGCTCCGGCATGGTGAAGACGGCGGACGGGACCGCGCCGTAGTCCATGACCCGGGGGGTCCCCAGGGCGTTATCAACGGCGACGACCCCCTCGGCGGATGCGACGTGGGCGAGCATGATCCTCGAGGGCCCAAGGACATCCCCAATGGCATAGACACCGGGAGCCGTCGTTTCCATGGAATCGTTCACCACGATCCAGCCATCCCCATCTCTCCGGATTCCCCGCTCCTCCAGTCCCATGCCGCCGCAGGCTGGGTTCCGCCCGACACAGACCAGAACCTTGTCCACTTCCTCGACGATGGGGCCCGTTTCTTTCTCCCGCACCCCTGCCGTTTGGATCGGGCTCCCGATGGTCACGCGGAGCTTTTCGCCCCGTTTCTCGACGCCCTCGACCGTTCGATTCGCATGGAGCGCGATCTTGAGTTTTTTCATTTCCAGAGAGATGACCTTCGCGCACTCCTCGTCCACCCACGGAACCGGCAGCGCCCGCGGCAGTGCTTCGACCACCACGACGCGTGAGCCCATCCCCTGGAACAGGAACGCGAATTCACACCCAATCATCCCCCCACCCACGATCAGGATCGACTTCGGGATCTCATCGATTTCAAGAGCGTCGCTGGTTGAAAGGACCCGCTTGCCGTCGAACGGCAAAGCGGGCAGCTCGCGTGGCTCAGCGCCCGTGGCCAGGATCAGCTTATCCCAATCCACCGTGGCGATCTGACCGTCGGCTTGCCGCACCAGGACGCGCTCTCCTTCGAGCGAGGCATGACCCGCGAGAACGCGAGCGCCGGTTTGCTTCAAGAAGCCGAGCATGCCGCTCACCTGTCCCTGGACGACCCCTTGCTTTCGGGCCATCAGGCGCTGAAGGTCGATGCGGACGGGCCCGTCGATTGCGACACCGAGGTCCGGTGCCTTTCGAGCCTGCTTCAGCAGGTGGACGGCATGGATCATGGTCTTGGTCGGGATGCAGCCGCGATTCAGACAGACTCCTCCCACGGTGTCGCGCTCGATCAGGGTGACGTCTGCCCCGAGACGAGCCCCCCGGAGCGCGGCGGCATAGCCCCCCGGTCCTCCTCCGATAATGGCGATTCTTGGCTTCATGGCAAATGACCTTCTTCTTCTCCCCCGTTGACCGTCTCCAGGATCGCGGCCCCCAGGGTGTAGCCGGCGCCGAACGCCACCAGGCCGACCTTGCTTCCCGGCTGCATCGATGGAAGCACCCGTTCGAGGCAGATGGGGATCGTGCTGGATGAGGTGTTGCCGATGTCCCTGATGTTGCTGAAGACCCTGTCCTCGGGAAGCTTCAGGAGCCGCTGCACGGCGGCCGTGATGCGTTTGTTGGCCTGGTGAGGCACGACGAGGTCCAGGTCGCCCGGGGTCAGGCCACTCAGCCTGCAAGCTTGACCCAGGATGGACACCATTGATTTGCTGGCCTCCCGCGCCACTTCGTTGCCTTTCATGCAGATGCAGCCGTCTCTCTTGGAAAGGGGCACTGTCAGGGCCCGCGTTTTGTCGCCGATCGAGGAAAGCACAGGGCGCTCGAGCCGCGCGGCAGCGGGAGTCCATGGAGAGGCGGCAAGAATCGTCGCTGTCGCCGCATCCCCGAACAGGAACGCCGTCGATTGGTCCTCGAGATCCAACAACGGCGAAAGCACCTCCGCCGTGACCAACAGGACGCAGCGCTCGGGGCTGCTCTGGATCATGTCGTGCGCGATCTGCAGCCCATACAGGTATCCTGAGCAGGCGGCGCTGATGTCGAACGCCTGCACCGGTTGCTCCCTCCGGACGCCGCCGAGGGCGGTGAGGAGCTCGCAGGCGATGGAAGGACTCGCGAACAGGGGCGTGCCCGTGGTGCAGATGACGGCGCCGATTCGGTCCAGGCCAATGGGCACGGTCTCCAACAGTCTCCGGCTCGCGTCCAAGGCAAGGCTCAGCACCGTCTCGCCCTCCCCGACCCATCTTCTGGATTCGATCCCCATGCGCTTCACCACATCCTTGGACGACCACTCGGGGAATTTTGCGAGCAGCACGTCATTGGGGACGGAGCGCGCACCCAGCGCACAGGCGATTCCCGAGATGTAGACCGGTGTCCCGGTTGGAGAAGGAGCCGCTCCGACCGCGGGCTGCAGAGCGACCTGGACCCGAATTTCGGGCCGCCTTCGGGAAAGGACGGCCCGCTCTTTCGGGGGTACGATCCGGGCAGCCGGAGCGACTTCTCCAGTCACCCTGATGCTCAAAATGCTCTCCCCCACGGCGACGGTCTGGCCTTCTTCGACGAACACCTCCTCGATCACCCCCGAAGCGGGAGCCGCCACTTCCGCCACAGCCTTGTTCGTTTCCACCGTGCCGATCACGTCCCCTTCCTGGATCTCGTCGCCGGCTTCAACCGCCAGCTCGACCACGATGCAGAATTCATCGGCAGGGCTCAACGCCAACGCCTTGACGAAAACCAGCGACGGATCCTCCACCTCCCCGGCCTGCCACTCCACAGAAAGGTCGAGGAGCTCGGCCGCCTTTTCCAACAACGCCCGGTATGACGGCAGCACGGCAAGCTGATTTTCGAAGTTGCAGGGAACGAAGGTGTCGGGACGCGTGACGCGGGCCATTTGGACCGGCCTTTTCACCGTTTCCGAGAGTGTGGCGATCAACTCGGCTCCGAGGCCGCACGAACGGTTGTCCTCGTGGATGACGATGAGCCTTCCCGATTTTTCAACCGACCTCAGGATGGTCTCCGTGTCGAGGGGCGAGAGCGTGCGGGGATCCACAACTTCTGCAGAAAGGTCGACGTGGGAAAGGGTTTCAGCCACCTCCTCACAAAGCGCAATCGTATTGCCCCAGCCCACCAGCGTGATATCGCTTCCCTCCCTCAGGACCCGCGACGTTCCGATGGGAGTCACCAGATCGATCTGATCGGGATGAAGCGTAATGCTTCTCTCGTTGAGGAGGCTCTTCGGATAGAAAAACACGGTCGGCCGCCCCGATTCGAAGGCCGCGTTAAGAAGACCCGCCGCATCGACGGCATTCGAGGGCATCATGACGTCGATACCGGGAACATGCGCCACGATGGCTTCAAATGACTGGGCGTGGAACGGCCCAAGCCCGGGCCGGTAGCCGCCACACGTGACCATCACGATCACCGGAGCCTGCCATCCTCCGTCCGTGCGCCAGTGCATGCTCCCCAGCTCACTCACGATCTGGTTGAAGGCGAGCGGCAAAAAGTCCGCAAACTGCAGGAAGGCGACCGGTCTGCCACCGGCAAGAGCCTGCCCGATGGATTTGCCCACAATGGTGGATTCACTCAACGGCGCATTCCTCACCCGGCCCGGAAACTGCGTCGAGAGCCCGCGCGTGACTCCGAAGACGTCCCCTTTGGGATCCTCGATGTCCTCACCGAAAAGGGTCACCCGGCCATCGCGCTGCAAGCGAGCCCTCAGAACCTCGCGGATCGCCTCGCCCATGGCCAGGCCATCGGTGCAGTCATAGCGAGCCTCATCAACTCCCAAGGAGCTGACTCTGGCAGGCAGATCCGCCTTCGCAACGAGGCAGGGCAAGGGATCGGGAGCACTTCGAGCGGAGTCGACCGCAGCCTGGATGACGGACCGGATCTCCTCACGGAGCGCTGCAAGCTCCGATTCCGAAAGCCCCTCGCGCAGCAGCAGACGCTCCAGCCGTGGGATGGGGTCAAGCGCCCGAGCCTCCCGCATTTCCTCGGCGGAGCGGTACACCTCCTGGCGGTCGGCATTGGTGTGGTCGGAAAGCCGCGGAACATGCACCACACAGATCCGTGGCTCTCTCGAAGCCCTCATCTCCCTAACGAGACGCCCGAATACCGCATCGCATTCGACGACGTCGGACCCATTGCAATGCGTAATGCCCACACCGTAGAACGAGTCGGCACGACGCCCCCTGAGATCGTAGAACGTGCGCCCCGCGGTTCGGGTCGAGATGGCAAGACCGTTGTCATGGACCAGGAAAAGCACGGGGCTCCCATCCCTCGCCGCCTCGCCGATCGCTTCCAGCACTTCCCCCTGCTGCGTGGCTCCTTCACCCAGGCCACAGACGACGACGGGACTCCCCTCACCACCCGCGACGGCCGACGCCACGCCGACCGCCTGCAGGGCGCTGTTCCCCACGGGCCCCACCAGACTCAACAGATTCAGGTCGGGACAGCTGATGTGCGCGCTCATCTGCCGGCCCCGCGAGTGCGAGGTGTCTTTGCAGAACAGGCTCAGGAAGAACATCTCCGGCGGAAGTCCCCGAGCCAGCATCAACGCCTTGTCGCGGTAATGGCAGTGAAGCCAGTCGAAGGGATTGAGGTGGAAAGCCAAAGCGGCGGTGGCTTCATGCCCCGCCCCGGAAACATGGAACACGGCCTCCCCCGTCCGGGTGAAGCCCCCTTCCAGCTCGTCGATGATCCGTGCCGACAGCATGGATCGGTAAAGCGCCAACAGCGTCGAAGTGGTAGCCGTCATTTGAATCCCCAGTGCTCCATCACAAACGAAAGACATCTTCTTGATGACCTTGGTAATGCCAGCGGTCGAGAACGCACGCGTGCAATTCGAGACCGTTGGCTTCAGGTTTCCCTGTTCAGGTTTCAGTCGAACGGCTTCTGGCCTCTCTCGCTGACACCCGAAACCAGACACCCGACACCTCGGCTAAGGGCAATCACACACGGTCGTGAATTGCACCCGGGACGCACCCCGAGACAGTGGGCCAAGTCGATGGGCACAAACTATAATGGACATTCAGTGGTAAAGACAACTCCAAAATCAAACTAACTGACTGATATGTATTAACATTATTTGATCACGAGAAATCACTCACTGCTTTCCTTCCCCAAGTGAGCAGCCATCCTGGCGACAAGGATTCCGGCTTTCCGCTCCCAGGGGGCGCTGCTGGTGACTTGGGATCGCGATGAGGCTGTCCATTGGCGAGCCCGACCGCAGGAAGCGTGATCCAGGCCATTCCTTGGCCGGAATCCACACAGTCCTTGGAGCTGGTTGGATCCCGGCTAAGAGGCTGCCGGGATGACGGTCACCTGGAGGCGAAGAGGCCGTGCTTTTTCAGCTTCCGGGCGATGGTGGACTGATTGACGCCGAGGGTGGCCGCGATGGCCTGCTGGGCCTTGTGGAGGGTGAGAGCCTGGGTCAAAATGGCTTTTTCATAGGCATCGAGCATCTCCTGGAGCGATCCTCCCTGAAGCGAGTGATCCTGCGAGGAGAACGCACGGCTCGATCGTCGGGCGATCGGGGCAGGCAGGTCGGGGAGGTCGATGCGAGGGCCTTCGGACATGACGACCAGCCGCTCGCAGAGGTTCATGAGCTCACGGACGTTGCCGGGGTAAGTGTAGCTCTGGAGCGCATCGAGGGCGGCGCCGGTCACGGACTTGGCCGATCCCGTCCGGGCGCCGAAATGCTCGAGAAAGTGGTGGATGAGCGGCAGGATGTCCTCGCGCCTTTCCCGAAGGGGGGCGATGACGATGGGAATGACGTTGAGGCGGTAGTAGAGGTCGCGCCGGAATTGCCGCTCCGCCACCATGGCTTCGAGGTCCCGGTTGGTGGCGGCGATGATCCGAACATCCAGCTTCCGGCTGACGGTACCGCCGATGCGCGTGGCACGGCCGTCTTCAAGAAATCTCAGAAGCTTCACCTGGGATGCGAGGGGCAGCTCGGCGATTTCGTCGAGGAAGAGAATCCCCTTGTGAGCCAGCTCCACGAGGCCGACCTTGCCGCTCTTTTCGGCGCCTGTGAAGGCCCCTCGCTCGTAGCCGAAGAGCTCCGATTCCACCAGGTTTTCCGGGATGGCACCGCAATTGATCTTGATCATGGGATTCGCGGCCCGCGCGGAGTGCTTGTGGATCAGGTCGGCGATGAGCCCTTTGCCCGTTCCCGACTCCCCCAGGATCAGCACGTTGGAATCCACCCCGCTCACCTTGAGCGCCTGTTTGAGGACCGCCGTCATGCTCGGGCTTCGGGCCACGATGGCTCTAGACTCGACCTCCTCGATCTGCATGTGGCGCAGCTGCTTTCGGATCTCGTCGCTGATGGCTTCCTGCTGCTCCAGCTCCTCCCGCAGCCGGTCGATCTCCGTGATGTCCCGCTCGTTGATGACCACGCGCGTGACGTTTCCCGCTTCGTCGAGAACAGGGCTCCCAGTCACCATGAGCTTGCGCCCTGCGCGCGTCTGCTGGATCAGAGTCGCCCTCTCCCCGGTCTTCAGCACCTCCATGGTGACGGAGCGGTCGATGAGGCCGTCTTGGAGCAGCTCGTCCATGGCATGGCCGATGACATCGGACGCCCGGATCGCGTTGATGCGCTCCGATGCCGGGTTGATGCGGACGACGACGCCGCGGCTGTCACAGACCCACAGACCGTCCGATGAGGAATCGATGATGGCGTCCAGCTCCCGGCTGAGCTGCTGGACAGAGAGCAGCTGCTGGGTGATGGCTTCCAGCTCCGTTGCGTCTTCAAACACGCACAGCACCCCAACGGATCGCCCTCCCACAAGGATCGGGCTGACCTTGGCCAGAAACGAAGTCCCGTCGAGACCCTGTACGGAGATTCCGGATCGGTACTCGAAGTCCTTCAGGGTCTGCGAAACCACGGGACTGAGCTGAGGTAGAATCTCGGCCAGGGCGGCGCCGGCGTGAAGCCCGAGGGCGCGCTCGGCAACCCCGTTCGCGAAGACAAGGGTACCGTTTTCGTCCATGGCGATGACGCCGGCCCGGGAGGCATTCAGCAGGGAGAGGCTGAATTGCTCCCACGCAGGCTTGGTTTGGGGGATAGAGGGTTCTGAGGGATCCGTCCGAGCGGTTTTCGACATTGTGCTCCCCTTCGTGCCGTGATGAGACCTCATAAGAAGGCTTCCATGCATTGGCAATGCAATCTTACATAACAGTGGTATCTTCTGGAAAGCTTTCAATCGGGTGCAAAACCCAGCACTCACTCCTCAGGTGCGGGGCAGTCGCCCAACAACGGGTAACACCAAAGAGCAGGAAGCCCTCATGCCGTCATTCCGGCATGTCTCTCGCCGGAATCCAGGGTTTTCTTTAGAATAGTGCTGGATCCCGGCTAAAAGAACGCCGGAATGACGAGCTCCGGGGGAACGGTTGACGCAACAGGGGGATGCCAATTCAGTTTGAGAAAACGGTTTGAGAAAGGGTATACGTGTCTGTGGACGACGATCACCGGTCCCGCCATGGGCGGCGGCCTGCCGATCCCCCGGCTGGAGCGATCCTTAGACGCATCTGAGTCCCTCGGTCAGCGACGGTTGCGCATCCGTTCCGGATGCGTGAAGACGGGAGCAGCGTGGCGTTGCCAGTGAGCGAAGATGGAGCAACGAGCACCCACTTTTGAGCAGATTCTCAACGGGAGCCGCAATGGCGTGGTCGCAACCGACGCGTCGGGCTCCATCGTCTTTGCGAATGCACGGATTCAGGACTTGCTCGGGATCGACCCCCGCAGGATTACCGGACTCCCGGTAACCACTGCCCTCCCCGTGTTGAGCGCACCGGTGCAGCGAGCTTTGGCCTCGGGGCAGCCCCAGCTTGGGGTCCAGGTCCAGGCCGGCGATGGGACGCTCATGCTCAACGTCACGTTCATCCGGGACGAGGATCGGGTCCTCGGAACCGTCTGCAGCCTCCAGCCGGCAGAGCTCCTCGAGCTCTCCGCGCAGAAGCTTGAATCCTACAAGAAGCTCAACCGGCAGCTCAACGCCATCATCCAGTCGTCTTCGGACGGCATCTGGGTCTGCGACGGCCGCGGCATGGTGACGACCGTGAACGAGGCCTCGGAGAAGCTCAACGGCATCAAGGCCGAAAGCGTCGTGGGCAAGCACGTTACGGAGGTCATGGAGAGCGGCCTCTTCGACCGGTCGGTGACACTCGAAGTGCTGAAGACGGGCCGTCAGGTGAGCATCGTCCAGGCGATCAAGAACACGAACCGCCTCCTTCTCGTCACGGGGACTCCCGTGTTCGACGAAGCGGGGAAGATCTTCCTGGTCGTGGTCAACGAGCGGGACATGACGCAGCTCGACGCCATTCGGGAGCAGCTGGAGCAGTCGCGGATGGTGACGGAAAAATACCGGGACGAGCTGGCTGAGCTGAGCGTGCTCGAGCTCCAGAAACAGGAGATCATCGCGGAGCACCCCGCCATGCGCCGCGTCCTGCGAACGGCGCTCAAGCTCGCGCACCTGGAAGCCTCCAACATCCTCATCCTGGGGGAATCCGGAACGGGCAAGGGGCTGCTGGCCAAGTTCATCCACAAGAACGGGCACCGCAGCACGAAGCCCCTGGTGCAAATCAACTGCGCGGCCCTGCCCGAAAGCCTGCTCGAAGCGGAGCTGTTCGGCTACGAGCGCGGGGCTTTTACGGGGGCACGGGTGCAGGGCAAGGCCGGATTGTTCGAGCTGGCCCAAGGCGGCACCCTCTTCCTGGATGAAATCGGGGACCTTCCGCTGCCCGTCCAGGCCAAGCTTCTAAAATACTTGGACGATCACGAAGTGTTGCGGTTGGGCAGCCTGAAGCCGCGCAAGATCGACTGCACCGTCATCGCCGCCACCAATCGGGATCTCGAGCAGCTCACCCGTGACCGGCTGTTCCGGCAGGATCTCTACTACCGGCTGAACACCTTCACGATCCACATCCCGCCGCTCCGGGACCGGGGCGAAGACATTTTCGAGCTCACGAGCCACTTTCTCCAGAAGTACAACCGCACGTACAGGGTGCGCAAACGCATCTCACCCGCCGGCTACGAAGCGCTCCAGGCTTACGAGTTTCCCGGAAACGTGCGGGAGCTCAAGGGCATCCTCAAAAAATCCCTCATCATGAGCGACAAAGAGTGGCTCGACGATTCCATCGCCGGCTGCCTGGGGAGCGCCTCCAATCCCGGAACAGGCTCCACCCTTCGAAGCGCCGTGAACGAGACCTCGGGCGTGAGCCTCCAGCACGAGCTCAGTCGCGCAGAGCGGGACACGATCCTTCGGGCCCTGAAGGAATGCCGCTCGACCCGGGAGCTTGCCAAACGGCTCGGAATCAGTCAGCCCACCGTCGTGCGCCGCCTCAAAAAATACGGGCTCACACCGCCGGGATTCAAGAATGAATCAACTGAAGGCGAATAACGCGAGCCATATCTGCTTCCTCGTCCGACAGGACCGATTCAGCCATGAATCAATCGTGCCTTGCCGGGCGCGGCGTTGCTGATTGGCAGCGCCGCCTTCCGCGGCGGCGTCGCCGTGCAGACGTGATGGCGCCTCTTCCGACACCGCCGTGGAAGCCGGCGCTGCCCGGAGACTTTCCCTTGAGGGCGGATACGTCCTTGCTGCCCCGCACCCGAGCCCATGCCCCCACACCTGAATCAGGCCGGCTCAAATGCCCCTCGGAGTGGCAAGGCAAAACGACCTGCGCGTCTGATGCTCCACCAAGGACCTCCTGATTCATCACTGAATCAACCCAACCCGCGATTCGCGGCCAGCATTCAGATAAATCACGCAGAATCAGAAACTTAGGAAAGGCATGCTGGCATGGCACCGTCGTTGCTGACTTCCGATGGACGTTTGGCAATCGGTATCGAACCCTTTGGATCGCGGTCACTCATGCTCCCATATTCCAACAGCGACTGGACGTTCTCTGATTCAAAGCGCGACAGGATCCATTTCCGTCATAAGGAGTCATCATGAGCAATTCGGCTACGAGCGACAAGCTCACCGCTTTGCGGAGCACCTATGTTCCGCAGGGTCCCTTCAACGTCACCCCGTTCTTCGTTGAGAAAGCCGTGGGTGCTGCAGTCTATGACGTGGAGGGGCGCGAATTCATCGACTTTGCGGGCGGCATCGGCGTCATGAATGTCGGCCACTCTCACCCGAAGGTGGTCGCGGCCATCAAGGAGCAGGCCGAGAAGTACACGCACACCTGCTTTCACATCTTCATGTACGAGCCCTACCTCAAGCTGGCCGAGCGCCTCTGTGCGCTGACCCCGGGGTCGTTCGAGAAGATGGCGCTGTTTGCCAACAGTGGCGCGGAAGCCGTTGAGAACACGGTCAAGGTCGCCCGGCATTACACGAAGCGCCAGGGTGTGATCGCCTTCGACACCGGCTTCCACGGGCGGACCTACCTGGCCATGACCCTGACCAGCAAGAACATGCCCTACAAGGTTGGATTCGGCCCGTTCATGCCCGAAGTCTACCGGATGCCCTACGCCTATTGCTACCGCTGTCCTTTCGGGCTGAAATACCCGAGCTGCGGCGTGGCCTGCGCGGATTACCTCAAGGACTTTTTCATCGGCCACGTCCCCGCGGAAAGCACCGCCGCCCTGATCGTCGAGCCCATCACCGGGGAAGGCGGGTTTGTCACGCCGCCGCCCGAGTATTTCCCGAAGATCGCCAAGATCTGCCGCGACAACGGGATCGTGTTCGTGGCCGATGAAATCCAGACGGGCATGGGCAGGACCGGCAAGCTGTTCGCCATGGAGCACTGGGGGGTCGAGCCCGATCTCGTCACGGTGGCGAAGAGCCTGGCCGGCGGAATGCCTCTCAGTGCCGTGGTGGGACGCAAGGAAATGATGAACGCCCCCCAGGTGGGCGGCCTTGGGGGCACCTATGGCGGCAACCCGGTTTGCTGCCAGGCGGCGCTCGCGGTTTTGGACATCTTCAAGGAAGAAGATCTCTTGGCCAAGGCGGTCGTCCTCGGCGAGAAGATCCGCGCCCGCTTCGACGCGTTCCAGGAGAATATCGAGATCGTCGGAGAGGTTCGCGGGAAAGGCCCCATGCTGGCTCTCGAGCTGGTCAAGAACCGCGAGACGAAGGAGCCGGCCACCGCGGAGGCCAAGGCGCTGGTCAAGTTCTGTTACGAAAAGGGCCTGGTGATCCTTTCCTGCGGCAACTTCGGCAACGTGATCCGAACGCTGATGCCGCTGGTGATCACCGATGAGCAGCTCGAACGGGGACTCGCCATCATGGAGGAAGGGCTCCGGTCATTCTCCAAGTAAGCAAGAGGGCCCGAAGCATGCGGCAGACTCCATCGACATTCGAATCGATCACGCGCCACCTGGACCCGGCCAGCAGCTACGTGATCTTCGAAAAGGAATCCCGCGAAGGTGATACAAGCGCACTCGGGGAGGTCATGGAGATGCTGGCACGACTGAACCTGCCGGTTCGATCGACGGAATGCCGGGTGGACGATCAGCACGGGAAGATCCTGCTGATCGTCCGCTTCGATTCGGGCCGCGCCGATGAAATCCTCCAAAAATGCGTGGAGGCTGGAATTCCCGGGGATGTCCTTCTATATGCCTACGGCAGCCATGTGGAAGGTTGACTGAGACTATGGCGTCGTCTGTGAGGCGCCGAGCGACGTGACGCAATGACCATGGGCTCCGGGGATGGCTTGTCTCAAGGGCGAGGCGAGGCCCCTTGCGGGGTTTGTCCATCCCGGAGAGCAACGCCACACGAGGAGGGTGTCCGCGCCAGCGGACTTTCCGTTGCGCGGCTGATTGCGGCGCGCACGCCCGGTCATTTCGTCGGTGGCTGTTGTCCGGTGCAAGAGGCAAGACCTTCAACCATCTTTCCTGGGCTAACAAGAGGAGATCACCGTGAGAAGAATTCTGACCAAAGGATTGAGCGTTACAGCAGTCTTCATGGCCGTCCTGGTTTTGGGAAATCTCGGAATCGTGCCCCCCGCGGCTGCGGCGGACACGGTCGTGAAGGTTGGGAACATCGAGCCGCTCTCGGGCTCGTCGGCGGCCGTCGGCCAGCAAGGGAAATTCGCCCGTGACATGGCCGTCGAGGAAATCAACGCGGCCGGCGGGATCAAGTCCCTGGGCGGCGCCAAGCTCGAAATGATCTACGCCGATTCCGAATCCAAGCCCGAAAAGGGGGTCGCGGAAGCCGAGCGCCTCATCAACACTGAAAAGGTCAACGTTCTCACGGGCTGTTGGAATTCGTCCGTGACCTATCCGGTGACGGCCGTTGCCGAGCGCTACGGCATCCCCTTCGTGGTCCCCGTCTCCGTTGCGGACAAGATCACCGAGCAGGGCTTCAAGACCGTCTTCCGGATCGCCGCCAAGGACAGCTGGTGGACCCGCGACCAGTTCGCCTTCCTCAAGGACATGGAAAAGGAATTCAACACGAAGCTCGAAACGGTGGCGTTCGTGTATGAAAACGGCGACTGGGGAAAGGGGTTCGCCGAACAGTGGAAGAAGCTTGCCGAAAAGTCGGGAATGAAGGTCGTCCTGGATGAGCCTTATCCTTCGACCGCAACCGACATGAGCCCTGTCGTCAACAAAATCAAGCGCGCCAACCCCGACGTGCTGATGCTGGTTTCCAACGCGGCCGACGCCATCCTGATCACCAACACCCTCGCCGAGTACAAAGTGAAGCCCAAAGCCATCATCGGCAGCGGCGGCGGCCATGCCGACCCGTCCTTCCTCAAGGCCGTCGGGAATAACGCCCAATACCTCTTCGACATCGTGGAGTGGGAAACCGACGTCAACAAGCCGGGCGTCAAGGAAATCAACGAAAAGTTCAAGGCCAAGACCGGCTACAATCTGGCGGGTGAGTCCGTGGACGCCTACATCGCCATGTACGTGCTGGCCGATGCCCTGGAGCGTGCCGGCTCCCTCGACCCCAAGGCCATTCGGGACGCTCTGGCCAAGACGGACCTGAAGACCGGTCCCGCCATGATCGCTTCCTACGATTCGATCCAGTTTGACGAAACGGGACAGAACAAGAACGCCTCCCTCGTCATCGTGCAGGTGAACGACCTGGGCAAGGGCATGGAGCGGATCAGCGTCTGGCCCAAGGGCGCCCGCCGCGCCGGCTATACCCCGGTTTTCCCGGTACCGCAGAAGTAAGCTATTTTCGGAAGGTCACATCGGTCTGCCCTCTCCCGGAACGGAGGGGGCAGATGCCGCGCATGACGGTAGCGCCGCCTTCCATGGCGGCGAAAGGATGGCCTCAGCGCCGCCATGGACGGCGGCACTGCCAAGCCCACTCGCTCTCCACCGTTTTGCGCGGAGTGAGCTTCAGATTCCCGCGTCGCTGACGCACGTGGGATTTTTCCATGAGCAATACTCGAAATCCCGGGTCTTTTGGAGACTTGCATGATTTACATCATTGAAGACATCATCAACGGCGTCCTCATGGGGTCCATCTATGGGCTCACGGCACTGGGGCTGACCGTGATCTTCGGCGTGCTCAAGGTCATCAACTTCGCCCACGGCTCCCTGCTCATGGTGGCCATGTACGTGGCCTACTGGGCGGTGACGCTGACGGGGCTCCATCCCTACGCAGCCCTGGTGCTCGTCGTCCCGATCATGTATGTTTTCGGCTACTCGCTGCAGAACGTCCTCATCAAGCCCATTTTCAAGGCTGAGAAGAACGTCCGCGAGCCCATCACGGTCATCATCGTCACGACCGGCGTCTGGTACATCATGGACAACTTGTCGCTGCTCTTTTTCGGACCCCAGTACCGCAACATCCAGGACAACCCCTTGCGCGGCAAGATGATTGAGGTCGCCGGCATGATGATCTCCGTTCCCAAGCTCTGGGGGTTCATCGCGGCCATCGTGACCGCGGGGGCGGTCTATTGGTTTTTCCAGAAAACGAAGATGGGCAGGGCGATCCGAGCCACAAGCCTGGACCGCGAGGCGGCGAGCCTCATGGGCATCAACCAGTATCGCATCTACAACGTGGCCTTCGGGATCGGCACGGCGACCGCCGGCATCGCGGGGGTGGCCCTCGTGCCCTTCTATAACGTCTTCCCCTCAGTGGGCGTCCTTTTCGACATCAAAGGGTTCATCATCGTGGTGCTGGGAGGTCTGGGCAGCATCGGCGGAGCGATTCTGGGCGGGATCATCATCGGCCTCATCGAATCGGTCGGTCCACAGTTCATGACCGCCACGTGGACCGAAGCCATCGTCTACGGACTCTTCCTGCTCGTTCTCTTCGTCAAGCCCTCGGGGCTGTTCGGCGTGAAATACGACTGGTAAGCGGGACGACGATCCGCGAGATACGCTCAGCGCTTCCTTTCAGGTTTAGGAACACAGCCAATGACGCAACAGAAGCTTCAGACCTTGTCGCTGGTACTGGTGGGGGCCGTGGTCTTCGGACTGCCGCTCGTCCTGCGCAGTCCCACCTACCTGCATATTATGATTCTCCTTTACTTATACGCCTATCTCACGACGAGCTGGAACCTGGTGGGCGGCTTTGCCGGTGTCCTCCCGATGGGCCATGCGACCTTCGTGGGCATCGGGGCCTACACGTCGACCATCCTCTGGCTCCAATACGGCATCAGCCCGTGGCTCGGCATGATCGCGGGCGGGATCCTCGCGGTGATCGTCGGTGTGCTCATCGGGTTGCCCACGTTCAAAATGCGCGGCGCCTACTTCGCCCTCGCCACGATCGCGTTCGCCGAGGGCATCCGGGTGATGGTGGAAAACATCGACGATCTGGGTCCCTTCAAACTGAACGGACCCCGGGGCCTGCAGATCCCGCCGCTCAAGACGGGCCTCGCGAGCTTCCTGTTCGCCGAGAAGGAGCCTTACTACTACATCATTCTGATCATGCTGATCGGGGTGCTCGCCCTCACCTACTTCACCTCGCGATCCAAGCTCGGCTACTACCTCAATGCCGGAGGCGAGGAGCCGGAGGCCGCCATGGCCCTTGGCGTGAACGTCGCCCGGTGCAAGCTCATCGCCATGGCCATGAGCTCCTTTCTGACGGCTCTTGCGGGAACCTTTCTGGCTCAGCTCACGCTCTTCATCCACCCCAAGAGCATCATCTCCCTGGATCTGTCCTTTGAGATCGCTTTCATCGCCCTCATCGGGGGGCGCGGCTCCATTGCCGGGCCGGTTCTAGGGGCGCTTTTGCTGCGGCCGGTGAGCGATTTTTCGCGCATCTATTTCGGTGACAAGCTCCCGGGGCTCCACCTCATCATCTTCGGGGTGGTTCTGATCCTGGTGATGCTTTACCAACCGAGAGGACTCCAGGAGCCCCTCACGCGTCTCTACCGGCGGGTGCTGGATCGCCTCGCGCCTCCGCCAAGCCCGACAGCAGCCGTTCTCCCAGCCTCAGCCGCGAAGGAATAGACCATGAAGATTCTGGAGTTGAAGGAGATATCAAAGAACTTCGGCGGCCTGAGAGCGGTGGACAACGTGAGCCTGAGCATGGATGAGGGACAGATCCTGGCCCTCATCGGCCCCAACGGCGCGGGCAAGTCCACGGTTTTCAACTGCATCGCCGGTGTTTACCCGCCCACCTCGGGCGACGTTCTGTTTGCCGGCGACCGGGTTACGGGGGAAAAGCCCTGGAATCTCGCCAAGAAGGGCATCGGCCGCACCTTTCAGATCGTAAAGCCCTTCGCGACCAAGACCGTGCTCTACAACGTCATGGTGGGAAGCTTCGCCACGACCGACAGGCGCAGCGAGGCCGAAGACCGGGCGATCGAGGTTCTCAAACGGTTGGGCCTGGATGACAAGAAGCACCTGACGGCAGGAAACCTCACCATCGCGGATCGCAAGCGACTGGAGATTGCCAAGGCGCTCGCCACCCAGCCGCGGATTCTGCTGCTGGACGAAGTGATGGCGGGGCTGCGCCCCACCGAGGTCGACGAGATGGTCGCCATCATTCGGGGGCTTCGCGATCAGGGCATCACGATCTTCGTCATCGAGCACATCATGCGCGCCATCATGGCCCTGTCCGACTGGATCGTGGTCATCCAGTTCGGCCGCAAGATCGCCGAGGGCACGCCGCAGGAGATCGCCACCAACGAGAACGTGATCAAGGCCTATCTGGGGGATGAATATGTCGTTTCTTGAGGTCAACGGCATCGACGTTACCTATGGCGATGTCCAAGTGGTGTTCGACCTTTCCTTGCGCGTGGAGGAAGGGGAAGTGGTGAGCATCATCGGAGGCAATGGCGCGGGGAAATCCACTCTGCTGCGTACCATTTCGGGCCTCATGCACCCCACCAAAGGCGAGATCCACTTCGAAGGTGCGCCCATCGGCGCAGCGCCTCCCGAAGAGGTCGTCGAGCGGGGCATCGTGCACGTACCCGAGGGGCGACGGCTTTTCTCGCTCATGACCGTCATGGACAATCTCATCATCGGCGCTTACAACAGCCGCGCGGACCGACGGCAGCGGGAAACCCTTGGGGAAGTCTACGACCTCTTTCCTCGGCTGCGCGAGCGGGAGTCCCAGCTCGCCATGACGCTCTCGGGCGGCGAGCAGCAGATGGTGGCCATCGGACGCGGCATCATGGCCCGCCCGAAGCTCCTGATGCTCGATGAGCCGTCGCTCGGGCTGGCGCCGCTGGTGATCAAGAACATCTTCGAGATCGTCCGCAAGATCGCCGACCAGGGCGTCACGGTGCTGCTGGTCGAGCAGGATGTGAAGCACTCGCTCAGCCTGAGCGACCGCGGCTATGTTCTGGAGCACGGCCGGACCGTCATGGAGGGCCCGGCGCTCGAGCTTTTGAACGATCCCCACGTGAAGACGGCCTATTTGGGCATCTAAGACGCTCAACCCGCTCCCTGCCAAAAGGAGGCTCGTATGTACGGCTTTTATGGACGCATCCTCGTGGCCGACATGACCCGAAGAAGCTTTCGCGTTGAATCAGTGCCGGATGAAGTCCTTGCCGCTTATCTTGGCGGCAAGGGACTGGCGACGCGTCTCCTGCTCGACAGGAACCCGCCCGGAGTCGATCCCTTCGACCCCGCGAACCACTTGATATTCGCCACGGGCCCGTT
Organism: uncultured Syntrophobacteraceae bacterium; assembly: GCA_964538515.1. Taxonomy (GTDB): domain Bacteria; phylum Desulfobacterota; class Syntrophobacteria; order Syntrophobacterales; family Syntrophobacteraceae; genus CALBZH01. Next base: position 23,217 of record CAZIEW010000007.1, read on the forward strand.
TTGCCAGAGCCGCATCTGGGGTGCGAGCCGCTACGGAGTCTACACCAAATCGCCGCTCACCCGGCTCTACTTGGAGTCCTATTCGGGGGGAAAGGTTCCCGAGGCCATCGATTCCGCCGGCTTCGACGCGGTCGTATTCGTCGGGAAGGCCACGAAGCCAACCGTCGTCTCCGTCCACCCGGAGGGAGCCGAGTTCTTCGACGCAGGCGATCTGTGGGGAGCGGATACCTTCCGCACCGAGGAAGAATCCATCAAGCGCTTCGCCATCCAGAAGGACGGGTACCACAAACCGGGAGCGGTGGTCATCGGGCCGGCGGGTGAAAAGCTCCTGCGCTTCGCACTCGTTGAAAACGACAAGTGGCGATCCGCCGGGAGAGGGGGCGTGGGAGCGGTCATGGGGTCCAAGCTGCTGAAGGCCGTGGTTTTTCAAGGCGACCGCAAGCGGGCTCATGCCGATCCGGCGGCGGTGGCCGAATACTGCAAGGCCTTCGCCAAGGCGAATGTGGAGAATCCCGGCGTCAAAGCGTACAAGGCTTTGGGCACAACCATGATGGTGAAGATCATGAACAACGCTCAGGCCTTTCCGAGCCGCTACTGGGCGGAGGGAACCTGCGACCACTGGGAAAAGATCAGCGGACAGACCTTCCACGAGGAGCACGACGTCAAGCCCAACGCCTGCGCCAAGTGCTTCATGGCGTGCGGGCGTCTCGCCACCATCAGCAAGGGCAGGCACAAGGGACTCGTCATTGAAGGGCCCGAATATGAGACCATCTACGCGTTCGGCGGGTTGTGCATGATCGAGGAGATCGAGGAAATCGCTTACCTGAACGACCTGTGCGACCGGCTCGGTATGGACACCATCACGGTCGGGAACCTCTGCGGCTTCACCATCGAGGCCTCGCGCCGCGGGGTGATCGACTACAAGATCGATTACGGAGACGCGGACAAGGTCGCCGAGCTCGTGACCCTGATCGCCAATCGTGAAGGAATCGGAAACCTTTTGGCGGAGGGCATTGCCCATGCCGCCAAGGTCTGGGGCCTCGAAGACATCGCCATCCATGTGAAAGGAATGGAGCCCGCGGGCTACGACCCGCGCGTCCTGAAGGGAATGGGCCTGTCCTACGGCACGTCGGACCGGGGCGCCTGCCACCTGCGGACCACCTTCTACAAACCCGAGCTTGCGGGCCTCATCCCCCGGGAGACCATCGAAGGCAAGGCGGAGATGCTGATCGACTACGAAGACCGGCTCACGATCTTTGACACGCTGGTGTTCTGCCGGTTCTACCGGGACCTCTACACCTGGGAGGAGCTGGAAAAGCTCGTGGGCATGGTGACCGGCCTGCCGTCTTCCAAGGACGCATTGCGGCAAAAGGCCGCCGCCATCGCCACCCTGACGCGAGAGTTCAATCTGAGGGAAGGTCTCCGGCCCGAGCAGGACAAACTGCCCAAGCGCCTCCACCGGGAAGCCCTGCCGACAGGGCAGGCGCTTACCGAGGAGGAGATGGAGATCATGCTCCAGGACTACTACCGGTTGCGGGGCTGGGACGCGCTCGGATCTCCGCGAAGACCATGAGGGAACGAAGGCAGTCGCGTATGAAACCGCAGCTTCTTGCATTGCTGACAGCCATTGCCTGGGGTGTGGGCGGATACTTCGAGAAGAAGGGCCTCCACCTCGGGCACCTCGCCCCCCAGATGGGAATCACGCTGCGTACCGCCGTCGCCCTGGTCATCCTGGGCGCGATCAGCTTCCCCGAATGGAAGTCCGTGGCTCAGGCCGGGCCGAAGCCGCTTCTGTATATGGTGGTCGGGGGCGGTGTCGTGGCCGGGTCGGTGGGAATGCTTTGCTTCTATGCCGCGATCAAGGGAGCCCCTCTCGGGAAGGTCATGCCCATCGCGTTCACCTCGCCTCTGTTCGGCGCCCTGATGGGCATGGTCTTCGGCGGTGAGCCCGTAACGGTCAAGACCGTCCTCGGAATGCTGCTCACCGTAGGCGGTATCGTGCTGCTGACGCTGGGTTAGACACGGGCCACCAAGAGCGCTCCCCCTCGCGGCAAGAGCGCTTTTCGGTTGCGCCGCCTTCCACGGCGGCGCCTGAAAGCTCGAACACCGCTCACAGCCCCTCGCCGCCATGGACGGCGGCGCTGCCGACGATCCCGCTCAACATCCCCCCTCCCGGTAGATCTCACGCCGGTTCTCCCGATGATCCACCACGGACAGGAGCACGCCTTCTTTCCTGAAGGCGGCGATGAGCTCGGGGAGCTGCCCGCGGTCGATGTCGTACACCCGGATGTAGGCGACCCGAAGACCGGTTCCGCGTGCGTTGTCGCAGCTCAGGATGCTCGAAATGCGCCCGCCGGCGGCCCGGATCCTGTTCGTGAGCTCCTGGATGGAGCCGGGTCGGTCTTCGACCTCGAAGCCGAAGAGGACCCCCTTCCGTCCCAAACCGGTCAAAGCAATCAGCACGTTGAACAAATCATCCCGCGTGATGATCCCCACCAGCGTCCCCTTGTCATCCACCACGGGGGCTCCCGAAATCTTGCGGTCCCGGAACAGCTCGGCGGCCTCCTCCACCGTGAGATCGGGAGGAACCGTCACGGGGCTCGTGCACATGATGTCCTTGACCTTGATGCTGGAAAGGAGGAACAGGAGCTCGTGGATGTCGAGGAGCGTCGCGTCCGAAGGCGACGCCCGCTTGAGGTCCGTGTCCGAAACGATCCCGACGACCTTGCCCCGTTTCAAGACCGGGAGCATCCGAACGCCGCGCTCCCTGATCACCCCGGAAGCTTTCTGCATGGAATCGTCCACATCGACGGTGACAACGTTCTTGCTCATCCAGTCTTTTACGAACATGAGATCTCTCCTGTCGCATGGCGCGTTGCATACGGAATGTGAAAGTCCTTCATCGAAAAAGGCGTCAACCGATCGAACCCGCAAGTGCGATCCGGATCCGGTTCGATCCAGTACAATCCCCGTGCCAACGGGATGCGCAGACGTTCGGCTCCCGAAAGGCGCGGATCGATCGCAGCAGCAAGCCTTCATGAGCCCACCCGGCGAGGACGACCTTCTGCGGCATGAATGCCTTTCTGCATAATACGACGACCAGGATCCGATGGATTTCCTTGCGCCAGCATGCAGGAAAGGATGTGGGAGAGTCGAAGACGAGGGTTTTTATGCTGATTCGCATTACAATGCATCAAAGCATAGATCTACTTGTGCTCGATCGACACGATCGCCTCTGCGATGTCGTCGCTCAGGCGGCCAAGGGCCCGGCTGTGGGCGGCCACCACCGCATCGAGGGTCTTTCCCGAGGCTTGCTCCGTCACCGTGGTGCGGCCCGTGCGTGCGGGCTCCTCCTTGGCTTTCCGGACCGTCCAAAGGGCATCCAGAGTCGCTGAGTCGCCCAGAGCCGATTCAAACCGCTGGACCGCGATGGAAACGCGACAGCCGGCCTCACTTTTCGATGCCAGAGCGGAAGTCGCCACGTTGGACGTTCCCAGGCGAGTCATCAGGTTCTGAGCAACCGTACGGGCAATTTCGTCCTGGAGCGAGGACGCCCAGCGGTTCAGCTCGTCGAGGCGCACCTCGTTTGCCCCGACCCGAAGCACGATCTCGGGGCGATCGACCACCTCCGGCACGGTGACGGGACCGACAACGATGGCAAGATCGGCTCGGCTGCTTCCGGGCGCAATCACGGGAGCGGCGCTGAGGGTATAGTGGCGGGACGGGGCGGACGCACAGCCTCCAGCCAGGGCGAGGAGCCCGCACAACAGGGTGACGGCAGTCAGGCGAAGCATTTAGGGGTTCTCCTTCTGCTTTCCGCGAATAAGGGCACTGGGATTGCGGTCCAGGTAGTCGAAGAGGTTACGGGCCGATCGCGCCGCACGGTTGAGCTCCTGCAGCACTCCCTGAAGCTCCTGCTGGACGGGGGCGTCCGCCCCCACCAGGTTCTTCTCCACCCCCGACATGGCCTTTTCCGCGGCGGCGAGCGCCCGGCGGAGCTCATCGAGACTCGCCCGAACGCCCGGCACGACCTCGTTGTCGACCCGTTTCACCATCTTGTTGGCACTCAGCAGGGTCTGGTCCAGGGAGCCGATCGCCTTGCGAAGGTCGGCCACGAGCTGGTCGAAGGGGATCTTATCCAGCTTGCTGGCGATGGAGGACAGTTTGGACTGCAGGTCTTCGAGGTTGCCCGGCATGGTCGGGATCTGACGCGGCTCTTCCTTCCAGTTCAAAACGGCCTTCGGGGCATTGGGAAACGACTGGAGGGCCACGTAGAGCTGCCCTGTCAGGAGATTGCCGCTCTTGAGCTGAGCGCGCAGCCCTCGGTCTTCGATATACTGCCGCAAGGTTTCCCGGCAGGCATTGAGATCAATGGGGCAGTCGTTCTTCTGCAGAGCGGCCGTGCGCTCCGGATAGATGGCGATGGTCACGTTCGCCTTCAAATGCGCCGCGTCTGAGTTGCCCTCGAGACTGACTTCGGTCACCTCCCCCACCGTCAGCCCCAGCAGCGTTACCGGGGCACCCACCGACAACCCTCGCACGGATTCGCTGAATTGAAGCATGTAGGGGTCGACGATCTTCTCCGGCTTCTTCATGGCCGCTTTGCGGTCCGGATAGAGGGTAAACCGCGTATCCGGCGCCGCGCGATCGAGGTCCAGGGCGTGCTCCGGGGTTTCGAAGGCAACCCCCCCCACCAGAATCGACGTCACGGACTCCGTGCGCACCTCGATGCCGTTCGCCCCGAGGGACATGTCCAGCCCGCTCGCATTCCAAAACCGAGTCCCTTCGGCCACAAACGTATCGTAGGGCGATTCGACGAACACTCTCACGTCAACATGCCGCCCGCCTTCCCCCAGGTCGTACCCAACGACCTGACCGACGGGAAGCCGCCGAAAATAGAGCGGCGATCCGATCCCGAGCGATCCGAGCGTATCCGCGCGCAAGATGAACTGACGGCCGGGCTGGCCCCCAGTCACGATGGGGGGCACATCCAGGGCGGTGAAATCAAGACGGCGCTCGGTGGACTTCCCCTCTTCAAACCCGATGAAATTGCCTGAAAGCAGCGTGCCCAAGCCCGACACCCCGCTCAGGGTGACTCGCGGCTTGACCAGCCAAAACTTGGCGTCATCGACGAGCAGCCCCGCGGCGTGCTTTTCAATTTGAGCCGTCACCAGCACCTTGGAGAAATGATCCGAGAGGGTCACGGCGGTGACCAGCCCGATGTTGACGTCCTTGTATCGAACGTGAGTCTTTCCCGCCTCGAGACCCTCGGCCGTCTTAAAGGTAATGGTGATCGTCGGGCCCCGCTCGAGGATCGTTCTCACGGCCAGCCAGCCGCCGATCAGGGCGGCGACAAGCGGAATGATCCAGACGAGCGGCAGGTTGCGCCGATGCGGCACCGCGACCGCTTCCGGAACATCAATGGGATCGGGTTGTCGTGGCGTTTCGGTCATCCAGCTTCTCCAAAGGGTCCCAGATGAGACGTGGGTCAAAGGCCATGGCGGCAAACATGGTCAGAACGACGACAGCCGCAAAGGCGACTGCCCCCGGGCCCGGCAGGATCACCATCAACGGCTGAAGCTGCACCAGACCGACCAGTACCGTCACGACGAAAATGTCGAGCATCGACCAGCGCCCGACGAGCTCCAGCACGCGGTAGAGCCTGGCCCGTTCGAGTGGCCGCCAGGTCGACTTGCGCTGCACGGAGATAAGCAGAAAAACCAGGGCCATGAGCTTGGCCAGGGGCACGGTCACGCTCGCGAAGAAAACGAGCAGCGCGAGCGGCCAGGATCCCGTCTCCCACAGCACCACCACGCCGCTCATGATCGTGTCCGCATGGGTGCCGAAGGACGATCCCGAGCTCATGACGGGCAGGAGGTTCGCCGGGATGTAAAGGATCGCTGCGGCGATAACGAGAGCCCAGGTCCTTGAAATGCTGTTGGGCTTTCGGAAATGGAGCTCGCTCCCACAACGGGGACAGTGACTGACCACGTCGGCGTGCGCTTTGGAGAGAAGTCCGCAGGTGTGGCAATTAAGGAAGCCATGACTAGCGGCAATGGAGGACGGACGCCTCACGCGCTTCCCTCCTCGGACGATACCGTCGAAGACCGAGCCGATTCAGCGCGTTGGCGGTTTCGCTCCGCATCGATCCAGATCCAAACGAATCGCGGATCGAAAACGGTGGCGATCGCCGCGGTCAGGAGGACCATCGTGCCGATGGCCCACAAAGCGACATCCGGAGCCACGCGCGCATACGCCCCCAGCTTGACGACGGAGACGAGGAGCCCCAGAAGGAACACCTCCATCATCCCCCAGGGTTTGAAGAGTTGAAGGAGCCTCAGCACCTCGATCAGAGGACCCAGCCTCCCTCCCCGCCGCATGCGCAGCAGGACATAGCCGGTAGCCAGGATGGAGGCGCCCGGAACGGCGATGGCATTCAGAAACACCATCGGAGCGACCAGAACCATCCCTTGCTTCCACATTTCGAGAATGGATCCAAAGATGGTTGCCTGCACGTCCCTTCCGGCAGCGGAGATGGTGACGAAGGGGTACACGTTGGCCACCACGAACGCGATGGCCGCCGTCAGCGTCAACGCCATCGACCGGTTCACCGTATCGGTCACATTCCGATACAGCACGGCGCCGCATCGAGCGCACTGCGCCTTCCCGCCCGGTGGGACCTCGCATTCGCGCTGCAGCAGATCACATTCATGACAGGCAATGAGGGACATGGATCAACCGGCTCTCCCAACGGCGAAAGGCGATAACAACCTGGCTTCAAGAACCTTGCGAATCATCCCACCCCGAGGAAGAGGCGTCAAACGGTTTTCACCCTTCTGCTCCCGCTGTCCGGTATCGATTTCTCAAGGCCTGGTGGATACCGGTTGCAGGATATTACTTTGACAGGAATCAGGACCCGGCATACATTAAATTTCCTCCATGAAATGCGCAACGGTTTCCAGATATCCCGTGCCGCGGGCCATCAACCATCCAGAGCCCGCTCAGGGGGCTCTGCTGGATTCATTCTGTTTGAAACGCGCCGCCTCTGCACCGGAGGGTCCCATGCACGAAAGCCTGAACGTCTCTCGATCGACTGGCATCGGAATGGGGGTCGCTGTTGCCCTGTGCTTCGTTCTGTGCGGATGCAAGCCTTCCGAGCCGATCCGAATCGGCTTTCTCGGAACACTCTCAGGACCACGCTCCGACCTTGGGACAACGGGGCGCAATGCCGCCCAGCTTGCCGTGAAGCAGCGGAACCAGACCGGTGGCGTTTCCGGACGACCGATAGAGCTCCTCATCAAGGATGACAAGCAGGATCCGGCAACCGCCCAAGACGAAGTCCGGAGCCTCATTTCTAAAAAGGTGTCGGCCATCATCGGACCCATGACGAGCGACATGGGCATGGCCGTGGTGCCGATCGCCAACGAGGCTGGAATGCTCTTGGTCAGTCCCACCATCCAGACGGAGCAGCTCACGGGCATCGACGACCATTTTTTCAGAGTGACGGCCGGCACCCGGTTTCTAGGAGCTAGAAACGCCGTATACCAGATCCAGACCAGGCGCATGCGCCGCGTGGCGGCAGCTTTCGACCTCAACAACCGCTACTACACCCAAGACTGGATCAACGGTTTTCGAGCTGTTTTCACCCAGGGAGGAGGCGAAATGGTCCAAGAGCTGGGCTACCGATACACGGAGAGCCTCAGCTTCTCGGTCCTTGCGTCTGAGCTGCTGGCGAGCAAGCCCGACGGAATTGTGATCGTGGCGAGCTCGATGAGCTCGGCGCTATTGTGCCGGCAGATCCGCAAATTGGACGAAGAGATTCCTCTGACACTGGCCGACTGGGGGATGAGCGAGTGGCTCATTGAGCTGGCCGGCAAGACAGTGGAGGGGGTCGAGGCGGTGCAGCAGTTCGACCGCGGCTCAACATCACCCCGCTATCAATCCTTTCGAAAGGCTTACCTCGAGGAATTCCATCGGGAGCCCGACGATCCCGGTGCGCTCACCGCCGAAGCGGTTGGCGTCGTGCTCGATGCCATCGCGCAGCAGAAACGAGGACAGACCCTCAAAGAAACGGTTCTGGCCATCCGCCGGTTTGAAGGCCTTCAAGACGTTATCCGGTTTGATGCGTTCGGGGATGTGACGCGACCCGATGCTTGTATCGTCCGCGTGATCGATGGCAGGCTCATCACCATTGAGTAAGGCATACCGGTCCTCAAACCCGTCAGTCTTGGGTTTCTTCTCCACGACGAGGAGGCTTCAATGGACACGGCCCTGAGATCCAGAATCTCCGCACGATCCGGAATGAGAGTCGCGCTCCTTGTGTTTGCGATCTTGACGGGCTGCAAGCCCTCCGAGCCGATTCGCATTGGATTCGTGGCCGGCATCTCGGGCAGAGTGGCGGATCTTGGTGTCACGGGACGCGACGCCGCTCAGCTCGCCGTGGAAGCCTGCAATCAGAAGGGCGGAGTAGCTGGTCGAAAAATTCTGCTCGTCGTCAAGGACGACCAACAGCAGCCTGAGGTGGCCAAACAGGTCGTGCGCGAGCTCCTCAACGGGGGAGTCTCGGCCATCGTCGGTCCCATGACCAGTGACATGGGGAAGGCCATAGCCCCAATCGTGAATGAGGCGAAAGTCCTCATGGTGAGTCCCACGGTCACAACCGAAGCCCTAACCGGCCTTGACGACTACTTCTTCCGGGTAACGGCTACCACGCGACACTTCGCGTCGAGGAACGCGAGCTACCAGATCAAAGCGGGCCGTATGCACCGCTTGGCGGCCGCCTACGACCTGGGCAATAAGTCTTTTACCGAAAACTGGCTTGCCAATTTCAAAGCCGCGTTCCACGAAGGTGGGGGAGAGATCCTGAGAGCCGTTGGCTTCGAAGTGAGCGATGACACAACGTTTTTAAGGATTGCCCAGGAACTGCTGGCCCTTCAGCCGGACGGGATTCTGATTGTCGCCAATTCCATGGATTCCGCCTTGCTGTGCCAGCAAATCCGCAAGCTGGACACAAAGATCGAGATCACCCTGGCCGACTGGGGAGCGACCGAGCGCTTGTTGGAGATGGGTGGCAAGGCGGTCGAGGGGGTTACGGTTGTGCAGACATTCGATCGCCACAGCACTGCGCCCCGCTACCTGGCTTTTCGTGAAACCTACTTGGAGCGTTTTCACAGGGAGCCGGGCTTCGCCGGCGTGTACACGTATGACGCCGTCAACGTGGTCTTGGAAGGCATCGCGAATCGAGAGCATGGCCGCAGTCTCAAAGAGAGCGTGCTGGCCATCCGCCAGTTCGAAGGCCTCCAGAGCCGTTTCAGCTTTGATGACTTTGGCGATGTGAAGCGTCCGCATGCCTCCATCAGCACCGTCCGCAACGGACAGTTTGTGGTCCTGGAGTGAAACAATGTCCCGCCCCATCCCCTTGCATCGATGGCTCGCCCTGCAATTCGGACTGGTCGCCACCGTCCCCCTGGTGACTGTGGCTGCCCTGGTCTGGATATCCTTATTGCCTCAAATGCGTGAGGACATCTTCGTACGCAACCAAATCCTCGCCCGAGCGATCTCGGGTCGGGTGTCCACCCACCTGCATGGCGCGGAGCTGGAGCTGCGGGCCATGGCCGACTATATCGAGCGCGTAGGGAGCAAGCCGGCCGAGTTTTGGTTCGATCTTCTGGATGTGCACGCCGGAACGGGTGCCTTGTTTGAGGCGATCTACATCGCGGATCAACAGGACGAGGCCTATTCGGTCGGGTTGCCTCTGTCGAGACGGGCCAGGCGTCAGGATCTCCTGGGGTTGGATCTTTCCCGTCGCGAGTTTCTTCGGAAAGCCAGAAGCAGCGGACACGATGTCTGGTCGGAGACATTCCTCTCCACGGTAAGCAGCCGCCTTGCGGTGGCCCTTGCCATCCCGAGAGCCGAGCTGGTGGTGATCGGAGAGATCACCGTTGACCGGCTATCGGAGTTCATCCGTCACCTGGCGGTGGAGACCGGTCTGGTGATCATGATCATCGACCGTCAGGAGCGCATCATCGCCGATTCAAGACAAGGCATCGGCGGTCAAGGGGTCAACCCCGAAATCCATTCCCTGCTGCACAAGCAGGGGCCCGGAGAGAACGGTTCTTCCAGGTTCGAAATGGATGGCAGATCCTTCATGGGAACCATGGTTCCCGTCGAGCAAATCGGCTGGCAGGTGCTCGTCGCTCAGACGAGCGAAGAGGCCCTGCGCCCCATCACGACCACCCTGCGCCTGGTCGCGGGAGGTCTGGGACTCTCGCTCCTTCTGGCATTCGCGGCTGGATGGCTCCAATCCCGCGGCGTTGTTTGGCACTTCGGACGGTATGCCGAACAGGCGCGGGCTATCGCCAACGGGTATTACGATGTGTCCTGGCCCGAATCGAGGACACAGGAATTCGCGGCCTTGGCCGAAGACCTTCAACGAATGTCGCACGCCATCCGGGAGCGCGAAGCCCAGCGGAATCAAGCGGTAGAGGCCCTGCGCCTCAGCGAGAGCAACCTCCGGATCACGCTGGATTCGATCGGAGATGCCGTCATCGCCACGAGCACTGCGGGAATGATCACGCGGATGAATCCGATCGCCGCAAGCCTTACCGGCTGGAGCGTTGAAGAAGCGACGGACCGGCCCCTATCCGAAGTCTTTCGGATCATCAATGCCCTCACCCGTGCACCCGCCGAAAACCCCGTCGACAAGGTCCTGGCCCAGGGCAAGATCGTCGGCCTGGCCAACCACACCGTGCTGATTTCGAGGAATGGCACGGAGTACCAAATCGCAGACAGCGGCGCACCCATTCGCCGACCCAGTGGGGAGATCGAGGGCGTGGTCCTGGTCTTCCGGGACGTCACTCTCGAATATGAGCAAGCCCGACGCATCCAAGAAAGCGAGCAACTGCTGAAGAGCATCACGGCCAACATCCCCGGTGCGGTCTATCGCTTCCATGCGACCGGAGACCATCAGTACGGCAATACCTATGTGAGCGAAAAGGCCGCTGCGATTTTTGGCCTGGAAGGACGACCCGAGGATTTTTTCAACTTGTTCGTCGCGGGCATCCCCGATTCCGAGATCGACGCGTTCATGCTGTCGATTCGTGAGGCAGTCGAACGACTGGAGCCCTGGCAGTATGAAGGGCAATTCATCAAGCCCAACGGGAGCAGAATCTGGTTCCAAGGCAGCTCCACTCCGCACCGGGAGGGCGATGAAATCGTGTTCGACGGGTTCTTGATGGACATCACCGACCGAAAGCAGGCTGAGCTCGAACTGCGCCAGTTGCGCAACTACCTGGCGAATATCATTGATTCCATGCCCTCGGTCCTGGTGGGCGTTGACGTGGAAGGGCGCGTCACCCAATGGAACCGTCAGGCGCGCGATACGACCGGATTGGACACCGCCGCGGTCCTGGGGAAGCCCTTGGAAATGGTTTATCCCCTGCTTTCGGACAAACTGGCCAGGATCAGAGAAACCATCCGCAGCGGCGTCGTCCATGTGGAGCAAAAGGTGCCTCGACGCCGAGACGGCGAAACCCACTATGAAGATGTGATCATCTATCCTTTGGTCACGAATGGCGTTGAAGGAGCGGTGATCCGGGTCGACGACGTGAGCGAGCGCGTTCGGCTGGAAGAGATGATGATCCAGTCGGAAAAGATGCTTTCGGTTGGTGGGCTGGCCGCGGGCATGGCTCATGAGATCAACAATCCCCTGGCGGGGCTGCTTCAGACGGCCACGGTGCTGGAAAACCGGCTTTGCGGCGATCTGGAGGCCAACCACCGCGCGGCCGAAGCGGCCGGCATCTCCATGGCAGCGATCCGGTCTTACTTGGAGGCGCGCGATCTGATCGACCTGCTCGCAAACATCCGGGAGGCCGGCAGCCGCGCGGCGCGAATCGTCCGCAACATGCTCGAATTCGCCAGAAAGAGCGACCGAGCCTTTTCCAGCCAGAGCTTGAGCGAGGTCCTCGACAGCACCTTGGACCTGGCGGCAAGCGATTACAACCTCAAGAAGAATTACGATTTCAGGAAGATCGAGGTCGTGCGGCGTTACGCGGAGAATTTGCCCCGGGTTCCATGTGAAAAGTCCAAGGTTCAGCAGGTGATGCTGAACATCCTGCGAAACGGGGCGGAGGCGATGGTGGAAGGTGGCACCTGGGACGGCCTGCCGCCGCGCTTTATTCTGCGAACGAGCATCGAGGGCGACATGGCGCGCATCGACATAGAGGACAATGGCCCCGGGATGGACGAGGCAACTCGAAGACGCGTGTTCGAGCCTTTCTTCACCACGAAGTCGGTCGATCGCGGGACGGGGCTCGGCTTGTCCGTTTCGTATTTCATCATCACCGAAGACCACCAGGGAACCCTCTCCGTCTCCTCCGCCGTCGGCAAGGGAACGACGTTCACCATTCGCCTGCCCTTGCAGGGAAGGGAGCGCACGTGAGGCGGGGCCGAGATCCTGAGCGTCGAGGATGACAGACCATCGAAGTGAATCACGTGCCGGAGACCCGCAAGGAGGACCGTCGCCATGACAACGATCCTGATCATCGACGACGACAAGGCCGTGCTCGACAGCGTGGCGGCCTATCTCGACGACTGGGGTTGCCGGACGCTCACGGCACGGAGCGGGAGTGAGGGTCTGGAGGTGCTCAAACGCGAGAGAGCCGATCTTGTCCTGGTCGACCTGCGCATGCCCGAGGTCGACGGCCTTGAAGTGCTGGCCCGGTTGCAGGGGACGTGCCCGGAAACACCGGCCATCGTCGTTTCGGGCACAGGCCTCATCCAGGATGCCGTGGACGCCCTGCACCATGGAGCATGGGACTATGTGCTCAAGCCCATTGAAGATTTTCAGGTGCTCACCCACGCCATTGACAACTGCCTTGAACGGGCTCGTCTGCTTCGTGAAAACCGGGTGTACCAGGAATCCCTGGAGCACATGGTGGCGGAGCGGACCCGGGAGCTGGAGAAGGCCAACGACAACCTGAGTCAGATCAACGACCGGCTGCGTCGCATCGTCGAAAGCACGCGCGCCCTCGCCTTCTGCACGGAGGTCGAGCAGTTCGGGGCACAGCTGCTCGAGGAGTTCGGACTGCACATGCTCGCCACGGGGGGCAGCCTGTATGTCACGGAAAACACCGGGCTGCGCATGATCCACTGCCTGGATCCGGGCCACGCGGCCGCATTCATCCCGTTTCCTCTGGAAGATGGGTCTGTCTTCAAACTGGTCTTCACGGAGAAAAAGCCCATTCTCATCCCGGACGTATCCCAGCACCCGGGTCTCGCAGGAAGTGGCTGGGAAGGATACTCGGATGGATCGGTCCTCGTTTTCCCGCTGATGGACGCATCGGTGGAAGTGACCGGAGTCCTCACGCTGCATAGCAAGGTTCCGGCGCCGTTCGTGGATCAGGACCGCGAAATCGGGATGATCCTGGCTTCCTACAGCTGTGAAGCGCTGCGCGCCGTTCGGGCCACCGAGCATTTGCGTCGAAGCGAAGAGCAGTTCCGCGGCATTCTGGATTCCATCCAGTTGGGAATCCTGCTGGCCGACGCCGCCACGAACAAGATTCTCTACGCCAACCCGACCGCGGCGACAATGGCTGGAGCCACCGCACGATCCATTGTTGGACGCAGCCGGAGCCGGCTTCTTGCTGCGGACGAGCCGACGGTTCTCCCGGTGACGGATCCGCCCCGGTCAAGTGCTCTGTTCGAGGGCCGTCTCACCCCCCTGACCGGCCCGGCGATTCCCATCCTGAGGTCGGTCTCCAGGACCGTGCTGCAAGGGAAAGAGGCGCTGCTCGACACTTTCACCGACCTTTCGGAGCAGAAGCGGGCCGAAGCCGAAAAAGCCCAGCTGGAGCGTCAGCTGCGCCAGGCCCAGAAGATGGAGGCGCTCGGGACGCTTGCGGGTGGGATTGCCCATGATTTCAATAACATCTTGAGCGCCGTGCTCGGGTATGCCGAGCTCGGAATCGTTCAGCTCGCCGATCCCGATCACCCGCTTCACGCCAAGCTCAACGCCATCTACCACGCGGGCCAGCGCGCCAGGGACCTCGTTTCGCAGATTCTTGCGTTCAGCAGGATGCAGGAAAAGATCCGAGCCCCCCTGACCATCGGCCCCATCATCAAGGAATCGATCCAATTGCTCCGGTCCTCCCTGCCGGCCAACATCGACATTCAAAGCCATATCCGAACGAACCGGCCCGTTCTGGCCGACGCCACCGAGATTCATCAAGTCGTGATGAACCTTTGCACCAACGCCTACCATGCCATGCAAAGCCAAGGAGGAGAGCTCCGGATCGATCTCGATGCCATGACGGTGCTCCCGGGCCAATTCCCGCTCAACGAAGACCTGCCCCCCGGAGAGTATGTGAAGATGACCGTGACGGATACAGGCATGGGCATCAGTCCCAGCGTCATCGATCGCATCTTCGAGCCCTACTTCACGACCAAGAGCAAGACGCAGGGGACGGGCCTTGGGCTTGCCGTGGTGCATGGCATCGTCAAGAGCCACCAAGGATTCATCACGGTGAGGAGTCGCGTGGCGGAAGGAACCGAATTCACCGTCTACCTGCCCGTTGCCGTCGAATCGGAGATGGTCGGCAAGGAGCCCCGGCCCGTCCTTCCGCGGGGGTCCGAACGGGTCCTCCTGGTGGATGATGAGGCCTCGTTGGTCGAAGTCTGGCAGCAGATGCTCGAAGCGCTTGGGTATCACGTCACGGGCGTGCTCGGGGGGACCGAGGCCCTGGAGACTTTTCGACGGACGCCTCACGATTTCGACTTGGTGATCACCGACTTGAGCATGCCGGGGATTTCCGGCGTCGAGCTGGCCCGGGCCATGAGCTCCATCCGGGCTGACCTGCCGATTGTGCTGTGCACGGGGTTCTCGGAATGGTTCGAGAGTGGCAGGAGCAAGCCCATGGGAATCCGCCAAGTCTTGATGAAGCCGTTGACCATGGAGGCGCTGGCCGTCGCTGTACGCGACGTGCTGAGCCATTGAGCACCTTCGAGAGCCCACCCATCGGGAAATACCTCATGAGTGAAATTGAGATCCTGCACGCGTTCCATTCCATCCCGGAGTCGACGGATCGAACCCTGCGGATTTGCCTGCCGGATGACTACCGAAACGCACCGGATCGACGCTTCCCGGTCCTGTACATGCTGGACGGGCAAAACGTCTTCAACCACCCCGAATCGGCCATCCTTCACACGTGGTGCGCCAACACGACCCTGGATCGGCTCGTCGCCGATGGCCGCATCCAACCCTGGATCATTGTCGCCATCGACCACCTGGAAGATCGATTCACCGAGTACGTTCCCTGGTGGGAGCCCAGCGTGGGACGGGAAGGACGCGGCTGGCTGTTCGTGGATTTCCTCGTCAACCACCTCAAACCGTTTATCGATCGGGACTTCCGCACGCTTCCCGAGCCTCATTGGACCGGCGTGATGGGAGCCAGCCTGGGTGGCCTGATGAGTCTGGTGCTGGGAAAAACGCACCCGCACGTTTTCGGGCGGATCGGGGCGGTCTCTCCGACCGTGATGTGGGCAGACGGCGCGATCTTTCGCCTCTGGGACGGTCCGACAGGACGGTGGTGCAAGATCTATATGGACACGGGCTCCCTCGAGCGGTACTGGTACTACGATGTCTTTTTGGATTACGTGGAGGCCACGGCACGCTTCCATGAGCATTTGAAGCGGCTCGGCCTGGGAGACCATGAGCTCCGATACGTCGTCGCCCCCGATCATTTTCACAACGAGCAGGCGTGGCAGGCCCGGCTGCCGTCCATCCTGAGCTGGCTCCTGGAAGCGCCCCAAGGGCTCTGAACGCGCTCGAAGGGACAGAAGGCACCCGGGAGAGAGCTCTGCCGGCATGCCGAAGATTAAGAGCCCTCAAGCACAATGCGGTTATGGTCAACCCGCAGAAGGTCAGACACTCAATGCCCGCCCGCGATCAATTTCGCAGCCTGTTGTTGGCTTTCCTGGAAGACCCCGGTGTCCTGAAAGCGCTCTTCACGTCCAAGGCGTTTTCAGCGCCCTGCTGCAGACTCTGTGCGGCCCTCAAGGGTCAGCTGCCCCATGTCGAGACGATTCTGGATGTCGGAGCCAACGTCGGCCAGTTCGCCCTGGCAGCCGCGCGTCATTACCCCGAGGCCACGATCTATTCTTTCGAGCCCCTGCCTGATATATTTGAGGAGCTAAAGGCGAACACAGCAGACAATCACAAGATCAGACCATTGAATTGGGCCATCGGCAGCTATACTGGAAAGATTTCAATCAATCAAAACTTATATTCCAGGTTAAGCTCCTGCCTCGAGATCAATGAGACAAATGATAATCCAAGATATTCTGAAAATAAAACAATTCCTGTTACTGTCGATATTTTTAAACTAAATGATCTCAAGAACATCATAGCCATCTCAGAACCGGCACTATTAAAACTCGATGTCCAGGGAATGGAAGCAGAAGTGCTTAGAGGAGGAGCTCATCTATTATCTCAAATAGACTATATACTTTGTGAGACCGCTATGGTTGAGCTTTATAAGGGGCAGCCACTCTTTAAAGATATCCATGAATTGCTGACACGATTGGGATATGAGCTGGTGGCCCCCTTGTATATAAACAAAGCAAGGAGCGGGAAGATTATCGAGGTGGATGTCTTGTATCAAAGAAGCGGCCATTCGGAGAGCCCCCTCTGAGAAGAGCAGACGTGAACGGAGGAATACCCGGATCTTTGGCGCGGTTCCTATGCCTCTCCGGCGGCTTCCGACCATTGGCCTTGACAGCTTGGGGCAATTCTAATAGTTATTCTGGGACTCATCCTCAATCAAACGGGTTGTTCTGCTCTTTTTGCCCACTCCTTCCAAAAGCGCGCGGTATCCGGTCCAGACCGGGTGCAGTTGGACCTCAGCGGAGATCGTTTCAGGATGAATCGGCGCACGTTTCTTAAGGTTTTCGGCACGGGAAGCATCGCGGTCGCGGCGGGCTGCACCCCGGATCCATACGGAGGCTCCCGGCCCGATAAGACGTTGTATTCCCTGGTGACCGCCCCCGAGGACATGGTCAGCGGATCCCCGACCTGGTATGCGACGACCTGCCGGGAATGCCCCGCCGGATGCGGCGTCCTCGCCAAGAACCGCGAAGGCCGCCTCATCAAACTCGAAGGAAACCCCCTGCACCCCATCAACCGAGGCAAGCTGTGCATGCGGGGCCAAGCAGCCCTGCACGGCCTCTACAATCCAGATCGGCTCAGGACGCCCCTGCTGCGGGAGGGCACCACCTGGCGGCCCCTCACCTTTCCCGAGGCTCAATCGCTATTGAGCGCCAAGTTGACCGCGGCGACCCAAAAGGGTCCGGACCGGGTTCGGATGCTCACCGAGGTGGTCGGAGAAACGGATTTGCAGTTGCTCACGGAGGTTTTGGCCGGCTGGAACAGTGGTCCGCCTCTGGTTTTTGAGCCCTTTGCCTATGAATCCCTGAAGGCGGCCAATGAAGCGGCGTTCGGCCTGAGGGGGCTCCCTTCCTACAAGATCGACGAATCAGACGTTCTGGTCTCCTTCGGCGCGGAGTTTCTTGAAACGTGGCTTTCTCCCGTCGAATACGCCCGTTTGTTCAAAGCGATGCATGCGGTGGGCGAGAATGAGCGGAAGGGTCTGTTTTTTTGCATCGCACCCTACCAGTCCCTGACGGCCGCCAATGCCGACAGGTGGCTCTCCTGCCACCCCGGAAGCGAAGCCGTCCTGGCGCTGGGACTCATTCGAGAGGCCCTGCGCCTTGGCCGAGGCAGGGGACTGCCCCGTGCCTTTCTCCAGGAGCTGGACGCCTTTTCCGCCCCCTTCTCTCCGGAGCGGGTGGCCGAGAAGACGGGTGTTTCCGGCCAGGGCTACCAAGCCTTGATCCAGGCTCTGATGCAGGCTTCACGCCCGTTGGTGCTCGGTTCGGGGATCGGAGCATCGGGGCCGGACGCCCTCCGAACGGACATGGCCGTCAACTGCCTCAACTGGGTCCTGGACCCGCAGCTTGCACGGATGGACTTCCAGCATCGGCACCGGGTGGAGATTGCGGCGACGCGTGCCGAGGTGCTCCAGCAGTTCGATTCGTGGACCGATCGCCCCGCCGACGTGCTGCTCCTCCAAAACGTGAACCCGGTCTATACCATGCCCAACGCGAAAGGGGTGGTCGGCGTGCTGGAGAGCCGTGCCACTTTTGTGGTCTCCCTCAGCAGCTTCATGGATGAAACCAGCGAGCTCGCGGACCTGGTGCTGCCGATCCGGCTTCCAGCGGAATGCTGGGGAGAATACGGCGGGAAGAGCGGTCTTTTTTCCACCCTGCAGCCGGCCATGGGGCGCCTCACCGAAGCACCCCATGCAGGGGACGTGCTCCTGGCCGCAGCCCAGGGAAAGGACCTGGCGGAAGGCGCCGCCAAGGCCTATTTGGTTTCCCACGTTCTTTCCGGCGGCATCGTCCGGGACGACCTGCACTGGGCGCAAACGCTCCAGCACGGAGGGATATTCGAGGGAGCCCGCACCGCGGCCACTTCCGCCAAGCTGGCGACTCCCCAACCGGATCCGGCTCGGCTGACAGCCCTCAAGACTGTCCCCGAAGCGGACCGCACGGGGCTCACCGTGATGGCGGCCCCGTCCATTCGCTTTTTCGATGGACGAGGAGCCAACCGGCCATGGCTGTGCGAAATACCGGATCCTTTGACGCGGGTGGCATGGGAAACCCCGGTCCTGGTCAACCCTGATACCTTGAAAGCGGAAGGGCTGGTCCAGGGAGATCGCGTTAGGGTTTCGGTCGGGAAGGGCCAGGTTGAAGCACCCGTTTATGACGCGCCGGGCGTGAAGCCGGGGGTTCTCGTGGTGCAGATCGGTCAGGGACACACGGCTTACGGCCGATACGCCAAAGGCCAGGGCGTCAACCCGTTCCGAGCGCTGCCCTGTGAGGTCGATCCGGTCAGCGGGGCGCCCGTCCACGTGGCTTCGGGGGCACGGATGACGCCGCGGGGGACCTCGACGGCGCTAGCCAAGACCGACGGCGCGCGGATCCCTTACGACCGCAGGATTGCCTTGTCGGTTTCGTTGAAAAACCTCGCTGACTTGAGGCACCCCCGGCGTGTGGGGCTGACCATGAACGATTTTCCCCTGACCCTGCCCCTTCCCGAAGGCTACGATCCCAAGCGGGATTTCTATCCCCCGCACGGCCACGACCAGTACCGGTGGTCCATGGTCGTGGACATGGACCGCTGCATCGGGTGCGGGGCCTGTGCCGTGGCCTGTTATGCCGAAAACAACATCGGCATCGTGGGCGAGGAGCGCATCCGCGAGGGGCGCGAGATGGCGTGGCTGAGTGTCGAGCGCTACCTCGATCCCGACGACATGACCCGGGTTACGTTTCTCCCGCTGATGTGTCAGCATTGCGACAACGCCCCGTGCGAAGCGGTCTGTCCGGTGTACGCGCCGCACCACGGCAAGGAGGGCATGAACAACCAGATCTACAACCGCTGCATCGGGACGCGCTTCTGCTCTCAAAACTGCCCCTACAAGGTCCGCCGTTTCAACTGGTTTGACTGGGAGCACCCGAAGCCCATGGCCCTGCAGCTCAACCCCAATGTCACGGTTCGATCCAAGGGGGTTATGGAGAAATGCTCCTTCTGCCTCCAGCGCATCAAGGAGGCTCACGGCTGGGCCAAGAACGAAAACCGGACCATCCGGGACGGCGAGGCCATTCCGGCGTGCGTCCAAACCTGCCCGACGGGCGCCTTGACCTTCGGCAACCTGATGGACGTTGAGAGTCGAGCTCGAAAGCTTGTCGACGACCCGAGGGCGTACCAGGTCATGGGCTATTTGAACACGAAACCGGCCGTCATCTACTTGAGGAAGGTGGTCCATGACATTTAGCCATGAAGCCGGTGAGATGAACCAGGGAGAGCTCCTGTCGTCGCTCCGACGTGCTTTTGGCTGGAACCCAGGGCATTTCAAAGGATACTGCCGGATCCCGGCTGGAAGCATGCCGGGATGACGACCGGGGGAGAAGCCATCGTGCACGATGAATCAGCCACTCCGTTGACCTTCAGCGAAATCGACGCGACGGTCCTCGAGACGCTGAAGCCTGCCGGGCGCAGCTACTGGATCGCTGTCGCTCTGCTGTTTCTGGGGATCCTCACCGGAGCTGCGTGCTGGGCCTACCAGATCGCGGTCGGCATCGGAGTGGGGGGCCAGAACATTCCCGTGGCCTGGGGGATTTATCTGGTCAATTTCGTGTTCTGGGTCGGGATCGCCCACTCGGGCACGTTGATCTCGGCCATCTTGCACCTCCTGCGAGCCGGCTGGCGCAACCCCATCGCGCGGGCCGCGGAGACCATGACCGTTTTCGCCGTGTGCACCGCCGGCCTGTTTCCCTTCATCCACCTCGGACGCGTCTGGGTCGTGCTTTACATGCTGCCTATACCCAACCAACGGACCTTGTGGCCGAACTTCCAGTCTCCCCTCATGTTCGACGTCGTGGCCATCAGCACCTATCTCACGGTCAGCTCCCTCTTCTGGTACACGGGCATGCTGCCGGACCTGGCGCGAGTGCGGGATACAGCCGAGGGTGCTCGAAAGAAAGTGCTCACGGTGCTTTCGCTGGGCTGGACGGGAGCCCACGAGCAGTGGCGCCACTACGCCCGGATCTACCTTTTCTTCGCCGCTTTGGCGACGCCCCTGGTGGTTTCGGTGCACAGCGTGGTTTCCTGGGACTTCGCCCTGGGAATCGTTCCAGGCTGGCACACGACCATTTTCGCCCCCTACTTCGTGGCCGGCGCGATCCATTCGGGGCTGGCCATGGTGCTCACCCTCATGATCCCGCTCCGCAGGATCATGAGGTACGAGCGCATCATTACCCTGCACATTCTGGAGAGCGTGGCCAAGACGATCATCTTCACGGGGCTGATCGTCGGGTTTGCCTACGGGACGGAGCTGTTCATCGCCTGGTACAGCCGTAACGCCGTGGAGATCGAAACCTTCCGCTGGCGCCTCACGGGGGACTACGCGTACGGATTCTGGATCATGGTCACCTGCAATGTCCTCACGCCGCTGCTCTTCGCCTTCAGGAGGATCCGCACCTCCCTCAACTGGCTTTTCGGCATCTCCATCGTGATCAACATCGGCATGTGGTACGAGCGATTCGTGATTATCATCGGCGGGGTTGCCCACGATTTTCTGCCCAACGCCTGGGGTCTCTACGGGCCAACCTGGGTCGAGCTCGGAATCATGGTGGGAAGCTTCTGCCTTTTCTTCTTTCTGTTCGTGCTCTTTTGCAAGCACTTGCCCTCGGTTTCCATGACGGAAATGAAGGAGACGCTGGCTCAGGGGGAGGGCCATGGCCACTGAGACCCATGTGATGGGGCTTTTTAGGGAAGAACGACATGCCGTGGAAGCCGTCGCGGCTTTGAGACGGCCCGGCTCACCCTGGCCGGTGGTCCGGGTGCACAGTCCGATCCCGAGCAGCGCCCTGGCCGAAGCGATGCAAGTCAAGAAGAGCCAGGTCGGCTGGTTCACTCTGGCGGGCGGAATCATCGGGTTTTTCAGCGGCTTCGGACTGGCCATTTTCACGGCAGCCCGCTGGGGGCTGATCGTCGGAGGAAAGCCCGTCGTGGCCCTGGTGCCCTTTGTCATTGTGGGGTTTGAGTTCACCATCCTGTTTGCCATCGTTGGCAACCTGATCGGTTTCCTGCACCAGTCTCGCCTTCCGCGGCTGGCGAACCTGGAACAATACGACGAGCGCTGTTCGGGCGAGCATTACGGGGTGCTGGCTTCGTGCGCGATCGCCGATCAGGAGCGTCTAGCCGCCTTCTTCGAGGAAAAGGGCGGCGAGGTCCGAAGCTTCGAGGGGCTGCCGTGATGCCAACGACAGAGATGTTCCGACGATGAGTGTGATGGAGAGGAAAAAGTCTCGAGGCACCTTGTATGCGGCGCTGACAGTGGTCGGACTCGCCATGTTCCTTTACGGAGCCGCGGGGGAGAGCGCCGGACGAGCGTGGCTTGCCTACCTGATCAACTTCTTGTTCTGGTCGGCCGTCGCCCAGGGAGGGTTGCTCTTTGCCGTCGTCATGACCACGGTTCGAGCGCGCTGGAGCAGTCCATTGGAAGGAGTCTCCCAGGCGTTTGCGGCCTTCTTTCCCATTTCCTTCGTGCTGTTTCTCCTGCTTTTCCTCGGCAGCACCCATGTCTTCCCGTGGCTCCACGACCACCATTTGCACGGCAAGGAAGCGTGGCTCAACGTCCCGTTTCTGTTCGCACGAGACACCCTTGGCCTGCTCATTCTCTACCTCCTGGGCATGGCGTACGTATATAACGCCTTGCTTTTGAAGCTGGAGCCGAACAGGGCAGGAGGATTCCTGCGATCAGCCTTCTGCCGGCTGCGCGGCGAGCGGAAGCTTGACCGGGATCGGGTCACGGGCCGCATGCGAGCGCTCGGTATCGGCTACATCGCGGCCTTCGCCGTGGTCCTCTCCCTCGTCGGCATGGACCTGGTCATGGCCGCCGACCCGCACTGGGTGTCGACCCTCTTTGGTCCGTACACGTTTGTGAAAGCCTTCTACATCGGGCTGGGAGGGCTCATCATCCTGGCCGCGGTGCTGCACATCCGTCCCGATAACGGCTTCACGTTGACGGAGTCGCAACTGCATGACGTCGGGAAGCTTTTCTTCGCCTTCTGCTTGGTGTGGGCGGATTTCTTCTATGTGCAGCTGGTCGTCATCTGGTATGGGAACATCCCTGAGGAAACCGCGTATGTCATCGAGCGCACCATGATGGTCCCGTGGAGGAGCCTTGCCTGGATCATCCTGATCGTGTGCTTTCTCGTTCCCTTTTTCGTTCTCCTGAACAGACGGGTCAAGACCATGCCGCGCGCGATGATCGGGCTTTGCTCGTTGGTGCTGGCGGGGATCTGGCTTGAGCACTTGCTCCTTCTCGGCTCTCCCCTGACCCATTCGGACCGTGCGCTTCCGCTTGGGGGGAGCGATGTCTTGATCAGCCTGGGATTTTTGGGCCTGATGCTGATGGCGCTCTCCTTCTTCCTGAAGGAATTCCCGGAGCTGACTCGAGTCGAAAGGAGGGAGACCGCCTGATGGACGTTCTCGCCACCCTCCTCACTTTGACTGTCCTGACCGTGAGTAGTCTGATCTTGGTGCGGCGGTACTGGACCTTTCTGCGAGGGAACGTCGCACCGATCGGTCTCAGTCTCCTGTGCGCGGCAGCGGTTGCCGCCTTTCTCCACTTCTTCTACCGGACCCCGGGGACGGAAATCGGGGAGGCGCAGCCCATCCCGTTCAGCCACCGGGTCCATGCAGGCGTCAAGAACATTCAGTGCGAGTTCTGCCACCCGTACGTCGGTGAATCCCTCGATCCAGGGTTGCCCCCTGTGGAGAAATGTCTGTACTGCCACAACTACATCATCGCCAACCATCCAGAGATTCGTAAAGAGCACCACTACTTCGACACCCGGACACCAACCCCCTGGAAGAAGGCCAATTACCTGGCCGAGCACGTGGTCTTCAACCATCAGCGCCATATCAAGAAGGAGCTGGCCTGCAAGGAATGCCACGGGCAAGTGGAGACGATGGACCGCATCCACGGCAAGTTTTTTTACATGCACTTTTGCATCGAATGCCATCGAGAGCGCAAAGCCAACATCGATTGCTGGCTCTCCTGCCACAATTGACCGACAAGGGAAAGGATCCATGGCACCCAACAGGGTCGAAGCAGAGGACAGATATCTCACTGCGAAGGCATTTTGCATCACTTCGGCGGCTTGGTTCGCGGTGGCGACGTCCGTGGGGGTGCTCGCGGCGGGGTATCTCATCGCCCCCGACTTCATGGCCAACATCGGGTTTCTGCAGTTCGGGCGGATCCGGCCCATTCACGTGAATTTGGTCCTGTTCGGATTCGTAACCCCCGGGCTCCTGGCCGCGGCACACTATTACATCCCGAAAATGCTGCGAACGCCACTTTACAGCGAGAAACTGGGGTTGCTCACGGTGCTGGTTTGGAATGCCGCCGTGCTTTCGGGGGCGGCCACCCTATCGGCCGGATTCACCCAGGCCAGGGAATATGCCGAGCTGATCTGGCCCGTCGATGTCCTGGTCGTTATGGCCTTCGCCCTGTTGTTTTGGAACCTGATCCTGACCGTTCGCCGGCGCAGGGAGCCCATCCTGTACGTTTCCATCTGGTATGCCTGCGCGGCCGTGGTCATGACGGGCACGACGTACTGCATCGGCAACGTCATCTGGAAGCCGGACACGGGAGCCCTGGTGGGGATTCCCGATGCGATCATCCTGTGGTTTTACGGACACAACATTTTCGGGCTCCTGCTCACCCCCCTCTCCCTGGGAGTGGCCTACTACGTCATCCCGAGGGTGACCCGCAGCCCGCTCTACAGCCACACGTTAAGCCTGCTCGGCTTCTGGAGCCTCCTGGTGGTCTACACCCACATCGGCACGCATCACCTGTTACAGGTTCCGGTACCCACCTGGCTGAAGGTGATCGCCATCGTGGACAGCATAGCCATGGTGATCCCCGTCATGGTGTTCCTCATCAACATCTGGTACACGGCCAAGGACAAACTAGGCGAGATTCACGCCGACATCGCGGGCAAATTCGTGCTCACCGGCACCATCATGTACTTTTTCGTGAGCATCCAAGGCTCCATGATGGCCCTGCCCCAGGTACAGCGCGTCACCCATTTCAACAACTGGGTGGTGGGACACGCTCACATCGGGGTGCTGGGCTTTGCCGGCATGATCGCCCTCGGCGGCCTTTACTACATCCTGCCGCGAATTTCGGGGCGGCCCCTCCACAGCCGCTTTCTGGCCGACCTGCAGTACTGGCTGGTGCTGATCGGAGTGAGCGGGTTCACGATCGTGCTGACCATCGTCGGTCTGATCCAGGGCAATGCCTGGCTCAACGGCGAAACAGTTTACCGCGTGCTGCCCGAGATCCATATGTACTATGTTCTTCGGGCCGCCATCGGGCTGATGATCGCCATCGGGGCCTACATCGGGCTTTACAACATCATCCGGACCCTGTTCTCCAAACCCGGAGATGAGGCACCATGACTCAGAAGATGACACCCTCCACAATTGTTCTGGGGTCGCTCGCGATCCTGCTGACCATCACCTTCATGGTCGTCTTCTGGCCGTGGGCCACGGTGGACAAATCCCCTTCGGAGATCTTTCGATCTCGCACCGATCGGGAAATGGCCGGGCGTCACATTTACATGCAAAACGGGTGTGTTTACTGCCACAGCCAGTCGATCCGGACGATCGACTGGGGCCAGGGCGCCGAGCGCATCGCCCAGGCCGGCGATTACGCGGCGGACGAGCCCATCCTCCTGGGATCGGCCCGGACGGGAGTGGACCTTTCTCAGGAGGGCGGTGAGCACCCCGACGACTGGCACATCGCCCATTTCACCAACCCACGCTTCACCCGGCCCAACTCCATCATGCCGCCTTTCCAGTGGCTGGGCATGGAGAAGATCCAGCTCCTCACGGATTACGTGCAGAGCCTGGGGCTGAAGAACGCCGACCACCGCATGGAGCGGCAGCGCACCTGGAAGAAGCAAGTGACCGAGGCCTACGAGGCGGGCCCCGAGCACAACGTTCAATGGCTGGCCGACCATGTGCCCGAAGGGTGGCGCATCGTTCCCAACCCTTATCCGACCACCGAGGCGGACCTGGCCCGCGGTCACAAAATCTACCAGGATGAATGCCTCGGCTGTCACGGCCCGATCGGTGACGGAATGGGACCCGCTCAGCAATGGATCTATCCGCCACCGCTCAACTTCACGATCCTCAAGGACCGCGGCATCAGCGGAGGAATCCTTTACTACCAGATCATGAACGGCATTACGGGAACGGCAATGCCTTATTTCAAACGGGAGCTCGAATCGGAGAAGATTTGGGCGGTTGGCAACTATGTGGCGGTCAATTTCATCAACCAGTCGGACGCCAACACGGAGCCGCGCGGGATCGACGCATCCTACGAGCCCTGACACTCGGCCCACCCGATTGATATCGCCGAGGGAGGCCGCCCGGGAGCTCAAATCGAAGTCCGGGGGGTAGGATGAAGGAGGGAGCTCAAATTGTACTTCCCCTATTTCATGGCCTACATGGCCGCTGGTCTGGCCTTCAGCCTGCTCGCGCTCTTATGGGCGATCCGCCATGGGCAGTTCAAGGACCAGCAGCGGGCCCGCTATCTGCCTTTGGATGACGAAGAGGAGTCCAGCCCGGTCAGGGCGTCGAAAATGGGAAAAGGAGAGCTCTACGTCCTCATGACCCTGGCTCTCATCGGACTCCTGGCCAGCGGCACCGTGCTCGTGTTTTCACTGCTGCGGGCTCGCTGAGAGAAGGAGCATGCCATGCGCTATTTTCAGCTCCTGAACGTTCAACACTACGTGCTTTTCGTCTGCACCGCCATCATCACGGTGGTGCTCCTGGCCTTGGCGCTCGGCCACACGCATTTTCGCACCAAGAATTCCGAGGAGCGTCAGACGAAGATCGTCCACGCCTATCCTTCCGAGATCGGCGAGCGCAACGCCCCCTTCCCCCTCTTTCTCGCTCTGGTCATTCTCGGGACGGTCTTGTGGGGAATCGGGTACATCGTCGCCCATGGCCTTTATGGAGTGAAGATTTAGGATGGAAGCCAACGGTGAGCAGCAATCGGCCCGAAGGACCTGGATGATCATCATCGGTCTGTTGATTTTGATCCTTGCCAAAGGAATGTTCACGTACTTTTTCGTGGGAGACCTGGGTCAGCCCACGTGGGATTACCGGCCCGTACCCGATGTCCCGGGCCAGTCCCCCTATGCCGTCTATCCACCGCAGCCCTTTCCGCAGCACGTGAGGGGAGACAAAGGACAGTAAATGAAGCGACTGCTCTTCATCTCCATCGCCCTGGTCGCCCTGGGAGGCGTCTACCAGCTGCTGATGAAATACGACAACGACTTCCCCTACGGCCGGATGCGCGAAACTCCGGCGGTGCGCCCGTATGAACAGCCGCAGCTCACGATGGAATCGGGGTTGGTGCCCTTCGAAGGCGGTGAAGCCCTCTACCGCATGGTCAGCCCGGAGGCCCTGAAATCCCCCCTGGACGGCGCGGATCCGGCCGTTCGGGATTCCGGAAGAAAGCTGTATGCAATCTATTGTCAGCAGTGCCACGGACCGGCCTTCGACGGCAACGGAACCGTCGGCCAGAGCTTCAAGCCCCTGCCCACCGATTTGCAGAGCCCTCACGTTCAGGGGGAATCGGAGGGGAAGATGTTTCAGCACATCAGCTACGGGATCGGTGGAACAGGGCGGCAGCCGGCCCTGGCCACCACCATCCCCGTGCTGCGCCGGTGGGAGATCGTTGCATTCGTGAAGTCCCTCGGCCTGCGCAGCGCCGTCCCTTCGGATCCCTGTGCCGACACGTGCACGGAGGCTGGATCCCTCCTCGGAAAGCCCAGCCTCCTCCAGTAACCGCTAGCTCCTGCCCGAAGCCTGCTTAATCTTATCGATGAGCTCCTCCAAATCACACGGTTTGGTGAGATAGTCGTGAGCACCGAACTCGACTCCTTCACGGGCTGCGGTCTCGGATCCATGCCCGGTCAACATGATCACCGGCATAGTAGGGTCCATCTTCTTGAAAACCTTCAGGACCTCGATGCCGTCCATATCTTCCATTTTGAGATCCAGCACGGCCGCATCGAAGGACTCGCGCCGCAGGATCTGAATGGCCTCGGTGCCGCTCAAGGCTGCCGTGACGGCGATGTCCCTCTTGGCCATCCGTTTGGCCAGCACGGAGACATACCCGGCCTCGTCGTCCACCAGAAGGAGCTTGATCTTCTCGGACTGTGCGGTCTCCATCATCGAAGTACCCCTGGATGTCAGTCGCCGCGGCGCAATGCGATTTCATGAATGCGAGCCTGTGTGATCTTCTCCTCATGCCCCGATTTCTTCGCCTTGGCTTCCTGAACCTTGACCATGAGCTGCTCGATGTCACAAGGCTTCATCAAATAATCATAGGCCCCCAGCTTCATGCCTTCAATGCCCGTTTCGATGGTTGCATGCCCTGTAAGCATGATGACTTCAACCAAGGGATAGGCCTTTTTGATTTCTCTGAGGGTCTCGATCCCGTCCATCCCGGGCATTTTCACATCCAAGATCACCACGTCGATATTCTTGTGCTTCTTCAGCATGTCCAGCGCCTCCGGACCGTTGTATGCGGCCAGAATGGTCAGGTTTCGCTTGGTCAGCCGTTTGGTCATCGTTTCCACGAAGGGCACTTCATCATCGACCAACATCACTACTGTGGACAACATGCTGGATCCTCCTTGTTGATTCCGTCGCTACCCGCTGTGCGGCCCCCTTTCACGGCTCGTGACACGGCCGTGCCCGCTTCCGATCGATCGCTTCAAGACTCGGAGCCTTGCTTTTTGCTGATGGGCAGATACACGTGAAATGTCGTTCCGACATCGACGGCACTGTTAACCGTGATGTCGCCTCCCAGTTTCTTCACAATGCCGTAACAGATGGACAGTCCGAGACCCGTTCCCTTGCCCACCGGCTTGGTAGTGAAGAAGGGGTCGAAAATCCGGGCCATCACGGCCGGGGGAATCCCCTGGCCATTGTCCGCAACGTCGACCACCACGAAATCCCCATCCTTGCGACTGGTGACTTCGATTGTACCGCCCCCTGTGCCGATGGCATCGATGGCGTTGTTGATGAGGTTCAGCAGGACCTGCTGCATCTCCGAAGGTGACGCTGCCACAAGCGGGAGATCCGGATCGAGATTCGTGATCACTTTGACGTTGCTGAAACGCGACCGCTGCTCCGATACCCCTAGAACCTCCTCGATCAGATCGTTGAATCGGACCTCGCGGATCCGCGGGTCCGTTCGCCGGGCAAAGCTCAACAGCTTATGGGTGATTTCCTTGCAGCGCTCCCCTTGGGTCCGGATCTGATCGACGGCGCGCTTGAGCTCCGTGACGTTTTCGCTGTCCTCGAAGTCCTCTTCCTTGAGCAAATCCCCAATCCACCCGGCTTCCTCCACCATGATGGCGATGGGATTGTTGATCTCGTGGGCGATCCCGGCGGCCAGCTCCCCCACGGACGCGAGCTTTCCGGCCTCGATCACCTTCTCGTTCATCATTTCCTTCTCTCGATCGGCCTGCGCGATGCGACCGACGATCTTTCTAGAAAGGACAAACGCCATGATAAGAATGCTGATACCGCCCAGAACGCAAATCAGAATGGCCAAGGCACGAGCCCGATAAACGCTCGAAAAGGCATCCGCCTCTTCCTGCTGATACACGAGGTACCATTCACCGCTCTTCAGGGGAGTAATGACATAGAGAAGCGTCTTCCCCCCATAGTCCACTTCACCAACGGTAGCCTCTTCGTCTCCCACGTTCTCACGGAGCGAGACACCGCTGATCTTCTTGAGCCGCTCCCGGCTGGTGGGGATCGGTCCCTTTTGGATTTCCTTCGCCTTGAGCAAAGGAAGCAAAACCTCTTTGCCCAGCGCGGGGGTCACCCGAGGACGGGTCTGGTAGTCGCCTTCCCGGTTGATGATGTAGGCGGCTCCCGTCTCGCCGATGTGAATACTCTCCACCAGCTCGTTGAACGCCTCGAAATCGATGGTCGACCGCAGGATCCACTCGCTCTCCCACCACAGCCGCTTGACGGTCACGATGAAGTGAGGCTGCTTCCGAAGCCCCAGGAACACGTCGCTGATATAGAACTCCCTCTCGATCGCTTTCTTGAACCAGTCCGAATCCGAATAGTCCGCCCGCTCCAGCTTGAGATTTCCGGCATAGGCGACCTGAATCCCCCTCTCGTTCACCAGCCCCAGGTCCACGAAGACGCCACCGTAACCGCGCTGCAGGTTCAACAGCTTGTGCTCCAGAAAGTCATCCTTGCTCAGCTGGTCGAAGGTAAACGTATTGGCCAGCACACGAAGGTAAGAGAGCTTTTCATTCAGAAAAATATTGATGTTCTGCTGGTGCTTCTGCACCATTTCGACGAGATGGGCGATCACCTTTTCTCGATACGATATCTCGAAATGATAGCCCACGAGGCCGGAAACAAGGAGAAGGGGTGCAATCGAGACCAGGATCATGATGATGATCATGTTCCTGGTGAGGGACCGATAGTACTTTTTCTCTTGCATGCTGCTTCCTTCTCATAGGTCAGGCGCGAATCGCCCCTGAACGCTGCGGCCCCGTCATCGGGTGCCATTCACGACCTCTGGAAGCTTGTCTCGGCGGAGCACTGGATTTCGGGTATCAGGCAGCAGCAGCAATCGTGGCCAAGAGCGAAGCCCTGAAACCCGAGCACCGACACCGGAGGCCAACCGTGTTGTGCCACCCCCCGTCATTGCCCGAGACGACCGCTGAGGGCGGAAGCCGTCGGCTTCCACTCCCCCAAACGGTGACTCAGAACGGGTCCATTCGGCACTTGCGCCCCTCAACGAATAATGTTCACATCGACGCCGGTCTCCTTCTTGAGCGCCTCGATGTGATCCTCCACGTCTCCCCGGAGCAACGCCTTCTCAAAAAAAGTCCTCTTCTCATGACCGAGAACCAGCAGGTCCGCTTTCTCTTCCTCCACGACGCTCTTGAGAACCTCGAGGACCTTGCCTTTCCGAACCACCTTCTTCGGGCTTACCCCAAGCGATCGAGCGATTTCCTCAGCCATGGCAAGGATATGCCCTCCAAGACGGTCCAGGGATTTCGCCACTTCACACGTGTCGCACTGCATGGCGATACCGCTTCGGAGAAACGTCGTGTCCACGGCATAGACGTACGTCAGGCTCGCGTTGTTCTCCTTGGCGAGCATGGCCGCCCGCAGCGCAGCCTCCTGGGCGTGCTGCGAGCCCGTCACCCCACAAACGATGCTTTTAAAGGCCATATTCTTCCCTTTTCCGTGTCAGCTGTTGCCTGACTTGCCTAATAAACTACCAAAAACCCATTTCCGGAGACATCCCTACATCTCCACCAGGAGAAGCCAGAAGGAGCACAAAATGACGGTGATGATCATCGGGACAAACGCGACCTTCACATACTCCATGAAAGAGATCGGGTACCCGGCTCGCTCCGCCATACCGACGGTCACCACATTGGCGCTCGCACCGATCATTGTCCCGTTGCCCCCGAGGCAGGCGCCCAGGGCGAGAGCCCACCACAGCACTCCCGTCTGCGCCCCGGGAATCTCGTTGGTCAAGAACGCCACGATGGGAAGCATCGTTGCCGTGAAGGGGATGTTGTCAATGATCGCGGACGCTATTGCCGCCACCCACAGGATCATGAGGATGGCAACCACGAGGTTCCCCTGGGAGATGTTCTTGACCCA
Source organism: uncultured Syntrophobacteraceae bacterium (assembly GCA_964538515.1). Classification (GTDB taxonomy): domain Bacteria; phylum Desulfobacterota; class Syntrophobacteria; order Syntrophobacterales; family Syntrophobacteraceae; genus CALBZH01. The sequence goes on from CAZIEW010000007.1 coordinate 54,577, forward strand.
GTCGGCGATGATCTGGATAAGCCCTGTTTCCTCGGCTCCGGCCACCACGATGAACAGCATGATGAAGAAAACGAGGGTCGGCCACTCGATTTCATGCTCGAGCATTTCGACGATGTCCACTTTGCTGATGACCAGCAGGACGGCGGCACCGATCATGGCCGCGATGCTGGGCTCCATGTGCAGGGCGCCGTGGATGATAAACAGGAAAATGGTGATGCCCAGGATGACCATCCCCTGGGTGAGCAGCTTCGCGTTCGTGATCTTGTATTCCTCGCGCAGGTGCTCGATCATTTTGTCCACATCCCCAACCTTTGCCTGAAGATAGCCCTTCTTGTACCAGTAGACGAAGTACACCAGCGTGACCACCAGGCAGATAGCACAAATGATCGTGAGGTTCTGGACAAAGTCCAAAAAGCTCAGCTTGGCATAGGACCCGATCATGATGTTGGGCGGATCGCCGATGAGGGTCGCCGTGCCGCCGACGTTCGAGGCGAAGACTTCGGGCATGAGGAAGGCGATGGGGTTCACCTTGAGCGTTAGAGCAATCTCGATGGTCACCGGAATGATGAGGAGCATGGTCGTAACATTATCGAGAAAGGCGGAGCTCACGGCGGTCACGACCATCAGGATCGAGGCCAGAGCAAAGACATTGCCCCGGGCCGCTTGAAAGGACTTGTAGGCAAGCCATTGGAACACGCCGGTCTTCTTGAGCACCCCAACGATCATCATCATGGCCATCAGAAGAAAGATCACGTTCATGTCGATGGCGTGCATGGCATCCTCGAAAGGCAGGATGACATAGCCGGAATTGAACGTTCCGGCCGTGTAGGTGATCGTCATCAAGAGGGCGGCTCCCAGAAAGGCCGCCAGGGTGCGGTGCATGAGCTCAAAGGCGATGAGCGCATACACGACGATGAGAACCAGGGTGGCGATCCAAAAGGCCGGCGAGATGGTCCGCATCAGGGTAAAACTGTAATGAGCCATGTAGAACGTGTTGCCCTTGTCGTCGGATTTCTCCTTCATCACGTTGGCGAGCGTGGTACGGGCGGAGCTCTTGTAATTCGGTTTATGCGCCTCGCACTCCACCTTCGCTCCGGGAAGCGTTCCCGCGGGTAGTCTCAATTCCGCCTCGAAGCGACCCGCCTTGGACGTGCTCACCTCTTCTTCGAGGTGGATTTTGCTTCCATTCACGAAGAAATCCAGCCCCACTTCCTTCACCGGCTTTCCCTGGGCGTTCGTGACGGTTCCGGCCACCACCAGAACATCCCACGGCCCCACCGACGCCGCGGGCTCCGCCCCGTGGACCATGGCGGGAGTGATCAGCAGGGGTAACAACAGAACAAGGCATGCCAGTTGCTTTTTCAACATCAGTATCCTTTCCATCGGCTCGGAAGGAGAGAGAGCCGGTCGCGGCTCACGCTCCCCGATCAATGATTCCCTTATCTTGGGGAAATGGAGCAAACCCCTTCCCACAACGAGCCCCACCGGCTCACTTGAGCAGCACGGGCATGCCCATGAGGGGCCAGATGAAGTAGCAAAAGACCGCGAGCACGGCCATGAGAACGAGGCTTGGGATCCAGCCGTACAGGAAGAAGTCGCCGGTGCTGAACTGCCGGCTCTCATAGGCGATGGCGTTCGGCGCCGCCCCGATGAGAAGGTTGAAGGGCATTCCAGCGCAGGCGAGCGACGCGAAGAAAATGACGTGGGGCGCCACGCCCAGATACCCCGCGATGACCAGGGAGACGGGAAGCGTGATGGCAATAGCCGCCACATTCATGATGAAGTTGGTCATGCAGAGCACCAGGAAGGCAATGGCCAGCACAAAGAGCAGCCAGGGGGCGTGCTGGAACCAGCTCACCCAGCTCACGGCCATCCACTCGGCCGCCTTGGTGTCGTAGAGGCAATAACCGATGCTCATGGCGCCACCGAACAGGAGGATGATGTTCCAGGGGATTCCCTCCATCTCCTCAACCCCCAGAACCTTGAAGAGGAAGAACCCGAGGGTCGCCACGATCATGATGGCCGCACGGTCCATCTCCTTGAAGAAGGGAATGGGGGAAAACGATTTCATCATGAACAGGAACAGCACCAGCGCCACCATGATCAGAACGAGCTTCTCCTTGGTGCTCATGGGGCCCAACTCCTTGGACAACCCTTGAACCCTTTCGCGAAGCCCTTCGATCCGGGATCGCTCCGGCTTGAAGAACACGATCACGATGAGCCAAATGACGGCAACCATGATCAGCCCCAGGGGCAGGTTGTAGTAAATGAACTCGAAGAAGCCGATCTCCAGCCCGCCGGTGAACTTCTTGAACATACCGGCACCGGCAACGCCCCGCGCGGCCCCGAGGTAGGTGATGATCGAGCCGGCGCCGGCCGTCCAGGCCATACCGATGAACAGCCCTTTGCCGAACTTGGTGGGCTCGTCGGTGTCACTGTAGAGCGAATGGATCGCCATGAGCAGCGGGAAGAGCGCCGCGGCCACGGCCGTGTGGGCCATGAGGAGGGTCATGCCGGCCACGATGATGAACGTGCCCAGCAGAATGAAGTTGGTGCTCTCCCCCACCACACCCAGCATCTTGTAGGCCATACGCTTGGTGAGGCCGGAATGCGAAAAAGCCAGTCCCATGATCACCGAGCCGAAGATGAACCAAACCGATGGGTCAAAGAAGTCCTTGAGCGCCTGATCTGCGGTCCGGATTCTGAACAGGACCTGGAACAGACCGATGGCGATCGCGGTGGCCCCAATGGGCATGACCTCGAAAATCCACCACATTGCCGCCATCAGAAACAGTCCCAGAGCCATCCTTCCCTGGGGAGGGAGAGGAAAATGCTTGCCAGCCGGGTCCACGGCGTCGGGCAAATCGTTCATGAAATAAAAAGCGAAGAAAAAGACAAGACCAAGGGTGATGAATGCGATTCGTTTCCAGTCAAAGGCAGCTCCCTTCGGGACTGCGACGGTCTGCTCAGCCATTGCGAATACTCCTTGCTTGTTCTTGCGCGTTTTGCTCATCGGCCCCCCACGGCAGGATCGCTCCCAGCGCGAAAGACTTCGCCGCCTCGGATGGCGCCATCAGAGCTCTCTTTTTCACTCATTCACGGGAGCGCCGTTCCGGCCGGCTCAGAGCTGACAGAGCTTGATTGCGTCGCAGACCTTCTTGAACACGTCGCTCAGGCGAAGGACACCGACGATATCCTCTCCGCGCGTTGCCAGCAGGGATTGATGACGCCCCATGACCAACAAATGAATCGCCGCGTCCAGGGATGCGTCCTCGGCGATGTATTCCCCCGCGGCCGGCGTGTGCATGATCTCCTTCATCTTCATCGCCGCCGCCTTCTTGCAGAGCCCATCAAAGGGATGTCGCCACAAGCCGTAGGTTTCGATCAGCGACTTCAGGAATTCAGGGCTGAACCCATACCGTGACGTTTCCCGAAGGTTTCCCATTTGCTTGTAGCGAGGCTCGAGGGCCCAGAGCACGCTCCATTGGTCCAGCTTGCCGACGACGCGGCCATTCTGGTCAAGCACCAGCACAGCGCGATGCTTCTCGCGGTCCTCGTCAACGTGCTTCTGCGCCGCTTCGAGGGCTGTGACCGCCTCAATCAGCGTGGCCTCTTCGGAAACGGTGGCATACTCGCTCAAGGGCACCATGAGCTCTTTGACTGTTGTGGATTGCATCGCTTTCTCCTTCATCAATCTGAATGGGGCAGTCGCAGCACGCGGCTTAAGACAGGGGAGCCGTCCCGCCCGCTTTCGAGTCAAAAACGGACCCTACGCCCAGCCCTTGCGCTGCATGATGCGCTCGATCTCGGCCTGGCGAATCCGCTCCTCCTGCTCCGCCTTGCGCTTGTAGGCTTTGGCGATCTTTTCGACCAGATCCTTCGTCTCGGCGGGCTTCATCAAATAGTCGTAGGCACCGATCTTCATGCCTTCGACAGCGGATTCCACCGTGGCGTTGCCGGTGAGCATGATGACTTCGACGATCGGCTGCAGCGCTTTGATCTCGCGCAGCGTTTCCACGCCGTCTTTGACCGGCATCAGCACGTCCAGAATCACCACGTCCGGCTTCTTTGTCTTCAACGCCGCGATAGCCTCGTCCCCGGAATACGCCTTGCTCACCTCGAAATCGCGCGTTTCGAGACGCTCCGCGAGAACGTCGACGAACTCCTTCTCGTCATCCACCAACAAGACCCTGATTTTCATTGAGCTTTCTCCTGGTTTTCCTTGATCATGGATTCTTTCCTTCCGCACGACGGCCCTCGCGAGCCGGACCGCTTCCCCCCCCTCCCCCTCTCGATCCTTCCGCGCTCCCCTTACTTTTTCGGCTTGCCTCCACGCACTTGATCTTGCTTTGCCAGGCCTCCTGGATTCGTCTAAAGAGCGTATCCACATTGAACGGCACCAGTAATTCGTCGAAGGCTCCGAGCTTCATTCCTTCGATGCTCGCCGCCAACGAATGGTCGTCGGCAAAGGTGAGCAGGATCACTTCAGGGCAGGGATGCAACCGTCTGATCGTTCGAAGCAGGGCCAGCCCACGCTGCTTGTCTCCAGCAAATCCGAGGAGCACGACGTCAATGTTCTTCTTTTCTATGAGATCCCGGGCCTCAGCTTCACGGCATGCCTCGTAAACCCTGTGGCCTTCGAGTCGAACCCGCTCGGCCAAATGGCGCCGGTAGGCTTCGTCTGTTTCGATTACCAGGATTTTGATTCCCGAAGGTCGCGCCAACCCCACACCCTCACACGGGGTCCGACCTGCGCACCTGCGCGAACAATCGGCCCCATCCCGGGCCTCCCTTCCGGAGACCTCCACCTGAATCGAGCACCATTGCGATCGATCAAGCCGATCGACGCGGATCTGAAGACAAGCCGATCCGTGCCCGCACGCACAGCCTTCCGCCCCCTTTGTCCGACTGAAGCGGCGCTCAATAAAAAGGCCGCCTTCGCACCTGTGCGTGCGATAGCGGCCCCACTATCGGCTTGTTACCCTCCGGAAGGATCACACACTCCTCCCAGACCCAAGCCACCCGATTTGAATGAAATGCAAACAGCCTTCAACGAGCATGGGGAGGGCGACGATCAGCCCAGCCGCCGCCGTTCGGGCACCTGCCCCACCCCCCTAGCCGAGGGCCTGCCCCAAATAAGAAGGCCGCTCGCGCACCCTTGCGTGCGATAGCGGCCCCACTATCGGCTTGTTACCCTCCGGAAGGATCACACACTCCCCCGGACCCAAGTCCCTGGATTGGAAAAAAAACAGCACCGGCATGCAGCTGCCATCGTCGTGTCACGATCTCGCCATGGCAGCCGGCGTGACGCCGATTCCATAGAGCAAATTGTGTACCATCATTCACAATTAAGGTTTGACGGGGGTTTAGGTCCACGAGCAAGCCAGGACCCGGAAAGGCGAGACAATATAAAACACAATGAAACTTCCGATGAGGTCAATACGAAACATTATGCAACAGCGGCGCCATGCAACGCATCCTGCCTCCCCATGGAAATCTTGAAAAGCACGCCTGCCGAGATCCGGAAGGTCTGCCGTACAGGCTTAGCGTTGATCGCGGGCCGGGAGGGTCGTCTCGCGAGGGTCGGGAGCCAGCCGGGCCTGGCCGTCGAGCTGCTGTTCAAGCCGCTGCTTTTCCAGGCGGTATTGGTAGTCCATCATCCGTCTGGAGAGGCGATACCGCAAGTAGACGACCCACAAGACAAGGCAGGCGGCAAAGACGGCCGATCCCACGACCAGCGAGCCCCCGTCCCTGACGGCGGCGGTGCCGAGCCCCACCAGCTCCCCCAGGAAATTCGGAACCATCCAGAACAGGAGCGCCAGTCCGGCAATGACGGCTCCCATCAAAAAGATGGAAGAGCCACTGATAAAAAGGGACCAGGCCACGAAGGGGTGCGTCTTTTCGTAAATTGCCGGGATATTCCCGTTACTCGGCTGCTGCTCACCCTGCAGCAACGTCAGGTAGACCTTCACCAGGTAAGAGACCAGGAGCATCAGTGCGATCGGAGCTCCCACGGAAGCAGCAACCCACGCCCGCACCGGAAAGGGTTTGTCGAGGGTCCTGATCTGGACGTCGTAATTGCTCAGGTCCCCGTATTTTCTTTCGAAGTAGGAGAAGTTGATGTGCGAGAGGGTCGTTCCCGCCACGTCGTAAATGATCTTTCCGTTCCGGTCTCGGACTTCGATGCGGGACTGCTCTCCTGACGATGCGGCGAGAACCATGAAGATGATCAGCTCGAGAACCAGCAAAACCGCCACGCTCAGTCCCAGTGCGACGAGCATGTTCTTCCTGCCGTGAAAGACGTCGGCCAGATTGAGCTTCATGATCCTGCTCCTGGTGCTCTCCAAAGGGTTTCCTTGGAGGTTGCATCCCCTCGAAAGCTGGGTCCCCATCCTCCCTATCCAGTACGCTTATAGCATCGGTCTCCCCCGTCCCGCAAGCCTCGGGCGGGCGCAGCCCACTCCCGCGCAGGGCGATGTTCCCCTCTTTTTCGCAGGGCCATTGCGTTGAAGCGGAAGCTTGCGTTGCCGACGCTCCCGGATTATTGTGGCGAGAATTCAGGCATGACCTGGAACAAGTCGACTTGGTCTGCCGATCGTGCTCGCACCACTCAACGGGGAACGGCGGCATATCACTCACGGCGGTGCTCATGGAATGGGTTCTGCCTGCCGGAATTCCTTCCAGCGGAGGTTTGCCTTATGCTTGAAAACCTCGATCCGGTCCTTTTGGCCCGCATCCAGTTCGCCTTCACCATTTCGTTTCACATCTTCTTTCCTGCCTTCACGATCGGCCTGGCCAGCTGGCTTGCGGTCCTCGAATGGCGGTGGCTGGCCACCGGCAAACCGGTCTACGCGGAAATCTACCGCATGTGGGTCAAGATCTTTGCGGTGACCTTCGGCATGGGGGTGGTGTCAGGCGTGGTCATGTCCTTCCAGTTCGGCACCAACTGGTCGGTCTTCGCGGACAAGACGGGCAACGTGCTCGGCCCGCTCCTGGGCTTTGAAGTCCTCACCGCCTTCTTTCTCGAAGCTTCCTTCCTGGGCGTGATGCTGTTCGGCTGGAATCGGGTCAGTCCCCGGATGCATTTTGCCGCAACCGTCATTGTGGCCGTCGGCACACTCATTTCCGCATTCTGGATTCTCTCGGCCAACAGCTGGATGCAGACTCCCCAAGGGTTCCAGGTGGGAAAGGACGGCCTGTACTATCCCACAAACTGGCTGGAGGTGATCTTCAATCCCTCGTTCCCGTACCGCTTCGTACACATGGTCACGGCCGCCTACCTGACGACGGCCTTCGTGGTCGGGGGCGTGGGCTCCTTCTACCTGTGGCGTGGACGCCATCCGGAGCAGGCCCGCGTGATGCTCGGCATGGCCATGATCATGGCCATCTTCGTTGCCCCGTTGCAGTTGGCCGCGGGTGACCTGCACGGACTCAACACCCTGCAGCACCAGCCGGCCAAGGTCGCGGCGATGGAAGGATTGTGGGGAACCCAGCGCGGGGCGCCGCTCCTTCTCTTCGCCATGCCGGACCAAGATCAGGAGATGAACCGTTACCCCATCGAAATTCCAAAGCTGTCCAGCCTCATCTTGACCCATAGCCTGGACGGCGAGGTAAAGGGGCTGAAGGAATGGCCCAAGGAGGATCGGCCGCCCGTGCGGGAGATCTTCTGGTCTTTTCGGATCATGGTGGGAATCGGCGTGCTGATGATCGCCACGGGAATGGCCGCCCTATTTCTCTATTACAGGGGACGTTTGTTTGAAACAAAGTGGTTCCAGGGCTGGTGCATGGCCATGATTCCCGCCGGATTCGTGGCGGTGCTGGCGGGCTGGTTTGTGACGGAGGTCGGCAGGCAGCCTTACATCGTCTTTGGTGTCCTGCGCTCGGCGGAGGCCGTCTCGCCGGTTCTGGGACAGCCCATCGCCCTGTCTCTCGCCGCGTTTGTCCTCACCTACGCCATGGTGTTCGGGGCCGGGACCTATTACATCGTCAAGTTGATCGCCCATGGACCTGCCGTGGAGGAGGACGCCTACGGGTCCCACGGAGTCCACGAGCCTCCCCTGGTCACGGACCTGGTTTCGGAGAAAGGAGGCCGTCATGTTTAGCTTCGAAGGCTTCGTGGATCTGCCGCTCATCTGGTTTGGCCTCATTGGAACAGCCATCTTTCTCTATGTCCTCCTCGACGGCTTCGACCTCGGGGTCGGCATCCTGTTCCCCTTCGCGCCGACCGACCAATGCCGGGACCGCATGATGAGCTCCATCGCCCCCTTTTGGGACGGCAACGAAACCTGGCTGGTTCTCGGCGGCGGAGGCCTTTTCGCAGCCTTTCCCTTGGCCTACTCCATTCTGATGCCCGCCCTTTACATTCCGGTCATCTTCATGCTGCTTGGGCTCATTTTTCGCGGGGTGGCCTTCGAGTTTCGATTCAAAGCCAACCGCTCCCGCCCCGTGTGGGACTACGCCTTCCACTTCGGATCCCTGGTGGCCACCTTCATGCAGGGAATGATCCTCGGGGCCTTCGTTCAGGGAGTGAAGGTTTCCGGGCGAGGATTTGCGGGAGGACCGTTCGACTGGCTCAATGCCTACAGCGTCATGACGGGGATGGCGCTCGTCTTCGGTTACGCTCTGCTGGGATCCACCTGGCTCGTGATGAAAACCGAAGACAACACCCAGACCTGGGCTCGGAAGTGTGCGGCCTACGTGCTGGGTTACGTGGGGCTCTTCCTGGCGATCGTGAGCATCAGCATGCCCCTGATGAATGGGGGCATCAAGGCCCTGTGGTTCAGCATGCCCACCTTCTTCTATCTCCTGCCCATCCCCATGGTGACCGTGGGGCTGTTCGTCATGATCTGGCGCGATCTGCACAAGGGCAATGAGCTTCGCCCGTTCTTTCTGAGCCTCGGGGTGTTCCTGACCGGCTACACGGGGCTGGGGATCAGCCTCTGGCCCTGGCTGGTTCCCTTCGAGATCACCTTCCGGCAAGCCGCAGCCGCAGCCCCTTCTCAGTCCCTCCTGCTGGTTGGAACGGCTGTCATGCTCCCGCTCGTTCTCACGTACACGGGGTACTGCTATTACATCTTCCGGGGGAAAGCGAGCCATGAAAGCGCTTACTAGCAAGCAGCGGGAATGGCTCTGGTTTGCAGCCCTCTGGTGCGGCGGTCTGCTCGGCACCGCGCTCCTGGCGTTGCTGGTCAGAACAGCGATCCGGTAACGCGCCTTGACGGAGAGCGGGTGCGATTCACGACCGTTGGGGATTGCCTTTGGGCGAGGTTTCGGGTGTCAGATTTCGGGTGTCAGTGAGAGACGCGAAATGCCGTTAGACTGAAACCAGAACCCTCAAGGCTGGAGCCAACGGTCTCGAATTGCACCCACGGGGGTCTCGGCGAGTGGCGACCCTACCCCGCCACCCCCACCCCATAGGCGTCATTTCAAGGCATTCTTGAATTGATCCCCAGGTTGACGCCGATGCGTGCCACCTGGGGGGATCCCTGACTGATGCCGAGGGCTCACAGCGATGGATTCCTTCCCCACCAGGATGGCCGCGATCGCTTCCCTCCTGAAGCAGAAGATCCGATCGAGCTGGGCTCGGACAAGCGGGTGAGTCACCTCTCCAACCGGCTGAAAGGGAAGGCGATAGCGAACCTCGTCCCGGATGATCGTCCGCCCCGCTTCCTCACTGAACCAATGGGAATGCACCCACAGCCCGTAAGGCCCCTGCAGCTGCTCATCCACGAAGCAGCGCGGTGGGTCCCAAAGCGAGATCCGCGTCTTCCACGTAAACGGCACTCCAAAGAGCCGGAGTCGATAATCGATCCTCGTCCCTTCCGCCATGTCGATGGGCTGCGGGGTGGTAATCCGGAATTGAAGCTCGGGGGGCGTGATGCGCTCGAGATTCGCCGCGTCGCCGAAGAAGGCGAACGCTTTCCCGATCCCGAGAGGCAGCGCCATGGCGGTCCGCAGCATGTGGATACCGCTGTCCAATTTCTCAAACGTAACACCGGACCATGCGCAAACGCTCACTGAAGCACTCCGCCATGCCTTTCTCGGTGATTTCAAGAATAGATCCTGTTCACTGTACCTCTTCCAGTATCATGACATCCTTGATTATCATGACTTACGGCTCGCCCTGAGCCTTTCAAGGGAGATGAATTCCGCTCTGCCGGCTTCGGTCTCTCTTCTCCTCTCTTCCAGGATGCCCCGATGCCATAGAGGGGATTCTATTTCGGCTTCTTCATCAATGAGTGAATCCCAAAGCGGTTCCATGGCTTGAAGACGCTCAATTCTACTCATTTTCTTGATTTCCTGTGTGTCCATTCTGATTCCTTCCTCTAAACCCAAACACTCTTCCTCTCGGGCATATGCTCACCGCGTACCTCGATCTCGATAAACCTCATCATCTTCTTTCCATCATACTGGCACACGACACTATCTACCCAGCTCCGATACCCCTTGAGTACTTCTTTGTGGCCTCCACCGGTGCGACGGCTGGTTGGGCACACACGCCCCGCATAAACAGCGCCGAGCCTTGGCGGCGTCTGGTTGATGCGGTTGTTGGACGAAGCCGCGTCGCCGCCGTGGACGGCGGCGCTACCGATGCGGCCTCACGATGCGCATGGATGGCTTTTTCTTGCCCCACACCCAAAAGGTCATGTTTCTTCCACTCTCGAGATGGCCTGTCGGATGGTCGCAAGATCGGGCGATCTCAGGAAATAGGCATAGCTTCCCATGGCATCGCTCAGGGCATGGGGGATCTCCCGATGGACGACAACCAGCTCTCCAAGCTCGGCCAGCAGCGCCTGGTGGTCCAGCCGATAGAGAACGCCATCGCGCCGGGAGGCGTGGGCCACGTGGTACTTGCGCTCGAAGGAAAAATCGGAGCGACTTCCCACGACCAGGTCGGCCCACCAGCGGAAGAGGTCAATGTCGCAGGCGTAATTCATCATGTCCATCGTGAAGCCCCCAGGGGGACGGACGTTGATTTCCAGGGCGTAAAAATCGTCCTCCGATTCTCGGAAGAATTCGACGTGGAAAAACCGCTCCCGAACGCCGAAGGCTTCCACGGTCCGCCGCCCCAGCTCCTCCAACCGCTCCGGGATGTCGCGCAGGGAATAGTAATGGAGTGGGCGCCGTTCACTGACGGTTTCCATGATCCCCCCCGAAAACCGGTGGGCGGTCCAGAAGACAATATCCCCGTCCCGGTTCGTCAGACCGTCGAAGCTCAAAAGATCGCCGGTCAGGGTCTTTTCGACCATGTAGCCCTCGGGCAAGCCGCTCAACGCCTGGCTCAGCTCCTTCTCTCCCGAGACCTTGAAGGTCCCTGCCGCGCCCACTCCCTGGTCAGGCTTGAAGATCACGGGAAAGCCGTACTGTCCTACAAAATCCCGAACGGCGGCCTCCGACGTCGCCAGAATCCCGGGGGCGCACGGCACGGCAGCTTCCAGGAAGCGCTGCTTCATCCCCATCTTGTGGCGGTTGATCGCCAGATCGGCGGGCCTCTGGCCGAAGACGTTGAAGTCCTCCCTCAAGCGGGCGTCCATCCCAAGCCAGAATTCCGTGTGCGATTCGATCCGGTCGATCTTGCCGTGACGGTGGGTGAAGTAGCCGCAGGCCCGGAGCATCGCCTCGTAGTCCGTCATGACCGATACCCGGTAGTATTCGGCCAGCGCATCTCGGAGGGCGGGGTCAAGCTCATCGAAGGCCGCGTCGCCAATGCCCAGCACCGTCGCCCCGGCGTTTTTGAGTGCCGTGCAGAAAAGATAGTAGCTTGGGGGAAAGTTGGGAGAAATGAGCACGACATTCATGGCACTGCCTTCCTTTCGATGAATGAAGTGGCATGGAGCCCACGGGTGGAGTCACGCAAAAAAGACTGGATTCAAAACCGGCTCTGTGCCGATCAGTCTAAAACCGGACCCGAGCACAAGTCGAGCTGTTTCTTTCGGATGACAACTCTCACCCAACCACAGGAGAGCTACTTGTATGCATCTCAGTAGAAGGTTTCGCATCGTGATCGTCGTCGCGGTTTTCGCCTGTATGACCCTCGCATCCTGCTCCAAGTCAGCGCCGCCCGAAACGGCCTCCGTCGATTCCCGCCCCGTGACCGAGCAGGCCAAAGAAGCGATTCAGGACTACGGGCGGAGACCCATCAACAAGGCGCGGATGACCCAGGACCTGGGTGAGCAGAGGACCCAAGCCATGGATGCGGCCGTCAGTGGGACGGTCGGCAAGTAGGCGAGAGCCGATTCAAGCGTCCTTCAAGCCGCCCTTGATGAGCCTCAGCTTCGCCCGTTCACCATGCTCTTCCCCGGAATCGGCGCCGCGGCATTTGTCGCACAAAAGGGCCGGCGAATAGGCCAGCTCGAGCAGCAGATAGGCCGTGGCCCTGACAAAGCCCAGCTCGGCGAGATTGCCCACCGGCTCGCCCATCTCTAGGAGCATCTCGGCCCGCGCGGCCTCCCTCGCCTTTGCTCCCAGCTCTTCCGGATCGATGGAAAGCTCCCTGCACCGCCGTTCAATGCGATGACGCACGCCGTCGGTGATCTCCACCCCGCATCCCGTACAGAAAAACCTGGCCTGCCCCAGCCACATGGCACCATCCTCCTTCGAAAACCCACCCCGATCAGTCCCCGCACGCACTCCCTCCAAGATAAGACCGATTCGATCCCGGCAAGAGAGACCCTGGCCGAGGCAATTCCCGATCTCAAGGTACCGGGATGAAGGAACTTCATGCGGAGCAGACCTTGCCTCTGGTATAATGGTTTCGTTTGGAGAGAAAAATCACCGCACCCATTCGCTGACGACAAGGAGGGGACCATGACGACAGCGCGATCCCAGAATCCCTGCGAGCAAGCTTCTGAAGGCCCCAGAGACAGCCGATCGATCCAAGCCATCCGGAAAGCCATCCTCGACAACCTCACGTGCGTCCAGGGGAAATTCCCGGAAGTCGCCACGAAGAACGACTGGTACCTGGCACTGGCCTACACGGTCAGAGACCGGTTGCTTTCCTGCTGGACCCGTGCCGCCCGAACCTACTTTAAGCGCGCGAGCCGCACGATTTGTTATCTGTCAGCCGAATTCCTGCTGGGTCCGCAGCTGGGCAACAACCTGATCAACCTCGGGATCATGGAAGAGGTGCAGGAGGCCGTGGCGGATCTCAACCTCGACCTCGACGCCATCCTCGAACAGGAGGAAGAGCCCGGACTCGGCAACGGTGGTTTGGGGCGCCTTGCCGCGTGCTACATGGATTCGCTGGCGACCCTCAATATCCCGGCCATCGGTTACGGCATCCGTTACGAGTTCGGGATTTTCGACCAGGAGATCCGGGGCGGATGGCAGGAGGAAGTGACCGACAAGTGGCTTCGGTACGGGAACCCTTGGGAGATTCCACGGCCGGAGATCGCGTTCAATGTCAAATTTGGAGGCTACACCAAGGGGGAGGTGGACGATGAGGGCGTGTACCGGGCTTTGTGGGTCCCCGACTACGTGGTGAAAGGCGTGGCCTACGACACGCCCATCGTGGGCTACCAGACCCCCACCGCGAGCTTCCTGCGACTCTTCAAGGCCGAAGCCGTGGAATCCTTCGATTTTCGCTCCTTCAACGTGGGGGACTATTACGGTGCGGTCCATGAAAAAGTGACGTCTGAAAACCTCACCAAGGTGCTCTACCCCAATGATGAGCCCCTGGCCGGCAAGCAGCTGCGCCTCAAGCAGCAGATCTTCTTTGTCTCTTGCGCGCTCCAAGACATGATCCGCATTTACCTGCAGCGCGAGACCACCCTGGACCATTTTCATCACAAGTACGCCATCCAGTTGAACGACACTCACCCCTCCATCGGGGTGGCCGAGCTCATGCGGCTCCTGGTCGACGAGTATGCCTACCCCTGGGAGAAGGCCTGGGAAATCACCCGGCACACATTCTGTTACACCAACCACACGCTGCTTCCAGAAGCCCTCGAGAAATGGCCGGTCTCGGTCTTTGAAGCGCTTTTGCCGCGTCACCTGGAGATCATTTACGAGATCAACTCCCGTTTTCTGGCCGAGATCCAGGAGCGCTTTCCGGGAGACAACGACCTCGTGGCATCTCTGTCCCTCATCGACGAAGCGGGCAGCCGATACGTCAGGATGGCAAACCTCGCCTGCGTCGGGAGCCAGGCCATCAATGGAGTTGCAGCCCTGCACACCGAGCTGTTGAAAGAGTCTGTTCTCAAGGACTTCAACCGGATCTATCCCGAGAAGTTTTCCAACAAGACCAATGGCGTGACACCGCGGCGATTCGTCGTGCTGGCCAACCCGGGTCTCACCACCCTTCTCTCCGAAATGATCGGGGATGAGTGGATCCTCGACCCGTCGGCCCTCAGGTCGCTCGAACGCTGGGCCAACGACGACGCCTTTCAAGAGGAGTGGCGCGCGGTCAAACGGGCCAACAAGGAGCGTTTGGCCTCCCGCATCCGGGAGCGCACCGGTATCGTGGTCGATCCGGGGAGCCTGTTCGACATCCAGGTCAAGCGAATCCACGAGTACAAGCGCCAGCATCTGAACGCCCTCCACGTCGCGACCCTCTACAACCGGATCCTGCGTGGTGAAACGGCCGGCATGGCTCCTCGAACGGTGGTCATCGGCGGCAAGGCGGCGCCCGGCTACTTCATGGCGAAGCTCATCATCAAGCTCATCAATGCCATCGCGGAAACCGTGAACTCGGATCCCCGGGTCGGTGACCTCCTAAAGGTCGTTTTCTACCCGGACTTCAACGTCAAGAACGGCCAGTGGATCTATCCGGCGGCGGACCTCTCGGAGCAGATCTCCACAGCCGGCAAGGAAGCCTCCGGGACGGGGAACATGAAGTTCATGCTCAATGGGGCAGTGACGATCGGAACTCTCGACGGGGCCAACGTGGAGATCCTCGAAGAGGTCGGCGACGCGAGCTTCTTCCTGTTCGGACTGACCGCGTCGGAAGTCGTGGAGCGCCAGCGGAACGGCTACCACCCGCGGAGCTTTTACGAACAGGACGCCGAGCTCCGCGATGCGCTGGATCTCCTTGTCTCGGGCGCGCTCACCCATGGTGATCAACTGCTCTTCAGGCCCCTGGTCGACAATCTCCTTTACGACGATCCCTTCATGGTCCTCGCGGACTACCGGTCCTATCTTGACTGTCAAGGCCGCGTGAGCGATACCTACGGCGACCCGAAGCAATGGACTCGCATGTCCATTCTGAACGTTGCCAGGGCCGGGAAATTTTCTTCGGATCGCGCCATCCGGGAGTACTGTGAAGACATTTGGAAGATCGACCCCGTTGAGATTGAAGGGATGGAGTAGAATCATCCATGACGTTCGAGCCGGCTGTTAGGCTGACATCCCCCCGGGAGGGCTCCGCTTACTGGTTTTTCTTCTCAAACGACCGACTGTTGGTCCGTGTGGGCAATCCTTCGGTACAGGTTCCCTGCTGTGAGGAAGACGGCCCCCTGGGAATCGAGCCGATCCGTCGCCAGGTTCTCGGCACCCTGGACCGGATCCCCTGTTATTCCGCGGAGCTGCCGCCGGAGGCCGCACCACCTGATGGTTTTTCGTTCATGGGACTCCGGAGGTTGTTCGGGATCTTGGACGAGCCATTTTTCAGCATCGCCGTGCGAGCCAAACAGATCGTCGCCTGGGACCAGACGCACCAATTCTGTGGCCGATGCGCCACCCCCACCCAGCAGGCTGAGGAGGAGCGCGCCAGGGTCTGCCCGGCGTGCGGCCTCACCAATTTCCCAAGAATCGCTCCGGCTGTGATCGTCGCCGTCACCAAAGGGGACGAGCTGCTGCTTGCACGAGCGCAGCGTTTTCCGCAAGGGTTCTACAGCGTGCTGGCGGGATTTGTGGAAGCGGGTGAGACTTTGGAGGAGTGCGTCCGCCGGGAGATTCGCGAGGAAGTGGGAGTCGAGGTGGGCAGCATCCGGTACTTCGGAAGCCAATCCTGGCCGTTTCCACATTCCCTGATGATCGGGTTCACGGCGGAGTACGCGGGGGGTGAGATCCGGCCCGATCCTTCGGAAATCGCGGAGGCCCAGTGGTTCCGACCCGACCGTCTTCCGCTCATTCCTGAAAAGATCAGCATTGCCCGAAGCCTCATCGACTGGTTCGTGGCATCGCGATCCTGACGCCCGCCGGCCCTGCGGTTGAGTCAGGCGACGGGCAACAGATGAGCGTCCCATCACGCACGCTCACGGTCCGCGCGCATGCGCTTTTGCTGCATCCGACCTTAGCTCAATGAATTTCATCCGGAAAGAAACTCCTCCAAGACCGGCACCAGCTCCATCAAGGTCCCCCCCGGCGTGTGACGATCCGCAACGGGAGCTTCCTCAGGCTCTGCCCTGCCGAACGCCACATGGATCGGGATTCCTTTCCCCTCGCAGAATTTCTGGAGTGATGGCTTGACCATACTGCCGATGAGTAGGGCTCCCGCCTTGGCTCCCCATTCGAAATGGGGGCCATCCCCGCCGCTGTCCCCCATCACGATGATCTTCGGCGCGTTGAGGCCGAACGACCGGATGGCCGCTTCCGTGTTACGCGGCTTGTCCTGAATCTCGAACAGCTCGAATACATGGCCGGGGTCCGAGGGAAGTGCGTCGTAGCGGATCATGGGATGGGCCGACAGGACGGGGATACGCGGCAGCAGCCCCTTGGCGAAAATGCGCTGAAAATAGCCCACCATGCCCGTCGTGTTGATCATGAACAGGATGTCGTGCGACAGGCACCATTCAATCCATGCCGCAAGGTCCGGATAGGTCGCAAACGACGCATCTAGGTGAGCGTCCATCTCGTCCGGACCAATGGGTCCGGGGAGCATCTCGCCCATTCTGCGAACGGCCTCACCGAGGCTGATCGCATTGGTCGTGTACTGCCGGAACATGGCCGTCAAATCCTCGCGCAGATTCGGATGGGTGAAGAAGATGAAATCGAACGGGCCGCAGGGAGCCAGGCATTCGTTCCAATCCGAGGAAAGGATGGCTCGGTAGCTTGTCGGGGCGCCGGACATGCGAAACCTCCTTGAGCAGAGAGCGATTGACCCACCAACACGTTTTTCTCTCATTATTACATGCGGGTTTGCACGTCTGCAAGCAACTATAGGACTCGCCCCCACCGGAGGCTGTCTCTCGGGATGCTGAGCTCCATCCGGGATTGGATGCACTCCACGCCGCGGGTCTGAAAGGGAGCCCAAACCAGCTGCTTCCCCTGGAAAGCGAACCGGCCGCGCTTGATCTTGGGAAGCAAATCCCGCTTGGCGGGTGCGATCGCCCCCAGCACGACGGGCACGCTCTGGAACCCGGCAACCGCCGGCAGCGTGCATGGATACAGGGAGGATGGCTCCGGGAGCGGCATCGCCTCGCTGGTAGGCTGCGCCAAGGTGAGCGCCCCGCTCAAACGCAGGAAGAGCCTCGGCTGGATCTTGAAGGCCGGGATCCAGAAGGAAAACGGCCGAGAGCCCATGGACGAGTCAATCACTTTGGGGACATTCGTCAAACGGACGAAGTCCTCGTAGGTCGCAAGATTGAGACCGGTCGTACTCAGCTCGATCCGCCAGAAGGGCACCCACACATCCACGGGGTCGCAGGAAGGAATGAATTGAGCCTCCAGGCGGTGAAATCCCCGTCCCACCGCCTCCCAGCTCGACTGGCAACTGCGGCAGAACAGCACGTGAGAATCCGAGCGCCCCTCCATGTCCCAGCCGCAATCGGGACACAGGGTCGGCTGAAAGCGAACCCCATTCGGAGGCTCGGTTTCGACAACCTGTGGCCCCGGCTCGAGCCCCTCGGAGGCCGGCAGTTGCCGGCCGGTGTAGGGATCGTGCAGGACATCCCCGCGCAACAGGTACGGCGCGTAGAGAAGGCTCACCACCTCACCCACGGCCGCCCGGTAGACGAAGCGATCCGAAAGCGTTCTCTCCTGTCGCCTGCCGTCGCTGCGCACCTGCTTCAGGAAGAGGGACCGATCCATTGACAGGGCAAACGCGCGCGACGGAGGGCGCGCAATGGAGAGGCTGAGCTTCAACGTCTGGGGCCGCATCCCAAGCGAGAAAGGCAGGGCTTCGAACGATGCGGCTCGAGTGGTTGCGTCCACAATGCGGTGGTTGACTTCGTCCTCGTTCAACGCGTACACGGCTCCCTTGAACCGCCAGTAAGGGGCAAAGACGAGGTCATCCCCGTTCATGGCCCCCTCGGGAAGAGGAAGCGTGTAGGACAGGGGCTGATCGCTCTGGATCATGAGCCTCACCCGGCAGAACGGGCAGGCAAGGATCCGGTCCGTTTCGAGGAGCGTCACGGGAGCACCGCATTGGGGACACTGGTGCTCGATATGCAGACTAGAGCCGTTCACCACAGTTGTTGCAATACACCGATTGAGGGAGGTTTTCGGTTCCGCAATGCGGGCATTTCTTGTTTTTGGCCGGATCATTCACGGGCTTTCCGCATTGCGTGCAGAAGGAGGCTTCCACAGGGAGATTCTTGCCGCAGTGTCCACACTGGGTGATCACCACCAGATGATGACCGCAGGTCGGACAGAACAGCGCGTCCGTCGGTACCGGCCGACCACAGTCGGGACATGCCTGCCGCGCGGCTTCAGACGCAGCCCCCCCACCGCCGTGCGCCTGAAGGCCCTGCGAGAGCAGTCCCGGCATCATGAAGGCGAGACCCAGCCCAAGCCCTTCGCCTGCCGAGCCTGGATTTTCGGCCGCTTTTTCGAGGGCCATGGCAGCCTTGAGCTGCAGCAGCTTGTTCAGGTCCTGGAACACCCCCAGCTTGCTGCGATCGTCGATGGCTCGCTGGACTTCGGGCGGCGGCGTGATTGAGTTGATATACAGGTCCGCCAAGGCCAGACCGAAGCGGCTGAAATCCTCCTGCAGCCGCCCTTTCAAGCCCATGGCCCATTCCTCGTAACGACCGGGGAGGTCAAACACCGTGGACAGCCCCTCACCAAGGACATCGTTGAAACGGGAGACGATGACCCGGTTCAGGTATTCTTCGATGTGCTCGGTGCCGTAGCTGCCCACGGTCCCCACCAGGGAGTTGATGAAGAGCAGGGGCTGGACCACACGCAAGTTGAACACCCCATGGGCCCTGAGGCGGATCAAGCCCAGCTCGGAATCCTTGAAGGCAACCGGATCGCGAGTCCCCCACTTCAGGTCCGTGAAGACCTTGCTGTTCACGAAATAGACCTCCGCCCGAAGCGGGCTCATCATCCCCCAGGGACCACTCAGCACTTTGGTCAGAATCGGAATATTCGCCGTTTTTAAGGTGTGCCTTCCCGGTCCGAAGACATGAATGGCTTTCCCCTGATAGAAAAAGACACCAACCTGACTCTCCCGAACCGTGAGCTGTGCCCCGTATTTGATCTCGCCCGAACCCTCCTCGGGTATCCGCTGTACCATTTCCCGACCGGTCGGATCGAGCCACTCGATGACTTCCAAAAAGACCGCATTGTTGCTGCCCATACACATTCCCTTCCCTTGGATTCCAGTTCCATGCAGCCATATAACGGCATCTCCGGCTGCTCTCTTGAGCGATGCATCCCCCCGAGACCGATGTGGATGGACAGACCCTCAGGTCAAGCGACAAGCAGACCCGAAAATAGAAAAAGCCGGTGGATTTCTCCCCGGCTTTAGATCTTTCGTCGATCAACCACGCTATGGATTGGGATCCTAAAGCTTACGCACCTTTACAGCCTGAGGACCTTTGGCCCCTCTTTCTTCTTCGAAGCTCACTCGCTGCCCTTCTTCGAGGGTCTTGAATCCTTCCCCCTCAATGGAGGAGTGGTGGACGAAAAGCTCCTTGCCACTGTCCGCCGCGATAAACCCATAGCCCTTCTTGTCGTTAAACCATTTGACTCGACCTTCCGCCATCGTTGACCCTTTCCTCCTAATTCTCCATGACACTCCCGGCACTTCCTCGCTACTTGAGGATCGCTCTAGGTGGCGCGAAAGACCGATTCCAAAAATAACTCAAAAATGCCAAATTCTTAGCCGCTAGCGCCCACCTTAGATCCGGATGATCACAAAAACAAGCATAAGTTCAATGAAAGTGGATGCCCGGAGACCATTTTGTTGCTTTTTTTCAACACCGGCCGCTGTCCAGCGGTCTAACCGGTGGTCCCGCCGCATGCTCGCGCAGATAGGCGCCAGCATCCATGAGCTTCTGGGTGCGCCTGAGGACCTTCACGAGGAAAGGGATCTGGCTGAATTTGACCTGTTTGAGCCAGTAGCTCCAACGCTTTTCTCCCGCCGTATTGAGGACGGATCGCTTCCAGGTTTCTGCGTACAGCTCGAAAAAACGCTCGACACCAAGGCGCGGCTCCCACAGAAGGTGGCTCATGTCATACTTGTACCAGGGCTGGCCGTCCAGAGCAGGGGCCAGGCTGCGAAAATAGTCCGTTCCCGGCAGCGGAGTCAGGACGGTGTATCCGGCTCGGTTCAAACCGTGTCGGGCCACGAAATCCCACAGCTCCCGGAATTCCTGCTCGGTCCAGTCCGGGTCCACCAGGAAGTTTCCGGTAACCCCGTAGCCCATCGAGCGGGCCACATCGATGGCCTCGAGCGTTGACGAGACACCGGTATCCTTCTCGACACGCCGCAGCGCACGGTCCGTCGCCCCCTCAAACCCGAAGAAAATGTCGAAATGCCGGGCGACGGGCCGCCACGCCTCCAGCAGCCCCGCATGCCGCGCGACAAGGTCCGTGCGGCTTTGGACCAGGATCCAGTGCTTGCGGATGGAACGCTTCTTCAAAGCCTCAGCGAGCTCAAGGCTGCGGGACTCGTGGTGCCAGAAAAGATCGTCCACCACAAAGACATTTTCGCCCGTCTCGGCGAAGTCGTCCACGACCGAGGCAACGGATCGCTCCCGAAACGAACGGCGATGCAGCTTCCAAACCGCGCAGAAGCTGCATCGAAACGGGCAGCCCCGCGCCGTTTCAACCAGCCACACCGGCCTGACCTGCACACAGTGGTAGTGATTCCGATAGCGCTGAACGAGATCCCTGGCCGGCAGAGGGGCGTGACTCAGGTCCACCAGATCAGTCACTTCCGGAGTCGTCGTCCAGCCCTCGGGGGTGCGGAGCCTGAGCCCGGGAACATCCGCCAGAGACCGTCCGGTCTCTAGGGCCTCGACAAGCGCCGGGAAGACCGCCTCTCCATCCCCCAGGCAGATGGCGTCGATTTCCGGGACTTCCATCGCCCGTGAATAGGCGGATGGAGCCGCCCCTCCGACAACAATGCAGCCCCCCGGCAGCTCTCGTCGCACAGCACGAGCGACTCCCAGAGCAAGATCGAGCTCCAGCGCGTGAGGGACCGAAATTCCTACCAGTCCGGGGCGCAGCCGACGCGCCCACGCGGCGGCGCTCCGATCGAACCGCTCGTCCACGAGAGCCACCTCGTGCCCGCGGCTTCGAATCGCCGCCGCCAAATACTGCAGGCCGAGCGGCTCAACCCTGAAAAACGGCCCCAAGCCAAACGTCTCATTGCCGGGATTAGGTCGTATCAGAAGGATCTTCATGCGGGCGTCACACGGTAGGCTTCAGACAGGAACTGCCTTCGCAGGCGTTCACCTCCACGAGGACATGCGACAGGTTCGGAATGCCGCTCAGCAGTTGTTTATAGTGCTGGGGCGGCTTGGGGTGATGGGTGACAACGGAGAGAGTCGCGGACAGGTCCCGAGGCCCGAGGTGCCACACATGAAGGTCCGCGATGAGGTTGTCGCTGTCGGCCTCGACAGCCTCCTTGATGGCGGCCTTGATGCTTCCATCGACTGCCCCGTCAAGCAGGAAGCCGCTTGTATCCCGCACGAGGCCGTGAGACCACTTTGTGATAACGCAGGCACCCGCGAGGCCCATGACGGGATCCATCCACACCCAGCCGAAATATTTCCCGAACAGCAGCGCAACGATTGCCGCGACCGACGTCAGCGCATCCGCCAGCACATGAAGGTAAGCTGCCCGCAGGTTGTGGTCGTGGTGGGTGTGGGCATGGGCGTGCGGATGGGGCTCATCGTCGTGTGCCTCACCGTCGTCCAGATGGCCGTGCAGCAGGAAGCCACACAAAAGATTCACGAGAAGCCCCGCGACGGCCACACCGATGGCCTCGTTGAACTGAATGGGCTTGGGCTCGATCATGCGCATGATCGACTCCACTGCCATCACGAGGGCAATCACCACCAACGCGACAGCGCTCGCAAAGCCTCCGAGAGCGCTCACCTTCCCGGTCCCGAAGGTGAAGCGCGGGCTTTCCGCGTGCAATCGCGCGTAGCGGTAAGCAAAAAGCGCGATTCCGAAGGCGGCCACATGAGTCCCCATGTGCCAACCATCGGCGAGCAGCGCCATCGACCCGAACCACACTCCTGCAACGATCTCCACGCCCATCATGGCCATGGTCAGCACCATGACACGGATCGTGCTCTTCTCCGCGGCCCCATGGTCAATTGCGAGTGTGTGAGAATGCTGCCACCGGCTCAACGTATACACATGCATCGTTCAATCTCTACTTCTTCAGCTTCCCGATCATTTCTTCAACCTCTTCATACCCCTCTTTATAAAACTTTTCCTCCTCGGGGTCCAATTCACGCAGCAGACGAAGAAATTCACCGGCATGCTCCTTCTCCTCGTTGGCGATATCCAACAGGACTTCCTTGGCTAACGGATTGTCCGTGCTTTCCGCAGTCTGCTGATACAGCTGGATCGCTTCGTATTCGGCTGCGATCATGAAGCGGATGGCTCGCACCAGCTCCTCGTGAGTGAGCTTTCTATCGTTTCTAAGGACCGTAAACGGATTGCAGAATTCGGGCATGCTCTTCTCCTTTCTCGGATTGGTCTCCTCCAACTTGCCTCAATCCTCGGGTACCCGAGGATCGACTGTAACCCATCTCACCCTCACTGGAGCCCCAATGCACGCTTCGGCCCGACCAGCTCCCCCGCCGGAAGCATGAAAGCCCCCACCATGATCGCCACGTCCGCGACATTGAAAGTCCCGGTTCGCCATCCACCGAAACGCTCCCTGGTTGTGCACCGGCTCCAGTCGAACGGTGTCGCCCCAAAAAGACCAGCCTCCCACATCGGGCGGCCATGACCTCGCCATCGACTTGGTTGCCTGGTCACAACCCAAGCAGGGCAGGAACACGATCAGGAACAGGATCGAACGGTTCACACGGCTCACAGAGTGTCTCCGGTTTGCAACTGCGGCATGAGCTCGAACGACCTCGGGATACGACTATCAATTGCATTCACAAGTCTTCCGCGGGCCGTAGAGCTGGAGTGACTCTTCGGCGCGTTCCAAAGCTTCGAGGTATAGACCTGTTATTATTCCTTCCTTCACGTTAAGCTTTAAAGCAAGATTCATGAAGTCTTTGATATTGCCCCTTTCATAGCTAACCACGAGATCAAAAAGCATTTTAAATCGATTCTTCTTTCCAGACAAAGCATTCTTTATATCTTCCGACAGAGGCATATCATCAATGATTTCTTTAAGTGGACGTCCAAGAAATACATCCAACATCGAAAAAAGACCCATCATGAAAAGCTCTGGGCCGCTTTCCTTGAGTCCAACAGATCCACCCAACGCTTCGCAGAAATTCGCTCTTATAAGAGACGCCACCACGAGCTCTGCAGGCTTGTTCTGGCCAAGACCCGTCATAATTATGAGAGAGGCCCATCTCCTGATTTCACGCTCTCCCAGTAATGTCAATGCCTGCTTAATGGATGAGACGTTTTGCCTAAGTCCAAAAAACGCTGAGTTTATATAGCGAAGCAGACGATAACTCAACGATACATCCTGTTTAATAACATTTTCAAGGGAACGGTAGTCTAACTCCGGTCTGTTAACCTCATGAAGTATTCTTAGTTGTGAAAGCTCATATTGCGGAATCTCTTTTTCTGAAATAATGACCGGATCGCTGAAGAAATAGCCTTGAAAGTAATCGTAATCAGCATCCAGAGCGAGCTTGAGCTCGGCACGGGTGTTGACCGCTTCCACCAGAAATCGCTTGCCGTTCGCATAGGGCAGCGACTTTGCCGCTGGAAGCGCAGGTCCGTCGGGGCTGATCTTCGTCTTCACGATGTCCACCAAAGGCGTCAGGAGCCCCAGCGCCGGATCGCCCATCACAGCGATGTCGGCGGCCAAGGTGTAGCCTTGCTCCTTGAGCCAAGTGGCCGATTTAACCAGGTTTTCTGAGAACCCCGGTCCGTGTGAGATCTCGACGACCGTGAGGTCCTTGGGAAGCGTGATTTCCGTCTCCCCCGCGACCAAGCTCAGAGTCAAATCCACGAAGGCCCTCTTGCCGCTGGTGATCTTGTCGAAACCGATCAGGAGGAAGGTATTCTCGACCTCCTTGAGGGACGAATCAGGTCGAAGAAGCTTGTTGGTGGATTCGTAATGGTGGGACGAGCAGAGAATCTTATAGCCGAAAACCGCCTGCTTTCTGTCAAAGATGGGCTGCCTGACCACAATACGTTCCATGTCTTCACTCCGAGAATCCGCGGTCCAAGAGACCTAAGGTAACCTCAATACCGGACTGGGAACAGGCCCACACGGCGCGCGCAATCAGTCGCGGAACCGCCTCACAACCGGCCGCAGCAACCGCGGCGCCAAGTCCGATGAGAAACGGGGAGCGCGCGAAACGCAACCAGGCAAGATCCGGAAGCGCTCCGCCCGTCGCCACAACACCGAACCGTCGCTACGGGAGGGTGTGCAGGAGGGGCCTCCAGAAGGTGCCTTCAAAATCCTGCAGCACCTCGTCAAGCGGTTTGCTGCCATCGATGACCGTGATGCGCTCCGGCTCCTGCGCCGCAAGGGCCAAGTATCCCTCGCGAACGGCGCGATGAAAGGCTCGGTGCTCATTTTCGATTCGGTCTTTGGCCTTCGGTCTCAGCTTCTGGCGACCGGCAGCGACATCGAGGTCGCAATCCACGAGCACGGTGCGATGGGGCCAGAGACCACCCGTCGCCCATTCCTGGACCGCTCGAAGCATCTTGAGGTCCAGTCCCCGCCCGTAACCCTGGTAAGCCAGGGTCGCGTCGATGAATCGGTCGGCCAAAACCCAGTGCCCCTCGTTCAAGGCAGGACGGATGACCTCCTGAACAAGCTGGGCGCGGCTGGCGCTGTAAAGCAAGAGCTCCGCCCGGTCGCTCATACCCGTGTGACTTGGGTCCAGCAGCAGCTCCCGAACCTTTTCCCCGAGTCTCGTCCCGCCCGGCTCCCGCGTCACAATGTGGGCAACCCTCTCTTTGGTCAGCCATGCTTCCAGGGTGCTCAGGAGAGTCGTCTTTCCCGCGCCGTCGATGCCTTCAAAGCTGATGAACATGGAGACCTACCCGGATTAGCCCGTCGGGATCTTCAGAGCCCGGTTGTCGTGCTCGGTCTTGGTGTCTTCGTTGTAGTGGCGGTCCTGGCGCTCGAAGTTCACTCGATTCTTGGCGATATAGATCTCTTTGACGGTCTCGAAGCTCATGGACTGCAGCCCACAGGCTTCCCCGAAGCATCGCCAAAGCTCCAGCACCGCCTCCCTCGCCTTCTCTTCCTTGTACCCGCCGCCCTTGGCCCACCACTTCCATTTGACGCTGTTTTGCAGATCGTCGAGCGCCAGAAAGCTCCGGACCACGCACGATTGCAGAGAGGCGCCGTTGCGGGTGGCGGCCAGTACAAACGCTTCGTCCGCCTCGACACGGACGATTTGCGACAGGCTCACGAGAAAGTGGAGCATGTCCACAACCTCGATCTTGCCGTTCTTCGTCCCGACGCCGAGCTCCTGAATCTCGCGGATGAGCTCGGCGAGCTCGGCCGACAGCGCCTTCCGGTAGTTTTCGACCCAGACCGGAGCCGTTTCAGGGTCCGCGATCACTCGCTCGTAGTCGAGCCCGATGTTTTGCAGCGTGTACACGTTCAATTTGCGTTGAAGATCGAAGATGTCCTGCATGCGCTCACGTCCTGTCAGACGACCAGTCCCATCGATTCGAAGTACCGGCGAACCTCCCGGGCGATCCAGCGGATCCTCGGGTGGGCGCCTCTCGATTCCCGAAGGGTGATGAAATGCTTCCAACCACTCCAGCGTCCGGTCACAAAAAGCTCGCTTTTGAGCAGATTGGGAAGGATATCCCTCGCAATCTGGGGCTTCAAGCCGCGCCGAACGTCATCCTCATACCATTCAAAGAGCTGCTCGGCCCGTGCGAGCCAGATCCGCGCAATGGCCTCGCTCACCTGCAGCGTCCCACTGCCGCGATCGAAAAACGGCTCGAGCTCCTCGGGCAGAATCACCGCCATGCCTTTATTGCGGTAGTTCACGTAGCGCGTGCTTTCCTGCGTGAACGAAAAGACCCGGTGGCGAACGACCTCATGCGTGATGCCCCGGTCACAGACGAGCTTGAACAGGAAGACGGGAAGATCCGAAGCAGGATCTTTCTTGAGCAGCGCGACCTGCTCGTCTTCCCCCATGAGTCGCACCCCGTAGGGCAAATAGGCGGGCTTCGACGCAGGCTCGTCGAACAGGCTCGGGAAAAAACGGTTCAAGTGAAACGAGAAAAAGCGGGCGTATTCGGGGCTCACGGCATGGAGGGCGTGCAGCGTCTCGAGCCAGGCACGAACGTTTCCTGAAACGGCAAACTCGGCAACCGGCGTGGCGCTGTCCGTGAAAAACCGATGGTAGGCATGACGCTCCTTGAGCGCCATCAAAAGCCCACTTAGAAAATCGCCCGTGGACTTGACCCAGGGAACGGCCGTCGCGAGCTCGCTTCCCCGAATCGAAAGCACGATATTGCTGTGCTCGAGGACCGACAGATGCTCCTGCCCCTTCAGCATGAGCACAAACGCCCTGGCCGAGTCATCCGTGATCTTGTCTTCGGACTTGTAAGCCGTCCGACCGCAGAGCTCAATGGTCCGCAGAGCCTTCTCTTCCTCCGACGGCGCCGCGCCGAACGGAATCACCTGCATGGGCACGAACTGGATTGACATGGTGACCTCCCTGGAGGGGATCAGCGCTCCAGCGCAAGCTCGATGAGCCGATCCAGAAGAGCCGAAAACGGGATCCCCGCGGCGGCCGCGGCCTGCGGCAGAAGGCTCGTCTGGGTCATGCCGGGAATCGTGTTGGTTTCGAGGACGAAGATGTCATCCCCGGAAACGATCATGTCGGTTCGGCTGTAGCCCCGGCAATGGAGCGCCCGATGCGCACGCACGGCAAGGTCCTGGGCTCTTCGCGTGATGTCTTCCGAAACTCGGGCGGGACAGATTTCGTGCGAGGCTCCCGGGGTATACTTGGCCGCATAGTCGAAAAACTCATACTGATCGCCGGGGATGATCTCGACCAGGGGGAGCGCTTGGAGGGTGTCGTTTCCGAGGACGCCCCCCGTGATCTCGATTCCCGCGATGTAACGCTCGATCAGACAGCGCTTGTCAAACCGGTAGCCCAGCTCCAGGGCCTTGCCCAAGTCCGCTTCGCGCTTCACAATGCTGAGCCCGATGCTCGACCCTTCATGCTCGGGCTTCACCACCACGGGAATCCCCAGCGTATCCAGAATGGTCTTCAGACCCCCGTCGGGCTGTCCGCGGTCCACGACGACGTAGGGAGCCGTTGCAATTCCCGCCTGGACATAGAGCTGTTTGGTCAGAACCTTGTTCATGGCGATGGCGCTTCCCAGGACCCCGCTCCCTTGATAGGGGATACCCAGGGAATCGAGCAGCCCCTGGATGGTCCCGTCTTCACCCATCCGCCCGTGCAGGATGATGAGCGCCACGTCGATGGTCGGGCGGTCCTGGGCCAGTCGCACCAGGTCGTCCCGAGGATCGTAGCGAAGGATATGATACTTGTCCTTGTCAAGCGCCTGGAAGACTTGATCGCCGCTCTTGAGCGAAACCTCACGCTCGGCCGACTTCCCCCCTGCCAGCAAAGCCACCGTCAGTTTCTTGGTCGTCATGCGCCTCCATTCCCCCCCACCAAACAGGGGTCGTCCGACAGTTCGAGCCACATCAATTCCGCCGCCGTGGGACCGATGGGAAGGTAACCGAAAATCCTCTCCTCCAACGTCTGATACAGATTCAGCCTCCCCCGCAAAAACTCGGCCTGCTCCTGCGTCTGCGTGTAGCGCACAATGAGGTCTTCGAACCGCTCCTCGAGCGTCACGATTTCCTCGTGCTTCACCCGTTTGTCCGCATAGTTCACAAGGAGCGACTCGGTGATGGGCCCCGTGGCCCGGTCCCAGTCCAGGGTGACATGATCCCGCACGATGGGCGACAGGATCCGATACCCCCTGGATTCCAGCATGTCCGCGCCCAGGTCATGATGCCGTTCGCCGGTCGCGAGGCTTCGTGGCTTGCCGATGTCGTGCAGCAGCGCCCCCGCTTCCAGCAGCGCCAGGTCCAGACGACCGGCGTACCCGTTCAGGCGTCGCCCGAGGAACAAGGCGATCTCCGCCACCACGGCGCTATGGACCCGAATGTGGCAGGGCATGTCCACTTCTTTCATAAGCGAAAAGCATTCCGAGCGAGTGGGCACTCTCATGGGATGCGGTCTTCCCTGTTGGTTGCAGCGAGATGTTTGTCATGTCCCGGACCCAAGATCACTCACCTCTATTAAGCATCATTTGTCAGAAATTTGCTGCGGTGACAAGATCAGAATCGACGGCAGAGGGCGGATCCGCGCCAGCCCTGGTCCCACCCCATTCCTGGCGGCACGGGGCGGCATCATGCCTCGTTTCCGTACCACACCCCCAATCACTAAGCTCGAGCAGAGCACTTGCCAAGGAATGACAGAGTACGCTAAGTACACGGCTGCACAGGAAGGTGGACCATTAACCGAGCCGACCCCCAAAGAGACGTTATGAACGAACGACACATTCACCAGCTGGCCGCGGAGCTCCGCACCACCCCGCAGCAGGTTCTGGCCACCGCCCGGCTCCTGGAAGACGGGGCCACGGTTCCTTTCATCGCCCGGTACCGCAAGGAAGCCACCGGCTCCCTCGATGAAACGGTGATCACGGCCATTCGCGACCGGCTCGGACAGCTCGAAGCGCTCGACAAGCGCCGCGAAGCGATCCTGAAATCGCTCGAAGACCAAGGCAAGCTCACGGAAGAGCTTCAAACCAACGTGCGCGCCGCCGACACCCTCGCCGCTCTGGAGGACATCTATTTGCCGTTCCGGCCAAAGCGGAGGACACGAGCCACCGCTGCACGGGAGAAGGGGCTCGAGCCGCTGGCCTTCCTCATCTTCGGCCAGGATCCGACCCTGGACCCCATCCTGGCCGCCGCCCCGTTCGTTGATCCGGAAAAGGCGTCTCCCTCGGTGGAGGACGCCCTCGCAGGTGCACGGGACATCATCGCAGAATGGGTCAACGAGAATGCGGATGCCCGAACGCAACTGCGCGTGCTCTTCACGGATCGCGGCGTCATTCGGTCCAGGCTCGTTGCGGGGAAAGAAGCGGAAGGTGCCCAGTTTCGCGACTACTTCGCCTGGGAGGAGCCCGTTCGGAGCGCGCCGTCCCACCGGGTTCTGGCCGCGCGTCGAGGCGAAAAGGAAGGCATTCTGAATCTTCACATCGCCCCGCCCGATGACGATGCCCTCTCCATCCTGGAACGGCTGTTCGTCAAAGGGGGCTCCGCGGCCGCCGAGCACGTCCGCCTGGCCGTGCAGGACGGCTACAAGCGGCTTCTGCTGCCCTCTCTGGAAAATGAGCTGATGCAGTGGGCGAAGGCGCGAGCCGACCGGGAAGCCATCCGGATCTTCGCGGACAACCTTCGTAACCTGCTCATGGCAGCCCCCTTGGGGACCCGAAAGGTCATCGGGATTGATCCCGGCTTTCGCACGGGCTGCAAGGTGGTGTGTCTGGACCCTCAGGGCAAGCTGCTCCACAACGAAACCATCTATCCGCACACGGGCGCCCAGGCGGCGTCCAAGGCAGCCGAGCGGATCCGGGCTCTGGTGGCGTCCTTTGAACCAGACGCGATCGCGGTCGGAAACGGCACCGCCGGCCGTGAGACCGAGAGCTTCCTCCGTGCGCTCGATCTCCCCAAATCCGTTCTGCTCCTGATGGTGGACGAGAGCGGCGCATCGGTCTATTCGGCCTCCGAAGCGGCACGCGAGGAATTTCCCGACCACGACGTCACGGTGCGGGGGGCCGTCTCCATCGGACGGCGCCTCATGGATCCTCTGTCCGAACTGGTGAAGATCGATCCCAAGTCCATCGGAGTCGGGCAGTACCAGCACGACGTGGACCAGGGAGAGCTGAGGAAGGCGCTGGATGACGTGGTCATGAGCTGCGTGAACGGCGTTGGTGTTGAGATCAACACGGCAAGCCCCCAGATCCTGGCCTACGTATCGGGGCTGGGCCCCCAGCTGGCGCGCAACATCGTGAGCCACCGCAACGCGCATGGGCCCTTTCGATCGCGCGAGGCCTTGAAAAAGGTGCCCCGCCTGGGTCCCAAGGCCTTCCAACAGGCCGTGGGCTTTCTGCGCATCCGCGACGGGGAGAACCCGCTCGACGCGAGTGCCGTTCACCCGGAATCCTACGGCGTGGTGGCGGCCATGGCTCGGGACCTGGGTCGATCGGTATCGGACCTCATGCGCGACGCCGGTCTGCGTCAGGCGATCGACCCCAATCGCTACGTCACCGACCAGGTTGGACTGCCGACCCTTCGGGACATCCTTTCCGAGCTCGCCAAGCCCGGTCGGGACCCGAGGGAGCAGTTTGAAGTCTTCTCCTTTGCCGAAGGGGTGGAAAAGGTGGAGGACTTGGTCCCCGGGATGCGTCTCCCGGGCATCGTGACCAATGTGACCGCTTTCGGCGCATTCGTGGACATTGGTGTTCACCGGGACGGTCTGGTTCACGTGAGCGAGCTTTCCGATGAGTTCGTGAGCGACCCGAGGCAGGTGGTGCGCGTCCACCAGCGCGTCACCGTGACCGTGGTGGATGTGGACAAGGAACGGGGCAGGATCGCTCTTTCCATGAAGACATCTTCGGAGTCAAGACGGACGGGCAAGCCAAAGGGGGAGGCAGCAACGCGAGAGAAGCCCGCAAAGCCCGGAGCGGGCCCCAAACCGAAGCCGTCGGCCTCCCGGAAGCCTGGCTTCAACAACCCGTTCGAAGAGGCCTTCAAAAAGCGGTGAGACCCGCGGAGCGCGGTGAGAGTCAGTGCTCGAGGGTGAGCTCTGTCCCGCTGGGAGTGACGACATGGGTGAAGACAAGAAAGGCGAGCGTCGGCCGTTTTCCGAAACCATGATCGAGGTGCTGAACGCCGGTGCCGTCAACCTGGCCCTGGCGATCGGGTATCGAACGGGACTCTTGGATGTTCTCGATACCTTCGACAGTCCTCGTCCCGTGACGCATATCGCGGAGAAAGCTGGCCTCAGTGTGCGGTACGTCGAGGAGTGGCTGGGAATCGTGACCAGCGCGGGGATCGTCACGCTCTCCGTTGAGGGCGGCGAACGTTTCTTTCAGCTGCCAAAAGAGCACGGGGACCTGCTCACCCGGCGAGCGGGCAGCTCCAACCTGGGTGTGTATACCCAGGAAATCCCGCTCCTCACGACGATTGCACTCGAGCCCGTCATCCAAGGGTTCTACACGGGGGAGGGCGTCGGCTATGAGTGTTATCCGCGCTTTCAAGCGTTCATGAGCGGGCTGGCCGAAGCCAAGCACCAGCAGGTCCTGATCGACCGGTTTCTGCCCTCTTTCGAAAACGGACAGATCGTGGCGCTCCTGCGCAAAGGCATCCGCGTGTGCGACCTCGGCTGCGGTGAAGGGGTGGCCACGATCCTGATGGCCGAAGCCTTCCCTGAAAGCCGCTTCATCGGTCTGGATATCAGTCAGGAAGCCCTCTGCCGGGCAGCAGCCACGGCACGCGAAAAGGGACTGGAAAACATCCGCTTCTTGGAGGTGGATGCCGCAAGGCTGGATGAGCGCCAAGACCTGAGCGAGGCTTTCGAGTACGTTACGGCCTTCGATTCCATCCATGACCAGACGCACCCTCTGGAGGCCCTCAAGGGCGTCCATGGCCTCCTCGTCCCGGGCGGAATCTTCTCCATGGTCGATATCGCCGCGAGAACCCAATTGCAGGACAACCTGGACCATCCCATGGCACCTTTCCTCTACACCGTGAGCCTGATGCATTGCATGCCGGTGGGACTGGTGAACGGAGGCGCGGGACTCGGCATGATGTGGGGCCGCGAAAAGGCGGAGGCGATGCTCAAAGAGGCGGGCTTTCACGAGGTCAAGGTGCTGGAGATGGACCACGACCCCTTCAATCTCCATTTCTGCTGTCGCAAGTGATTCAGACGAGGATCCCGGGGTGGCCTTCAATCGGGGATACGCGTATTGCGACCGCATCGGAGCTCCCTCCGCGGGAATGACGGTCCTGGCCTATTTGAGCTCCCGCTACCAACACTCATCGGAGTCGGTGTGGAGAGCGCGGCTGGAGCTTGGTGAGGTCTCGCTCAGCGGACTCGTGGCCCAAGCCGACTCGATCTTAAAGGGGGGTGAGTGCCTGGTTTGGCGGCGGCCGCCCTGGGACGAGCCGGAGGTCCCCCTGGACTTCGCTGTTCTGTACCGGGATGAATCGATGTTGGCCGTGGCGAAACCGAGTGGCCTTCCGACGGTCCCAGCGGGGGGATTCCTGGAGCACACCCTCTTTGCACGGGCTCGGCGCTTCGATCGGGACGCAACGCCGGTCCACCGGCTGGGCCGGGGGACGTCGGGAATCGTCTTGTTTGCTCGCACCCGGGAGGCTCGAGCACGACTCTCGGAGGAACTGAGGCTGAACCGCATGACGAAGACATACCGGGCGCTGGTACAGGGCAACCCGTCAAAGGAGCGCTTCGCTGTCACCGCCCCCATCGGTCCAGTGGCTCATCTGCGTCTGGGCACTATCAACGCGGCGTCGGAGATGGGAAAACCGGCGCGGAGCGAGGTGCGCGTGATCGAGCAGCGTGAGGGGGCATCCCTGGTGGAAATCGGGATACGAACAGGAAAGCCCCACCAGATCCGCATCCATCTTGCGGTTGCGGGCCACCCGCTTGTCGGAGACCCGCTTTATGCCGCCGGGGGGCGACCGGAAGCGATGAGCCACGCACTCCCCGGGGATATCGGCTATCGGCTCCACGCCGAACGGATCGTCCTACGGCACCCCAGAACATCTGTCTCGACCGAGATCTGGTGCGCCCCTCCGCCGGACCTCAGGGCGCCTTGGGAATGATCCTGGAGCCCTCAGGGGACCTCAGCACCCAAGCACCGCCTTCATCCACTGGGTCAATTCCTCGCTGAGTGCGTAGACACCAACCCCCGGCTTCCGTCCCGCCTCCTCAATGGTCCGGCTCACCAGGTCGGCCGGGACTTCAATTTTTGCGATTTCGACCGCATCGCGGACATCCCTGCGGATGAGGGTGACCTGCGGAGGCTTTTCCCAATCGTAGATCACAAAATAGAGCGATTCGTGCGAGGGAGACTGAACGGCGTCGCCCTTTCGAGACCACCCGGTTCCCCACTCGAGGTAGGTCTCCACCGCCTTTTCCGGCGTCATCTCCCAGTCGATGCGGTCAACGATCTCCCGATTGCGCTTCAACTGCTCAAGATCCCACATCCTGCTCACCTCCCACTGAGAGTTTCCGATCGAGCCATCGACGTCGTAATTCAGGCGAATTCCGGATAAAACCGCTAAAATCGCTCGAAATCGAGCGCCGCCCCGTCTGAGAATAAGCATTCAGCCGACTGAATCAAGGCAGAGCGGGCGATCGGCCGGACTTGAAATAAATTTTTGGCCCTCAGCCTTTTTGACGCACGAGCCATTTCAAGGACTTAGCCTGTCATCCGGATGGTCTTTTGCGAATCGCGTCGGCGCAGAATGAATTCGTGAGAAAAGCGAAGAAACAGAGAGTTCCCCCAAACGAACCCCGCTCTCAGGAACGCGCAACCTCTCTCCAACTCATTGAATTACCGCCATAAAGCCAACAGGACCATTCTCCATTGCCGATCAACAAGTTAGGGTGATCCAACCCCTAACATCAGACCATCATAGTGAAAATTCCACTGCTCTCCCCATGGATGAATATCGCTCAGAAGTGGAGAGATCAGCTTTGACCGTTTTCCCCTTCTCCGGGTATGACTCTTCCCGTCGCCAACGCCGCCGACTTCATGCGTTTCGTTCTCATGGAATTGTCCATCATCCTGTCAAATGGTCTTCTTGCACTCGACATGTACAGAGTGGCTCAGTTTTCAGAAGCATACCGCTGAATGGAGGCATTGTCCGGGGCGTAATCACGAGAGAGGCCTGGGGCGATCCCGATTGAAGGGCTGAGAATTCTGATCCGTTGTACCGTGAATGGGGTGGTTTCACGGGCGGGGCATGGTTAGGGGCTAACCCCGCCTTGTGACGAGGGTGAGGTGTTGCCTTTCGGGGCAGGCAAGGCAGTCTGATTTTTACGGGGAGTCGTGGAGGAAAGAGGGCTTCGTATGGTTCAGGAATGGAAACCGATTCAGGCCAAGCTCATGAAGAGCCTGCCACGCGGTCAATACGACCTCTGGGTCGCGTCGATCCAGGCATTGTGCTACGAGGACGACAGGCTGGTTTTGAGCTGCGGTAGCCGGTTCCAGATGGAATGGCTCCGCGAAAAGCTGGAAAGCAAGATCTTCCATGCTGCAAGGCAGCACCTACCGAACCTGCGCAAGGTCGAGTACAAGATCGGCCCGAGCGCACGCACCGAGCCCTCGCCGGCAAACCAAGAGGAGATCGAGCCGGAGGGACCGCGTCAGATCTCATTTGCACAAATCATCAAACGGCCTGAGCCCACGTTCAATCCACGGTTCACCTTCGACCAGTTTGTGGTGGGAAATTGCAATCAGCTCGCCTACGCGGCATCCATGGGGATGGCGAAAAGCCAACAGTTCGTCAACCAGTCCGTCTACTTGCTGTCCCAGACCGGTCTCGGGAAGAGCCACCTGACGCACGCCGTCGGCAACCAACTGCTCAACGAGCGACCGGGGCTCCGAGTCCACTACACGACCACGGAGCAGTTCACCAACGAGATGGTGTTTGCCCTGAAGCACGGCAACATGGAAGAGTTCAAGAACAAGTTCCGCAGTCAGTGCGATGTGCTGCTCATTGAGCGGATCGAATTCCTGAGCGGCAAAGCACGCATCCAGGATGAGCTCGTCCACACCCTGGACGAGCTCATGGATCGGGGCAAGAGAGTCCTGTGCACGGGAAGCTCCTTTCCCCGGGACATTCCCAAGTTGAGCAATGAGCTGAAATCGCGGTTGGGAGGAATTCTGGTCGCCCCCATCGAGCCTCCGGACTTTGCAACGCGCGTGGCGATCATCAAACGGAAAGCGGAGGTCGACAGCTGCAAGCTCCCCATGGACGTGGTGGAGTTTCTGGCGGATCGACTCACGGGCGATGTGCGGCAACTGGAAAGCTGCCTCGTTGGAATCCTGGCCAAGAGCTCCATCCTGAGGCTCCCCATAACGCTCGGTCTTGCCCAGGATGTCACCCAAACCATGCTCAACCACCTGCCCCAAATCACGGTGGACCACATTCAGCAGGTGGTTTGCGCGAGCTTTCAAGTTTCGGTCGAGGAGCTGCGCTCACCGTCACGCCGGCAAGAGCTGGCCATGGCTCGAAAGATCGCCATGTATCTGTGCCGCCAGTACACGACAGAGTCTCTCGAATCCATCGGGCGCGCGTTTCTAAGGAGCCACAGCTCCGTTCTCTACGCCGTGAAGGGCTTGGCCAAAGAAATCAAGGAAAAAAACAGCAAGTGGAAACGCCAAGTCGACTATGTGAGCCGTCGTCTCGAGACAAGCTGCCTGGCCTCGTAGCACATAAATCGCGCTGAAGCGATTCGGACAGCTCCCGCACCAGCCGGCTCATGGCCTCAGCCATGACCTCGGGGCTCCCCGACGCGGACGGGGGGCTCTCGAGGCGGTAACGGCGCCGGAAAAGCACATCGCGTTTGGGCTCCTCCCGCCAGAGACTCACCTCGACATCCAGCACCGCACGCTTGCTTCCCGAGCCACCGTCCTCCCACGCAAACCGATAGATGTGTCCGCTCAGCTCGAGGCTCGACGCAAGACGGTTGACCGGCGCCGTCGCGCCGGTGAAAAGGCGGGTCCGCCCCAGATCTTCCAGCAGACGGTCGGCGACCATAACCCCGGGAACGGCCACCCATCGATAGACGGATGAGAAGCGCAGCGCATGATCCGCATCCAGGATGATCATCTCCTCACGGTCGTAGGGAGCCGAAGCCGAAAACGGCCACACCCGGACGATGTCCGTCCAGCCGCCCCCGCAATCCGAAGGCGAGACCCCATAGTCGATCTTGTAGTATTGCGGCGGTGAGCCGGAAGAAAAATAGGAAGCGCAGCCGGTCAGCACCAAGACCGACAGAAGCGATGGAAGAAGGAGACGTCTCACGACGTTCGCGATTCCGGGTCCCTCTCCGTGTTGATTCGTAATCATCAGCGTCTCTTTCCGCGTTGCGGCCCCTGCTTATGGTAGCCATGGAGCTTTGAAATCCGCCTGCCGGCACTCTGAAGCCATCTCACTTCTTCTCGAACGGATTGGCCGTGCTCGGTGGAAAGACAAGACGGTTGGGTTGATCCTTCAGGGTCTGTACGAGCTGGGTCATCTGCGTGATGAGCTGTCGCAGCATCTGGAGGTTCTCCTGAAGAAGCAATGAAGAATGCGCGACCTGTCGATCCACCTCTAGGATGAGCTTCTCCCCCGAGGAGACCGTCTTGTCGACCCCTTTCGCCATCCCTGCCAGCGTCTGAGGAGGAAGTCCCTTGATTTGTTTTGCTAAAGCCTCGGAAGCCTGCCGCGTAGCGCGAAAGGTTGCCGAAAGGTCCTCGACCCCTTCGGTCAGACCCGCGTGCGCCGACGCTTCCCTGAGATTTTCGAGGAGCGCCGCGAGATCACTGCTGGCTTTGTTCAGCGAGGCAACCGTATCCCTCCAGTCAACGCCGTCCGTTGCATCCTTGACCTTCGCCAGAAGCTCGTTGAGCCGCTCGGCGGTCTGCTTCCAGCTTGCGGCCAGTCCTTTGAGGTCAAGGTCTTTGACTCTCTGGTACATGGATTCCAGGGCGGCCTTGAGCTGAAGGATCTCGGACGGATTGGACTGAATGAGCGGGTAACGGGGTTTAAAGGAGAGCTTCGGCGAAAGGCTTGTGATGTCCTTGGGGGCCGTGTCGATCTCCAGGTAGCGCAAGCCGGTCAGCCCCAGCTCGCGAAGCTGAACGGCCAACGAGCTGTCCACGTGGAAGTCGGGCTTGAGGTTGAGCACGACTTCGATTAGACGCCCGTCGGGTGCCAGTCCGATTTCAACGACCCGCCCCACGGCCACCCCGCGATAGTTGACCACGGCATCCTTTTGAAGCCCCTTCACGGACTCGTCGAAGTAGCTGACGTAGGTCTTCGTCTCTTCAAAAACGTGCGACATGCCCAGCCAGATGACCGCGGTCAGGCCCAAGGCTCCGCAGACCAGCACAAAGAGTCCCAGCTTGAAAGGACTGATATTTCGCGGCAAAAGTCTACCCTCCCGATCCCCTACCGGCTGCTTTGAGGTCGTGTTTGGCGATGGAAAAAGGCCTGCACTCTTGGGTCACGATTCTCCGACCGAAGCACGTCGGGCGGCCCCACGGCGATGATTCCCCGCGCCTCGCCGTCCAACATGATAGACCGCTGGGATATGCGCTCAATGCTCGGCAGCTCGTGCGTCACCACCACCATCGTGATCCCGAGTGAGTGGTTGAGCTCCAGGAGGAGCTCGTCGAGCTCGGCTGAGGTGATCGGGTCCAATCCCGCCGACGGCTCGTCGCAAAACAGGATAGCCGGATCCAGAGCCATGGCCCGTGCGAGGGCGGCCCGTTTTCTCATTCCGCCGCTCAGCTCCGATGGAAGATAGTCTTCGAAACCGTCCAGGCCGACCAGCTCGAGCTTGAGCTTCACCAAGTCCTGGATCATCTCGGGCGACAGCCGGCTGAATTCCTGGATGGGCAGAGCGACATTCTCGCCAAGGCTCAAGGAGCCAATCAGGGCACCGCTTTGGAACAGCACGCCAATGCGCCGGCGAGCCAGGGCCAGAGCCGCTTCCCCGCCGCTGCCGGTGATTTCGTTTCCCTCGAGGAAGATGCGCCCCTTGAGGGGCCTTAGAAGTCCGATCAGCGCCTTCATGAGCGTACTCTTCCCGCACCCGCTGCCCCCAAGGATGGAGACGATCTCCCCTTTGCGTATGGAAAAGGTCATGTGCTCCAAGACGACCCGCTCCCCGTAGCCCAGCGAAAGGTCCTCCACCTGGATGATCCCCGGGGGTGAATCGTGCTGAGACGTCTCCCTGTCCATGAATCCGTTCCGGTCCGCTGGGGCACGGGGCTCGCGCGGCATCCCCGTTACCAACCGAAGACATGAAATACGACGGTGAAAACCGCATCCGCCAGCACAATCAGGAAGATGCCGCTCACCACGGCGGAGGTCGTCTGCTTCCCGACGCTATCCGCCCCTTTCTCGGCTTGCAGTCCCCTCAAACACCCGATGAGAGCGATCAGTATCGAGAAGGCGAGACTCTTGGCAAGACCGCCCATCACATCTCCCAAGGTCAGGATGGCGTAGGTCTCCTCGATGAAGCTCACCGCCGTCAGGTCGAGTCCCAGCACCCCGACCACGATGCCCCCGATGATGCCGGACGCGTTGGCGAAAAGCGTGAGGAGCGGGCCGCAGACCGCCAGGGCGTAGACTTTGGGAAGGACCAGAAAGTTTTGGATGTCGAAGCCCATGACCTGCAGGGCGTCCACTTCCTCGTTCACTTTCATGGTTCCGATCTCAGCCGCAAAGGCCGATCCGGACCTGCCCGCCAGGATCACGGCCGTAAAAATGGGCCCCAGCTCGCGCGTCAAGGCCAGGCTGAGCAGATCGGCCACGAAGATATTGGCGCCGAACTGCCTCAACTGAACCGCTGCCTGAAACGCCATGACAAGGCCCAGAAGAAAGCTCAACAAGAAGACGATCGGCATCGCCTCGGCCCCGGCGAGCTGCATGTAATAAAACGTCTCGCGCCATCGTGCGCGCCGGAAATGCGTCATGGCCCAAACGGTGGACAATAGGAACGCGCCGATGAACTGCACGAGCTCGTGCCATTCTTTCGAGCCCCGCAGCCAGCCCCGCCCCAGGACCGCAATGATCTCGGACAAGCTCACGCGAGGGCGCTCGGCCTCTTGCTTGGTCTCGGTCCGAAGGTACCTGAGGAAATACTCCGCGCTGGGCGGCACGGCATGAAAGCGCACATCGATCGATTGGCGGGCGCAGTGTCGCCACAGCAGCCGCAACAAGGCAAGACCTGCGCTATCGATGTGAGAGACGTCCTGGAAATCGAGCAGAACAAACCGGGGAGGGCGCTTTTTCAAAGACCGCGACAGTTCGTCCCAGACGAGCTGAGCGTGCTCAAAGTTCAATGAATCATGAAAGGCGAACTGGGTACCGCCGTCGTCCGTTTGAGTCGTCTCGACGGGTGGGCGATTCATTCTGAGGTCAGGCCCCTGGCTTTTGATTGATTCTCTCCCTTAGGACACCCGAGCACTTGAAAGTCACGACTTTGCGGGGGGAGAGCATGATGGGGCTCCCCGTCTGGGGGTTCCTTCCCCGACGCTGATTCTTGTCCTTGACGCTGAACTTCCCGAAGCCACTGATCAGCACATCCTCGCCTGACTCCAGGCTCTGTTTGACAATCTCGAAAAGCGTCTCGATGATATGCGCCGACTCCGTCTTGGTGAAGATGTTCTTGGCAAACAGATTCTCGACAATGTGAGCCTTGGTCAGGGTCATACGGCTTTCCTTTCCGAGTCGTTGCCGCAAGGGGTGCTCAATTTCGGCGCTCCCGCAGGATTTCGCTACAATTTTATTTAGTGTTCCTGCGCTTTTATACAAGAACGCATTGTTTTTCAACAGAAAAATAGCACCTTTTCCGGATCTTCCATTCGAGGGCCGCCTTCGAGGCGATCCCCTTCGCCCGGACATTCCAGATTAAATCAACGGCAAGGACTACCCCCCGAGCCTCTTCGGTACCCATCGGGCGGGGGGGCAGCGAGCCACCGCTCATTCTATGATCCTTGATTCACAACAGAAGTCTTACGCTGAGCCGGTCGAAGCACCCGGCTCCGGAATTTCGCAGCGGATGTCCTTGCTCGACCCCGGACCCGCGAGAGGACGAAAGCACTTCTTTCCCGCTCCACAAACGGGGCATTTCCAATCCTCGGGAAGATCCTCGAATCGCGTTCCCTTGGCAATTTTACCCTTCCGATCTCCCCGGTCCGGGTCGTACACGTAACCGCAGTTGACCGTCTGACACTGCCACATGTCCTCCGGCTTCGCCATAAATCCTCCCCATATCTGATCATTCGAATCATCCGCGTCCCAATCTCCCGTCCGCCAACAGCGGCACCAGGCTCGGCGTGACTTGCCCGCGGTCCCACTCCCACGCCCGGTACACTTCGCCATTTCCTCTTAATATCAAAACCAATATAGTCCGCTCGGACCGCGACCACAAGCTTGACAACACGAGGGCGGCTCTATAAAAGCGAGCCCAGATGCCGCGTATCCTTCAGATGCATCGGGACAACACGTGACAGGAGCAGATCCATGCTAGATTGGGTGTTTCTTTTTCCCGGCCAGGGGTCCCAGTACGTTGGAATGGGGCGCGAGTTCTATGATGATTACACGGAGGTCCGGGAGCTTTTTGCCCAGGCAAACGACATCCTGGGCATGGATGTCGTGAAGCTTTGCTTCGAGGGGCCGGAGGATGTCCTCGTCCAGACGCGTAACGTTCAACCGGCGATCACCGTGGTGAACTTGGCCTGCTACACCGTCCTTCAGCTCCACGAAATCCTTCCCGTCGCCACGGCCGGTCACAGCCTGGGAGAATACAGCGCCCTGTACGCCGCCGGAGTGCTCGATCTCAAGGATGTTCTAAATCTGGTGCGATGGCGGGGCCACTTCATGGAAGAGGCCGCCCGAGAGCAGCCGGGGAGCATGGCGGCCATCATGGACATCGAGCAGGACCGGCTGCAGCACATCTGTACTCTATGCGACGTTGAAGTCGCGAACATCAACTGTCCCGAGCAGATCATCATCACCGGCCGCGACGAGCCGGTTGCGAAAGCGATGGCCATGAGCGAGGAGGCCGGGGCCAAGAAATGCGTGAAGCTCAACGTGAGCGGTCCCTGGCACAGCAAGTGTATGACCCTGGCCAGAGACCAATTCGAGCCCCATATCCGCCGGACCACCTTCCGTGATCCTCAGATCACCCTTGTCAACAACGTGGACGCCAAGCCCCTGAAAACCGGAGCCGAAGCAGCCGACAAGCTGGTTCAGCAAATCTGCGGGTCGGTCCTATGGAGCCAGTCGATGGAGCGGCTCATCCGAGACGGACACACCCATTTTGTTGAAGTGGGACCGAAAAAGGTTCTCAGGGGGCTGATGCGCCGCATCGATCGCAGCGCAAAGGTGTTGAACGTGGAAGATCTGGAGAGCCTCAGCACCTTTCTCCAAGCCAATCGCTAG
>CAZIEW010000008.1:0-90361 GCA_964538515.1 uncultured Syntrophobacteraceae bacterium
AGAGAATCGTGAACAGCGCGGGAATAATCGCCGCCAGACGGGTGATCAAGCGTCGGACCCAGGGCTGGAGTCGGATGTTGACGAAGCCTTCCATAACGATCTGCCCGGCGAGGGTTCCAGTGATGGTGGAGCTCTGCCCGGAGGCGATCAGGGCGACGGCGAAGAGAACCGGCGCGAGGGTGACACCCAGAAGAGGAACCAGTAATTTGTAGGCATCTTGAATTTCAGCGACTTCGAAATATCCCGCTCGGTGGAAGACCGCCGCCGCCATCACCAGGATGGCGGCATTGACGAAGAACGCCGCGTTCAGCGCCACGGTGGAGTCAATCAGGTTGTATTTCAGCGCCTGTCGTATCCCGGCGCGGGTTTTTTCGATGCGGCGCGACTGCACGAGGGATGAGTGCAGGTAGAGGTTGTGGGGCATCACCGTGGCGCCCAGCATGCCGATGGCGATGTAGAGAGCACCGGAATCCGGCAGGCTGGGGATGAAGCCTTTGAACAGCGATCCCCATTCCGGCTTCGCCAGAAAGACTTCCACCCCCAGGCACAGACCGATGGTGGTCACCAGCATCAAGATGAACGCCTCCATCTTGCGGATGCCCAGGTGGTGCAGGAAAAGCAGGAGCATGGTGTCCAGGGCGGTAATGAGCACTCCGTAAACCAGAGGGATGCCGAAGAGGAGCTGCAGACCGATGGCGGAGCCGACCACTTCCGCCAGATCGGTGGCGGCGATGGCGACTTCACAGAGCAGCCAGAGGGGGATGTTGATCCAGGCGGGGTAGTATTCCCGGCAAGCTTGAGCCAGGTCTTTACCCGCCACGACGCCCAGCCGCGCCGAGAGGCTCTGAAGCAGCACCGCCATAGCGTTGGACATCAGGAGCACCCAGATCAGGGTGTAGCCGAACCGGGATCCGGCCTCGATGTCCGTCGCCCAGTTTCCGGGGTCCATGTACCCCACGCTGACGAGATAGGCGGGTCCGACGAAGGTCAGCAGTCGTCTGAGCCACCCACCGTGCTTTACGGGTACCTTCGCTGTCTCGCCACCCTGATTTGGGCTGCTCATGGCCGTGTCCCTGATGTCATTGGGATGCGCGCTTCATGCAGCACACTTTGTATTTCTTGCCACTGCCGCAGGGGCAGGGTCGGTTCTTGGGGTACTCCGGGGTCTCGACGTGGAATCGAATGTCAACCGGGTCCTCTTCCGGTCGAATGCCGGCGTCTCGGGCATATTCCCGTCGCTTCTCACGAACCGCGGATTTGAATTCCGCCTGGTCTTCTGCCAGAAAGATCTTTCCCTTGGACAGCTCCTTGTAGCACTGGTCGATCCATTTGAAGGCATCCGCGAGCTTGCCTTCCGCGTGATAAAGCCGCGCCAGGCCGGCCATCGCTTCCAGGGCTTTCGGCTCCATGTCGACGGCAAGAGAGTAGGCTTCCCGGGCTTCGGCATGGCGCTTCACGTACTCGTAGAACTTACCCATGGCCAAGTGGCTCTCCGGTTGGCGAGGATGGCGTCCGACCGTATCGAAATGCTCCTGCTCAATCTCGAGGAGAGAGCGTTCTCGGCCTTGCTTATCGGGCAGACGAACGATCTGGAGGGGATTGTGCCCGGGGATTTCCATCCCGAGGCGGCTCATGGTCTGCATCATCATGCCGTGAGACGAAAGCTGCGCCATGGCCGTCTGCGTGAGCGAGAAGTCGTTTACGGTCCGGCAGTTCTTGCAGCGAATGTCATCAATGATCACGATTCCCTGGCGGTAAGGAATCATGTCCGGCTCCGCTTCGCTCTTCTCCGCTTCATCTTTCGAGCCCGGCGGGTGCAGGTGGATTTCGCTGACCAGATAATGGTATCGCTTTCCGCATGCGTTGCAGAGGAGCTCCAGGCGGAGTCTGCTCGGGATTTCGCCCGGCGTCCGGGATTCCCTCCCGTATTGCTCCCCCTCCTTGAGGTCCCGTTCCATCTCGGTCAACAAGGTCGGCTTTAGGCCATTGAGCTGGGCAATGACCGTGCACGTTCGGGCGAGGTCCCATTCACCAGGGCGGTATTCGCCCTCCAGGACGGACAAGAGCTCCCTCGCTCCGAGGGTTTCGCAGGCAGCCAGAATCGGGGCGCGGTGGTGCTCCAGGAGGAAGGTCATGCGGCCTGAGACGGCACTCAAGACCTCGGCGGTCGGAAAACGGCAGATCAGGTCAAGGGCCTTCTTTCGAAGAGCGGCGTCGGCGGAGTCGAGAAGGGGCAGGAGGACGGGCAAAGCGGCGACTCCTATCTTGCCTAGGGCGGCCGCAGCGGTATCGCGAGCGTATTCTCCTGAATCGTTTTCCATGATCTTCACGATGTCCGGGGCAGCCTGCTCTGCTCTGAGCTCTCCGAGGAGCTCCACTGCGTGCAAGGATTTCCAACCGGCAGGCTCCGCTGCTACGATCTCCAGGAGGCGGGCGATCAACTCCTCTCGCGGTGCCGACTCCAGGACGATCCGCCATTCCGGGTCAGAAGCTTCCCAGTCCCTTGGGTATTGGAGGACATAGTCCAGTTTGCGGTCCCAAGGAGCATCCGGGGTGGGCGGAGGCATGAACCGTTCGAACAGGTTTTGTAAGAGGGCGGACAAGGCAAGCGCACAGAGGCAGAAGGCCGTTTCCGGCGTCGGTGATTGGGTCTGAATGGCTTTCAGAGCCCGGGAGAACAATGCCGCCGAGTAACCCTCCTCTAATGAATAGGTCGCCGGGACAAAGGCCAGAATTGCGGCAGCGTCCATACTGGCATCAGCCTTGAGTGCTCCGATAGCCTTCGCAAGCTCTTGAAAGATGGCGTGCTGTGAGGCGGGGCCGGCCGTTTGTTTGGTGCACGCGTCGAGGTATTCCAGGCGGCCCAGCAAGTGTGTCCTGACAGCGGGATGATTGCCGTAGTACACGTCGGTCGGATTGAGCGTGGGATCGACCCGTTCGAGGAGCAGCGCGAGCTCAGCCATGCGGTGCTCGTCGGGCTCCTTCTGGCTCATCAAAGCGTTGATCAAGGTTTCCAGATCGTCGCTCTTCCCATGACGCAGGAGGGCCGCGTAAAACACCTGCCACTTCCAGGATCGCTCCTTCCGAATGGCGCCCTCGGTTCCCTTGAGGAGGCCATAGGATTTCTCGCCGGGTATCAGTCCCAAGAGGCGGATCATGGCCACGATTTCGTCTGAGCTGAACCTCGCACCGGCGAAAACCTTGTCGCGCACCCACTCG
Source organism: uncultured Syntrophobacteraceae bacterium (assembly GCA_964538515.1). GTDB lineage: Bacteria > Desulfobacterota > Syntrophobacteria > Syntrophobacterales > Syntrophobacteraceae > CALBZH01. The sequence goes on from CAZIEW010000008.1 coordinate 3,220, forward strand.
ACGGCTTCTTCCACACGCCAGTTGCTCAGAACGTGGAGAGCCGCCGTACGGACCTCCGGACTGCCTTCTGCGTAGAGCTGTCTGATGAGGGGGACGCAGTCCGGACGGACCCGCTTGTCGAGCTGGCGAAGGCAGGCCAGAGCAACTGTCTCGGAGCCGGCCTGAAGAAACGCCGGGGTCCGAGGCTCGGCCGCCTCCGGGTAGAGCCCGTAGAGCCGTGCAACGGCCCATTCCTGAATATCGGGGTTGGGGGATTCAATCAGCTCGTTCAGTTGGGCTTCGGACCAGATGAAAACATGCTCCATGTCGCGTCCTTGTGGACCTCCGCTTGGGAGGATGGATGAGTCAACGAGAAAAGCAATGCACGGCGGGGGCTCCCTTCGTGCAAACCGGCGTCTGCTCGGAGAAGCATGACCCGCTCGAATCTATTGGGTCTCGGGGAATCCGTCAAGAACTGGCCGACAGAACTGTCACCCCCCCCGTCATGGAATTCCTTCACCATGCGGCCCGACGCGGTTGCGAAAAGTCGGGACGTGTCTTTCGACTTGCTCTCGAGCGATCGCCTGTGAGATGGTGCCTCCCGCGCTTTCGCGAGCACATGAACGGATAAGGATGGAGTTGGGGGAAAGGATGGAAACGGTCGGGGACGCAGTGGAATGGGTGCTGGCGGGGTGGTTGATCGATGGAACAGGGGGGCCGATTCGAGAAAATGCCCTGATGCAGGTTCGCAACGGGAAAATTGCGCTCATTCGTCGGGTCAGGCGGGAAGATGTTGTCTCATTCGGGGAGCCGATCCTGGATCTCTCAGCGTGTACCGTTTTGCCGGGGCTGGTGGACAGCCACGTGCACCTCACCCTGTCCGGTACCAGTGAAGAGACTGTCCGCGAGCGGCAGCTTTCGTTTTCCTTCGACGAGGCCAAGGCGGTCATCCGCCAGCACCTGAGCGAGCAGCTGGCATGCGGCGTCGTGATGGTGCGCGACGGGGGTGATGCGGCCGCCCACACACTGAGGTTCAAACATGAGGAGCTTTCTCGCCTCGAGCGTTCAATATCCTTCAAGGCATCTGGAAAGGCGTGGCGGGCCAAAGGTCGCTACGGGCGCCTTATCGGCCGCCCCCCCGGAGACGGCAGGACGCTTGCCCAGGCCTTAGCCGAGAAAGGCCGCATTGCGGACCACGTGAAGATCGTTAATGCGGGTCTGAACAGCCTGAAGGAATTTGGCAATGAGACGGCTCCCCAGTTTTCCGAGGAGGAGCTCGGAGCCGCTCTGCAGGCCGCGCGGCGGCTGGGACTCAAGACCATGGTCCACGCCAACGGCCGGATTCCTGTCCGTGACGCGGTTAACGGAGGGTGTACCTCGATCGAGCATGGCTTCTTCATGGGCCGCGAGAATATCGAGCGCATGGCGGAGCTCCAGGTGACCTGGGTGCCGACCGCCGTCACCATGAAGGCGTATTCCGAGCAGCTCCCCCGGGGCAGCTCGGAGGCGGATATGGCTGCTAGGATCTTTGACCATCAACGGGAGCAGATGACGATCGCCAGGAAATGGGGCGTTCCGATGGCCGTCGGGACAGACAGCGGCAGTCTGGGAGTCAACCACGGCCTGGCGCTGATCGAGGAGCTCAAGATCTTCATGGCGTGCGGGTTCAGTCTGGAGGAGGCCATCGGGTGCTCGTCCCTTGAAGGCGCCCGCCTGCTCGGGATGAAAGGGGAGCTGGGGCAATTGAAGAAGGACATGGACGCGACCTTTGTGGCCGTGACGGGGGACCCGTCGATGCTTCCAGATGCTCTCAGAGACCCTGTTCAAGTCTATATTCAAGGGAAACCCGTGTGAACGAAGTGCGGGGCGCGCTTCAGGAGCCGCCTCGCCGGATCTTCTTGATCGACATCTTGCAGTCCGGACACCACTTCCCCCATCCGCCGTTCTCGATGAACGCATCATGGACGTTTCGGTTTCCACACTTGGGACATTGCAGGCTGACAATGGAGTCCGCCTCGTGGACCGCTTCGAGATCAAGTCCGCACAACGAGCAGAGCTTCCCTAGGGTGTCCACCGGCTCCTTGCAAAACGGGCAAAGGACTTTCGGCTTTTTCTTCTGCATAAACACATAGGTGAGGGCAACCGGGCCGCCGAGACTGCAGAAGATAAGCGTCATCAAATCTCGCTCTCCCCTGGAGCTGGCCAACATCACCGATATCACCCCGCACAGCACCCATAGACTGATCAGCATGATCATACGCGTCTCCAATCGGATCCATTTCTCTCAAACAGGTTGCAGCCCAATGGCTTGACCGGCGCGCAGAATATCACCTGATCGCCTCCGCAGGAAGAGTCTTGCGGGCAAAGCGTACCTCGGGCCCCCTTTTACCTGCGCGCTAGGGCTTGATCTCGATCGACTGGCTGTGATCGAGGGAGGAAATACTGCGGCCTTGTCACCTGAGGACAAGGCCGCAGTGGTATCTCAGGCGAGACGGGTCGGGAAGCAGGGTCGCAAGAATGGAATTTGCTTCCGCTTCGTCGTTTCTTCGAAGATGGGAAGCCGTTCCCAGATCGGCTTTTCATCTGGATCTATCGCTATTGTGTCAGCATCCTGCGCCGTCGCCGGCGCAGCCGGCTCCTTTGGCGCAGCCCTGGCGGCGGCTTTTGAGCATGGTGAGGTTGCCGCCGCGATAGACGAGCTCGAGGCCCATTTCGATGAAGCCGTTCATTTCGACCGGTCGGATGGACGCGTTTTTCAGAATCGCCGACGGGCGGTCGCCGATGCCGCTTACCAGGATCGCGCGGCAGTCCTTGAGAGTCTCGGCCACGGCTTCCCAGCGCTGGATGCCCGATCCGGGCCGAGGCGCGGGGCGTTCCTCGATGAGGCGGTAGCCGCCGTTCGATGACTCGCCCCAGATCTGGAAGCGGGTCGCTTCGCCGAGGTGCTGGTTCACCAGGAGGCCTTCGTGGGTGGCCACTGCAACGTATGGTTTGGACTCGAGATCCTCGGCGGCCGGGAGGGCGCGGCAAGCCTCGAGGTCGGCCCGCAGCTCACTCGAACGGTCTTCTCCAAGGAGCCCGACGGCGTCGGCGCGACATCGTTTGCAGTGGCGGACCTGAGGGAGGACCTGTTCGGCCTCCTTGCGGATCGCGCTCATCATCGCGTCGCTCGGTTCGGTAAGCCCCTCGAAGATGGTGCCGCTCACCGGATAGACGGGCATGCAGTTCATCACGGTCGCGCCTCGCGCGGCCACCTCCCGGGCGACTTCCACAGCGTGGTGGTCGTTGACACCCGGGATGACGATGGTATTCACCTTCGTCATGATTCCCCGCTCGTGCAGCCCGGAAACGGAGGCCAGCTGCCGCTCGATGAGGAGCTTCGCGGCTTCGATCCCCCGGTAGATCACCTTGCCGTCCCGCGCCCAGGCGTAGACCTTTTCCGCGATGGCGGGATCCACGGCATTGATGGTGATGGTGACGTGCGAGACGCCGATGGAGGCAAGCTCATCGAGGTAGGCCGGAAGGGCGAGGCCGTTGGTCGCCAGGCAGAGCATCATGTTCGGGAAGCGCTTCCGGACGAGGTTCAAGGTCTGCAGCGTGGCCGACGCATTGGCCATGGGGTCTCCGGGGCCGGCGATGCCGACCACCGTGATCCTGGGCTCCTTTTCGACCACCCGCTCCAGGTATTTCAATGCCTGCTCGGGGGCGAGGACGGCGCTCGTGACTCCGGGGCGGCTTTCGTTCATGCAGTCGTATTTGCGGTTGCAGTACTGGCACTTGATGTTGCAGGTTGCTGCAACGGGTAGATGAATACGCCCGACGGAATGCGCTGTCTTGGCGCTGAAGCATGGATGACTGTTGAGATCCCCGTTGTGCGTCATGGTCGTGTCTCCTGGCTGAGCTTGGTCACAGGTAGCCGTAGCCGACGGGCGAGCTTTCCTGGTTTCTCTCCAAAATCGTGTTGATGATGCGATCGAGCAGCTCCTGGGTGCCGCGGTAGCCGATGTGGTGAAGCCGCTGGCCTCCGAATCGATCGTGAATGGGAAACCCGACTCGAATCAGGGGGACGTTCAACCGCTTGGCGAGCGAGTATCCCTTGCTGTGTCCGATCAAAAGATCCGGGGCGAGCGATGCGCTCAGCTCCCCGATCTGGTGAAAGTCCACTCCCTCGAGAACCTTGGGCGGCTCATCGAGGATGCCGTCGGTAACGGCGTTGACGGCCTTTTCGAAACGGCCGCTCTTGCCGCCCGAACCACAGAGGACCGGCTTGATCCCGATTTCAGTCAAGAAGGCTGCCAGACCGACGACCAGGTCTTCCTCGCCGTAAAGAACCGCCCGTTTCCCGAACACGTATTTGTGGCCGTCCACGTAGGCGTCGACGAGACGGCCGCGCTCCTTGGCGTGGGCTTCCGGAGTTTCGCGCCCGGACACTTCTTCGAGCAGGTCAAAGAAGGCATCTGACTCCCGGAGTCCGATGGGGAGCCCCAGGAGGTACCGCGGCTGATTGAACCGCTCAGCCAGGAGCAGTCCGGCCGTGGTGGCTTCGATGCGCCCGCCGTTGGTTGTCTCACCGTCCGGCAGGGTCCTGCCGAATTCGATGGACGCCATGGCGCCGCCCATCTTGCGGATGGAATCGATGGGGGTGCCTCCGGGGGGCAGCTTCTCGTAGTGGTCGACGGCCGGAGCGTCGAGCCGGTCGGAGAGATCCGGCAGGATCGCGTAGTCCAGTCCGAAGTCTCTCAAAATCTCCTTGAGGTACCGTGAGTCCGCCGGGGAGATCAGGCCGGGGAGCAGGTTGATCCCCCTATGCGGCTTCGCATCGTCGGCCAGACTCGCCACAACCGAGCGGAGGGCGGCCCGAAATCCGTCCGCCTGGGTGCCGGAATAGCTGGGCGTCGAGACGGGAACCAGGAGGGGCAGGGCGGACCCCTCCGGAGCTCCTTCCATGTCCTTCTTCAGCTCCAGAAGGATCATGGGAACGTCATCGCCGATCGTTTCCGTCAGACAGGTGGTGGCGATGCCGATCACCTCCGGATGGTACTTCTTCATGACGTTTCGGATCCCCTGTTTGAGGTTGGGGCCGCCGCCGTAGACCGCGTGCTTTTCTCCGAGCGAGGACGACGCGATGTCGATGGGCTCGCGGTAGTGGCTGATCACGTAGCGCCGCATGTAGGTCGCGCATCCCTGGGAGCCGTGAAGGAACGGGATCGCGCCTTCGATGCCCTGGAAGGCCAGGGCCGCCCCGAGCGGCGTGCAGAGCTTGCAGGCGTTGGTGGTCGCAATGTAGTGGGTTCCAGCTTCTTCGGGTGGAGTCGCATTGAGCGTGGTGTCTTCCATGGCTATCGTCTCCAGGGCCTGACCGAGCTTCGGGCGCGCGGGGTGAACCGCCACACGGGGCTCATGACTGTTCGGTAGACTTCTTCCGCAAAATTGAGCATCCCGACGAACCCTTCGAGAGGCAGCTTGCGCTCGTGGTTGTGGTCGCAAAAGCCCACGCCGAGCTTGTAGGCGATCGGACGCTCTTTCACGCCGCCGACGAAGATGTCGACTTCCTCCTGCTCGAGGAAGGTCGAGAGCTCCAGGGGGTTCGAATCGTCGACGATGATGGTGCCCTCGTCGCAGATCTCGTAGAGCGTGTCGTAGTCCTCCTGGGTGCCCGTCTGGGAGCCCACGAGCACCACGCTCATGCCGAGAAGCCTGAAGGCTTTCACCAAGGAGAAGGCTTTGAATGCGCCACCGACGTAGATGGCGGCCTTCTTGCCCTCCAGGGCTTTGCGAAACTCCTGGATCTTCGGATACAGCGCTGAGAGCTCTTCGCGGACGAGCTCGCGGGTGCGGGTCATGATGGCGCTGTCCTGCGGCTCGAAGAAACGGGCCACCGAATAGAGCGCTTCGGCCATGTCGTCGACCCCGAAATAAGAAACGCGCAGGAAGGGGGTCCCGAACTTTTCTTTCATCATCTTGGCGAGATCCATCGTGGCGCCCGAGCACTGGACGACATTCAGCGCCGCTCCGTGGGCACGCTGGATGTCCTTGACTCGGCCGTCACCCGTAATGTTGGCCACGGTTTCGATGCCCATGCGCTTGAAATACTCGCGGATGATCCAAAGCTCCCCCGCGAGATTGAAATCCCCGAGGATGTTGAGACTGAGCGGCGGAATGCCCGTCGTGTCGCCGGTCCCGACGAGCTGGAACATGGCTCGGCAGGCGGCGTGGTAACCTTCCCGCTTGTTGCCCTTGAACCCTTCGGACTGGACGGGAATGACCGGGATGCCGAACTTCTCGCTAGCCTTCCGGCAGACGGCGGTGAGGTCGTCTCCGATGATGCCCACGATGCAGGTCGAGTACACGAAGGCCGCGGCGGGGTGGTAGCGCTCGATGAGCTCGGCCAGGGCGGCGGCGAGCTTCTTTTCGCCGCCGAAGACCACGTCCATCTCCTGGAGGTCCGTCGAGAAGCTCAGCCGGTGGAGCTCGGGTCCCGAGGAGAGGGCTCCCCGGATGTCCCACGTGTAGGCCGCGCACCCGATGGGGCCGTGGACCAGGTGGACTGCATCGGCGATGGGGTAGAGCACGACGCGGGAGCCGCAGAAAACGCAGGCCCGCTGACTCACCGCACCGGCGACGCTATCCTTGTTGCAGGCAATCCGGTTGGGCTCGTCTCCCTTGCGACAGATCTGATCGGTTCGTTCTTCGAGAATCAGGGAGCTATTGGGGTCCATTGCGTTTCCTTCTTGAGGTGTCAGGTGTCGGGTTTCAGCAATCGGATCAAGTGCTCTGTCAACTTTGTCTCGCAAGGTACACCCCCTTTTGATTCCCCCCTCGAGGGACGGTTGGCGAGTGTTCTCTTGCCCGGTAAAACCAATGTGACGAAGTACTAGGCTGTCAGATGCACGGACGGCTTGTGCGCTCCTGCGGCGGGTATCGGGTCATTGTGTCCCTGACACCTGAACACTGAAACCTGACACCCGACACCCGTCGCCTTGCCACACTTCACGCAATGAGCTTGTCCTTGGCCGGCTCCCCTTTTTCCAGGGCATCCAGGATCTCGTCGAGATCTTCCGTGCTCGTGATCCCGGCGTACCAGTAGCCTTGAGGGTAGACCACCATGACGGGGCCTTCTTCGCACAGGTTGAGGCACCCGGTGCTGGAGACCATGGCATTCATTCCCCGGTCGGAGACCTCCGTCTCGAGGTAGGAGATGAGCTGCATGGAATCCTTTTTGATGCATTTGCCTTTGGCTTCCGTCCCGCGGAAGCTCGCACACACGAAAAGGTGGTAGTCGGGTTTCTGCATGAGTCCTTATCTCCTAATAGAAGGGGGTTACATCACCAGCTCGAACCGCTCTTCCGGGGCATCCCTGTCCTGGCGGTCCATGAGGGCGCCGAGGATCTTTTCCATCAGGCGCATGGCCCCCCGGTACCCAACCGTCGGAAACAGACTGTGGCCGACCCGGTCGAGGATCGGAAATCCGAACCGAACCAAGGGAATGTCCTCGTCTCGGGCGATGTATTTCAGGTACGTGTTGCCCATGAGCAGGTCCACGGGATCGTTTTTCAGCCACTGGTGGAAGAGGAACATGTCCCCGCCCGCCTTGACATTGACCGGGTGCGGGATGTCCTTGGTGATCTCCTTGATCGCTTTCTCGAACTTCTTGCTCACGGTGCCCGTAACGACGTGGATGGGCCACATGTCGATGGAAACCAGGAATTCGGTGAGCGAGAGCAGCTGATCGGGATCGCCCACGAGGCCGACTTTCTTGTGAAAAAAGTACTGGTGCATGTCCGTGATGATGTCGAGAGCCCGCCCCCGCTCGATGTTGATGGATTCCGGGACGTTGACGCCGGCCATCTTGCGGAGGGCGTCGATGAATTCGTCCGTCTTGTGGATCCCGATGGGCAGGTCCAGGATCTCGCAGTGGACCTTGCACTTGCTGTCCAAGGCGCGGGCGGCAGGCCCGGAGGCCAGCTTGCCGAGGGCGATGGTGCCCATGCTGTCGCCGGTGCTTCTCAGCGCATCCAGGGTGACCCCGCCTTTGGGATACATTTCGAACCGTCCGGTCTGAGGCCGGTTCATGACATTGCTGGTGTCCGGAAAGAGGACCGACGGGATGCCCATTTCGGTCGCCAGTCGTTTGATTTCCTCCATGTCCGAGGGCTCGACGAACCCCGGGATGAGGTTCACCTGGTGCAGCTTGGCTCCGGTCGAGGTCGCCAAGTAATCCACCATGGAGCGCGTCATGTTGGCGAAGCCGGTCACATGAGTTCCGACGTAACTCGGGGTGTTGGTGTGGATGACCAGCTTCCCGGGCGGAATCTTTCCGTCGGCTTCCGCCTTCTTCACGATCTGCGGGATGTCGTCGCCGATGGTTTCCGAAAGACAGGTCGTGTGGACGGCGATGACGTCCGGGTCGTAGATCGTGAACATGTTGTCGATGGCCTGAAGCAGGTTGGCCTGTCCGCCGAAAACCGATGCGCCTTCGGTGAACGAGCTGGTTGCGGCCATGACCGGTTCCTTGTAGTGCCGGGTGAGAGTACTCCGGTGGTAGGCGCAGCACCCCTGCGACCCGTGGCTGTGGGGCAAGCACCCGTGGATCCCCAGGGCCGCGTACATGGCCCCGATGGGCTGACAGGTCTTGGCCGGGTTGATGTTCAGCGCTTTGCGCTCCGTGATTTCACGTGGAGTGTGTCGTAGCAGCATTGGGGTTTTCCTCCACTAATCGCAGCCGTAAGTGGCGGCGAGCTCCGGGCTTTCCTGCCAGGGGGCTTTGAGATAACTCCAGATCTTGCTGTTCACCATGCGGTCGATTTCCCGGTAGAAGTTGATGGCTCCCCGGAACCCGGCGTATGGGCCGCCCGAGTCGTAGCTGTGGAGCTGCTTCATGGGAATGCCGCTTTTCTGGATCACGAACTTTTCCTTGATGCCCGCGCAGAAGATGTCGGGCTTGTATAGGTCGATCAGCTGCTCGGATTCCCACTGGCTGATGTCGTCGACAACCAGGGTCTTTTCGCCCATTTCCGGCATCATGCCGTCGTAGTCCTTGAACCGGTAGCCCTTCTCGGCGAGGCGGGCCATGGCTTCCTCCGTCTTTCTGGGCACAAAGCGACTCGGATCCGGCTGCACCTCGAGCTCTTCGATATTTCGGCTGTCCGCATCCACCTTGATGCTCGGGAGAACCTTGCGGCCTTCGTAGTCGTCGCGGTGGGCAAACTCGTAGCCGGCCGCGATCGTTTTCATGCCGATCTCCCGGAAAAGCTCCTGGTAGTGGTGCGCACGCGACCCGCCGACGAACAGCATGGCCGTTTTCCCTTCGCAACGGGCCCTAACGTCCTCTCTGGCGCTTTCAACATCCGGCATCTCGCGGGCGATGACTGCCTCGACCTTGTCAATCAGCTCCTGGTCCTCGAAGTACGCAGCGATCTTGCGCAGGGACTTGGCCGTGGCCTCCGCCCCGATGAAGTTGATCTTGATCCAGGGGATGCCGTATTTTTGCTCCATCATTTCCGCCACATAGTTGATGGATCGGTGGCACATGATGGTGTTGAGATCCGCCGTGTGGGCGTTGGCGAACTGGTCGTAGGTCGAGTTGCCGCTGAAGGTGGACACGACCGAGATGCCGCAGTCTTCCAGGATGCGATCGATCTCGAAGGCATCCCCGCCGATGTTGTATTCGCCGAGCAGGTTGATGCGGTATTTGCCCGGCTTCTTGTCGTCGTTCAGACCCACCACGTGGGTGAAGATCCCGTTGTTGGCGATGTGGTGGCCGGCCGACTGGCTGACTCCCTTGTAGCCTTCGCAGCTGAAGGCGAAGACGTTGATCCCGAGCTTTTCCTTCATCTCGCGGGCGACCATGTGGACATCGTCCCCGATGAGACCGACGGGGCAGGTGGCGAAGATGCTGATGGCCTTAGGCTTGAAGAGGTCGTAAGCTTCCTGGATCGCGGCCCGCAGCTTCTTTTCGCCGCCGAAGACGATGTCTTCTTCCTGCATGTCCGTCGAGAAGGCGTAGGTCATGAAATTCCAGTCGTCGGGTCCTTCCGGCCGGGTCTGGTTGCGTCGAGTCAGCCAGCTGTAAAACCCGCAGCCGATTGGGCCGTGCGTGATGTTCACGATGTCCCGGGTGGGGCCCAGGATAACGCCCTTGCAGCCGGCGTAGGTGCAGCCGCGCTGGGTGATGATGCCGGGAATGGTCCGGCTGTTGGCGCCGATCTCGGGAACGTCGCCGCCATTCTCGACCTTGTTCACGATGAACTGTTTGGCCCGCTTGCGGGCGACTTTCGTGGGATACCGGGCCAGGATACGCGCCTTGGCTTCTTCCGGGGTCAGACCCTCGTCCTCCCAGTCGTTGCTGTCTTTGTCAAATACGGTCATGTTGAGTCTCCTGCTTCTGCTAGGCTCCATCCAGCGTCGCGTCTCCGGCTTCGCCGGTCCGAACGCTGACCGAGTTTTGGACGGGCATGACGAAGACCTTGCCGTCTCCCGACTTGCCGGTTTGATTCACCCGGATGATGGCCTTGACGGTCTTGCTCACGAGCTTATCGGGGACGACGACCACGAGAAGCCGCTTGGGGATGAGACGCTGGCTCTGTCCCAGCTGAGAAACGGCTTCTTCGTATCCCTTCTCGGCGCCTTCCAGGAGCTTGAAGTCCACCAGACCTTTGCCGCGACCGAGGCAGTCCTTGGCCGTCATGGACGAGATGCCCACCTCGGTGAGCGCCTTTTTCGTTTTGTTCATCATGTTCATGCGCACGATGGCCATGATCTCTTTCATATCTTCACCTCTTCCACGCCCCCGTTCGGAGTCTCCTTGATTCCCGAGCTGATGGTGTAGACTTCCTCGACGGGGCTGACGAAGATCTTGCCGTCTCCGAATGCGCCCTTGTCACCGGTGCGCGCTGCCTTGATCACCGTCTTGATGACGAAGTCCTTGTCTTGGTCCTTCACGACGGTGAGAAGGAGCTCCTTTGGAATTTCGTCGTAGGTGATCTCGCCGATCTTGATGCCGCGCTGCTTACCGCGCCCGACGACCGAGACCTTGGTCACCGCGGGGAAACCGGCTTCCATAAGCGCCGCGAGGACCTGGTCCGCCTTTTCCGGTCTCACAATGGATCTGATCATCAACATGAGTGCCGCCTTTCCTGTTCATGGGTGTGAGTCGACGGTGAATTCCGGGCCCCGCGCTATCCCGCCAGGCCATACTCGATGAGGAGCTTTTCGAGCTCATCCGTGTGCATGGGCTTGGGGATGATGTGCATGGTGTTCTCCTCGATCTTCTTGGCCAGGGTGCGGTACTCGGCTGCCTGCGCGTGATCGGGTGCGTAGTCGATGACCGTCTTCCGGTTGATCTCGGCCCGCTGCACCATGTTGTCTCGCGGGACGAAGTGGATCATCTGCGTGCCCAGCTTGGCCGCGAAGGCCTCGATCATTTCCTGCTCGTTGTCCACCTTGCGGCTGTTGCAGATGAGGCCGCCGAGCCGCACGCCGCCCGCTTCGGCGAACTTCACGATGCCTTTGCAGATGTTGTTGGCCGCATACATGGCCATCATTTCGCCGGAGACCACAATGTAGATCTCCTTGGCCTTGCCTTCTCGGATGGGCATGGCGAAGCCGCCGCACACCACGTCGCCGAGAACGTCGTAGAACACATAGTCGAGCTTTTCGCTCTCGGCGTAGGCGCCGAGCTGCTCGAGCAGGTTGATGGAGGTAATGATGCCGCGCCCCGCGCAGCCGACCCCGGGCTCGGGGCCACCCGACTCCACGCAGACGGCGCCGGAGAAGCCGGTTTTCCGGATGTCCTCCAGGTCGACGTCTTCGCCTTCCGCACGCAGCGTATCGAGAACCGTGCTCTGGGAAAGACCGCCCAGCAGCAGCCGTGTCGAGTCCGCCTTGGGGTCGCAGCCGACCACCATCACCTTCCGTCCCATTTCCGCAAGCCCTGCCACGGTGTTCTGCGTGGTTGTGGACTTCCCGATGCCGCCTTTTCCGTAAATCGCTACTTTCCTCATGAGCTTTTCTCCTTGTGAATCAATGGGGTTGGCCAGGGATAAGGGCAAGGAGCGTACCAGCCCGCGAAACCTTGGGGAGCTTAGCGCTAACATGCTAAAATTAAACATGAATCAGGGATTGCTTCGTTGGCTTTGCGCGGGGCGGGCCCATCGTCGAGCTGGACCGATCTTCAAATTGGTAAACCTTTTTGTTAACAAAAATCGCCGTGTGGGGATGAAGATGAGGAGGGGCTGGATCCGCCCGCTCTGTAAGTTTGATTTTTTCGGGCTTGGGCTGTAGGGTGAGCAGCATCGAGGATTTAGGAAGTCTCCACCGCCGCGGTGCAGATCGGCATCCGACGCATACGGATTGGAGCGGTTTTGATCCCGCGGTCACCGTTCAAGAAGGGATTTGATATGCAGAAAGACCAAGGGGAAGTCGTTGGGGCCCTCCTCACCATTGGCGATGAGATTCTCCTCGGAGACATCGTGAACGGGAACTCCCAGTTCATCGCGGCGACGCTGAGGGAGCACGGGTTCCGTCTTCATTCCGTGCTGACCATCGGTGACGACGAAGATGGGATCGTGGCCTCTCTCAGCGAAGCGATCGACAAGTGCCGCTTCCTGATCGTGACGGGAGGGCTCGGGCCGACGGACGACGACCGCACGGCTCCCGCGGTCTCGCGCGCGTTCGGGCTCCCCTTGAGACCCGATCCGGTCTACATGGCGTATCTTCAGGAACGGGTCCGTGCTCGGGGCGGGGAGTGGAGAGAGGAAATCGGCCGCATGGCGATGCTCCCCGAGGGCGGGGTCAAGCTGGGCCAAGGCATGGCCGGTTTTGCTTTGGTGCATCGGGATATTCCCTGCTACTTCCTTCCGGGTGTTCCGTATGAGATGAGAGCGCTGATGACGGAGCTCGTCGTGCCGGACCTTGCAGCGCGATATCCGAGCCGCAAGGTCTACCGCAAGCAGATCCTGAGAATTCAAGGACTCCCCGAATCTCTCTTGAACCAGCTGCTCAAGGACCTGACCCCCGAGGACCTCGGTGCTCAGGTTGGCTACCTCCCTCAGGTGGTGGAGAACTGGATCACCCTGTTTGCGGGGGCGGAGACGCCGCAGGAGCTGGACGCCATCCTGGAGCGCGCCGAGCGGATCGTCATTGAGCGTATCGGTCGGGAGTACGTTCTCGGTGTCAATGACGACGAGGCGGCTCGCGTCATCGGGGAGCTGCTGCGGCGCAGGGGCTGGACGCTGGCCGTTGCCGAATCCTGTACGGGAGGACTCCTCGCCCGGCGCATCACCGCCATCTCCGGGGCATCCGACTACTTCGACCGGGGCTTCATCACGTACAGCAACCAGGCCAAGGTGGACCTCCTGCAGGTGCCGGCCACCTTGATCGAAGCTCACGGGGCCGTGAGTGAGCCGGTTGCCCGGGCCATGACCGAGGGCGCGCTCCGCCAGGCGCGAGCTCAGGCGGCCTTAGCGATTACGGGGATTGCCGGCCCAACCGGCGGAAGTCCTGAAAAACCGGTTGGGACCGTGTTCATCGGCTGTGGCGTCGAGGGGCGGGTGACCGTTGAACGGTACCAGTTCAGCGGAGAGCGTGAGTTGGTTCAGGAGCGGTCCGCCCATGCGGCCTTAATTCAACTCTGGAGGGCGTTGAACCGTGATTAGGACGTTTGTCGCCATCGATCTTCCGCGAGCCATTCAAGGGGGGCTTGCGCAATTCGTGCAGATCCTCCAACGGGCGAACGCCCCGGTGAGCTGGGTGAAGCCCGACCGGATCCACCTGACGCTCAAATTTCTGGGAGACGTACACGAAGATCGCATCCCATCCCTCTGTGATGCGCTTCAGACCGTCTCGGATGGTGCTAGGCCCTTCAGCATCCAGCCCGCCGGCTGTGGTGCGTTTCCGTCTATCAAACAGATGAGGGTCGTGTGGGTGGGGCTTCGCGGCGATGTGGAACCTCTGCGGAGCCTGCAGGCGCGTGTGGAGGAAAGCCTCAAGCCGCTTGGGTTCGAGCCCGAGGACCGTCCGTTCCGCGCTCATCTCACGGTCGGGCGTGTCAAGGGAAGTCAGCGCGCGCGGGTGCTGCAGCAGGCCCTCCTGGACAACCAGTCGTTCAGTACGGAAGCTTTTGACGTCACAGAGCTTGTGTTGTATAAAAGTGAGCTGAGGCCAGAAGGTGCACAGTACACGCCGCTTTGCAGGGCGGCTTTCCCTGCCGGCCGTACCCAATGACCACCCCGCTGCTTCCCATGCCTTCCTTTCCTGTTCCGGATGCTCCCGTTCCGCTTTGTGCTCGGGAGACCCGGACCCTGGATGGGGCGAGTCCAGCAAAGCGAATCCCTGACACGGATGGACACGGATAGACCTGCACGGATGGACACGGATGGAATCATTCGGGCACGCAGCGGCAAGTGGATAGGGGCTCTCCTGGAGGCCACCGTATCCCTTTGGTGTTTTTAGCTTTATCCGTGTGCATCGTGCTTTCCTCATCCGTGTCCATCCGTGTAAGATGGGGTGGGCTGGATCAATACTGTGATCGCTCGATTTCTCAATCCATTGATTTCCCCATAAAGGAGGCCCGTTGATGGGCGCTATGGCGACGGATGATCGGCAAAAGGCTATCGACACGGCTCTCAGCCAAATCGAACGGCAGTGTGGCAAGGGTTCCATCATGAAGCTGGGAGAGGGGTCGCCGCAGAGCGAGGTTTCGGTGATTTCCACGGGCTGTCTGTCCCTCGATCTGGCTTTGGGCATCGGTGGTGTGGCGCGTGGGCGCATTGTAGAGGTGTACGGCCCCGAATCGTCCGGCAAGACCACCATCGCGCTCCACATCATCGCCGAGGCCCAGAAGCAGGGGGGCGTTGCCGCATTCATCGATGCCGAGCATGCCCTGGACGTTCAGTATGCTCGTAAGCTTGGCGTGAACATCGAGGAGCTGCTGGTCAGCCAGCCCGACTATGGGGAGCAGGCGCTCGAAATTGCGGAAATCCTGGTGCGGAGCAATGCGATCGACGTGATCGTGGTGGATTCCGTGGCGGCATTGGTGCCCAAGGCGGAGATCGAAGGCGACATGGGGGATTCCCACGTCGGGCTCCAGGCACGGTTGATGAGCCAGGCGCTTCGGAAGCTCGTTTCGGCGATCAGCAAATCCAAGACGTGCGTGATCTTCATCAACCAGATCCGCATGAAGATCGGGGTGTCCTATGGCAACCCGGAGACCACGACGGGCGGCTACGCGCTGAAATTCTATGCGACCATGCGCATGGAGATCCGCCGCATCGGCCCGCTGAAAGAGGCCCAGGAAGTGATCGGGAACCGGACTCGGGTGAAGGTGGTGAAAAACAAGATCGCGCCGCCCTTCAAGGAGGTGGAGTTCGACATTGTCTACGGCCGTGGCATCTCCAAGGAGGGCGACCTGCTCGATCTTGCGGTGGGGGCCAATATTGTTGACAAGTCGGGCACCTGGTATTCTTACAATGGTGAGAGACTGGGGCAGGGCCGCGAAAATTCGAAGAGCTTCCTCCGGGAGCATCCCGAAGTGATGGAGGAGATCGAATCCAAACTGCGGCAGCTTCACGACGTCCCTTTTCCATTGGCAGCGGCTGCCGAGGCGGCGGGTGGGGAATAACGGTTGAAACAGGAGAAGCGACACCATGAAAGCCAGTGAGATCCGCAAGGCCTTCCTCGATTTTTTCAATGAGCGCAGCCACTCCGTCATCAAGAGCTCGTCTTTGATTCCCCATGACGATCCGACGCTGCTATTCACCAATGCCGGAATGGTGCAGTTCAAGCGCTGTTTCCTTGGGGAAGACAAGCGGGCCTATGTGCGGGCGGCCACGAGCCAGAAGTGCATGCGGGCCGGCGGCAAGCACAACGATCTCGAGAATGTGGGTCGCACGGCGCGGCATCATACCTTCTTTGAAATGTTGGGCAATTTTTCCTTCGGCGACTACTTCAAGGAGCACGCAGTCGAGTATGCCTGGGAGTTTCTCACCGGGATCATGGGGCTGCCCAAAGACAAGCTGTATGCAACGATCCACGAGGGAGATGCCGGCATGAAGCTGGGGCCCGACGAGGAGGCCCGTACCTTCTGGGCTCGTTACCTGCCCCTGGACCGCATCCTGACCTTCCCGACCAAGGACAATTTTTGGGCCATGGGCGATACGGGTCCCTGCGGCCCGTGCTCGGAGATCCTGATCGATCAGGGGCCGTCCATCGGATGTGGGCGCCCGGACTGCAAGCCCGGATGTGATTGCGACCGTTACCTGGAGCTCTGGAACCTGGTCTTCATGCAGTTCAACCGCAAGGAGGACGGATCGCTGGAGCCGTTGCCCAAGCCCAGTATCGACACGGGAATGGGGCTCGAGCGCATCGCTGCGGTGCTCCAGAAAGTGCCGTCCAATTACGACACGGACCTCTTCGCTCCCGTGCGCGCCAAGGTGGCGGAGCTGACCGGCTATCATTACGGGTCTTCCGAGGACAAGGATGTCTCGGTGAAGGTCATCGCTGACCATAGCCGCGCCGCGGCTTTTCTCATCGGGGACGGGATCCTGCCGAGCAACGAGGGGCGCGGGTACGTGCTGCGCCGCGTCGTCCGCAGAGCTTTGCGTCACGGGCGTTTTCTCGGCCTGGATCGACCGTTCCTGCACGAAACGGCGGTGGCCGTCATGGAATCCATGCAGGATACCTACCCGGAGCTTCTCGAGAATCGAAGCTATATCACCAAGGTGATCACCCACGAGGAGGAGCGCTTCAGCGAGACGTTGGACCATGGTCTCAGGCTCCTCCAGACGGAAGTCAAGCGACTGCAGGATGAAGGGGCCACGGCGATCCCTGGTTCGCTCATCTTCAAGCTGTACGACACGTACGGATTCCCCATCGACATCATCACGGACATGGCGCGGGGACTCAACCTTGGGGCCGAGGAGGCCGAGTTCAACCAGCTCATGGAAAAGCAGCGCGAGCAATCCCGGAGCCACTGGAAGGGAAGCGGTGAGCGGGAGATGTCGGAGGCGTATCGTCAGCTTGGCGCTCGAGGCGTAAAAACGGAGTTTGTCGGCTACGATCGCCTGGAGACGGAGTCGAGCATTGTTGCCCTGGTTCGCCAGGGGGAATCGCTTGGAGCCGTCGAGACGGGAATGGACGTCGAGGTTGTCGTCGAGAGGACGCCGTTCTACGGGGAATCCGGCGGTCAGGTGGGCGACACGGGAGAGGTTATCGGGTCTGCGGGCCGAATGGTGGTGACCGATACCCTGAAGCTCCCCGGGGACCTTTTTGTGCACATTGGCAAGGTGGAGGAAGGGCGCTTCCAGGTCGGCGACACGGTGCGGCTGCGCGTGACGGATTCGGAGAGGCGGAGCACGGCCCGCAACCACACGGCCACGCACATTTTGCACGCCGTGCTGCGTAGCGTCGTGGGCGATCATGTGAAGCAGGCGGGCTCCCTTGTAGCTCCGGACCGGCTGCGCTTCGATTTCACACACTTTACGGCTCTGACCCCGGAGGAGATCGCCGAGATCGAGCGTCGGGTGAATGAAGAGATTCGGCGCAACGAATCGCTTGAAACCCATGTGATGGACTTCGATGAGGCGGTCAAGACCGGCGCAATGGCACTGTTCGAGGAAAAGTACGGCGACAGGGTGCGCATGGTGGAGATTCCGGGCTTCAGTCGGGAGCTGTGTGGTGGGACGCACACGCACCGAACGGGCGACATCGGGCTCTTCGCGATTGTCCAGGAGACCAGCGTGGCGGCTGGAGTGCGACGCATCGAAGCCCTCACCGGGAAGCAGGCCGTGGAGCATTTTCAAACGCAGCAAGCGATCCTGCGGCAGGCGGCCAGTATGCTGAGAACAACTCCTGCCGATCTGGTGGACCGTATCGAAAAGCTGGGCGCCCAGCAAAAGCAGCTCGAAAAAGAGCTGGAAGGCCTCAAGTCCTCCATGGCGAGCAAGAAATCGGCCGATCTGATCGCCGGAGCGGAGGAAGTCGGCGGCGTGAAGGTTTTGGTCGTCCAGGTGGAGGCCGACAACCCGAAGGTCCTCCGCGAGATGAACGACCAGTTCAGGGAGCGCACCAAGAGCGGCATCGCTGTTCTCGGGGCCGCTCACGAGGGCAAGGTCTTCCTGCTGGTGGGCGTTACGGAGGACCTCACCAAGCGCGTCCGTGCGGGAGACTTGATCAAGGAGATCGTCAAGGAAGTGGGAGGCAGCGGGGGCGGTCGCCCCGATATGGCCCAGGCCGGTGGCAACCAGCCCGAGAAGCTCCCTGGTGCCTTGCAGCTCGCCAGGAAGCTGATTGCCGAAAAGCTCGCCTAAAGTCGTTCCGACGGGGAAACGGCCCCGTAGGGCTCGCAATGCCGATGTCGCTCCGCAGATCCAGGAAAGGGATGAGCATGGTAAAGAAGATCTTTGCAGCCGTCTTGATGCTGATCATTGCGGCACCAGTGATCGCTCGGGCTCAGTTCCCCACGGATACTATCAAGACTGCCAAGGGTGAGGTGAAGGTCTCCTTTCTTGGGTATGGGAGTCTGCGCTTTCAGTTCAAAGGCATGAACATTTATGTCGATCCGGTCAGCAAGTGGGCGGATTACACGCGCCTTCCCAAGGCCGACCTTATCCTCATCACTCACAACTCGACCGATCATCTGGACACGCGGGCCATTTATACTCTCAAAGGTCCCGATACGGCCATCATCCTCTGTCCATCCTGTGCAAGTGCCGAGAGGGACGGCATCGTGATGGGAAACGGGGACGTGCAGACCGTGAAGGGAATTCGGATCGAAGCCGTGCCTGCTTACAATCCTGGCTATGAAGGTATGACTTCTCGCACTTCGGGTTTTGAGCGGGGTACGTTTTACCATCAGAAGGGCGAAGGAAACGGTTATGTTTTGACGTTTGACGACAAGCGCTTTTATGTGGCCTCGGCCACGGAATACATTCCGGAAATGAAGAGCCTCAAAAAGATTGACGTGGCGTTCCTGCCTCTGGCGTTACCCCAAACCATGACTCCGGAAAAGGCGGCGGAGGCCGCGAAAGCAATCAAGCCCAAAATCCTCTACCCGTACGAGTACTGGAACGAAGACCCAAACGAGCTCGTCTCGCTCTTAAAGAATGAAAAGGGCATCGACGTTCGGATCCGCAAAGTCTCAGGCCTCACGGGCGACAGCGCAAATCCTCAGTGGGATACCGAAGGAATCTCGAAGCCTAATCCAAATTTTTGATCCAGATCCTTTCGAGAACGATTCCCGCGCGTGGTTCTGCTTGGCTGGCAGAAATCCCCGTGGAGAGGAACGGCGGGGCAGGCCTTTCAGGTGGTCTCCCGCAGCTCCTTCCCAAGGGCCACGTAGAAGGTCGTACGGGTGCCCGGGTCGGATTCCACCCAAGCCCGCCCCTGATGCTTTTCGGCGATTTCCTTGACGATGGCCAGTCCCAGGCCCGTTCCCTCCACGCCTTTTGAGCTTTCGTTGCGCTGAAACAGCTCAAAGATCTTTTCGCGGTCGCACTCCCGAATCCCCACGCCGTTATCGCTCACGGAGAGAATGTGGGCGTCGTCACGCTCTTCATAGCCAATCTCGAGTCGGCTGAGTGACTCCCCGCCGTATTTCAATGCATTGTCGACCAGATTCCGAAAGACGCGGACCAAGCTCATCCTGTCGGCGGTGATCAGCGGCAGGAATTGGGGCTCGACCCATTCAACATGGCGCATGGCCAGGAACGCCCCGAATTCGTCCCGGACCGTGTGGAGAATGTCTTCGATCTTGACGGGCTCAAAATGGAGGGGACTTTCCTTGGCCCGGATATAAGCATTGATCTCCTCAATCAGGTCCACGGCCAGCTCGGAAGCCCTCAGGATCTGGTCGCAGTACATGCGTCCCCGCTCATCCATCACCTCCCGGTATTGGCGGTGGAGGAGGCGGGTCAATCCGTAGATGCCAATGATCGGGCTTTTCAGATCATGGGAAACGGAATACGCAAAGCGCTTGATGCGCTCGGCGGTTTCAAGGATCTGCCGCTCCATTTGCTTCCGTTCCGTGATGTCCAGAGCATATTCGATCATCTGCACCACACGGCCGTTCTCGTCGAAAATAGGATATCCGTGGACTTCGACATTGCGCGGATTTCCGTCCGGATCGAAATGGACATGCTCGACCGTGACCGGCTTCTTGGATTCCTTGACCATCGCCAGAGGACAAGAATGCCCGGGAAGCTCGCATGGGGTCGACCGTTTGTGGGTCAGGGCGAAGCAAGTGGAGTGGGTGTGCCCTGAACCGAGCTTTGCGGCCGAATTGGCGATCTTGATGGAGTAATCGCCGGCATCGAGCACGTAGAAGGGGTGCGGGAGCGACTCGATCACGTGAAGCAGGAAGGCGTTTTGCCTGGAGTACTCCCGCTCGAGCTCTCGATGATGAGTGCGCTCCGCTTCGAGCTCATCGATGCGACGACGGGCTTCCTCGAGCTCGGCTGCGAGCCGGCTTGATCGCTCTGCTTCCTCGTTCATCCAATTCTCCCTTTCGGCGGGATCCCGGGTCGTTCAATGCGAGCTTAAAAACGCATCAGATGCGCATCGGCTGAGACACCCACCGGAGCATAACCGAATATGGCGTTCAGGTGGTGGAGCAGCGCATGGCCGCCTTCGTCCTGCCACGTCTTTTCGACCGCGTTGTGGACCTTCTCATAGGAGGCCACCAGGGATTCCATGGAAGCAGCCGTGCCGGCTTGGGCTCGCTCCCCGGCATACTGGGAAATCAGGAGCAGCCACGTTTCACTCACTCCCATAATAAAGTTGGGCCAGGACCGTTTCAAGGGAAGCGACCATTTGGGATCGGCCGTATCCTCGATGTTGGGCTGCTCGATTCGGGTCGTGTCCGCGTAAAGCTCGTTGATCACGTAGCCACGGGATTTGAGCGAGGCGAGCACCGGGTTTGTGCGGATCGACGTGTAGATGGCTTCGGCGTTCTTGGGGCTCGCATAAAAAATGAAGCTGAACTGGTGACCCGCCTGGTCCGGGGCCGCACGCCGATGGAATCGCCAGAGAATAATCTGATCGCGGTACCGTTCGAGGGCGGGCGAGATCACTTCGTACGCGATGAGATCATCGAGGTGCCACAGGGGATTGGCGCCTGGAGCCCATTTCATCTTGAATCGCACCGCAAACCAGCCTTGGCCCGGAGATTCGCTCGGGGCCTTGACCGATGGGGCTGGCCCTTGGGCTGCGGGTGGCGTGACCGATGCGCAGGCGGAGGCCAGGAGGAGGGTCAGGACGACTCCCGTCAGGCTTCGCAAGAGCACTGAGGATCTGGATGCAGAGCGCGAGACGTTGGCGACAAACGATGGAATGGACATACGCATTTCTCTCCTGTTTATTGGGAGGGAGATTTCAGGGTCCGGCTCAGCCGTCGGTCCTCGGAGCCAGCCACGATTGAGGCTCCACCCTTATCTGTCCTGTACCTGTCGGCGGCTTCATGTATACTGCGAGCATCCGTTCGGCTTCGCGGAGTCGGGGCTGAACAAAATTCTACTCGGAATTCCACGAATCGGTATGCAAAAACCGGGGGTGTGATCATGTTTCCCATGGTTTTCGACTTGCGCTACCTGAGCACGCTGCCGCTGCCGGACGAGGACCGTGTCCGGCAAGTCGGATTGTTGATTCGCTCCGTCATGGTTCGGCGCGTTTTTCCCTATTTTCGGCGAAAACGGGGAACGGACGCGGCCCAGCTGAACGGGTTGAGTGAGGCTCTCACCATCGTGCGCTTCGAGGACGAGCGCGGTGTGAGCCGTCTGGTGAGCCTGGTCGTGAAGACCGACAAGGGATGGACCCTTCAGATCCATGAGCGGATCTTTGACTACCTTGCGTTTGTCTTGCCGAGCGATCCCGACGCCCGGATCGGAGACGGGACGGTCGAAGAGCGCAAGATGCTCGCCTTTTTCGAATTCCTGCTTCGCCACGAGGTCGAGCACATGCTGTACCCGGAGCACGCCGAGCGCAGCGTGATCGAGGCGGATGTGGCCTTTGTGCTCGACCAACGGTCTCAAGATCCCACGACCTACCGGGCTCTGCGTCATTTCCTGGCCGACGAAATGAATGGCATCGAAGGGGAGGACTACCTTGCTCTCTTCGACGCCGCGGAGCGGGAGCGCTCGATGGGTGATGCGATGTCGAGGGTCCTGCGGCACTACGCGAAGGCCCTGAGCGAGCTCCCCGACGCGATTCTCCTCGATGTGTTTCTCAGGCAGGATACGGAAGCACAAACGATGACCCTGCGTGCTTGCCATCGGGGGAGTCATGCGTCGGGTGTCTCTCTGGCCCGGGCCGCCGGTGCTTTCGCGAAATTCCTACTCCTCTTCACTCGCCTGGAGCAGCGAGACGAGCTCAAGGCCCGGACGGTGCTCGAGGGGCTCTTGGAGCCGCCCGGTATCTCGAGTCTCTTTCGTGACCTGGAGCTTCCACAGTCCGGGGTTGGCGCAGAAAGCAGCGAGCTCTTGTTCAGTGCCTTCCGGGATGCCGCCCGGATGAGGCTGCTGGAAGTACGCGGCGGGGCGGAGATCTTTCAGCCGGAGGCTCCCGCTCGACTCGCTCCCGAGCCCATCGAACAGCCCCTCAAGAGTCTCAAGGACCGCATCGACGAGGCCCATGCCGATCCACGCATCCCGTCTCAAGTGCTTGCCGTCATCGACAAGAACCGGTTGAACACCGTGGGGCACAGCGGCTCCAAGTACAGCGAGCTCATCGAGACGCTGCTTGCGGTTCCCTGGGGT
This sequence comes from uncultured Syntrophobacteraceae bacterium, assembly GCA_964538515.1. Lineage (GTDB taxonomy): Bacteria > Desulfobacterota > Syntrophobacteria > Syntrophobacterales > Syntrophobacteraceae > CALBZH01. The sequence goes on from CAZIEW010000008.1 coordinate 25,944, forward strand.
CGAATCGAGCCGATCCGCGTGCCGCCCGAGGTGTTCGAGGAGGGGCTTCATCGGACCCATTATGGGCTGCAGCGTCCGAAGGAGCTGCTCTGCGATTTCTTCACCAATCTGATTTGGCGCTACCAGCTCTATTCGCCCGAGCAGGCGGCAAAGTGGCGACAGACCGGGAGTGCGTTTTTGCTCGTCGGGCCACCGGGAGTGGGAAAGACGTCCCTGGCCATCTCCGTCGCTCAGAACCTGGGAGTGCCCTACCACAAGATTTCTCTCGGCGGCATGCGGGACGAAACGGACATTCGGGGACACGGCTTCACCTACGAGGGGTCGAAGCCCGGAGCGATCGTCCAGGGGCTCATCAAGATGGGGGTCATGAACGGGTTGTTCATTCTGGACGAGGCGGACAAAACCGAGAAGTTCGCGATCGCCACCCTGCTGGAAATCCTCGATCCCGAGCAGAACCACCTGTTCCACGACAAGTACACGGAAACGACGGTGGACATCGACCTTTCCAACTGCCACTTCTTCCTGACCGCCAACACGCTGGAGACGGTTCCGGCCGTCGTGGTGAACCGATGCGAGGTGGTGCAGCTGGATCGTTACAGCGTCGAGGAGAAGGTCGCGATCGCCCGCGAGCATCTGATTCGTCGCGTGCGTCACAAGTACCAGATCGACGAGAAGCAGATCCGGTTCGATCCGGAAACGGAAGATGACATCCTGCGATACCTGGTCCGGAGCTACACGTATGAAGCCGGAGTTCGGGAGCTGGAGCGACTCATACGAACGCTCTTCCTGCGTATCCAGCGAAAGGAGATCCTCACTGGAGACGGTGGGGTCGATTCCGGCATCGTTATCCGCCGCGAGACGATCAAACGCTATTTGAAAGACCCCGCTCGGCCGCGTCAGATCGGCGAAGAGGACCGGGTGGGAGAGACGATCGCCTTGGGGGTCGACGTTGAGCGGGGGGTTGGCTCGATCATTCCCATCCAGGCCACGGCGGTCGGCGCTGAGAGGGGAGCCGCGCCCGGGGGGAAGGGGTATCTCAGCGTTTTGCATGCCACGGGCAATATCGAAAAGGTGATGGACGAGAGTCGCAAAGTTGCCGCGACCGGCATCTTCCAATGCGCGAGTGAGCTGGGAATCGACCAGCGTCCCATGGAAGAGCCCGTTCATCTCCATTTCATGGGGGCATCCACGCGGAAGGACGGGCCCTCGGCCGGTGGGGCGATCGCCCTCGCTCTGGCCTCCCTGGGATCCGCGAAAAAAGTCCGCAGGGACGTTGCAATGACGGGCGAGATCGATACCAAGGGGAGGATTACAGCGGTGGGCGGCCTTGCGGCCAAGCTCGAAGCGGCCTTCAGCGCCGGCTGCCGCACGGTGATCATCCCGCGCGAGAACCTGTATGGAGACGAAGGGATCGAGCGGTTTCCGGACGCGCTCAAGGCGGAGCTGCAGATCCTCACGTACGAGGAGTGGCTGGGATCTCACGGGCCTTTCAATTACGCCCACCACATGCTCGAGGTGGTGGCCGTGGATCACATCGTCCAGGCGGCGCGGGTGGCGTTTCTTGATGAGACGGTGCTCGCCGCCCTCGAACGGGCGTTTGAAGACCATGCGCGTCGGTTGGCTGATGAGCTGTGTCAGCCGTCGGTCCCCTGCCTGTGCCTGCAGGTGATTCAGGTCAAAGCCGTTGAGGAGCTGGATGCCGCGTTCTTCGAGGAGGCGCTCTGGACGCACGGCCCGGATTTGACCCTCCTGGTGCAGCCGGAGATTGAAGATGTGGTCAAGGCCCGTCTGTCGGGGGTCGTCGCATCGCCCCAGGAGCACGTGCGCCCGTTCGACGCCCCACGCGAGAGCCTTTCGGATGTTGTCCGAGCCCTCGTCGCGGGCGTCCGAGACGCCGGAGCGAGCCCCATTCGAATCTCTCTCGTCGCTCCGTACTACTTCATCAAGCGGGACGGGATCACCGAGGATGGTTTTCCGCCTCGGCCGGGATTTGAGGGCATCACCCTCTTTGCCAACAACTACAGCGTGCAAGATCTAAAGATCAAGGGATGCAAGCGGATCTTGAATCGGGTGCTGAGCCTGCTGGCGCGCGCTCCCCGGCACCATTGCGGGTCGTGCCCGTTTCTCGGGCGAAAGGAAGATATCTACGTCGCCGACCTGGGCTTCATTCCCGAGGCCTATCGGCTCGATGTGCGGCGGGCCGAGCGAATCCTCACCAAAAGTTTGGAGCACTGGCTGAGTGTCGCGGAGAATGGGCGGGTGGCATCCGGCATAAAAGAGGGGGCATCATGATCGCCATTGTCCAAAACGACCCCGACGTGCCTCCGGGAACCTTGATCGAAGCCCTGAAAGCCGGCCGACAAGAGCTAATGCTGGTACGGCTTTACGCAAGCGAGAGACTTCCGGCTTTGAGCGGGCTTTCGGCGGCTATCGTGCTGGGGGGCGCCATGAGCGTCAAGGACACGGAGACCTTTCCCTTCCTGGTAGGATTGAAAGAATGGATGCGAAGAATCCTGGAAGCGGAGCTGCCCTTCGTCGGGATTTGCCTTGGGGGGCAGCTCCTTGCGGAAGCAGCCGGCGGACAGGTGCTCTTCCGTATGAACGAAGAGTACGGTTGCAAGCCGGTCACGTTAACGGAAGAAGGGATCGCCGACCCGCTGTTCAAGGGGATTTCTTCGCCGTTCACGACCTTCCACTACCACACCGACTGCTTCGTGCCTCCGAAGGACTCGGTCCATCTTGCCTGGACCGAGCAATGCCCCCACCAGGCCTTTCGATCCGGCCCGTGCGCCTACGGGCTTCAATTTCACCCCGAAGTGGATCGATCCATTGTCTCCCGATGGGTCGACGCGACTGCCGGCCAGTATCAAATCCTGGAGCACTTCGAGGAGATCGAAGAGGCTATCCGGTCGTTCTCCTTCGTGCTTTTCAGCAACTTCCTGGACCTGACTTACTGACACATGAGGATTCGCTTCCGTGGCCCCCAAGGATTGACTTGCTCCGTAATCGCTTCTTCCGAAACAAAACCGTGCGCAAATAAGGCCGGACTCCCCAGACTGCGACAAAAACGTGTCAAATATTGCCAATCAAATCGTAAGTTCTGTGAGCCACTCTGAGGGAATGTTTCGACCCTGAAGTTTGAAGAATCAAGGATAACAAATGGTTGCGCTCAATTGATCGCTCGTTTTTTGAGTGTTCTGAATGCGTTGGCAAGGGTTGTGCAACTTGTGGCGCGAGGGAAAGAATGCTCGGGTCTCCATGAAGGTCAGGGAATATGAAACTTGCCATTTGCGAAGCGGAGCTGAAGGTCCTCTATGAAATCAGTCTCATCACGGGTCAGGTGCTGGATCTCAACCATGCGTTGGAGAAGATCCTGAGCGTTTTTTCCCAGTCCTTGTCCATGGAGCGGGCCACAGTGACTCTGCTGGACCCCGAGACGGGCCACCTCAAGATTCAGGCGTCTCATGGGCTGGCGGAAAAGGAAATGAAGCGCGGCAGTTACCGGCCGAATGAAGGGATCACCGGGAGGATTTTCAGCACGGCCAAGCCTTTCGTGGTGCCTGACATCAAGGAAGAGCCGCTCTTTCTCAATCGGACTCAGGCGAGGCGGATCAAGAAGGAGCGCATCGCGTTTCTCGGGGTTCCCATCAAGCTGCATCGGGAATGCATTGGGGTATTGAGCGTGGATCGGTTGTTCGGAGCGGAGGTTTCCTTTGAGGAGGATATTCGCTTTCTGACGATTGTGGCGGCGCTCATCGCTCAGTTCATTCACTTGAACCGACAGGTGCGCGACCGCGAAAAGAGTCTTCGGAAGCGCAACCAGGCGCTCATGGCTGAGGTTTCCGAAAAGTACAACAATTTCTTCATGATTGGAAAGAGCCCGTCCATGGGGGCTCTCCGGCGCGTCGTCGAAAAGGTCGCTCCGAGCAAGGCCTCGGTGCTGCTGCTCGGCGAATCTGGGACAGGAAAGACGTTGGTAGCCCGGATCATCCATGAACTGAGCCCGCGCGCCCGGGCTCCGTTTGTGAAGCTGAATTGTGCCGCGCTCCCGGAAAACCTGCTGGAATCCGAGCTGTTCGGCCATGAAAAGGGGGCGTACACCGGCGCAACGGCTTCCAAGCCCGGGCGTTTTGAAGAGGCCGACGGAGGCACGATCTTTCTCGACGAAATTGGTGAGCTGCCCATTGCGCTGCAGGCAAAGCTGCTCCGTTTTCTCCAGGAGTGGGAATTCGAGCGTCTCGGGAGCACGCGCACCCTCAAGGTCGATGTCCGCCTGGTGGCGGCGACCAACCGGGACTTGTCCAAGGCGGTGCTGGAGGGGACTTTCCGCGAGGACCTCTATTACAGGCTGAACGTGTTTCCCATCCAGGTGCCCCCTTTGAGGGAGCGGGTGGAGGATGTGCTGCTGCTCGCGGAGTATTTCCTCGAGCGGGCTGCAAAGGAATACGGTCGAACCCTGTCGTTCGACGAGAACAGCAAGCGGGTCCTGCGGGACTACTCCTGGCCGGGGAATGTGCGGGAGCTCGAAAACCTGACCGAGCGGCTCGCCATCCTCGTCGATGCCCCTCTGGTCCGTCCGGAGGAGCTGTCGCGTTTGCTCGTGCCCGGCGCCAAGCGTCAGGAGCCGCCGCCGCAGACGGGCTTTAGGATGCGGGATATCGAGCAGAGCGAGATCTTGGGAGCGTTGGAGCGCAATCGGTGGGTGCGCTCGTGGGCTGCGAGGGAGCTGGGGTTCACGCTGCGCCAGTTCAACTACCGGCTGCGCAAGTACGGCCTTGAAGAGCATGTCATGGATCAGCGAAAGCGGCTTGCCCCGGAGAGTTGAGGAGATCGGAAGGCCTCTTTCCTACAAGGTCATCGACCAGGTCCGAGGCAGTCCGAGGGTGCCGAAGGGGGCAGCTCGACTGGTTGCTCGAGAGCCTGTAGATCCTCCCGGGTCCTCTGGAGGTCCGGAGATCGCTCATTGATGGGCTGTTGGACCGATTTGCAGGTAGCCGTCCGGCGCAAGGCTGGTCGCCAGCATGACCATGTTGATATCCCGGTGCGCCGTCCAGCTTGACGCGCGCCTGCTTGAGGGATCGAGCCAGAAGCCTTCGATTTCATCGGCCATCGGGTCATAGATTCTGAGCTCGGCCGTCAGCTTGAGCAGCTCAGCTCCTTCCTTGAACAAGGTCGGCCTCCCCTCCAGCAGTCGTGTGAGCCTTGCCGCGGCTTTCAAACCGATCGACAAACCGAGCTCCCGGAAGGCGAGTCGATATTCCACGGGGGCTGTCCAGGATCCTCTCCTGGAGAACGCATGCAGACCCCTGCGGGCGGCTTCCAGAACGGTCCTGAGCAAATGGGCATCTGCCAGGAACCCTTGAAAGGCCAACTGGGCAATCCGGTAGCCATCGCACAGCAGTCCTCCAATGCCCAGGGGATCGTCCGTGATCCAGTTCTCTCCCATGCACATCCTGGCAAGCTCATCGATCTCCCGAGTCAAGTCCAGGCGGACCGAGGTCCGTGGGAACCGAGCCATGGCGCTCTGGAGCTCGCAGCAGGTGATGAAGCCATCGAGGGGGTCGTGCTGCCCCATCGCGGTGATCAGGGGGCGGGACAGGTCGATGCTCATCTTCCAGAACATCCTCCTCGCCTCGTCCCGGGATGTCTCATAGGTAAAACGCGCGTGAGCCGTCTGTGCCAGCTCGGCGGCCTGGACGCAGTACGATTCATCCCCGGTCGCACCGCTGACCGCGTTCAGGGCGTGCATCCATTTGGTCAGGTAGTGATAATACTGGCCGTCCCGGTCCCACTCGCGCTCTTCGTCGATCGGCTCGTCGGGGGAGCGCTCGTTCAGCGGTTTGCCAATCCTGAGTCCACCGATGGTCGGGTGGCGCTCGCCCTCTTCGTCGTCCAGCCCGCTGATCCAGCCAACGCGTTGATCGTCTTCCCTGTGGCGCCCGAGGGTGTGGTGGACAGCGTCCACCAGCTCAAGGGCCGCGTCCAGGAAGGTCCCTTCGCCCGTCTTCCGATGAAGCTCGATGAAGTTGCAGACGGCGAAGGCATCGGTCCACAGGTATCGTCGCGAGCGCTCGCTTCCCGGGGGAGAGCCCGTCACCTGAGCAAATTCGGTCATGATTTGGGTAACGGTGTGAAGTGCCTGGTCCGGTGTCATGACTCCTCCAACGTCTCCGTGTCAGCGGGATCGCTCGACCCGGCTAGGAGCTTTCTCTCCTCTTCCCGGATCCCAAACGAACGGAGCCCCCGTTTCCCACCAACGCTCGCTCCACCGGCTGAAACGGCTCGTCGTGCGTGGTCTCCACGGCTTTCAGCTCCCCCTGGAGTCCATTCGTGATCGCCCTTCAGGCAACGATCCATCGCGACCTCCAGCAAGTGCATGATGTCGGCAATCAGACTGGCGGAATGCCGATCACGTGAGACTGGAAGGACTTTCTTGCTCCCTGCTGATCCCGGTCACGGGGCTCCTCCCGCCCAGAATCTTCTCCAGGATCACCTTGGTGATCATGTAGGTCGGGCGTATTCCGGCAACCCCCATGCTTCCGGAGGCGAGGGTTTGTCCGCTCACGAGCGGGTTGTCCGAGGCGTAGTAGGCGTAGCGCACCTTCACGTCCCGCGGAATGTGTCCTCTGATGATCGCGGCGCTGATGGCTTGCTGATAATGGCCTCCCTCCATCTCGAGACCGACCGCTTTCCAGCTGGTCTTTTGAAACCGTTCAAGCACATCCCGGTTCTGAAGCGACGTGCCGAGCACCGTAATGATGGGCCCTGTGTGGACGGGGATGTCAGCGTCGAAATCCTCCCGGGAGAGATCGTTTTCCACGATATAGTTGTGCGGCAGCCCCTCCAGTACGTGGGCGGTGGCCAGCATGATATCCCCCTTGTTGCCGCAGATCGTTCCGGCCTTCCCCATGATGGAAATGGAGCGGACTGGACTGGGGCTCACCCGGACGTCCCCGGCCGCGGGATCGAGCAGCTCATCCATGACTTCGAAGGCCTGGGTCCCGAACGCGTAATCCATGACCAGAATGACGGGCTTGGGGTCGGGGAGCGCATCGATGGAAAAGCGAAGATCCGGGTGAAGCGGAAGGTCCGTGACTGCGGCCATGTCGATCAGCTGGCAGTCAATCTGCGTGCCGCTTTCGTCCGGAAGGAACATGAAGCCGTGCTCGGAAGCAAAGCTCTCGACCGGGAGGCCTTTGTCGCGACAGGCTTGGATGAGTCCGTAGAAATCGCCGCGGAACTGTTCTCTAACATCGGGAGGTGCTGCCGCATAGGCGTACAGGGTGTTCAGCACGCTGTGGAGATTCGCGCTGATGATATGCAGGGGACGCTCCTGCAGACGGTGATGGATCAGGGTATTCCAGAGGCGTTTGGCCCATTTCTTCCCGTACACTTGGTTGAGGACGATGTGGCCGAGGACGGGGGTGAACAGCACGGTCAGATCGTGGGCGCGGTTCATTTCGTTGTCCATGAGCTTGCCCAAGTCCCAGATGAGCCGGAGCAGGCCGTTGTTGGCCTGGTGCTCGCGCCGGGAGGCTTCGAACGACTCGTAGGCCTCCTTGGTTTCGTGAAAGGTGCGCCCCAGGAGCAGGCTGAGATTCCAGAGGGCGTGATCGAGCTCCTTGCCGCGGAGCTCCTCCTGCTGAGTCAGGACATGCTCGAGCTCTTTCCAGACTTGGGCCGGATTGCCTTCGGCGTCCCGCATCTGCTGGGCGATCTTCCGTGCCTCGATGTGAAGGAAGGTCAGGTGGGTCAGGATATCATAAATCTCGCTCAGCCCCCGTGTGATCACAAAGCACATTTCGCTTTCGCCGACGCGGTAGGACACCCGCCGCCTTTTGGGCGGGATGATTCGTTCAAAGGAAGTGGAATCAAGCTCCTCCTGGGCCGTCAGGACGATTCGGCTGCACTGCTCGATGCCTCGTGGCAGACGGTCCAAAACGTATTCGAGACCATTGAGGTCGATGGTCCTCGGATCGTTCATGAACCCGTAGATCTCGGGACTGAGGGTCCGAAGGGCATTTTCCATCGTTTGGCCGGACGGCCCCGAAATGCGGTAATGGCCGCGCAACAGCAGGGCATCGGCCGTGATCTTGAACGTGCGAATGGCGATTCGACCTTTTAAGGAGCGGGTGAGCTCTTCCATAACGACCTCACGGGTGGGCGGTGAGCCAGGAGTCTGTCGCACAACATTACCACAAAACAGGCAAAGAGGGATCTCTTTCCTCACGCTCGGCCCTACCCCGCGCGGGTTACTCTGTGCCCCTGTCATCCCGAGCGCATGTGAGCGATCCTAAAACCGGTCGCATCGGTCGCGATCACGAAAAGTCCGCCACTGAGCCGTTTAGGACAAAAATCCGCCTTCAGGAGCAGCATGGATCCGGTTCTACTGTCCTGAGGTTGCGTCGTGGCGTGCTCCTTGCATAAATACGTTCTGGTTCTTGTCGTACCTGCTGTCGCACGTTGCTCCTGGCTGGTTTTCGCCTCGGGGTGCCTTTGAATGGAGGGGTACGAAAGGCAGAGATCCGACCTGGTCAGGCTTTGTCCGCTGACGTCCAGACTGCCCCGTGGTGTGGGGGGAAGGGTATGCCGATGGATGACTATTCCTTGCGAGAATCCCTGGTCGACTCCTACGTGAGTCAAAACGATACGAAGGCTGCTGTGAGCCTTCTTTTCGAGATGATCGTCGAGTGTGCCAAGCGGAAGGATTTTGTAAAGGCGGAGGCCTTTCGAGTCAGACTCATGGAAGTTGATGCGCTCGCTCTGACTGAGATCATCCAGTCGGGTGAGATCATCGAGGAGGAAAAACAGCAAGCCATCGACCAGGATCACGCCGCCGCCTGGGCCCCGCTGTATTCGACCCTGACGCAGGAGGAGGGCAACGCCCTTTACTTTGCCTTGCAAGGAGAGGTGGTCGAAGCGACCCTGAGCGTATTCACCCAGGGCGAGCACTATTCCAAGCTTTGCTTTGTGAAGCGGGGCGAGCTTGCGATGCTTTGGCGCACGGGATCGAGGGAAACCGTGCTGAAGCGGATCGGGGCGAGGGAAGTGGTTGCGGGCGATGGGTTCTTTTCTGAAAGCGTGTGCACCATTTCGCTCGTGGCCCTCTCTCGGGTCGAGCTGTTGACCTTGGAAAAGGAGGTGCTGATCGACTGGGAGAAGCGATTCCCGGCCCTCGAGGGCAAGCTCCGCGCGTTCGTTCTCGGCTCGCACGACATTCCCTTTCTCCTCAAGCAGCACAGCCTGGATCGGCGTGCCAATCGCCGCCTCAAAACCCCGGGGAGCATCATGGTGCAACTGCTGAGTGCTGCGGGGTCTCCGCTGGGGAAGCCCTTTCGAGGAGACCTCACCGATGTCTCCAGCGGTGGTGCCGCATTTTACGCGGGAATCCGGGATCGAAAAACCAGCCGCGCTCTCTTGGGACGGCCTGCCGTGCTTACGATTCCCATCCCTGGGAACGTACCTCCGCTCAAGTTCATTCGAAAAGGCAGCATCGTCGCGATCAGCCACTCTCCTTTCGAGGGCTACTGCATCCACGTCGAGCTCGAAGAACGGCTGAGTGAGCTAGAAACGATGGACATTTCAACCGCCCTGCGCATCGACAGGCATTAGAGGTTGCTCGAGTGCTCGTCTGGATACATGGTCGTGCGTTCTGATCGACCAGGGCGGGCAATGCCGGACTCGTGTGCAAAATGGTCCTTAGCCCTTGCCGGAGGCATACGGATGATCCTTTGAAGCCGCCCGCGAACCCAGACATTTGGGTTTGAGCCGTTCCTGCGCTGTGATAAAATCTGCCCTCTCATGATGGACAAGCTCAGGCAGATGCTGGGTCGGTGTAGTGGTGGGTCAGTTGAAATGCGTGGGGAGTCGTTTATGCGAAGAGTGCTTCTGGGTTGTCTCGTTGGCCTGGCTGTGACTGTTCCGATTACGCTCTGGGCCGGGTCCGCGTTGAAAAGCGGGTCGATCGACTCCAGCAGTGGGGTTCCTGATAAGGACTTGAAATACGAAGATTTCCAGATCACGAGCGATGGCTTCATTACGGGCTATGTCGTGAATGCCTCGGGCAAGACCCGTTCGGCTGTCAGGGTAGACATGTGGACGACCAACAGGAATGAGACCAAGATTCTCTGGAGGAAGAGCTTGACTCTCGGGGACATTGGACCCCACGAGAAGAAACTGGTCAAAGAAGCCTACAAGGAGGATACGGAGGAGCTGTCCAGGACCGAGATCAAGCTCCGCCTCCCGAGCGGCGCCAACTTCAGGAACAAGTGAGATTCAACGCCCCTATGGGTCAAGGACGATGTCCACGGTCACACGGTCATTTCTCGGTGAGGCTCCAAATGCCGTCCCAAGACGTCTCGCGGCCGTCGACAAGCTCCCTGCAGCGCCGTGCATACAGCTGCGCGACCTTGTCCTCAGGGATAGCCTCGAAAGCGACGAGGGCCTCAGCCCACCGCTTCTCATAGCAGAACGCGAGCCCATCCAGGAATGGAGCGGTTGACGGCGGCTCCTCTCCCGAGAGCCCCGTCAGCTCATAGACCCTGACGGGTGTCGTCCGACCGACCACCCGAATGAGCCCCAGCTCGCGTCCTGCGAATTGCGAGGAGGACTGGGTCCAGGTTTCCTCCGAGATCATGATCGCCGTGCCGAAGACCTTGTTCGCCCCTTCCAGCCGGGAAGCGAGATTGGCTGCATCCCCCAGCACCGTGTAGTCGAACCGGGTGCGCGATCCCATGTTTCCGACCACAAGCTCACCCGTGTTGATGCCAATGCGGGCTCGGAGGGCTCGCCCGGCGCGGCGGGCGAATTCCTCGGCGCGGTCGGCAAGCTTGCGCTGACACCGCACCGCTGCCCGGCAGGCCCTTTCGGCGTGATCCGGCTGCGTCGAAGGGGCGTTCCAGAACGCGATGATCGCGTCCCCCTCATATTTGTCGAGCGTGCCTCCTTCTTCCAAAATGATATCAGTCATATCGCTCAGGTAGTCATTCAGAAGGCTGGTGAGGGCTTCGGGATCCAGGCGCTCGGAAATCGACGAAAACCCTTCGAGATCGGAAAAGAGGATGGTCATCTCGCGGCGCTCGCCCCCGAGGCGCAGCTGGGAGGGGTCCTCGAGGATGCGCTCGATGACGGCCGGGCTCAGGTAGTGCTTGAACGCGTTCTTGATGAACGCCTTTCGGCGGCCTTCAGTCGCGTAGCTTAGCAGGATGGCACTGACGAGAGACAGCGCCACTGCACTTTCCGATGCGGCAATGGGCCACCAGTAACCCAATGGGTAGGCGGCAAATCCCACCACGACGGGTAGGGGGCCAAGCACTGTGCAGGCTATGGCGCTATGGGCGGCTCGCCGGCTGACCACCATTGCGGCAAAGCTCCCCGCGAGGGCGAGGAAAAGGGTTGCGAGGACGACCGAGAAAGTGGGCGTATCAGCGATGAAATCACTGGAAAGGACATTGTCCAGGACGGTCGCGTGGATCTCTACCCCCGGATAGATTTTGCTGATGGGCGTCGGGCGAAGGTCGAGGAGACCCGGCGCGCTGAAGCCGAAAAACACGTAGCAGTCTTTGAAGACCTGTGGGCTGACAGGAGGGGGGGACTGACCGGACTGGAGCAACAGTTCGGACTTGATGATAGAGGCGGCGTCGAAAGATTCGAAGGTCCCGGCCGGTCCTCTGAAGCGCAGGATCATCCGTGCCCCGGAATCGATTGGAATCGTCCGGCCGCCCGCGACGAGATGCCTTGCCTCGATCTTCCCCGCCAAGTCCATGCGCTGCGCGGACGTGGCCAGATGGCTTGAACGATTCAGGTGCTCCGAAATGAAAGCCGCGAAGCCTAGGGAGGGTGTTACTTTGCGATCGAAAACCTGAAAGAGCCGTGCGCGGCGAAAGATGCCGTCCAGGTCGGGCTCGTCGATGACATCTCCGAGCAGAGCTGCGCTGGAAGCGACTTCGGTAATGGGAAAGGCCGCCTTGGGGACGACCAGATCGGCGGTGCCCGACTGGGCCATCCAACGATCGAGACCCTCGAGGAGCAGGCGGGAGCGGGATTCGTATTCGGGCGGCCATGCGGTGACGGAGCCCGTGCCGCGCCGCAGGCAGAGGGCGGCGACGAAGGGAGGTCCTCGCTTGATGGCATCGCCTAAAGCCTGGTCGTCGGAAACCCCGTAAACGGACGGCTCCAGATACAAGACATCGAAAACAAGCGCTCGCGCCCCGCTCCTTCGGCAAAAATCGATAATCGGGGCGTAGACCTCACGGGGCCACGGCCATGACAGCCCGTTTTCCTTTTGGCCCCATTCAAGGCTCGTTTGGTCGAGAAGAATGAGCTTAATGCGATCCGTTGCCGGGCCAGGTCGGGCGAAGTGATGAACCCGCCAGGCCCAGGTCGCATGCTCGAACCGGTCCAGGGAGCCCGAGACCCACAGCAATAGGGCCACGATCGTTGAGGCAGCTCCGATCAGGACGGATTGGGTGATTCTTTTCATGGGATCGCGATGCTCAAACCTTGCTCATAGCGACTTCGAACCGTTTTTGTCGTGGCGGCGGACTCAGCGAAGGACCACCGACGGTGGGTCCGAGCTGCTTGATCCGATCGGCCGGCTGTGGGTGCGTCTTGGCGAACCCCGCCCCTCCCGGCTTCATCTGCTTTTGCATTTCGGCGAGCATGGTTTGCAGGGCTCCGGGATCATAGCCCACGCGCCGGAGAATATTCGCGGCCGCTCGGTCGGCATCGGCTTCGAGCTCGCGGGAGTAGCCGTTGTTCATCAGGGTTGACGTGACATCCGTGATCGACCCTTCGAAGGCTTCGGTAAGCTGGCCCAATTGGGAAGGCGTGTAGCTCTTCGCGGCCTCCATCGCCAGGATGTTGAAAGCGGACGTCAAACGGCTCGTCTTGATCGACTTGAGCCCATGCTGGCCCTGAATGTGGCCGATCTCATGCGCCAGGACAGCAGCCAGCTCATCTTCGGACTTGCACAGCCGGACCATCCCTCGCGTGACCATGATGAGACCGCCCGGGGCGGCGAAAGCGTTGATCTCCGGGGAATCGAGCAGCATGAAGTGATAGCCGCCGAAGGTGTCCGGTCGGTCTGACGCCTGGGCGAGCGTCTGGCCGAGTGCGTTCAGATAGCGGTTCGCCGCTTCATCTTGATAAGGCCTGTAAGTGGCAAAGACCGACGCAGCAACGGCGCGCCCAATGTAATACTCCTGCTCGGGAGTGATATCCTGAAAGCTCTTGCCCAGAGCGGTGCCGGCCTTGACGAGGGAGCCCGCCGGCACGGGCAGCGCCGACCCGGCGGCGGCCCCCAGAATCGCGCCAAGATCGACGCCCGACTGGGTCGATCCGCAGCCGTTCAGGGACGTACAGACCAGGAGGAGTGAAATCGCGATCATGAGCGCATTGCGAGGGGATGAGGCGAGTCTCATTTCACACCTCCTTCCGAAGGCTTCAAGGCGCCCTCTTTGATAAACTGGCTGATCTCCGCCGGAGAAACCCGCATCGCCTCCATCCTGTCCACCGACGCATAGTCAGCCCCGGCATGGGCTCTTCGATACTGTGACTCGACGTCGGCATTAAACCCCTTGCCGGCCAGAGCGATCTCCTGGCTGGTGGTGCCCGAAGGTCCTCCCTGGGCGCCGACTCCCAGCGTCACCTGCTTCTTGGTGAGTGCCGACTGGTGGATCCAGCCTGATTGGCTCGACCGGTTCTTGACGCTGATCCAGTCGCCCTGCTGCTGCAAAGCCTCCACACGCTCGCCGTAGGCGACCTGCCCCGTGATCGCACCTAGAAAGGACGGGGTTGCTCGAAGCTGCCCTTCCTTCACTTGGACGCTCATCAGGCCCAGTTCCGTGTGGCCGGCCGTGGCCACAAAAGCCAATAACCCCAATGCTGCCAAGATCCTGCCAGGTTTCACTTGCCCCTCCTTGATTCGTCCATGGAATCGAATTAGTGGCCTCGCCCGCTGTCCACAGGCGGTGCAGCCACCGCAGATGTAACTGGCCGGTAATGCTAGCACTCGAGCCGCCTTGTCGCAATATCCATTGCCTCCCGACGCAGCCGACTGAAGACGACGATGCGGGCTTCGGACGCTCCATGGTCCTTCGGATCTCTTGAGCGCTTGTCCTGTCGGCCAATCGCGGTATCGTGTTATGGTGGCACTATGACAGCACGGCGAGAGTCATCAATCAAACGAGCATGATGCCGGATGCCGGGTGCCGGATAAAGACCCTTCGGCTGCGCGCTCGTTTCATCTCGCATCCGGAATCCAACATCCAGCATCGATCTCGTAGAGGTGCAGCATTATTGCCGGGCTGTGCTAAGGTTGTGGCAAGAAGCGTCGAGCGCGGGGCTGACTGTCGTGCTCCGGGCAACTTGAGGGGAACCTTTGTGGCCGAGAGGAGAAGCTTATGGAGAAAGACACGCCGGTAAGGGTCTGGGACGTCTTTGTTCGGGTGTTCCACTGGGTGCTGGTGATTGCATTTGCCGTCTGTTATGTGACGGAAGGGAAGCCGCGTTGGGTCCATGTCAATGCGGGCTACATCATTGCGGTTCTGATCCCCCTGCGCGTGCTTTGGGGGTTCGTCGGGCCCCGCCATGCGCGCTTCAGCGACTTTGTTCGAGGACCCCGGGCAGTCTTGACACATTTGAAGGATGTGGCCACCTTGAAAGCGCGGCGATATCTGGGCCACGACCCAGCCGGAGGTGCCATGATCGTCGCTCTGCTGGTGACGATCGGACTGACCGTGCTTTCCGGGATGGTCCTGCACGGCGTAAAAGACAAAGCCGGTCCTTTTTCCGGAATGCGAGCCAAGACGATCTTGGAGCTTCCTTCGATGCACGATCAGGCGTTCGCCTCCAAAGGGGGACGAGAAGGGAGGGTCAAGGACAAACGGGAAGACTGGCTGGAGGACGTCCATGAGGTCCTGGCGAATATCGCTCTGGCTCTGGTGGTGCTCCACATCGGTGGGGTGCTTGCCGTGAGCGCTCAGACGCGGGAGAACTTGGTCATGAGCATGATCACGGGGCGAAAAAGGCCCCCTTCGTCTTGAGAGCCCGTTCGCCGAATTGGAGCACGGTTTCCACGGCGGGATCTCCTCGAGGCTCGACATGCAGGAGTGATTCTCAGAAGGTGCAACCGCTCG
This sequence comes from uncultured Syntrophobacteraceae bacterium, assembly GCA_964538515.1. Lineage (GTDB taxonomy): Bacteria > Desulfobacterota > Syntrophobacteria > Syntrophobacterales > Syntrophobacteraceae > CALBZH01. Next base: position 41,081 of record CAZIEW010000008.1, read on the forward strand.
CGATCATCCCCGCAGCACATGCGTCCTCGAGGCAATCACCCGGCAGCCTGCGCTCGTTTCCTCCGGATCTGGAGCATAATGCCTAGGGTCAGGATTCCAAGGCCGGTGACGTCCGTGATAGCGCCGGGATCGATCAGCATCAGCCCTGCGCCGAAGAACACGATTCTCTCCAGAAGGTTCATCGGGGCGATGCAGAAGCCGATCATGGCTGCTCCCACGCCGTACATGCCGCAGCTTGCGGTCACGAGGTTCTGAATCAAAAGCAAGGGGGTCGTATTGATGAGGAGCATGGCGGGATTGTACACGAAAATGTATGGGACCAGAAAAGCACCGATAGCCAGTTTGGTGGATATGAAGCCCGTCTTCATGGGGTCGGACTTGGCGATACCCGATGCCGCATAAGCGGCAAGGGCCACGGGTGGGGTGATGTCGGCCACGATCCCAAAATAGAACACAAACATGTGGGCGGCGAGAACGGGAACGTTAAGCAAGGTCAGGGCCGGCGCCGCCAGCGTGGAGGTGATGATGTAAGTGGCTGTGGTGGGCACTCCCATCCCGAGAATGATCGAGGTGATCATGGTGAAAAAGAGGCTCAAGAGCAAGTTGCCGCCGGCGAGCTCGATCAGGCCGTTAGCCATTTTGAGCCCCACTCCGGTCAGAGTCACCACTCCGATGATGATGCCGGCGCAGGCGCAAGCGATCGCGACTCCGATGGCATTACGAGCCCCGAGCTCGAATCCGTCCAAGATGTCGCGCAGACTCATCCGGGTGGACTTCTTGAGCATCGATGCCAGGATGCAGACCACGAGTCCCATCAGCGCCGCGTACAGCGGGGTGAAGCCTCCCGTGAGGAAGCCGATGATGGCCACGAGGGGCAGGAAAAGATGCCCTCGCTCGGCCATCACATGGCCAAAGCGCGGGAGCTCATCGCGGCTCATGCCTTTCAGATTGCACCGCTTTGCTTCGAAATGCACCTCGATGAACACACCGAAGAAGTAGAGACAGGCAGGAATGGCTGCGGCCTTGGCAATGTCGAGGTAGGGAACGTTGATGAACTCAGCCATGACGAAGGCGGCGGCCCCCATGATCGGAGGCATCAGCTGGCCGCCCGTCGATGCGGAAGCTTCGACCGCCGCCGCGAACTCTGGTCGATAGCCGAGGCGCTTCATCATCGGGATCGTGAACGCCCCCGATTCGACGGTGTTGGCAACCGAGCTTCCCGATACCATCCCTTCCAGCGCACTTGTCACAACGGCCACCTTGGCCGGGCCCCCCGATGCCCAACCAGCGATTGCGTTGGAAATGTCAATGAAAAGCTGCCCCAAGCCGGATTTCTCGCGGAACGATCCAAACAGGACAAAGAGATAGATGAAGCTCGCGGAGACGGCCAGCGGAATGCCGAGGATGCCTTCGGTTGTCAGGTACATGTGGGAGGCGATTCGCTGCAGGGAATATCCCCGGTGAGCGAGAAACCCTGGAAAATAGGACCCGAAATAGGCATAAAGGAGAAAAATGCTCGCAAGAAGAACCATCGGCCAGCCCACGACCCGTCTTGCGGCCTCCATGGTGAGGAGAATGCCGAGCCAGGAAAAGACGTAGTCGATCGTCTCATAGTCACCGCCTGATTGCATGATGCGTGAATAGTTCAGCGTCATGTAAAGGCCCACCAGACCCGCAAAGGCCGCCAGAACGTAGTCGTGCAGGCGGAGGCGGTCCGAGTCCTCTGAATGCCGGAACGGAAAGAGAAGATAGACGAGCGTGAAGGCGAAGGCCAGGTGGACGGATCGCTGGAGTTGTGCTGGAAGCAGGCCGAAGGCTGCTGTGTAAACCTGAAAGCAGGAAAAAGCCACGCCGATGGTGTAAACCAGCCAGTGGGGAAAGCCTGCCAGCTTGCGGGTGGCCATCTCCCGGTCAACGTGGCGCAGAATTTCCTCGACTTCCTCCTTGCTGACTTCTTCCACCGCTTGCACCGCGACGCCCTGCCCGTCGTCCTTCAAGTGTTCCTTGTCCTCGCCGTTCACCACAAACACCCGCCTTTCATCATGCCATAAATGGAAAGCTTCACGCTGCGGATCCGAAGCCCGTCTCCCGGCTCGGTCAGGTCCGCAAGCGCGATCTCCTGCCCTCTGATCAACAGTCGGTGGCCCGCAACACGCCCCACCCGCACGACCACTTCGGGCACGCTCTGGTTCACAGTCCACTCCAGCCAGCCATCCGGGAGGACCTTCAAAGTGCCCTCGTGGGTGGTGGCTTCCGGCATGCCCGCACCGAAGGCATCGAATCGCGACTTCACGATCACCAGGCTACCGTCCTGGACCCGCAAGGTTTCATAAACTGGACGTTTGTTCACGGAATGCGTGAACGAGAGAACCATTTCTTCGCCGTCCGCCATCCTGGCGCACATCCGCACTTGGCCACGGCCGGTGCTGAAGAGCTCCACGCCGCTCATCCACGGCCAAAAAAGGCCGGTTCCCACAATGAGTGCCACAATGCCTGCGGCTGCTATCCGAATCGTCATCTTTGAGCGAGACGAGGCCTTCCAGCGTGTGGCACTCACCGGAAGGCCTCAAGGCGAGATCTACTTCATGAGACCTTTTTCTTTGTAATATTTCTCCGCCCCTGGGTGGAAGGGGATGGAGACGCCTTTCACCGCGGTCTCCAGAGACAGCTCTTTGCCTTTGGCGTGGGCTGCGGCCAGCTCGGCCTGATTCTCGAAAAGGGCCTTGGTTAGGTTATAAACCACGTCGTCTTTGATCTCTGAATTGACGATGAGCACGGCATTCACTGCCACGGTGCTTACGGGCTCGGTCTGATTTTTGTAAGTGTTCGCGGGGATTTTGGCGGGAGAGAGGAACGGGTATTTCTCCGTGAGCTTCTTGGTCATGTCGTCCGCGATATTCAGGATCCGGACATCATGCTGGCTGCTGATGTCCATGATGGCCGCGTTGGGGATGCCGGCCGTCACCAGGAAAGCGTCGATGTGCTTGTCCTTGAACTGCTCGGCACTCTCAGCGAAGGAAAGGTACTGGGCATTGACCGCATCCTTGGGCATTCCGTAAACGTCCATGAGCTGGCGGAAATTGGCTTCGGTGCCACTTCCGGGGGCGCCCACTCCAACCTTCATCCCTTTGAGGTCCGCAACCGTCTTCACGGGTCCGTCGGCCCGCACGACCAGCTGGATGATCTCAGGGTAGAGCACCGCGATCGCTTTCAGGTTGGTGAGCTTCTCTTTGAAGGACTCCTGGCCCTTGTAGGCGAAATCCAGCGTGTCGCTCTGGACCAATGCCAGCTCGGCCTCCTTCTTGTTCACGAGTCGGACGTTCTCCCCGGACGCTCCCGTACTCTGGGCTGTGACGTTCATACCGGGAATCTTGGTGTTCCAAATCTTGGCCATGGAGCCACCAAAGGGATAATAGGTTCCGGCTGTGCCACCGGTAGCGAGAATCAGCTTCTCTTCGCCGGCTTGAGCAAGACCAAGCGCCATAGCCAGAACAAGCACACAACCGAGCGTAATCATAAGTCTTTTCATACGGCTACACCTCCCTGTCCGTTGTTGGTCATCCACTCCCCAATTCCTGGCCCAAATTGTTCTCAAGTCTTGATCCTAATAGAGGAGATCCAGGGGGAAGTCAACGTTCGTCGTCACGACATTTTGTTTGACTTCAAGCCCATGCGTGGCTATGTGACGTGCGGGTCCGGTTGCGGGGGAACGAGCGAGGCGACAAAGGCGGGGGAGACCACTGGTCAATTAGGGATTGTCTCAGGAAATGATGGAAGCGAGTGCGATTCATGGGAATGAACGACAAAGTCAAGGTGATTCAATACGGGATAGGGCCGATCGGCCTCAAGATGCTTCAGTATGCGGCCGAGAGGCCTTCTCTTGAAATCGTGGGGGCCGTGGACATTGACCCGGCCAAAGTCGGAAAGGATGTTGGGGAGCTTGCCGAGCTCTCTGGTCCACTCGGCGTCGCCGTGAGCGGCAATGCATCCGAGCTTCTCGAGAAAGTGGACGCAGATGTGGTGATCCTCACGACGTCGTCCAGTCTCGAGCAAATCAAACCGCAGGTCCTGGAGATCCTTTCCTTCGGCAAGAATATCGTTTCGAGCTGTGAGGAGCTCATGTTTCCCTGGCTCACGCAGCCGGAGGTGGCCGATGAAATCGACCGTGCGGCCAAGAAAAGCGAGGTTTCGGTCCTTGCAACGGGAGTGAATCCCGGTTTCCTGATGGACTTTCTGCCTCTGGTCATGACGGGCGTGTGCAAAGAAGTTCGCAAGGTCACCGTCGAGCGGTTCCAGAACGCCCAATTTCGCCGGCTTCCGTTTCAAAAGAAGATCGGCGCGGGGCTGAGCCTGGACGAATTCAAGGCACGCGCCGAGCAGGGCGTGCTGCGCCACGTGGGGCTGATTGAATCGATTCACCTGATCGCCACGGGACTGGGGTGGGAGCTCGACAAGGCCGAGGACATTCTGTCGCCCGTGATCGCCGGGGAGCGCATCGAGACGCCGGATTTGGTTATCGAGCCCGGACAGGCTTCAGGAGTCAACCAGGTCGGCAAAGGTTTCGTGAACGGTGAGGAAGTGATCACTCTCTATTTCGAGGCAGCCGTGGGGGCAGCAGCGTCGAGAGAGAGGATTTTGATCGAAGGCACGCCGAACATCGATCTCACCATCAACAACGGCGTCAACGGAGACGTCGCGACCTGCGCAATCCTGGCTAACGCGATTCCCGTTGTGGTGGACGCGGCACCGGGCCTGCGCACCATGGCGGACGTGCGCGCCATTGCCTGCCGTCCTTGAGCCACACGTGGGACTGGTGGAAGGTGGAAGAGTTCACCCGGATGGACACGGATCCATTCGGATGGGTAACAAGCGAAAGCCCAGTGCGGTTGGGCTCATCCGTGTCCATCCGTGTCTGCACTTATCCGAGTCCATCCGTGTCTCAGGAAAGGGGAAGGGCCTCGGCGAAGCTCGGATCCTGGAGGAGGCGTCTTGCGAACTTCATGTACTTTGAAACGATCGCTCGGACCGCGAGCTGGAGCGCGTAAGGTCGCACGGGCTTTTCCAGGAGGTGTGTGATATCCAGTGCCACGCACAGATCGACTACCTTGTCGCTCGCGTCCCCGGTGATGAGAACCGCATCCTGGTAGGCCATGGGAAACCGTTCCGCGACGGCCTCAAGAAAGGCGAAAGCCGTCTTGTCCCCGATGTAGACGTCGAGGACGAAGATGGCTACCCCCGCCGGCTGGCTGAGACAATGGGTCCTGGCTGCCTCGAAATCCGTGAACGTCAGGACCTGACCCCATGTGTAGAATCGCTCGACGATCAGGGCGAGGATCTCGCACACCGCCTCGTCGTCGTCCACGATGATGACATTCAGCCCCTTCGTCATGGTTCCGCCATCCCTGTCTGTGTGTGCTTCACCCGCGTCTGCCCCGAAAATGCCCGGGGTCCGTTATTTATAAACGTAACCGGATCATCGGTGCAACACCTCAGGCCCATGTCGAGCCCATATCGGGGGCAATGATCCGAGGTCAGGCCTGTGCATCATGATCCAGAACGAGCTCGGTTCCTGAGAGCCCTTGCACCGCTTTTTCGATGTCCTCCAAGGCGCAAACGATGGCGCGCCCTCCGCCCCCCTCGAGAAACCGAACGGCCGCGGTTACTTTGGGCCCCATGGAGCCTTGCGGGAACATGCCTCTTTCCATGTGCCTTTTCGCTTCCTCGGTGGAAAGCGTCTTGGGGAAACATTCATTGGCTTCGCCGAAATTCAGCCCCACTCCGGGCACGTCCGTGGCCATGACCAAGACATCCGCCCCCACTTCCCGGGCGAGGACGCAGCTCGCGAGGTCCTTGTCGATCACGGCATCGACCCCGTGAAACCCACGCCTCTTGCGGATAACCGGAATACCGCCGCCACCGCACGCAATGACGATGAAACCGAGGTCGATCAATTGCCTGATCTCGCGCTTCTCCACGATGGTCAGCGGTTCGGGGGAAGCCACGACCCGCCGAAAGCCCTTGGGGGTTTGGATGGTGGGGTAGGGAAGCTTGGAAGCCGCCTCCCGGGAAAAGGCGGGTCCGATGGGCTTGCTGGGATTTCGAAAGGCAGGATCATTGCGATCCACCAAAACATAGCTGAGGAGCGTGACGAAGGGCTGGCGAAGGTCAAGATTCAGTCGCATCAGCTCGTTGTCGAGGGTCGCTTCGATCATGAATCCGATCTGCCCTTGGGTTTGGGCTACGAGGATTTCGAGGGGCAGGCGGGGGAGTGCGTCACAGCATTCCTGCTGGAGGAGGAGGTTGCCTACCTGAGGTCCGTTTCCATGGGTGATGATGACTCGGTAATGGCGGGAGAGCCTTGCTACCTGGCTTAGGGGCGTTCGAAGGTTGGCGAATTGCTCCTCGATGGTGCCGATCTGGCCCTTGCGGATCAGCGCATTGCCCCCAAGGGCAACGAGGAGAATCGGCTTGCTCTCGATGGTCGGATCGCTGTGCATCACGGCGGCCTCTATGGAGCTAGATCATGAGAACATGCGCCCACCGCATCAGGACCTCCTGGAGCCGCGGGGTGCCGTAGTCCTGGTACTCATAGCGTACGCGCATGGACGGTTTGTCGATGTCAATGATTTCGGCAAGATTGACCGGCGTTGCAATCAATACGAGGTCGCAGTCCACGGCGTTGACGGTGCTCTCGAGGTCCCTGCGCTGGATCTCGCTGTAGCCAACCGCAGGGAGCTGAGCCCCCAAATGCCGGTAGGCTTCGAATGCTTGCCGGATGGTGCCCACGGCATATGGGCGGGGATCGACGATCTCGCCCGCTCCGAACTTGCGTGCAGCAATGGTGGCGGCGCCAAGAGACATACCGCCATGGGTGAGCGTCGGTCCGTCCTCGATCACCAGCACACGCTTCCCGCAGACCTGCTCAGGGTGCTCGACCGAAACCGGAGATGCGGCAAGCACGATTTCGGCCTTGGGAGCGTATTGCCGGACGTTGGCGATGACCTTCTCGATATCGGCGCTCGATGCCGTGTCCACCTTGTTGATGATGGCGACGTCCGCCATGATCATGTTGGTCTCTCCCGGGTAATAGAGGAGCTCGTGACCGGCCCGATGGGGGTCGAACAGCACGATGTGCACGTCCGGCTGGAAAAACGGCGTATCGTTGTTGCCGCCGTCCCAGATGAGGACGTCCGCTTCGGCTTCCGCCTGCTGGAGCACTTGCGCGTAGTCGATGCCTCCATAAACCACGATGCCCTGCTCCACCAGCGGCTCATACTCCTCCCGCTCTTCGATGGTACACTGATGGCGCTCGAAGTCTTCATAGCAGCAGAAGCGCTGGACGGTCTGACGGCTCAAATCCCCATAAGGCATGGGGTGGCGCACGACGACCACCCGCTTCGCCAGCGTCTTCAGGATCCTGCAGATCTCCCGGGTCGTTTGAGACTTTCCGCAGCCGGTCCGTACCGCGCACACGGCGATCACCGGCTTATGGGCCTTGAGCATGGTGTGGGAGGCGCCAAGCAGAATGAAGTCCGCGCCTTCAGCCATCGCGATGGAGGCCTTGTGCATGAGGTCGACGTGGGAGACATCGCTGTAGGAGAACGCGACAAGGTCGACGTGATGGTCGCGGATAAGCTGTGCCATCTCGGCTTCCGGATGAATGGGGATGCCTTGGGGATAGAGCGATCCGGCAAGCCCAGCCGGGTAGCGGCGCCCTTCGATATTGGGGATCTGGGCGGCCGTGAACGCGACGACACGGTACCTGGGGTTCTCTCGAAAATGAATGTTGAAATTGTGGAAGTCCCGCCCTGCGGCGCCGACGATGATCACGTGCTCGACCATGATCCATCACCCCTCATTCCATGAGCCTCTTTCCGTTGGGGCTCTCAGGGCCCGATCCAGATAGATCAGGAAGAGATCCCGGGGAATCTCCCTGGCCCCGAGTCGCTTGAGATGCTCGGTGGTGACCTGACAGTCAATGAGGACGCAGCCTCGATCGCGCAGCCGATCCACCAGGTGGACGAGAGCGATCTTGGAAGCGTCCGGGCTCAGCGCGAACATGGATTCCCCGAAAAAGATCCGTCCGAGCCAAACCCCATAGAGCCCGCCCGCCAGGGTATCTCCCTCCCAGCATTCCGCGGAGTGGGCAAAGCCCAGCTCGTGCAGGCGGCAGTAGGCCTCGAGCATTTCAGGCACGATCCAGGTCCCGTCGCCTTCTTTCCGCTTCACGGAACCGCACTGTTCCATGACGGATCGGAACGCCCGGTCGAACGTGACACGATATCGCTGCCTTTTCAAGACCCGGCGGAGGCTCTTGCTGACGTGGATCTCGCCGGGAAAAAGCACGAGCCTCGGATCGGGGGACCACCACAGAATCGGGGTGCTGTGTGAATACCAGGGGAAGATTCCCATGCGGTAGGCAAGAAGGAGTCGCTCGGGGGAGAGGTCGCCCCCGACGGCCAGAAGGCCGTCGGGCTCCGCATCGTGGGAGGGAGGAAACACCAAGGCTTCGGAAAGGCGATAGATCGGCATCTTCTCTTAAGTTGCCGCGGGAAGCTTTGCCGGCTGCGTCATTTCACGAAAGGAAAACAAGAGGTTCTCGCCGACCTTGGACCCGACTGCGGCGGGCTCATCAACGCCGACGCGACCAATCTCCACCCAGCCCCCCTGTTTCAAGCGACCGAATAGAATTTCGTCAGCCAGGACATCCTTGATCTCGGTCTGGATGAGACGGGCGAGGGGGCGCGCACCGAACGCCGGGTCGTATCCATTTTCGGCAAGCCACAGTCGCGCATGGGGGCTCAGACTCAGCCGCACACGCTTTTCTTGGAGCTGTGCTTCAAGCTCGGTCACGAACTTGTCGACGATGCGCTCCATGATCTCGACCGTCAGTCCGTTGAAGGCCACGATTCCGTCCAGACGATTGCGGAATTCAGGGCTGAACAGGTTTTCGACAGCCTTCATGCCCTTGTCGATCCGCACATCGACCTCCTTGGCGGAAAAACCGATGGAGGAGCTGCTCATCTCTCGAGCCCCGGCGTTCGAGGTCATGAGAAGCACGACATTTCGGAAATCAGCCTTCTTGCCATTGTTGTCCGTCAGCGTGGCATGGTCCATCACCTGAAGCAGGATGCTGAAAATGTCCGGATGAGCCTTCTCGATCTCATCCAGAAGCAGCACGCAGTAAGGCTGCTTGCGGATCGCGTCGGTGAGGAGACCTCCCTGGTCGAAGCCGATGTAGCCGGGAGGGGCTCCGATGAGTCGCGCGACCGTGTGCTTTTCCATGTATTCGCTCATGTCGAAGCGCAGGAACTGGATGCCCAGGACGCTCGCGAGCTGTTTGGCAACTTCGGTCTTGCCCACCCCCGTGGGCCCGATGAGGAGAAACGACCCGACGGGTTTTTCCGGAATGCGAAGTCCCGCGCGCGACCGCTTGATGGCCTTGCAAAGGGCCTCGATCGCCCCATTTTGTCCGAAAACCTGGCCTTTCAGATCCTCCTCAAGGGAGTGCAGCCGGGTCTGGTCCGTTGCGGACACCGATCGCGGCGGAATTTTGGCGATGCGGGAGACAACCTGCTCGATGTCTTTCGGACCGACCACTCGCCGGACTTTCCGGTCCTTGTTAAGGCGGAGACTCGCACCGGTCTCGTCGATCACGTCAATGGCCTTGTCGGGTAAATAGCGGTCGTTGATATGACGGGCCGAAAGCTCGGCGGCAGCCCGGAGCGCTGCGTCCGTGTACCGTATGCCGTGATGCTTTTCGTAATAAGTCTTGAGTCCCAGCAGGATCTGATAAGTCTCGTCGATGGAGGGCTCGCGGATTTCGACCTTTTGGAACCGGCGACTGAGCGCCCTGTCCTTCTCGAAAAAATTCTTGTACTCCTCGTAGGTTGTCGAGCCGATGCAGCGGAGTCCGCCCGTCACCAGCACGGGCTTCAGGATGTTGGAGGCGTCCATGGAGCCTCCGCTGGTCGCGCCCGCTCCGACCACCGTGTGGATCTCGTCGATGAACAGAATGGCACCCGGCTTTTTCTTCAATTCCTGAATGATTCCCTTGAGACGCGCTTCGAAATCCCCCCTGAATTTGGTTCCGGCAAGCAGCGCTCCCATATCCAGGGCGTAAATCTCAATCTTCATGAAGCCCTCGGGAACATCCCCCTTGTGAATTTTCAGAGCCAGTCCCTCTGCGATCGCAGTCTTCCCCACGCCGGGGTCGCCAACGAAAATGGGGTTGTTTTTGGCTCGACGTCCCAAGATCTGAAGAGTCCTCAGGATTTCCGTTTCCCGGCCGATGAGCGGGTCTATAAGGCCGTCGGCGGCCTTTTGGATCAGGTTGATCGTGAAGCTTTCAAGCGCCGTGGCTTTCTTGCCTTCCTTGGGCATATCCAGGGAAGGATCATCGTCCAATCGGGGGGATGATCCCTCCAGTTCGGGATCGCTGATCTTCGATACGCCGTGGGAAAGATAGCTGAGCACATCCAGCCGTGTCACTCCTTCCCGTTTAAGAAAATAGACGGCAAAGGAATTCTCCTCGTAGAACATGGCGGCAAGAATGTCCCCGGCGTCCACTTCCTTCTTTTCCGCCCCGTGCACGTGCATGATGGCCCGCTGCAATACCCGCTGAACCCCGATAGTCTGGATGGGCTCCTGGTCGACGCCCTCGGGAAGCTTCTCGACCTGCTCTCCCAGGAATTTCTCCAACCGGATCTTCAAGGCTTCCAGGTCGGCGCCGCAGTGGTACAGGACTCGTCGCCCCGTCACGTCGTGGAGCATGGCGAACAAGATGTGCTCCAACGTGAAAAATTCATGGTGGCGCTCTTTGGCTTCCTTGATTGCCGCCGCGAAAGTGAGCTCAAGCTCTCGATTGATCATCTACGTCTCTTCCATGCTGCACTTGAGAGGGAATCCGCTTTTCCTGGCCAGATGGTGGACCATCTCCACCTTTGTCTCAGCGATTTCCGCCGTGTAGACGCCACAGACTCCCATGCCCGTCTTGTGGACCAGCAACATGATACGAGTGGCTTCGGCGGGAGACTTGTGAAAAACTTTTTGCAAAATCTCTACCACAAATTCCATGGTTGTGTAGTCGTCGTTATGGAGCAGCACTTTGTACATGGGAGGCTCACGAAGGTCCTCCTGGACGTCGCTGTCCAGCTCCTCCCGCAAATCCGGGTGATGCTCACTCATCCTTTTCCCTCCTCCACCCCTAAAGGCGATGCTTGACCTGTCTTAAGATCAAGGATAACGTTTTCGCTCCGACTGTCAAGCCGTCAAGCGAGGCTGGAACACGTGTAAGGCCTGGTTTTAACTTATTTTTATTTTCAATTGCGGTTGCTCTCCAGGCACCGTTGCCACGAGCTAGAGGAGGAAATGATGGCAGGAAACTCCTTCGGGAGACTCTTTCGTATCTCCACCTGGGGAGAATCCCACGGACCGGCGATAGGGGTTGCTATTGACGGGTGTCCGCCGGGGATCCCGCTGCAGGTCCAGGACATCCAGCGCGACTTGGAGCGGCGTCGCCCTGGTAAAGGGCTTGGGTCCCCCCGCCGCGAGCTGGATCAGGTCGAGATCCTCTCGGGTGTCTTTGAAGGGCGAACGACGGGAACGCCCATCAGCCTCATGATCATGAACAAGGACCAACGGAGTCGGGATTATGACGCCCTGGCTGCCCTCTATCGGCCCGGGCATGCCGACCGGACCTATGATCAAAAGTACGGGTTCAGGGATTGGCGCGGTGGCGGACGCAGCTCGGCCCGGGAAACAGCCGCAAGGGTCGCGGCTGGCGCCGTAGCCAGGCAGTTTCTGTCCGTCTACGACATAACGGTCTCGGCTTATACCGTGGCCTTGGGTGGAATTCAGTGCGGCCAATTCCTGTGGGAGCAGGCCGAGAGCAATCCGCTGCGCTGTCCGGATGCTTCGGCGGCGAAAGCCATGGAACGACGTCTGCGTGAAGTCCGGGAGATGGGCGATTCCGTCGGAGGGGTCGTGGAAATCCACGCAAAGCATTGTCCTCCTGGGCTGGGGGAGCCCGTGTTCGACAAGCTGGACGCGCGCCTTGCAGGCGCTCTCATGTCTATTGGTGCCGTCAAGGGCGTCGAGATCGGTGAGGGATTCGGTGCTGCGGCGCTTCTTGGGAGTGACAACAACGACCCGATCCTACCCGACGGCTATGCGAGCAACCGCGCGGGGGGAATCTTGGGGGGCATTTCCACGGGCATGGATATCGTGGTGAGGGTCGGGGTGAAGCCTATCCCCTCGATCACTAAGGTGCAGCAAACGGTGACACGAGAAGGTGAGCCGACAACGATTGTCGTCGGCGGGCGGCATGACAGCTCAGCGATTCCGAGGATCCTCCCCGTTTGTGAGGCCATGGTTCTGCTGACCATCGCAGACTTCATGCTCCATCCGTGTCCGCCTATCAAGGATGTTCCCCGCATGGAGCGATAAGGATCAGTAATCCTGGTAGCGTTCGTCGCACAGATGGATGAGGCGCCGTTTGAACCCTTCGGGAATCTCCGTGAACTGCACACCGAAACCGGCAGGGTAATAGACCACCTGTCCCCGGTTGATCCAGACCACCTGGCCGCTGCATTTGGCGGGAGTATCGTCGTCAATCCAGATCTCCATTTCGACGATGCTCCGGGGCTGAAGCAGATGGTTGGTCATCACGAAAACACCGCCGGGGCAGATATCGCAGCTGATGCCGGTGAAACGAATGGTTTCATTCATGCATCGAATCGTGAATTTTCTTCTGATCCGCCGATAAAACCGCCTTTCAACGACTTCGCTGGCTGCTGCCGTTTCCATTGGAATCCTTTCCACTTTCTCCTGCTTGGATTGATTTGCCTTATGTATCGGCTTGGGAAAGGAAACGCTTGAACCGCAAGGCTTTCAGACGGAGGAGAAGGGCCATCATGTCGAGTCGTGCGACGCGGGCGCTCAACAAGCCCAAGTGGGAATGAACCGATTGGCTTTGCGTAGTGTGGCATTCAGATTCGAGCAATCCGGCTCGAATTGACGGACCAAGTCCCAGTAGGCGGTCGAGTGGCTGAGATGGACGGTATGGCAGAGCTCGTGGACCAAGACATAGCGCACCAGCTCTGGCGGAAGAAAGAGCAGTTTGTCGTTCAAGCTGATGGTTCCGCGAGCCGAGCAGCTTCCCCAGCGCGACTGCTGGCTCCGTACCTGCGCAAGCTTGTAGCGAAGTCCCGTTTCTTGGCTGGCTCGACTCAGCCAGGGGATCAAGAGCCTCTTGGCTTGGCCTCGAAGCCAGCGCCTGAGCAGCGATCGGCATCCCTCGACGTTTGCAGCATCGCCTTCAATCCGGATTTCCGTGGGGGAGGCGTGCGTGAGCCGCAGTCCGTCGGAGGGAGCGGGCACGTAGCGCACTGAGACCCGGGCTCCGGTGGCTCGAAACCACACTTCCTCCGGGAGCTTCTCCGCACGGGCCAGCAATTGCGTGCGCTCGAGGTGCGCACGAGTGCGCTGAATCCAGCCTGCATGAGCCGATACGATCTCCGGAACGTGCTTGGGATTGAATCCCGTGGGCACAACCACTTCGAGAGCGCCTTCAGCCAGCACGCGAAGGAGGACGCGTCGGGCTCGCTTGCTCTCTCGGATGCGATAAGGAAGAGCGTCCGTGCGTTGTGAGTGAGGACCGCTCAAAATCCCAAGTCCTCGTTGATCAAAACGACTTGGGTGCGCTTTTTGGGATACGACTTTTCCGTGATCGTCCAGCTGTTGCAGATCCGATCCGGGCTGCTGCAGTCCTCGCAAGCGGTCGTCTTGGCGCAGGGGGTCTTCTTTTCCAGCCGGATGGCGTTGACAGGTGCCGCGTAGTTTTTGATCCGGAACATCGCATCGGCGACGTCTTCGACCAGTTTATTCCGCCCTGCGAGCACGATCACGTGCTTGGGGCCAAAGGTAAGACCGGCCACCCGGTTTCCGATCATATCCAGATTCACCAGGACGCCCGATTCCGTGAGGGCGTTCGTCCCCATGACAAAGAGATCGACGAGCAAGGCCTGCCGCCGCCGCTCGATCACTTCTTCCCGCGTGACATTCTTGTCGAACGTGTCGACAACGCTCACGCCGGGAAGAGAGCGCAGCGCTTCGTAGAGTCCCGTGGCAACGAAGGTAGCCGATCCCCCCCAGGATACGGATCTGACATTCAGCTTCGGCACGATCTCCTCGAGCACGATACGCTTGGCATCAGCGCCGTTTGCAGCCACGAAGGCCTCGAAGTTGTTTTGCCTCAGCGCGTTTGCGCAATTCTCGAGACGCGTCGTCCAATATTCCTGAATCGGATTCATCGGGTGGACCTCCTGTTGGTGTCCTTAAAGGCCAAATGGATCGGTGTCTTGCTCCGGATGGTTGAGCGACATGTCGTTTCCAAGCGTCACGAAGGCTCAGCTTATCGCAGATCGCATGAAGCCACAAAGACTATCTGGATGCGATCAAGGAATCGATCGGCGCGTCCACGCGGACCCCTCAACGGCCCCAGGCTGAGAGAGCCGCTCTGCGCGTCTACCATTCATTCACCCAAATCCACGCGCGGTCGGATTCGGTGACGTCGAAGTATTCCACGAAGGTGGCGAAAGGAAAGCCGCCCGTCTTGATCCAAGCCTTGATCCAAGTCCGGCTTCCGATCACAGCCACGCGGCTCAAAGCGGAGGCGAAAGGCTCGAGAAACGCGAGGATCTCGGTCAATCGCTCGGGCTCCATGTGACGAAATCCATCGATTTCCACCATTAGGTGGTTCGGCAAGTCCGGTGCGAGGGACAGCTCCAGACGTTGCCTGTTCTGTTCCATTTCGTCCGGTGTCAGCTGGTCATGGAGCTTAAAAACGACGACATTGATCGACATCGGTGCATCTCGATTGCATGTCCCACTCGAACGAAGAAAGGCGGCTGGGATTTCAGCCACCTTTCAGCGCAGTACCGCCTTGAGGTCGATGAGGCGTGACGCCTTTAACGCCCCTGAGAGCTCACGGGAGTGATCTTTTCCTGGATGTCGAACGGATCCTTGAATTCCAGCTCGGGCCTGAATTTCAGCTTCTTGACCCCGCGATCATTCAAGTACTTGGCCAATTCCATGTTGATGTCGGCCGGCACGGCGACATCGGCCTTCGCGAGAGCCTGACGCAGCAGGGCTTCGGCCTTGGCGGCCATCGCGATGGCGTCGCCGCAGATCCGCCCGGCTTCGCGTGGGTTGTGGAACCCCACCGAGTTTTCCGCCCCGATGAAAATGACCCGGTAAAGGGCTTCCAAGTAAAGGTCCTTGGCACGATCATACAGGTCCTTGTCCAGGGTCTTTCCATCCGCTTGAGCTTTGTGCGCAATCTCGAACAGCTTCGCAGTGACCGCCTCGTTGTAGCCGGCGCGGTTCATCAGCGAAACGGTTCGGTCCTGCGTGGCATAGACCTGCTTGACGAGCCATTCCGCGGTTTCCGTGTGGCACTGCTGGCATGCGCGCATATCGTTTTTGAGCGGACTCATGACATCGTGGTTGGAGATTTTGTTGGCGCCCACCTTGGTGTAGGGCATGTGGCAATCGGCGCAGGCGGCTCCGGCCAGGTAATGCGTGCTCTGGTAGCTATAAAATTCATATTCGGGATGCCGGATAAATCCAACCTTGAAGCCGGTGACGCTCTGCTTCCATTCCCCGTTGGCTTCGCTGCTGCGAATGACCTTGATGACGTTCTCGATGGAAATGTTGCCCTCCTTGCTTCCCTGCCAGGGAAAGAACACGGCCGTCGATTTCATGTCCTTGTCTTTGGGAATCACATAGGTCACGTGGCATTGGGCGCAGACGAGGGAGCGTCCTTCCTGGCGGCCGATGTGATCGGGATCCTTCCCGATGTCCTTGAGGGCTTGGCCGAGGGTCCAGCGGGAGAGCTGGAGATTCATGGTCTTGTTGTCGTGGCAGTCAATGCAGCCGACGCCGAGCCGCTGGAATTCCACCGGGATCTTTTTGTGGACGTCCATGTAGGGATCGGCAAAGTAGGCGGCGCCGAGCTCTTTTTGCAGTCTGGGGGCAAAAGGGGTTTTGCAGGTCAGACAGGCGCCTCCGGCTTTGAGCCGGGACGGATCGATCTCCAGCTGGTCAATCACCATGTAATGGTGGCCTCGGGGCTCGTTGTATTCCACGCCGAAGCCCCACCCGTTGAAGAGCAACGGCATGTAAGGGAATTCGCTCAGTTTGTCATAGGTTATGAGGTCGGTGTCGAAGCCCTTCTTGTATTTGCTCTTTCCCGCCGGTTTTGGGTCCTTGGTCTTTGCCCAAGAGTCGTATTCCAGGGGGTAGACCTTGCCCCAGTTCTCCGGGTTGAATTCGTTGTCCGCGATAGTGCCGGTCCGAACGGGCTGCGGCTTCTCTGGCGCACAAGCCATCAAACCCGCCAGCGTGACGGCCGTGAAGAAAAAAAAGGTCCAGAGGGTGAATCTCTTCGAACGCATTCGATCTCTCCTCTTCAGCGTGGTTAGACAGCCACTTACAAAGATCCGGTCAACTTATGGGACAGGCGACGATGGCATTGCCAGCAGTTCCGGTCTTCGCTGATCCTGGCGACGGTTTCGGCATGGCATCGCTGGCAGTTCTCCTGGACAATGGCAGCGCCGTGCTTGGACAGCTGGATGGTGTCGGGAACTTGCCCTGAATAAAAGACGTAGGCGTCCCACATCCCTTCGATGCCTTTCCACACAAAGTGTCGGGGCATGTTGTCGTTCGGAAGGTGGCAGTCCACGCACAAAATGCGACGATGTCCTCCATTATGTCGCCAGGACTCGTATTCTGTCTCCATCACGTGACAGCCGGCACAGAACTCGGCCGTCTTGGATTTGGCGTACAATCCGGGAGGACCAAAGTTCACGAAGACCCCTACCGCCGCCGCAGCGAGCCCGAGGAGGATCAGAGCCCGCCAACGAAGGTGCTTCCGAGGTGGGTTACCAGACTGCATGGGGCTTCCTTCTGATTTGGGCAGTTAGCGATTAGGGACGTCCTTGATGCAGGTCCGTCGGGGCCCAAGGTGCTCACAAGGGATTCGAGAAAAAATCCTGGTGCTACAACGAGACATCCAGACGCCATGCGGCTCTGCGGACGTCCCTTCTCCCTCTGGGAGAGGATTAAGGTGAAGGGAAGAGCGCTCCGGCGAGAAGGCAGCGGCGGGAGATCGGTGCGCTTGCCTGAGATAGGATTGGTGCAAAAGAATGCAGCAAGTGTGTCCATGGTCATTCCTTCGTGCAGGGAGAAGTGTGGCCATGTGGATGCGGATGATCCCATCGATCATGGGACACTGCTAACATAGAACGCGCTCAGCCGGAAGCTCCTTGATTTAAGTCAAAAAAATTTACATCCAGGTGAGGTCAGTGAAACGATTGCCTTCATGGCCCCATGGTTCCACGTCGGGCTTATTCGGCAGTCGGAGATTGAGGAATATCGAGCGCTGAAACGGGTGCTGGTATCGCCATCAAAGAGGAAGAGCCAGGCGAGTGTACCCGGCTCTTGACGTCGAAAGAAAACGTGGCTCAGTTTGCCGATAATCGAGGGTCTTACATCTTTTTCACGTTGACTGCTTGAGGGCCCTTGGGTCCGCGTTCCACTTCAAAGCTGACTTTTTCGCCTTCGCTCAAGGAACGAAAGCCTCCCCCATCCTTTACGATAGCACTGTAGTGGACGAAAACATCTCCTTGGTCGCTGGTCTCGATAAAACCATACCCCTTCTTGTCATTGAACCACTTGACTCGGCCCTCGGGCATTGCTGTTTCCTTTCTTAATTGCTGTTGCTGAGACTGACCGGCGCGTTACTTTGAGAGGTCCTCCGCAATCGTGAAAGAAACACTCAATCGATCGGCAAAGACTCCAAAATAAACACCCTAACCCCATTTATACACTGTAGTTTACCTAGCGCATTCGTAACACCTTGTCAAGCAAGGATAAACGGGAAAGTCTATTCTTTTTTTAGCTCATGGTGAGACTCATGTTGTTAGCTTACTGTCGTTCCCGAACGCACTGCTTGTCTCCATTCATTCATTTGCTCACCCAAAGTGTTGCCTTATCGAGCACCTCAAGCAACTTCATACTGATGGAGCCGATAAGCCATTTCTCAAGGAGGCCTTTCTTTTGTTTCCCTCCCCGACCGACGGCAACTGCCGCATACCGGCCTCGCTCGACCTCGTCCAGGATGGACGGGACAACCCTCTGGCTGCGGACCACCACTTCCTTGATACGATCTTCATCGACATGATTGTGCAGAAGCTGTTGTCTGGCACGGTCGATCATCTCGCCGACGCGCTCGCTTCCCGTCTCGTCCACGTGAAACAGAGTGACCCGGTGCTCGGGCTCTTTTTCAAGAACAAAGCCGACGTGATCGGCTATCCTCAGGCACGGCTCGCTGTCTTCCACGCAAAGAAGCACGTCTCGCCGTCCTTCTTCCGGATGCCTGCAAACCCAGATGGGAAAGTCGATCCGATGCTCCATCATTTCGCGACTGACGCTCGTTGCGAGGGTTCGCTCAAAAAGGGCGTAGCCCCGCCTTCCCAAAACCACGGCGTCGTAATGACCCTTCCGAGCTTCGCGCGCGATGTCTCGGACCGTTCCCGAGTGCTTGCTCAGGAGTCTGGTGGTGATCGCCTCCGGAGCGAACCCCTTGAGCTCCAACAGCTTTCGCGCAGACTCGAGGGCCGCTTTCCCTTTTTCCGCCTGGGGTCCGGAGAGCTTCTTCTCGACCGGAAAAGGAGTCAACGGCGCGGAGCTTCCGGCGGCATCCGGCGAAGCGGCGATGTAGAGGAGAGTCAGGTCGACGTTCTGCTTGTTTCTGAGGAAAGACGAGACAAACCGCACACCGTGGAAGGCGCTGACGTCTTCTCCAAGGGTAATGAGAAAGTGGTGTTTCATGATGGTCTCCGATCCCTGCATGTTCAGAGCGGACGGCAGCTCATGCTAACGGCTTCGTGGCCCTGATGAGGCTTGCGTCGTTCGGTAGATCACAATGATACGGGGTCGGATTCTCAAAGCCGGCATCCAGAAGCCACGTGCTCATTTCTCCGAACGAATACGAGCGTCCTCCCGGTGTATGGATCAGCATGTTCAGGGCAAACATCGCGGCAAAGGTGGGCTCGGTCTTGTCCTCGTTGAGCACGAATTCCTGGATGATCACCTCCCCTCCTGGGCTGACGACGGGGAACACCCTTTGCATGAGCGCCGCACACTCCGAGTCGCTGCTGCCATGGAGGATGTGGGACATGAAGACGAGGTCGAAGGGGCCTTCCGGAAGGGGGTCTTTATGGAAATCGCCGGGTTGAAAACGAACCCTCTCGGCAAGCTGGAACGATGCAATCTTCTCCTTCGCAACGGGCTCGGTATCGGGCAGGTCAAAGATGAGCGAAGTCAAACGCGGGTTGTGTCTGCACAAATAGAGCGAGTAAGTCCCCGGCCCCCCACCGAGGTCAAGCATTTGCCGGTGAGCCCCCAGGTCCAGGCGGCTTGCGAGCACTTCGGCTCCTCTGATCGCGAGATTATGCATGCCGAGCAAAAACTGCTTCACGGCTTCTTCATCGCGGTCTTCGCGTCTTACGATGGACTTGCCCGTGCGGACCGCTTCGTCCAATTTTCCCCAGTGGGCATACATGTGGAGGTAGTGGTAAATGATATTCCCCATGAAGTTGGGGCTGCGCTCGTCAAGATGCTGCCGCGCGAAAGGGGTGTTGGAATAGGTCTCACCCGACTTCTTGAGCAACCCAAGGGCCGTGATGGCGTTCAGGAGCAAGCCGGTCGCTCGGGGCTCCGTTTTCATCCGTTCAGCCAGCTCATCTGCGTTCATGCTGTGGGTCCCGAGGTGCGTGAAAACCTGCAGCTTGACGGCTGTGTGCAAGACGCAAGCACGCCAGAACGATACGCCTAGATCATGCATCTCCTTGAGCGAATTGATCTTCATGGGACGTTCTCCTCGAGCAAAATGAGCGTATTGATTCAGATCCCTGCGATGCAACCGCCGTAAGACGAGCTCTCTTGCGGAAAGGTTGCAGTGAGCCCCCATTCCATGTGCTTTAAATCTAACAGAACCAGCCAGGTCTATGAAGGAATATTGCTGGGTGCATCTGCTCGGGGTCCCAGCAAACCCTCCAATAAAAGGCCCTTCGTCTCTTCCATTTGAACGGAGCGCGATGCGCTGCTTTGGTTCCCCAGCGGTTTATGCTAATACAAGCCATGTACGGCAGCGGACCGCGCACACGAGGCTGATCATGCCCGTCGACCTCGATCGGAACTGGAATCCTCGACGGTAAATCAAGAGGCGCCCGATCGACACCATTCGCATGGAACACTTTTTCGAGGCTGCCTCATGGTGGATTTCGTCTGGTGCACGAAAGAGCAATGCCGCCTTCCAAGCTTTCGATGCGTCCTTTGTACAGAACCCTGTAAACCGGCTGACCGCGGCGGTGCGGTGTCGGACAGCCTCATCGATGAACTGAAACGATCGGGACGATACAAGGAGCGCTATGTTATGAAACGCAAAGAGCTAAGTGCCGTCGCCAGCCCTGAGGATCGTGCGATCCCGTCCGAAGACACGGGAAAAGAAAGCCAGATGGATGCACCCGTAAGGGAAGCGGAACGGAAGGTCTTTCTGTTGGAGGACGGCAAGTTGCTGCCTTTTTCGGCTGCGGAGTTTTCAAAGGCCTTGCTGTACGAAGTGACGGAATCCTTCGCCGTGGAGTGCAAGCTTGTGAGGCCCGAGGATCCGGAAAACCTTGTCTACGAAGGAAAGAAGCCATCCAAGAAGACCATCCCGGTCATCGTTGGAAGGTCGGGGGAGCATCGTCTGATGACCTCCTGGGATGAGCTGGAAGCCAACCCGGAGCATTTGGTGGATGCTGTCGAGGTGATCGGGGCGGTTCCGGTCAAGCAAGTTTTTGTGCTGAAGCGCAAATGAGCGGTCAATTCCTGGAAGCGCTTGAGCCTCCTGAACGGCTGAGTCTGATCCTTGATCGAATGATCGAGCGCTACGGAGCGAGGCCCTGGAACTGGCACACCCGGCAGCGACCGTTTGAGGTCCTCATTGGCACCGTTCTTTCCCAAAGGACCCGTGATGAGAAGACCGATGAAGCAGCGAAGGCCTTGCTCTCCGCGTATCCAACCGCTGCTGCCTTGGTCGTCGCACCGCTAGAGCAGATTGAGCGTCTCATCCGTCCGTCCAACTACTACAAGACAAAGGCCGTCCGAATTCAAGCCATTTGCCGGGCGTTGTTGGACCGGCACGGAGGGGAGGTGCCGCGCGACGTGGAGCCGTTGTGTGCGCTTCCGGGAGTGGGGAGGAAGACGGCGGCTTGCGTGAGGGTTTACGGATTCGGAGAGCCCGCCATCCCCGTCGACGTGCATGTTCACCGGCTGGCAAATCGGATGGGCTTGGTTCACACCAAGAGTCCTGAGGCAACCGAAACGGCACTTTGGAGGATTACCGATCCCAAGCACGTGCTGCTCTTGAACGAGCTTTTCGTCAAGCACGGCCAGACCGTGTGTAAGCCTGCTCGCCCACAATGCGACCGGTGCGGTGTAGCCGATCTTTGCGCCCATGGCGGGGAGGTGAGGCCTGACGAATTGGCCCGCTCGAGTGCGGGGTGCAACACGCCTTCTCAGCGGGCAGGGGAAGCCGGGAGCCCGATCCAGTCGGCTCCCAGGCAGGTGTCGTCCAGAAAGGATAAATCACCCATTTCCAGATAGCATTTGAGCTTCTCACAGATCAGCAGGTCGGTTGGAAAGGCCATGGCTTCCGGCAGGGCATCCAGTGGAAAGAACCCGACATCGCATGCATCGGTCCCGGCCTGCAGTCGGCCGCCCGTGCATCGACCCCAGAACCAGACGCCCACGGTCTGATGCTCTCGATCATGAAAATTTGAATGGACATCCAGTACCGGTCCTACCACAATGTCCAGGCCCGTTTCTTCCAGGAGCTCCCGACGCGCCGCCTCCCGTATGTCCTCGTCCCATTCGACGTGCCCGCAGGGTATGCACCACATTCCCTCGTAGGAGCCGAGTCGGCGGATGAGGAGAATCTTGTCATCCTCGACCACGACGACGGCCACACCCGCGGTTGGATTGCGGTACACAAACTGACGACAGCGAGCGCAATACAAGCGTTTCTTGCTGTGGTCCATCCGCAAGGCCAATGCTCCGCCGCAATGGGGACAGTGCCGGTACTTCATGGATGGGCAACGATCTGGCGCAATACTGGACGCGGCATCAAACGAGCTCTTCCATCTCGGCAACCCAAAACGGATTGACAATTCTCTGATTTTCCAACTTCAGTGGCGCGTAAATGGCTTGGTTCAAGGGCGTTTGCAGCGCGCATTCCTCGCCCAGCTTGACGACCATGCCGTTTAGAGCTTCGATTTCCATGGGCCTGCGCCATTCCAGGTCTCGAAGCATGGAGCACTTGAAGCGCTTGTTGTACGAGTCCGCAAGTGCGAGGGCTTCAGAAACCACCTGCTCGGGAAGATTGACCTTCTTGCATCGAGCCAGGGCCTCCACCTCCCGCATGACGCCGATGACAAACGCTCGAGTTTCCGGCAGGGCCAGAACCAAACCGAGCGTTGCCCGAGACAGCGTACAGACGCCGTGGATGGCACAGATGAAAAGAAACTTGGACCAGAGAACCTTGTTGATGTCCGTGCTGAGCTCAGCTTCGATCCCCACGCTCAGGAAAAGGTTGAGGAACCGCTCCACCCTGGGTGTCCGCTCTCCGCTCGGCTCCCCGAAGACGATGCGGCCCGGCTTGCCTCTGTGTGCGATCACACCAGGAGCTGCAATCGACGATTCAATGTAGGCCGTACCGGGTAAAACGCGCTCTTCTCCGAACACGTCGCTCAGCTTCTGCACGTTATCAATTCCATTTTGCAGGCTCAAAATGGCGGTGTCTTCCTCCACCATGGGCGCTACAAACTGGGCCACATCTTCCGTGTCGTATGATTTGACGCTGAACAGGAGGAGGTCCACGGGACCGATTTCATCCGGATCGGAGGTCACATGGGTTTGAACGCTAAAGCTCCCTTGGCTGGAGACGACTTGGAGGCCTTCTTCGAGAATCGCCTGCCGATGCTTTCCTCGTGCCACAAAATGAATGTCCACGCCGCCTCGTGCGAGGAGACCTCCAAAGTAGCCTCCAATGCCCCCTGCTCCCATGACTCCTATTTTCATAGGCCGCTCCTCTTTCAGTCGTTTGGTGTGACTTACCCTGCAGTGCGGAGAAATGGACGAACCGGATTGGTCGTAAGAGCTCATGTGGCACCCAATAGGTCGAATGGGTTTAGGTTGCCGGGTCGTGCTGCTGCTCGGCACGCACGATCATAGCGCTCCTGATGATCCCGTGGCAGACTGACCACCGGCTGGAGCTTGCGTGCCTCAGACATAGGATAACGGGAATGAGAAAGGGCAGCGAGCGAAGCGACGCATTCTTATACAGTCCTGTCTGCACCACGTCAACTGGAGCCAAGCGGGTTCGTGTCGACGACTCCGATTCAGCGGCGTCGATACATGGTTTGGAGGTCCCCGAAAGCTTTTGACAAAGCCCGAGGACACTGCCTATAAAACTATGCCTCCTGATCGGGCGATTCGCTCTGAATGAGAAGCGTGAAAGTCTCCTCTTTGAAAGTGTCGCGGCCCATGAAAAACGTGTTTTCAAATGTGTTGGAGTGCATCGGCAACACGCCTTTGATTCGAATCAACCGTCTGAATTCGAACCCTCGGGTTACCGTGTACGCAAAATGGGAAGCGAGGAATCCCGGGGGCTCCATCAAGGATCGACCGGCTCTGTCGATGATCGAGGCCGCGGAACGGGAGGGTCTCCTCAAGCCCCATCAAGTCATCATCGAAGCCACTAGTGGAAATACCGGCATAGGCCTTGCGGTAGTGGCCGCGGTCAAGGGCTATCGCCTTTTGTTGGCCATGCCGGAAACGGCCAGTTTGGAGAGGCAGCGCATCCTCAAGGCCCTTGGGGCCGAAATTCTTCTGACGCCGGGATCCATGGGAACGGACGGCGCGATAGAAGAAGTCTACCGCCTTGTCCGAGAGAACCCGGATCGCTATTTCATGCCGGATCAGTTCAACAATCCCGCCAACCCAGCGTCGCATTATACGGGTACCGGTCCAGAAATCTACGACCAGACCGAGGGAAAGGTAACCACGGTCGTGGTCACCTTGGGGACGTCAGGGACGGCAATGGGAATCCTTGCGGCGATGAAGGAGCGCAACCCGGGAATTGAGGTGATCGCGGTCGAGCCCTACTCGGGGCATAAGATCCAAGGCCTCAAGAACATGAAAGAGTCTTACGTCCCCGGCATCTTTAACCGACATGCGCTGGATCGCGTGATGCACGTGCGGGACGAAGACGCGTTCGAAATGGCTCGGAGGCTCGCAAGGGAGGAAGGCATTTTCGCTGGGATGAGCTCCGGTGCAGCCATGGCGGTGGCAGTGCAGATCGCCGCGGAGCGGGAGGATGGCGTCATCGTTGCTGTTCTTCCGGACGGCGGTGACCGATACCTCAGCACCAACCTCTTTACAACGATGCTCGAGCCGGACTTCTGTTTTTACAATCCCATTCGTCGTGAAAAAACCCAATTCAAGCCCGTCCAGGAGGGGAAGGCGAGGATCTTCGTGACGGGACCTCCACTAGACCAGCTCCTGACCATTCAGGAGTCCAGACGTTTTTTGCTTGCCGACCTGGTCACGAGGTTTCTGAAAACACAAGACTTCTCCGTGACGCAAGTCGTGCTGATCCCCGATATGGAGAGCAGGACGATTCAAGGCGCTTTGAACGCTCACCTCGATCTTCCCACCTATACACAGCGCCAATTGAGCTTGATTTTGGGGGAGCTCGACCGGTTGGGAGTCCAGCGGGCCCACCGGTATCCGAGGATTTCCGATCATCTGGGAACGGTAGCCGAGCACGTGCGCTTTCTCGTGGATCGCGGGCTTGCATATGAGAAGCTCCGCTCCGTCTATTGGAACCTAGCCAAGAGCAAAGACTATGGTGTTTTATCGCGGGTCGATCCAAAGAAAATCCGCGTCGGCACAACAGTCGATCTCGAGGCCTACGAGAAGCTGCACCCAAGGGATTTCGCGCTCCTGAAGCGGGCGACACTCGCCGAGCTCAAGCACGGGCTGTGTATGAAGACCGATTGGGGGAGCGTCATTCCCACTTGGCATATCGCGGCGGCCTCGGTTGCCATCAGCCAACTGGGGTCTCCCATTGATATTCAGGTGAGCGGCATCGATTTCGTGTTTCCACACCTGGAAAACGTGCGGGAGATCGGGGAAGGCATCACCGGGAAACCGTTCTCCGGTGCATGGCTGCTGTGCGAGCGTCTGTGGTCGGCCAAGGAAGAAAAGGGGCCTGGAGAGCTTGACGAGGACATGCCGGTCTCCGAGCTTGCCGGGCGCGGGATCGGGTATACCGAAATCCGGTACTGGCTGCTCAATACCCATTACCGAAAGCCCATCCATGTGGCCTCCGAGAACCTGGCCAATGCCGTCCAAGCCTATCGGCGCCTCCAAGAATTCGTCAGTCGGGTGCAGCACGTGCAAAGCGGCGAAATCGACAACAAGGCTCTGCCCGAAATCGTGTACGCGTTCGAGCAAGGGTTCTTCGAGGCCTTGAAGGATGATCTGAACGTTCCGAAAGCGCTGGCTGCCTTGTTCCGGTTTGTCCGCCATGTGAATCCCATACTGGACGAGGGGAGTTTCTCCGAAGCCCAGCGGATCCAGTTGATGGAGGTTCTGGGGAGAGTGGACGGTGTTTTGGGGATTCTCGATCTTGAATCGGCAGACCTCGGGACAGAGGAGCTGGAGCTGATTCGGCAGCGTGAGGCGGCCCGAAAGGGCAAGAACTGGGAGGAATCCGATCGGATCAGGGATGAGCTCTTGCTGCGCGGCATTCGAGTCGTGGATACCGCCACGGGTACGCGTTGGGAACGGGTGGCCAAGGACGCTGTCAAGCCGTGATCCTTGAGGGTGATCTGCGGAGACGTTCGGCCGGACGCCGCGTTGGGGCAGCCCAGCTATCGAAGCTCAGTGCAGGCGAGGCGAGCTGACCCGAATATTGGGAAAGCCCTCCCCAATTTTCATCCGGACGGCGATGTGAATCAGGGAGGGGAGATGTCTTCACGTCGTTAGGAGAGGAGATCCCAAACAGAGTCTGCGAGTCCAATGGACCGTGTGGCTTCGAACAGTCTAAGGGCCTCTTCATAAGCGTGATCACTGATTCGCCTTTTGTAACAGGCGGATATGCTGTTGAGCTTCGCCATGAAAGCCTTGTTGGCGTTCTTGATGTTGCCGCCGGTGTTCTTGGTCTCGACGGCCCACGCCCACATTTCCTGCCACAGCTCGTCGGGGATTCCCCGATAGGGTCGCTTGATATACTCCCGGTTCTCGGTCGTGATGGCATTCCCGTTCTGATTCATGGCCAGACCGAAGGCGATATTTTGCCAAAGGGTCCCGACGTTTCCCTTTCGGATTCCGTATTGAATGAACGAGGAAATTTTGTCGACGGACGTCCCGGTGATCCCGTGCTGGGCTATGTCGACCGACCACGGTTGGATGGCATCCCAGATCCGTTTGGTGAGATCCAACTGGATGCCCTCATGGGCCGTGCCAAAATAGGTCCCATGAATGGAGCCGTTGTTGATGGCCAGCAGGTCGGGCCGGACGCCCTGTTTGTCGAGCTCTCCGATGAACCATTTGGCCTCTTCGGGCTGCGTGAACCCCTCGGCACTGCCGCTTTTCGCTCCGATCTCCCCAAGCTCGACCTCAAGGCTCAGACCTGCCCGGATGATGGGCTGGGCCAGCGCAACCGTCGCAGCCAGGTTCTTTTCGTTTTCCATGTGGGAAGCGTCGATGGCAAATGAGGTGAAACCGGCCTCCATTTCGGCGTCGATCAGCTTAGCGACGCTTTCAACCTCCTCCGGCTTCTTCACGGTGATGTGATCTCCGTGAATCGCAAAGGGAACCGACGTGTTTCCAAGGCGCTCGTTTTCTTTGACAATGAAGTCGACGAAGCTCTCCGGTGTGAATTCGGTGTAGGTCAGCTCCGACTTGGCGATTTCATACATCACGGGCGCCCCTGTTGCCATCGAGGCCACCACGATGCCCTCAACGGGAAGTCGGCAGCGCATGTTTGTCGCCATGATCATCGCGTTCTGCTTCTTAGCCGCCTGGAGAAGAACCTTGCCGTTCACGAGCGGGACAACACTGTCAGGGAAACGTCTCTGAACGTTTTCGGGTCTGACATCTTTGGGACTGGGGGACATTGCGACCTCCTTGTGGTGTGTGATTGAGGTACCATATTATGGGTTTGGATGGGAAAATCAAGGAGCAATAGATTCACAGGGACGGGGATGTCTTTGGAGGGGACCCCGACTTGCCTGCTGGCCGCTCGCCAATGGGGCGGACGCCTTTGTGGATCAAGCGGCTCCTGCGCGAAGCATGAGCTGGGTGTACGAGCCGTCTTTCGGAGTCTGAACGTAACTGTAGAAAGGCTTTTCAAGCTCCAATGCAATCTGGGTCGCGCTCCGCCATCGTTTCATGGGATCACAGTGGAGGCATTGCATGATGATCTCGTTGAGCTGATCCGGGATCTCCGGCCGCCAGACTTTGGGAGGCGTCGGATACTGGTCGCAATGTTGAATTTCGTACTCCTCGTAGGACGAGGCACGGAAGGCAGGTACTCCGGTCAACATCTCGTAGAACAGCATGCCGAACTGGTAAATGTCCGTGAAGATAGGAGGCCGCCTCCGGGCCAGGTAAGTGCGGAACTGCTCGGGGGCTTTGTAGGCAAGCATGGAGAGCGGTAGTCGCTTCAAGTTGGTGTCGTATGGGTTGTTTTTTGCCAAAATCGCCCACAGACCCGCATTGCTGATCTTGATTCGCGGCTTGGTATTGTGCATGAGCACCTTGGACGGGCGCAAATCGAGGTGAAAGATGTTTCGCACTTGCTCGTCCTGACCCTTGTGCAAGTGGAGGTCTCCGAGTCCCTGCAGGATGCGATGGGCAATGAAGACCGCCGAGCCAACGGGAAACGGCTCACCCGTGGCGAGTAGGGTTCCGAGCGAGACGGGGAGGTACTCGCGCACGATGAAACAGATGTCGTTGTTCGCGGCCACGTCCAGAACCTTGACGACATGCTGCGAGTCGAGCATGGCCTGAGCATGGGCCCAGATGATCAGAGCCTCTCGCGGGACTTTGGAGCTGAAAGGGGCTGCGGGAGTCTGCCCCGCGTAGCGCTCGCCCGTGCTCTCGTCTTCCAGTTCCACGATGAGCGTT
Source organism: uncultured Syntrophobacteraceae bacterium (assembly GCA_964538515.1). GTDB lineage: Bacteria > Desulfobacterota > Syntrophobacteria > Syntrophobacterales > Syntrophobacteraceae > CALBZH01. The sequence continues at coordinate 69,386 of CAZIEW010000008.1, forward strand.
GTGATGCCAACCTGCAGGATGTTGCTGATGCGGTAAGCTCGTTGACCCGCACTAAGGTAGTCGCCGTCCGGTCCGGTTACCGAGGTCACGGTGCATCCAAGAAGCTCGCTCACCGACGACTGGTCGAATGACGAAATGGATGCCGGGACAAAGTCGGAAGGCTGCGAGGAGCCGGAGGCAATCGGCTCTGTGATTTTCTCCGGCGTTGTTTCTTGTGTCTTCGGGATCTGGGGCGGTCTGGCTTCGGACTTCCGGCTCGTTTGGGAGCAGCGAGTGATCTTCAAGAGGATCTTGTGCTTCTGCTCTTCGGGTGTGGCCGGGTCCCGGTGGACGATGTTGTAGTAGTTGATGGCCTCGTCCCATCGGCCCAGGAGGGACGCGCAGTCCCCACACAGCTCCCAGCTTTCCGAGATGCGATGCCCACCTGCTGCGGAACGCTGAAATTGGTGGATGGCCTCATCCCAAAAGAGACCATCCATGAGTGCAAGCCCGTAATCGTATGACTCGGCAGGCGAAATCCCCTCATCTTGAGGTATGTCGACGGGAACCGGAGCCGGCTCATCCGCCTTGCCGTTGCCCCCTTTCATCTTCTGGAGCTCCCCAAGGACGAGCGAGACGAATTCGTCCTTGTCGGGAGCATCGAGCTCACTCTGCTCCAAGGTGCCCAGGATATCTTCGAGGATTGCCATTGCACCGTCGGCAATCCCTTGCTCATGATAGAGACGGGCTTCCTGGAGTTGGTGGTAATAGGGCAGGAGGTCTTTCGAAAACGCCATTGTTCTTTTACTGCTCCTCGCTAGGAACCACTGAGGCGAATGCAACGTGTGTGACGACGTTCCCGATCATGCGGACTTCTCAGGACGATCTCGTTAACAAACATGCAGGGATGCGGCTCATCAGCGCGCTTTGCCGGCTCGCGCTCGTGTGAACCGCCTCCCTGAATGAAGAAGACTCCAGAAATCAATGACCCACTGGCTCGTGTCCGTAGAGCTCGCCGAGGATCCATTCGACATTGACCATTTCAGCACTCCGGCCCAATTTACTTTCCGCGGTACCGCACACGGGCCCCTCCTTGACGTTCTGAGCGATTGTCGCGACGTATTGATCAATGTCCGTGGAGTCTATGGCAAGCATCGCGTGCTGGCTGCCGTTGCTTAGGAGGATCAGACCCCCGGCATCACCGGTCGGTTCGGGGACCGGCAAAGATTCGGCCGGGATTGGAATGAACTGATAATGCTTCAGGATGCCAATGGGGATCCCTTGCCAGGCGGAATAGAGGCCGTGCTTGAGGCTCTTGAAGAGTGGCTTGAAGTCCTTGAGCGTCGCATAGCCCTTCTTCAGAATCTTGTCATGCTTCTTTCGACTGACCGGTTCAACCTTCACGACGTTCGATGCCGGAACCGCGAACACCTTGCCCGAAAGCTTGAACTCGCACACCAGGTCCTCCGGAAGCACGGGGCCTTCTGCGGGGCTGTCGGCTGGAGCGTCCTGCTGCCGCAAGGCGGGCTTCACCACAGGAGCTTCAGAGCTACGGGGCGGTTCAGCCGTGGCGACGATAGGGGCTCGACTCGCGTACCGGGCCACCATCTCACGAAGCCAATCCCCACTCTTCTGCCATTCCAATTCCCGATCCCACAGCGCATTCACTTGTTGCTGAATGCTGGCCCCAATGGCAGCGATCCGATTGGCGAGCGGGGCGAGGGCAGGCTTCTTCTGACAAATCTCCTCGATCCTCTTGAGGCGAGCATTCTCCTCATGCAGTTTGGTATGAATGTTGTTGAGCTGCTCTCGGGATGCATCGACCCACTCGATCATGCGCTCGAGCCTGTAATAGTCGGCATTTTCCATCTCCTTGGCATCGTAGGACGGACGCAGGTCCGCTCCGGGCAGCTCGTGCGTCGGAAGGGAAGGTGACTTGCTGATCGCAGGCTGCGGCTCTTCCCTCTTGAGACTCCTTTGCTTGAGGGTTTGGACCCTGGTGATGATGGTCTTGAGCTGCTGCTTGTCCTCGGCCTGAATGCTTCCCTCGGACAGGAGCATCCGCCTGAGCAGCGCCTGGGCGTCGCGCATGACCTCGTTGACCTCAACAGGAATCCCATCGGGACGGGCCGCGAGGTGATTGAGCACGGCGCGAAGGATTTTAAAGAGGGAGTCGGTTTCGTGGGCTTTCCCGCAATGCTCCTCGAGACGATCAAGTGCCCCGGCAAGATTTCTGATGTTGACCGGCGAAAAGTCCCAGTCGAGACTCAAGTAGGCAATTTCAAAGGTTTCTACAGCCTTCCTGATCTCTTCGACCTGGTTTGCTTCCTGTTTGGGCTCGGGTGAGAGTTCCACTGTCAGAGGAGGTACGGCATCAAATGCGAGATCGTTGTCAAGGCTGGGCTCAGGCTGCAAACTCTGTGCGGAGGGGCGCTCGGCAGGGGATTCGATTTCAAAGGAATCCGCAAATGAAATCTCCTGCTCTGAAGCCTGAGCTTGGATCGGGGGCTTTGTTTCTTCCGATTTCTTCTCCATACCGAGATGAAACGGCTCCGCCGGACCCTTGGGCTGAGGTTCGATCGCTTCGTCGGCAAGGCCAGCGGGGATGAAGAGCGCGTCGATCTCCCTTCCAATTTCGTTTTCAAATGCCTCCAGATCCAGGTCCATATTCTGGTCTTTGTCCGTTGTCATTCTCAACTCTTGCATGCTCTGTGACCTCCTGCGTCCCCGTTCAATGGATTTTCACTCAAAGAGTGAAACTGTTCTCGCCTTGCTGCGTATCGTGAGCTACTGTTTGTCTCCCAGAACCTTCTGAACCACGCTTTTGACCGTCCGCTTGCTGACTTCTCGCAACGTTTCGTAAACCCCGGGACCCTTGACCGCACTTGCCTCGAAGGTTGGCACACCAAGATCCTTGTTCAGATCTTCCTCCATCTCCTGGACGGTGAGAAGGGGAACGTTGGATTGTGCCAGATCCCGTTTGTTGTATTGAAGGACCAAAGGGATCTTGCGGATGTCCAATCCTTCATCGGCAAGGTTTTCCGCAAGGTTCTGGATGCTTTCAATGTTCTTCTGCCTTTGAATTCTCAGAGAATCGGCGACAAACACCACTCCATCCACGCCACGCAGAACCAGCTTTCTTGTCGTGTTGTACATGACCTGTCCCGGAACGGTGTACAACTGGATTCGAACAGTCAGGCCGAGGACTTTCCCAAGGCTCAGAGGTAGAAAGTCAAAGAAGAGCGTTCGGTCTCCCTTGGTGTCGATGGTTACCATTTTTCCACAAACCTGTTTGGACATGGATTCATGGACCATAAGCAGGTTTGTCGTTTTCCCGCCACGACCGGGGCCGTAATATACGACCTTAACCTGAATTTCGCGCTTGCCCAGATCTATGAAGGCCACCGCTGTTTCCCTTCCTGTCCGTCAAGAATGGCTGCTAGTTGCTGGATGGCGCTGGTCGACCGAAGTCGAATCAGTCCCAGCGAAACACTGTCTTCAAAAAGCGTAATGATAATATGATTGGGTCCAAGTTTGCTGAAATGGATGTTGGTCTTGTCCCCTTTATGAAAGAGGAGCGAGAAGTCCGTCTCGCCGATCTGCCTTGCGATTTCTGCCGTGGCCGCGAAATTTGCGGCGAGCAGCACCGCCAGGGAAAGGATATCCGCCACCTGAAGGGAGCCGCGCTCGAAGATGAGGTTCCCGGATATATCGACAATAATCACGTGGTTCGCGCCGGCGCTGATAAGCTCACGCTTGACGATATCCTCCAGCCTGTTGGTCTGGTTCTGTGTCAAAATAAGGTTCATTACTGGCTCTTCCTTCGAGTTGGCGATATGGTTTGTATCCCTGGTGTGTAAAGAATCAGGTAAAACAGAGCTACCGTGTGTCTGGGTATGGAATGTTGCTTCCGAGCTTGCTTATCGGCAGGAGGTCTCCGAAGCATTACTTGGAATCCGCTGCCGTGTCTCATTATTAACGCTTTGAAATCACCCAATACAGTCAGAGCAGCGACTAGATCGACGGTCAACGAGGCTTGTATATGAATTCGATGCAAGTTTTGGGCCTGAGTGATGTCGCTCAGGCGACAATGGATGCTTCAAGACTCTAGTTACTCTCGAAAGTTCGTTCATCTTGTTGCCGGAGTGCTTCTACGAGGAGATGCTCCAACGGCTTCTGGATGGTAGTCGGGAACTCGCCTTCCAGGAGAAGCGTATGGAATGTGCCGTTCTGCCATGTGAGCATCTCGACAAAGGCGGGCTCTCCTTTCTGGGTGGTGCTCTCTGCATGCTTGACACGACCCGATTTCATGTAAATGGAGCCTTCATCGTTGGGGGTCGTGACATGGATGCGGAGGGTGGACTGTGCCAGGCAAAGGATTTGGATGACATCGACGAGCGCCACCGCATTGACCGAACCGTCAAAACCTTTGGAGAGGTAGAGCGTGTCGGCTTGGTCTCGATCCGTCAGCTCACCGGTGATGGAGAGCGCTCCCGGGTCGAGCTCCACTGCCCGCAGATTTGCCAGTCGCAGATTGGCTCCGGTGAGATTGGCGTTGCGCAGGCAAGCTCCCTCGAGATTTGCCCCCTCCAGGTCCGCTCCTTCAAGGTTGGCTCCTTCGAGGTTGCTTTGAACCATGTTTGCGCCGATCAATCGGGCGCCCGCAAGATTAGCGTTCTTGAGGCTGGCCTTTCTGAGATTGGCCACGGTAAGCTTGGTATTGCCCAAGTCCGCATCGTCCAGCTTCGTCACCGCCAGCACGGCCCCGTCAAGGTTTGCCTTTTCGAGTCGAGCCCCCCTCAGATTGGATCCGCTCAAATTGGCGTGCGAGAGGTTTGACATGCGAAGATCGGCATCGATGAGCCACCCGGCATTGGACAAATCCATTCTGGAAAGGTCTACTCCGATCAGGTGCGCCGGACCTCTGCCCGCGATAACCGCGTACAGTAACTGCTCTCTGGTGAGCTCCGCCATTCGATGATTTCCCCCACGATAGTTCTCATGCCGTCAGGTCCATGCGACTGATGGGCTGGAAGAAGGCATGGATTTGATTCCTTCATTCATTACGGCTTCAACGGCACCGCACATAAACCAAAAAAACAAGGTCCAGGGAGGCTGGCAAATCCAGGGAGTATTTGCTATTCCTCCAGAGCCGGGCGGATCAGGTCTCCACTGGGCTCGCGTTGGAAGCGCTCTCCGGCGGGCTGGTCCAACCTGGCAAGGCTGCGACACGCATTCAACCTGGCTTCACTATTCCGGATGAGAGAATGAATTGGAAACCATCTGACGAATTGGCTCGCTTCTGCGAGCGGTGGTCGGTAGACTCGACCGGTCCCAAACGCGTTGCAGAGCGATTCCCGTTTCATGCGTCCCCCTACGTCTTGAGCCTCGTGCAGCGCCCTGAAGACCCCATATGGCGTCAAATTGTGCCCCATGTGTCAGAGGTCGAGGACGGCGACGGCTTGCAGGACCCCCTTGCCGAGGAGGCCTTGTCCGTTGTTCCCAATCTGGTTCACCGCTATCCGAACCGTGTCCTCTGGCTGGTTTCCTCCGTTTGCGCAGCCCACTGTCGTTTCTGCACCCGCAAGCGGAGATGGGATAGCCCCGTCGCCCTGACCGACGCGCTGTTGGAGGCCGGACTTGCCTATATCCGCTCACACCCAGAGGTGCGTGACGTCCTGCTCTCTGGGGGGGATCCGCTGCTTCTCCCTGCTCACCGACTCGATGCAATCCTTGCCTCTCTTCGCGCAATCCCCCACGTCGAGATTATCCGGATCGGGACTCGCGCTCCCGTCTTCCAGCCCCAGCTCATTGGAGCAGACCTGGCAGCGATGCTGGCTCGCCACCATCCGCTTTACATCAACATTCATTTCAATCATCCCGTGGAAATCACTCCGGAGTCCGTAGCCGCTTGCACGCTCCTTGCCAACGCCGGAATCCCTCTGGGGAGCCAGACCGTACTACTGAGAGGCGTTAACGACCAAGTCGACATTCTGGCTGAGCTTTTTCAACGACTGCTGAGGCTTCGCGTCCGGCCATATTACTTGATGCAGATGGATCTTACGCAAGGGACAAGCCATTTTCGTACTCCCGTTCATCGGGGTTTGGAGATTTTGCACGGACTACGGAATCGTATTTCCGGACTCGGGGTGCCGCATTTCGTGATCGATTTGCCCGGTGGGCAGGGCAAAGTCCCTCTGGTGCCCAGCTATGTTCGGTCTGTGGGGGCAGATCAGATGTTGATCAAGGACTGGCTAGGCCGAATGTGCACCTATCCGCTTCTTCCCGGCGAGGCACGGAAGCTTGTTGCCTGGCTGGGAAAGTTTGGTCTCAAAGACGACGTTTGAGGTTTGTGAAAGGATACGAAGGGGGTAGAGACAGAATCTTCAATCAAAAGCGAGCGTCCATGGACTGGGCGTATCCGGTGAGCTCCACGTAGCCTTGGGCGCTTACCATCCGACCTTTCAGATTGCCGACGGCGTTCACGCTGCCTTCCCAATAGGTGATGTCCGTGCTCTCCGGGGTCATCAGCTCCTGATCCGCATGATTGGGGCTTACGACAAGGTCGAGGTTGAGGGTCGGGATTCGCAGCCCCCATCGGCTGGGGTACCTGGCTCCCGACTTTGGGCTGGTCCAATGCTGCAGAATCTGGATTTCAATCTGGCTCCGGGTGAGGTGGACCGGGCTGCCCACTCGCGGAACGAAGGTCCCACCGGACACCGAGCTCGTGGCTCCCCCTTTTTCACGCATCAGGTAGACCATCAGCTCCGTTCCATCGGATAGCTGCAGGCTGAGCCAATCCCAGCCGGCGAGCCCCTCATCCAGGGGCGCCGAGCTGAATTCATGGTCCATCCAGCTCTTCCCGCTCACCGGGACAGCTTTTCCGTCAAGGACGATGACTCCTGAGGTTTCCAGGTGCGTGAGGGAATAATAGCAGCTGGCACGCTCAGGTGTCCCGCCTTTCAGGCTATAGCCCCCATTTCCGTGGAGGACGGGTGGCTTTACGGGCGAGAGCGTAAGATCCACCGAGAAAGTGCCGGCGTTTGAGGTCAGCGAGTGGACATCCGGAGTGATCCGAGCGGACCAGTTTCTTACCCAAACCCTCGTTGCCGAGGATTCGCTCCGGACGCCTGCCATCCCGAGCGCGCCGCGGGCGATGGTTTCCGCGTGGACAAAACGCTTTCCTGCGATGTCCGTCAGAGCCGCATGAGCCAGAAAGAGCTGAGACGTCCGCCAAGCGGATGAGGACGACTCCCGGCGCTTATCGTCCGCCGGCGGCCGCATCCTGCTGCGAAAGAACGTGAGTTGATAGCCGTACCGCGAACCGTCGGGCGATTGGAGGTTACCCGTATAGTACCACCATTCGGTACGATGTTCCGGGTGATCCCCATGGTCCCTTGGGAATTCAAGCCCGCAGGGACCCAGGATGGAAGGGTATGAGTCGGAGTCCTTGCCTTCCACCAGGGTCGCCCCATTGACGATCAACGCTGCCGCAAGGAGGAGACCCGGAATGGTTCCCAAGAGCGTCAGCCTTGAGCTGCGGTGAAAGGCAATCCTGAACGAATAGAGGATGTTATGCAAATCAGCGCTCCCTGAGAACCAGCGCGGGCGACCGCTTGAAAACGAGCTGCGCGGCCGGCAGAGCTGCCAAAAGGGCGGTTGCCAAGATGAGAGGAACCGACAGCGCGAGGCTCACCGCATCGACGCTATAAACAAACGTCCAGCCAAAAGACTGCTTGTTGATCACGTAGATTAAGAGAAAAGAGAGCAGAAAACCGCACATCAAGCCGAGGCACTGCCCGCCGAAGACCATCAATACAGCTTCCCAGACGATCATCGCTCGGATTTGACTACGGCTTGCGCCGCAGGCGAGCAGCGTGTGCAGCTGCCTGGTGCGCTCCAGCACCAGCACGCTCAGAGTCGTCGCCATGCCGAGGGTTGCGACCAGCAACGCGATCGTCAAGAGTGCCGTCGTGACAGCGAACGTCTCATCGAAAATCCGGAGGATCTCCCGGCGGAGCGATTCCCCCGTGGTCACCTCCACCGCGAGCTCCTGTGCCCCGCAGAATGCGATGACGGCTGACCTCACTCGCTCGATCACCTGATCTCGCTCGCCAACGCTCCCTGTAGCCTGAATCCTGACGCCACTCCAGGATCCATCCCCCGTTAGGCGGATGAAATGCGGTAACGAGTAGTGAACGACGCCTCCATGGGTTCGATAGTCCCGGAAAACGCCCAGGACCGGCACCCTCAGGGTGACTCCCGCGACTGTCGCGTCAAACAGCCCCCCTGAATGGAGTCCTGTCTGGTTGGCGAAGACCTCCGACACGATCACGCCTTCTCCGCGGCTGAGCGCAGGCAGGGCGCTCGGCAGATCGCCCTCGACCATCAGAAACCGGGAGTGCTTGAGAAAGAGATCGAAATCCAGTGCCTCCAGTTGGTAAGGAGTCTTCGCATGAAGCAGCGGGATGCGCCGATACGGTGAGAGCTCGATGGGCTCCTGCTCCGATTCTCGGAGGAGCCATTCAACGAGGGAGGAGGGCAGCGGCTCGCGGTATCGGTTGATGGAGCCGTCCTTGGAGCCGAGAAAGAGATCCCCTCGGATGCTCTGCGATACCCAGCTCTCGACCGTGCTCCGGAAGCTGTGCACCATGACCACGAGGGCTACAAAGAGACCCACCGCGGTGATGAGAGCGCCGGTGGAAATGGCGATCCGCGGTCCGGCATCACGGACATAGCGTCCGCCAAGGTAGGCGGTCTCCCCACCGAGCTTTCTCAGTACCGGAGGCAGAAAGGTCCCCAGCATCCTTAGGAACTGAGGCGAAAGCAGCGCGAACCCGAGAAAGAGGACGAAGGTCGCCGCATATCCCGGCAATGGAAGCCCCATGGGGGGAGGCAGCATCGAGAGGGGCCAGCATGACGCGATGAGCAAGGCGCCAATCCCTGTCAGGGAGCGGTGTCCGGCTTCGCGGCTCGAAGCGGTCTCCAAAATCGTCAAGGCCTCACGCGGAGAGATTTTTCGAGCCTCCAAGGCCGGCTGGATCGCCGCGATCGCTGAGACCGCGACGGTCATGAGAAAAGAAATCACGATCTCCAACGGAGCAACGTTCACTCCCTCGACCGTTGTTCGCACGAACAGCAGGGAAATGGTCCCGCTGACAGCCTTGAGGAGATCGCGGACCAGCATGGAGCCCAGGGGAAGAGCCAGCAGCCAGCCCAAGATACCGAGAGAGACACCCTCTGCGAGGAACAGGGCAAAGACAAGTGACGGGGAACCGCCGATCGACCGGAGGATGGCCACCTCGGCGTGTCGCGCCGTGGCGTTGAGCGCGACCAGGCTGTAGACCAGGAACATGCCGACGAAGAGCGAGACGAAGCTTAGCACCGACAGGTTCAGCTGGTAGGAGCGGATAAGGCGTCTGCCGCTCTCCTTGGCTTCGCCCGGTGGCTCAAGGATGCAGCCCTCCGGGAGGCTGTCTCGGATGACCTGAACCGTCTCCGGCGGCGTGCCGGGTTGAAGCAGGAGGTCAATGCGGTCCACAAAACCACGGATGGAGAGGAGCTCCTGGATTGTCGCGATGTCGCAAAAGGCGACCATGCCGCTTTCTGCTAAGGCGAGGCCTTCGCCTCGAAGCATCCCGACAATGCGAAACGGACGACTCCTCTGGACAGTCTTCAGGATTGTCGTCTTTCCAGGCTCCAGGTCCAATCGTTTCGCAAGCTGCTCGGTCAGGATGAGCGTATCCGGATCTGCGATGAGGTCGAGCTTCGGGATTGTCGAAGAGGTATCCTGCTCCAGGCGCCACGAGCGCAGGGGGCGGTCCAGCAGCGGATCAAACCCCAGCAGCAAAAAAGGCTTTCCCGATTCTCCCGCGCTCACGTACGTGCTGATCACCGGGGAGGCCGTTCGGACGGCGGGCATTTTGAGCAGCGTTGGGACTACCGCCTCGGGCACGCGTCCGCCTGGGGTGATCACGACCCAATCGGCCTTCCCCGCAAGGATGTCGACACTGGAGGTGAAAGATGCAACCGAGGCCTCGACGGCGAGCCGCACACTCGTGAAGACCGCCGCCCCCAGGCCGATCCCGAGCAGGACCGCCCCAACGCGCCACGGATGGTGTGCTCCATGCCGTACGTTGAACCAGAGCCAAAGGCGCAGAAAGAAGCTCACCGACAGTTCACCCTTTCGACAATGAGCCCGTCCTTGAGGGTAAGGATCAGATCGGCCAAGTCATCCGCCAGGTGGCTGTGAGTGGCGATGATGACCGTTCGCTGCCAGACCCGTTTAAGCTCTCTTAGAAGGTCGATTACAGCCTGACCATGGTGCGAGTCCAGGTTTCCCGTCGGCTCGTCGGCGAGAATGAGGGAGGGGTCGTTGATGAGTGCCCGTGCGATGGCGGTCCGCTGCATTTCTCCACCGGAAAGCTGGGCCGGAAGGTGGCTTGCCCGCGCGGAGAGGTTGAGCCATTCGAGGAGCTCGCCGGCTCTCCTATGCGTTGCGCTTCTATCCTTCCCCGCAAGAAGAGCCGGCAGACAGACGTTTTCGAAAGCACTCAAGGTGGGCAGCAGGTTGAAAGACTGGAACACGATCCCAATCGTCTGGCGCCGGTAACGGGTCATGGTGTCTGGAGACGCTGCACCCAAATCCTGACCGCCGACAGTCAAACGTCCCCGCGTCGGCCGATCCAGCCCGGCGAGCAGGGCCAGCAGCGTGGACTTGCCTGAGCCACTATTTCCTTTGAGCACCACGAGGTCACCCAACTGGATCTCCAGGTCGACGTCTCGAATTCCCACGACCTCGCTCCCACCCAACGGATAGACCTTGGTGAGATTCTTGGCGACGATGAAAGCGCTTCCTTCGGATGACATCGTTTCTCTTCCGCCTGAAACGGGCAAGCCCGTCATCTTCCGCATCTTGACGTCAACGAATGGCCCGAGTCTAAGAATCCCGGAGCATCGGGTCGTGAGGCTCAATTAGCCTTTTCCGAGCGGAGACTACCATTTCGCGTAGGGGGATTGAAGAGGCGGCGAGGATTTTGTAGTGTGCTGGCATCACGTTGTTCCGCGGAAGTGTCTGCTGGGGGGTGGCCTGATTCGGTGGGAAAGGACTTGGATCATGGATCTGCGGGTGTTCGAGAGCATGGAAGCGCCGGAGCTGAGGGAGTATTTGGGATTTCTCCTGTGGCATTATCGTGTGGTGGACGCGTTCTGGTTTCTCTATGTGGAAGAGGAGTACGGGCTTTCGGTCGCAGAGCGGATCAACCAGCGCGTCTGGGGAAAGGTCTCGGGGATGGCCGCCAAAGATATGAAGAAACGGTTTTCGGTTCAGCGCAATCGAGGGCTCAAGGGGTTCCTCGAAGCACTGCGGCTGTATCCCTGGACGCCCATTGTGGGATATGAGATTGAGGAAGGGCAGGATGAGATCCTTCTCACCGCTCCCCATTGCCCGCCCCAGGAAGCTCGGCTTCGCCACGGACTCGGTCCTTACGAATGCAAGGATATGCACCGGGACGAATTCGTGAATTTCGCCAGAGAGATCGATCCCTCCATTCGGGTCGAGTGTCTTTACGCGCCGCCGGATCCGCATCCGGACGACCATTTCTGCAAATGGCGATTCACGGTGGCTCGCTAGACGGCAGGACCGTCCGGCTCACAGCACACCGTTCGAACCGTTTGACGGATGGTGCTTTGTCGTGGGGGTGCGTGACCGACACCCCGGAATCAGCTCCTGTAATGGAGCTCGCAACGGATCGCCGTTTCACCGGCCAGCTTTCTGGCGGCTTCTTCGACTCGCTTGTGCTCTTTGGGGTTGTGGATGATCCCGCGTAAAACAATCTGCCGGCCGTCAAACTGAACGTCGAGGGTGGGAATAAGGATCGCCGGATTCGTCAGCAGACCAGCTCTGATCCGGGCCGCCTCTGCCCTTAAGTCCAGGGAGCGCTGCACCGACTCGTCAACAAGCTTGTCGCGCTCCCGAAGGAGCTCCATGACGGCCTGGGCGATCTCGTCGAGGGATTTGAAGCCCGTGTTCAGCGTATAATCGTAATCGGCTTGGTCGTCCCATGGCTTGCCGAAAACCGTGAAGACGAATCCCGCACGGTCCTGATCGATCTTCTGAATCATCCAGCGTGCCGTATCCCGGCTGACGGACTCGCGGTCCATGACGCGCGTGATCCGCGACTCCAGGGGCGCCACGATGCGAATTCGAAGTGCATGGGGCAGGCCTTTCAGAATGTGGTTGGCCCCGCGTCCGATAATGACCACGTTGTTGCGGAGGGCGAACTGCCAGATGATGCTCTCCATGAGCGCGGTGAAGCCCCTGAAAGACCAGTCATATTTCTCCCAGACCGATGGGGAATGCTCGTCCATTTCCTGGGTCCACTGCTCCCACTTGTGGCCCATGCGACGCACTTCGGCGATGATGCTTTGCTTGTCAACAACCTCGTAGCCCATGCCCGAAGCCACCGCACGGCCAATCTCCCGCCCACCGCTGCCATATTCCCTGGATACCGTTAAAATAGCCATGGTCTCTCACTCGTTGGGCTTTGTCTGAACCGCCATTTCGGTCTCAGCAGTATGATCGAGCACGTCTTTGCCCATCAGCCACCTCATCCACAATTTCCCGACGACGATGACTCCCGCCGCGAACGACGCTTCGACCAAATACTGTACCAGCTTGTTTGGGGCGAGCAGGCTCACGACAACCGGGTCCGTGATCATCATCTCTCCGCCAACTTTGCCGAGAATGGCGGCTCCGATGTAAACGATGACCGGGTATTTGTCCATGAGCATGGACAGGAGGTTGCTCGTGAAGACAACAAACGGGATGCTCAACCCGAGGCCGAAGAGAAGAAGAAAAACATTCCCGTGTGAAGCCCCGGCGACGGCAAGCATGTTGTCAAGCGCCATGGTGATGTCGGCGATCACGATGATCCTGATCGCCTGTGCGACGGTGGTGGCCTGACGTTCTCTCGTATCTTCGGGCGCCCCTTCGATGAAGAGCTTGACCGCGATCCAGAGGATGAGCGAGCCGCCGATCAGTTTGAGGTAGTTGATTTGAAGCAGCTGGGCGACGAAAAAAGTGAGAATCACCCGGAGCAGCACCGCCGCCCCCGCGCCGAAGAGAATCCCCTTTCGCCGCTGCTCCTTCGGCAAGGAGCGCACCGCCATGGCAATGACGACCGCGTTGTCCCCAGCCAGGATGAGATCGATGATCACGATACTGAAAAGCCCCGAAAAAAAGGCCCAGTTGAAATGGATCGATCCAAGGGTCCCAAAGTCCAAGCCAAATCTCCTCTCCGCGCCGCCACTCTCTTTCAACGCGGGTGCTCGATGTCATGACCACAGATCCCTCGACGAGACCCCCGCAGAGCCGGGCCCTTCAGGGAGGAGGCGGCCCTTGTTCTTCATGATCACAGCATCATGAGCCTGGCTGGATACGGAGACCTCAGCTAAAAGCATGGCGTGTGGGATTGCGACGAGTATATAGCAAGCGGTATAGCCGGACAAACACTATTCAACCGACACGGAGGATCTCCAACGGTCCACTGTTTTTGGTCCCACGCCGGGAAGCTCGGTCAAGTCCTCGAGGCTGTGCCATGGCTTTTCCTTTCGTCGCTCCACGATCGCTTGCGCCGTTTCCGGCTTCATGCGTGGGATGCACAAGAGCTCATCCACGGTTGCCGTGTTCAGGTCAAGCTGCATCCCGAGGAGCAGGCGCATTGAAGCCGGCATGGGCTCGACCGTGATTTGCACACCGCGCGAAGCGTCCCTCTCAGCGCGCAGGATGGTTCCCGAAACGGCCGTCATCGTCAGCACTTCGTCAGGAGCCCCCGCTCCATGGCCCACGATCCCCCCGGCGGCACGGAGGGCGTCGCCCAAGGTTGCCGTGGGGCCGGGCAGCACGTAAACGTCCGGATGAGGCACCTGCCCCTCGACCTGGATCACAATGGGACGATGGGAAGGGGAGGGGAGAGGCCGTGGGGCAGTGAGGGCGCGAAAAAAAAGGAATCCGAGGATCAGGGCGGCCACGAGCATGCCGGCCGCCCAGGTTGACTTCGGGATTAGGCCGCTCAGCACGTTTGCTTTTGCTTTTCTGTCTTGTACATCTTGTAATTGACGCTGTCGACCAGGGCCTGCCAGCTGGCTTCAATGATGTCATGGGAGACGCCAACCGTGCCCCATTGGTCGACGCCGTCGGTTGACTCGATGAGCACGCGGACGCGCGCCGCTGTGCCGTCCCGTCCGGGGAGGACCCGTACCTTGTAGTCGCTGAGCTCCATGTCCCTCAGTTCGGGATAGAACTTCTCCAAGGCCTTGCGAAGGGCGTTGTCCAGGGCATTGACCGGGCCCTTGCCCAAGGCGGCCGTGTGCTCCTCACTGCCGCCGACCTTGACTCGGATCGTCGCTTCCGCGACGGGACTTCCATCGTCTCTCATCTTCTGCTCGATCACGCGGAATCCCACAAGCTCGAAGTAGCGCTTGCTCTTGCCCATGGCCTTGTTGATGAGGAGCTCGAAGCTGGCCTCGGCTGCCTCGAACTGGAACCCCTGGTTTTCGAGATCTTTCAATTCCTCGAGCACTTGCAGAGCGACCGGGTCGGTCTTGCTCAGGTTGAGCCCATAATCCTCGGCTTTGCGCCGGATCGTGGCGCGTCCCGAAAGATCGGAGACGAGCACCCGCCGTCGGTTCCCCACCAGGGCGGGATCGATGTGCTCGTAAGTGCCGGGGTTCCGCTCGACGGCGCTGATGTGGACGCCACCCTTGTGAGCGAATGCGCTGCGGCCCACGAAGGGCTGGTAACGGTTGGCCGTCACATTGGCAAGCTCGAGCACATATCGACTCACGGAACGCAGCTTCTGAAGATTCTCGGTGGACAGACACTCGATGCCCATCTTGAGGCACAAGTTCGGGATGATCGAGCACAGATTGGCGTTGCCGCACCGCTCGCCCACCCCGTTGATGGTGCCCTGGACCTGCACGGCGCCGGCCTCCACGGCGGCGAGGGAGTTGGCCACTGCGAGGTCCCCGTCGTTATGAACATGAATCCCGAGGGGCGTGCCGGGGTAGGTCGCCTTCACCACCTCCATGATCTCCCGGATTTTGTTGGGAAGGTTTCCGCCGTTGGTGTCGCACAGGATCAAGCATTCGGCTCCGCCCTCGATGGCTTTGCCGAGCGTCGCCAGTGCATAGTCGGGATTGTCCTTGAAGCCGTCGAAGAAATGCTCGGCGTCGTAAAACAGGGTCTCGGTGTGTTGACGCAGGTAGGCAAGGCTATCGCGAATGAGCTCGAGGTTCCGCTCCAGGGTGGTGTGGAGCGCGTCTCGGACGTGAATGGTCCAGCTCTTCCCGAAGATGGTGATCACGGGCGTCCGGGCTGCGACGAGCGCCTTCAGGTTTTCGTCCGTGGATGCGGTTTTGCTATGGTGATGGGTGGCCCCGAAAGCGGCTATCCTGGCATTGCGAAGGGCGTAGTTCTTGATCTCTTCGAAAAAGCCTGCATCCTTGGGATTCGAGCCCGGCCAGCCGCCCTCGATGTAATGAAACCCGAGGTCATCCAGTTTCAGGGCGATCCGGACCTTGTCTTCCATGGACAAGGTGAAGTCCTCGGCCTGTGTGCCGTCTCGCAAGGTTGTGTCGTAGATTTTGACTTCATGCATCGGGGGTCCCTTTCAGGTGCGGAAAGGCAGGAAGCCGGAGCGAAGTCGACGCCCGGCGTTTCCCTGCCTTGATCGCTCACTTCTCTTCCTTGATCTTGGCCGTCCCGAGCGGTGGCGCCTTCTCCAGCTCGAAGGCATCGTGCAGCACGCGAACGGCCAGCTCCGTGTACTTTTCATCGATAACGCAGGAGACCTTAATTTCGGACGTCGAAATCATCTTGATATTGATATTCTGGTTGGAGAGGGTTTCGAAAATCTTGCAGGCTACGCCGCTGTGGCTGCGCATTCCGAGACCGATGACCGAAATCTTGGCGATGTTCGGATTGCTGTGCACCTTGCCTGCGCCCAGCTCCTCCGCCATGCGCTCGGTCATCCGGATGGCCTTGTCATAGTCCGGTTTGGGCACGGTGAATGACATGTCCGCGCGCCCGGGGATGCTCCCGCTCCCTTGGACAATCAGGTCAACGTTGATCTTGGCATCGGAGATGGGGCGGAATAGCTTGGCGGCCATGCCCGGGACGTCCGGGACGTTGGTGATGGTGATGCGAGCCTCATTGCGATTGTAGGTGATGCCGGAGACCACCACTTGTTCCATTTCTTCATCCTCCTTGGTGACGAGCGTGCCTGGAGCATCGGTGAAAGAGGAGAGGACCATGATGGGGACATGGTATTTCATGCCGAATTCCACTGAGCGCAAGTGCAAGACCTTGGCTCCCATGCTGGCCATCTCCAGCATTTCTTCGTAGCTGATCTTTTCCAGCTTTCGGGCCTTTGAGTAAATGTTCGGATCCGCGGTGAAAACCCCTTCGACATCCGTGTAAATTTCGCACATATCGGCACTGAGGGCGGCAGCGAGGGCGACGGCGGTCGTGTCGGAGCCGCCTCGGCCAAGGGTGGTGATGTTGCCTTCGTCGTCGTACCCCTGAAAGCCTGCAACTACAACGATCTTGCCATCATGGAGCTTGTCCATGATGGGAAGCGTCTCGATCCAGTTGATGCGCGCCTGCCCGTAATTGCGATCCGTGATGATACCCGCTTGGTAGCCGGTCATCGATACGGCTTCAAGCCCCATTTCCTTGATGGCCATACAGAAGAGGGCGATCGTGATCTGCTCCCCTGTGGCGAGCAGCACGTCAAGCTCTCGGGCATCGGGCTTCGGCGAGATCTCCCTCGCGAGCTTGATCAAGCCGTCGGTATCGCCGGCTCTCGCAGATAGGACAACCACGAGCTTGTCACCGCTTCGGGCTCGCTCGGTCACCCGATGCGCCACCGCCCGAATGCGCTCGGCATTGGCCACGGATGTTCCCCCGTATTTTTGCACGATAAGGGCCATACGCTCTTGGACCTCCTTAAGACGGATGAATGAGGATAACGGATTACTGCTTCCTGGCTGCGAGGCGGGAGGGGGACGAGCCTGTCTCTCGGAACCCGCACAGCATGCGGAAATTTTATTTTCTAGCATAAGTCGTCCAATGCTTGAAGCCGTTTTTTCGGTCATCCCGGAGGTTCCTTCATACCCCGGCGTTGTTGAGGAGTGTATTAGGAGTGTCTGATGCGGCGGATCGCAGCTCTTGTCCGCAGCAAGATGGGACCTCTATCACCTGCCGGTGACTTTTGCCTTGACGATTTCTTGGCCTCAATCGAATATGCAGGCTCACGCCTGCAGACTTCGCTCAGTCACGCTTTGGTGCCCGTTGAGCTCGATCGAGCTACCGATAGGGGATGGAGGACATGAAACTAACCCGGTTGCGCCGGCCCGCCTTGCTCACCGGCCTTATCCTGGCCACCCTTTGCAGCGCGTTCA
Source organism: uncultured Syntrophobacteraceae bacterium (assembly GCA_964538515.1). Taxonomy (GTDB): domain Bacteria; phylum Desulfobacterota; class Syntrophobacteria; order Syntrophobacterales; family Syntrophobacteraceae; genus CALBZH01. Next base: position 86,828 of record CAZIEW010000008.1, read on the forward strand.
CTCCCTATAACAACATCAAGCTGCAGAACAGTCCCTTGGCCGGCGGCCATTTCCCGCTCGCCTCCTTCATTCTGCTTTTCTCATTGATTGTTTTCGCCAATCCGCTCCTCGGACGCATTCGAAAAGCGTGGCGCCTTCGCTCCGAGGAGCTGTTGCTCATCTGGTCCATGGTGACGGTGGCAACGGGCGTGAGCTACACAGGATTCATGAGAACGTTCATCCTCAACATCACGACGCCGGCCTGGCTTGGCAGCACCTCAGGGGATGCCGGTCGCACGTTGCAGCCGCTTCTTCCGGGGAGTCTTTTCCCAGCCGACCCCAGGATCATCCGGGCCATATACAGCGGGGTTGAGGGGGGATTGGATCTGACCTGGTGGGAGGTGGCGAAGGTCATCCCCTGGTCGGCGTGGCTGCTCCCCATGGCTTGGTGGGGACTCTTCATCGTTTTGCTCTACATGACGATGGTCGGCATTATCGGGGTCTTTTCGCACCAGTGGATCGAAAATGAGAAGATGAATTTTCCGCTGCTGCGCGTCCCTGAAATTCTCAGTGAGCAATCGGAGCAAGGCACCCTCACAAGCTTTCTCGCTCACCGGTATTTCTTGGTTGGAGTGAGTATTCCCCTCCTGCTGCACGCCTTCAACGGAGCGCATACCTATTTTCCCGAGGTGCCGCAGATCCCCACCATCTTCCTTGCTCAGCCCTACGTCCCCAAAGAGGGGTTTCTGTCGGGGTTCTACAAAGCCAAGATCTATCTTTACCCAGCGTTCATCGGCTTCGCCTTTCTGGCTTCGAAACAGATCTCCTTTAGCCTCTGGAGCTTTTACCTGGCGGGCGGGTTCCTCCCCGGGGTGCTTCAGGTGCTGGGGTGGCGTCTTCCCGCCGCCGCATTAGGGACGACCTTTGGTCCGGGCCTGTCCAATGTCGAGGAGATGCAAATGGTGGGGGCGTTTCTTGTCTTTTACCTGTTTGTCATCTGGCTCGCGCGCCATCATCTGATCCTCATGTTCCGGTCTTTCGGGTCACGGGAAGATCTCATCGCAGAGCCTCACGGGTTCATGGCGGCACGTCGGGCGTTCTGTATCTTCGCGGTCGGGTTTGTCGGCATGACGGTCTGGCTTGTGGCTTTCGGCATGGATTGGCTGTCCGCATTGGTCTTTGTGGGGGTGTGCTTTCTGTTCCAGGTGGTCGCCTCGCGGCTCATCTGCCAAGGGGGCTTGCCTTATTTCACGTTGGCCTTGGCGCCCACGGATGGCTTTCTCGCCTTCTTGAGCACGCGAGCGATTGCGCCGGTCACTTTGGTGATGGCTCCCGTGATTCAGAAAATCACCTTCGTGGATCTCAGGGAATCGCTGATGCCGTCGCTCTTCCACAGCTCCAAGCTGTCCAACGGCTCCGAGCCCAGAGGCCGTTTTCTCCTGGGAATTTTAAGCGCCCTCGCGCTCGCGCTGATAGCCTCCTTCGTAGCGATGCTGCTGCTCTATTACAAATATGGTGCAGCTGCGCTCCCGGACGACTGGGCACTGGAAACAACACGGAGAGTCCATGAAAATGCCGCTCAGCTACTGGCTCATCCGGAAGAGGCCAAGGAATGGAGTATCATCTTCACAGTCATCGGCGCGGGAGTGATGCTCGTTTTGGTGATGGGATACCATTATTTTATCTGGTGGCCGCTCCATCCCATCGGCTACCTCACCACCTACAGCACCGCCATGGATATCCTATGGTTCGGGTTCTTCTTCGGGTGGCTGTGCAACGTGCTCGTTCTGCGGTATGGAGGGGTTGGCCAGTATAAAGAAGTGAGGCGGTTGTTTATCGGCATGGTGGTGGGGGACATGCTCATGGCCTGCTTCTGGCTTGTGGTGGGCTGGTTCTCCTCAATGAGCTATCACGTGCTGCCGCTTTGATCGAGAGCGTGCGGTCGAGGGTCCCATTCGGCCCCCCGTTCTCCGAATTCGCCGGGAATGCAACATCATGTACGAAGACAAAGAGCTCCAAGAATATCGTGACCTGCTGAAGGCTCCGGATCAGTTCGAGGAAGGCTTCGGGCTGAAATCGATCATCGGGGCGCTGTTTATCGGCTTTTTGATGATGCCGGGCTCCATGTATTTGGGGCTGGTCATCGGAACCGGCATCGGCCCGGCGGCGCGCTGGGTGACGATCATCTTGTTTGCAGAGATCGCCAAGCGCGCCTACACAAAGCTGCGCCAGCAGGAGATCTTCGTCCTCTATTACATGGCGGGAGCGGCAATGGCCTCTCCGTTCTCCGGGCTGCTCTGGAACCAGTATCTCGTCCAGTCCGAAGCCGCGCAGATGCTCGGACTGGCACAGCACATCCCGGGTTGGGTGGCGCCCCAGATGGGCTCGGAAGCTCTGGTCGAGCGCACCTTCTTTCACCGCGACTGGCTGGTGCCGATCCTCCTCATGATCGGTTTCGAGATCATTTCCGCGGTCGACCATTTTGGGCTGGGCTATGCGCTCTACCGCCTGACTTCGGACGTCGAGAAGCTCCCCTTCCCGATGGCTCCCGTAGGAGCCCTGGGAAACATGGCCCTGGCGGAGTCGAGCCAACGGGATGAAACGAGCTGGAAGTGGAGAGTGTTTTCCATTGGGGGCATGATCGGGCTGGCTTTCGGTGCCCTATACGTGCTGCTTCCGGCTGCCTCAGGCGTTATTTTATCGGAGCCCATTCGCCTGTTTCCGATTCCGTGGATTGAGCTGACCCACGTGACGGAGGACTTCTTGCCGGCGGTTGCCACCGGGATCCAGCTGGATTTGGGACTGCTTTTCATCGGGATGGTGCTGCCCTTCTGGGCGGTCATCGGCGGCGGGATCGGGTTTGTGATCACGCTCCTGGTCAATCCCATTCTCTACGAGCATGGCATCCTCCACCGGTGGCACAAAGGGATGAGTACCGTTGATACCGTGTTTGCGAACAATTTCGACTTTTACATGAGCTTTGGCATCGGGCTTGGTCTTGCGATTGCTGCGGTTGGGATCTTCCACGTCTTCTTCAGTTTCCGTCAGAAGCACCTCGGGAGCTTAAAGGAGCGGCTGCGAGTGCTGTTCACTCCCCCTGCCGGTCGAGGGGATTTCAGCATCTGGATTGCCCTCGGCATCTACGTCGTCTCTACTCTGGCCTATGTAATGTTTTGCTCGTTCTTGGTCCCTGGCTTCCCGTGGATCTTCCTGGTCGCCTACGGGTTCATTTACACGCCGATCATTTCCTACGTGTCCGCCCGAATGGAGGGGATTGCCGGACAGTTTGTGACCTTGCCCATGGTGCGGGAAGCGAGCTTCATCGCGGCGTCGAAGTTTTTCGGATACACGGGGATCGGGATCTGGTACGCTCCCATTCCCATTCACAACTACGGCAAAGCAACACAGCGGTGGCGGGAAATCGAGCTGACCGGAACGAGCTTCCGGTCGATCATCAAAGCGGAAATTCTTGTCATTCCCGTCGTCCTGATCGCGAGTCTTCTTTTTTCTCAGTATATCTGGAGGCTAGCACCAATCCCATCCACCTACTACCCC
>CAZIEW010000009.1:0-88138 GCA_964538515.1 uncultured Syntrophobacteraceae bacterium
CCGACGAACCAAGCTCGTCACATTCTTTACTATTTCTGATATTCACATCACGGACAAGGAAGCACCGAATCAGCTGATCTATTTTCAAGGGGCCGAGCGATTCGCCTACAACAACACCTCGATCTACTCGCCGGTGATGCTGTACACCACGCATGTGTTGGATGCGGCGATTCAGACGGTTAATGCACTGCACAAGCAGAACCCGTTCGATTTCGGCATCTCGCTCGGCGACACCTGCAACAGCACGTCATACAACGAGCTCAGGTGGTATATCGACGTCATCGACGGCAAAGTCGTCAGGCCCAGCTCCGGCGCCCATCTCGGCGCGGAGAGCGTCGACTACCAAAAACCATACCAGGCCGCCGGATTGGACAAGTCCATCCCCTGGTATCAGGCAATGGGCAACCACGATCATTTCTATATCGGGTCGTTTCCCGTGGATGCGAATCCGGCGCTGGGCATTCGACAGTCGTACATTTCCGATTCTATCTGGTCCATTGCCGACGTTCTTGTCCCGAACCTGCGGACATTTCCCGCTTTGTTCAACATGGAAGGGATGACTGGCAGGCCGCAGTTCTACACGGGTGTGATCGATGGCTCGACCCCGTACGGAAAGGTCATCTATGCCGGGCCGGCCACGGATCCGGCTTTTGCTGCCGGCGCACCAAAGGTCGCCGCCGATTCGGATCGTCGCTCGCTGGTGAGGACAGAGTGGATACAGGAATTTTTCAAGACCACGACCACGCCGGTCGGCCACGGCTTCAATCTGGTCGACAAAGACAGTCCGCCTGGGTTCACCTGTTACAGCTTCGTTCCCAACCCAAAGATACCGCTCAAGGTGATCGTGCTGGACGATACACAAAGGGAAGACGACGGCTCGACCGATATCCACGGCCATGGTTATCTGGACGCGCAGCGCTGGGCGTGGCTGCAAGCCGAACTGGCCAAGGGGCAGGCCGACAACCAGTTGATGATTATCGCAGCCCATGTTCCCATTGGGGTTGCACCCATCGGATCGGAAATGGAATGGTGGGGCGAGACAACCAACATCGCGCCCCAGCACCGGAACGCCGTGAGCCTCGCTGACCTGGTCAAGACGCTGCAGAACACACCGAATCTGCTCATGTGGATTGCCGGACATCGGCATAAGAATACCGTGAAGGCCTTTCCCGCGGAAGATCCCGCGAAGCCAGAGCAGGGCTTCTGGCAGGTGGAAACCTCGTCGTTGCGGGATTTTCCACAACAGTTCCGGACTTTCGAGGTCTATCTGAACAGCGACTACACCGTTTCCATTGTCACGGTTAACGTTGATCCGGCGGTCGCGGAGGGAACGCCTGCCGCCACATCGCGCAAGCACGCCATTGCAGTACAGCAGATCGTCCAGAATGACCTCAATCAGAATTGCCCGAACAACTTGACGGCCGGCGGCACGGGCAAGCTGCCCGTGCCCAGCATGGACCCAACCCGGCCACAAAGCGACGCACCCAACACCAACGATCCGACGATCAAGTATGTGGATTTGAGCAACGCCGCGGTTCCCGTACCGTGCCACGGTTCGTACAACGCAGAACTGTTCAAGCAGTTGAGTCCGCAAATGATTAGCGTGCTGAAAAGACTATAGGGAGCAGACACGCATTTCGGTTGAGCGAGGGTTGGCCGATGAAGTCCGACGGGCGACAAACGGGCACCTCAGAGTGATCTCTTTGGGAATGACTGCTTGACTGACTATTTCGCAATACCTACCGGTCCTCCCTGGGCAGAAGGTCCTCTGGAAAGAGTAGGTTCCTGGCGCGGCAATGCTACGATGAACGACGATTTGACCATTCTCGGGATCTGGCGTGAAGCTCCGAGCCAATCCTGTTTTCTCCATATCCCCAAGAACTAAGTTTCTACAACTAGTTCTCCAGATCCTCGGAAGCATTATTCAAATCCTGATCAGCTCTTGCCTCGATAGATTTACGAAGTGAGAAGTGGGGAATGCAGTGTGTATTCAATTGAGATCCTCAACAAAGCTCTCCTCGGCCTTGAAAACCGGCTCGCCGAAAATTTAAAGGGGTTCGGATCATACTCGTTATGCGCGTTATGCGCGCTGGAGTGACCGGCATTTCACTTCCTGCCTAGACATCAATACCTTCAACCTGCTGACCTGCGTGGATTGTTGGTCTCTGCTACGCACAGCGACTTGCAATGCTGAAAACAGGAAGCCATTAACATTGTTCGAAATCCTTCCCTCCTCATAGATCACCGAAGGCATCCCGCCCCATATTCTGCATAAATCGATAGGATCGTGCCAACAGTTCGGAGATTTAGGCAAGTCTTTTCCCCTGTCCGCCCCTACAATCAAAACATCCCACGATGTCATCGGCCTATTTGAAAGGAGAACAGCGGTGAAGCGAGCGAGATTGGTCACGGGCGCCAGCGGAGCCATCCAATCCGAAACCGCTCTGGCGCGCCCCATGAGATGTCGAGCACCGCATGCCAGCACACAAACCAAGCGTCTAGGGCTGTAGCGTCAGACAATGACGAGAGGCCGCATGAGCTATGGCTCAACGGACTCGTTCAGGCTGATCGCTACGAAGACGAGGAAACAATGATTCCAATCTTTGACTCAACTAGAGGAGTATAGAAGATGCAGAAGCGCAATCTCGGAAAGAACGGTTTGGAAGTTTCGGCTCTCGGGCTCGGCTGCATGGGAATGAGCTTTGGCTACGGTCCTGCTGGAGACAAACAGGAGATGATGTCCCTGATTCGGTCGGCCGTCGAACGCGGCATTACCTTCTTCGATACTGCTGAAGTGTACGGCCCATTCACGAACGAAGACCTCGTAGGCGAAGCGCTCGCTCCCTTCCGTGGGCAAGTGGTGATCGCCACCAAGTTCGGGTTCGACACCAAGGTCGATCCCACACAGGGGGCGCCAGTCCTCAATAGCCGACCGGAGCACATCAAGGAGGTTGCCGAGGCCTCGCTCAAGCGCCTCAAGGTGGATGTTATCGATCTATTCTACCAGCACCGTGTAGACCCGGATGTGCCGATAGAGGATGTGGCGGGGGCGGTGAAGGACCTGATTCAGGAAGGCAAGGTGAAGCACTTCGGGCTTTCTGAACCGGGAGTACAGACAATCCGACGGGCACATGCAGTCCAGCCGGTCGCTGCCGTCCAGAACGAGTACTCGCTGTGGTGGAGACGCCCGGAAGCGGAAGTGCTGCCGACTCTTGAGGAGCTCGAAATCGGCTTCGTTCCTTACAGCCCCTTGGGCAAGGGCTTCCTCACGGGAAAGATCGACGCAAGCACGACGTTCGACAGCTCAGACTTTCGCAACATCGTTCCCCGCTTCACGCCGGAGGCTAGGAAAGCAAACCAGGTCCTGGTGGACCTGCTTCAAAAGATCGCCGAACGCAAGAAGGCGACTCCCGCTCAGATTGCGTTAGCTTGGCTGCTGGCCCAAAAGTCATGGATTGTTCCCATCCCGGGCACAACCAAGCTCGGACGCCTGGAGGAGAACCTCGGAGCAGTTGAGATCGATCTTTCACCTGACGATCTGCGCGAGATCGACACTGCCTCGTCAAAGATCACGGTGCAAGGGGATCGCTACCCCGAAAAGTTGGAGCAAATGACAGGTCGCTGATCGACCGGCACCCCGCCATGATGAGCTGGATGGCCGACCATAACGACGTCCATCCGCGCCATCCGCTCGGATACCGCCCCCCAGGGAGGTCCTTCGAGCCATCCTCAATATGCAGCAAGGATTGATGGGAGAATCCCCTGAGACCTAAACGTAGGAAGATATCGACCGCGCTCCTGCTCATCTCAGCAGCCATCATCGTATCATCGAGCGCAATGGCGGGCAGTAACAACGAGTCTGCGCCACTGATTATCCAAGAGCAAGGCAGTGTTGCAGCCGTTGGGACGGTGATCAGCAACCCTGGGACCTTCGATCCTTACAAACAGACTCCTGATGGGCAGACGTATCACGGTGATCACGCTTATGCATTTTACCAAATTCCGCCAAACGCTTGCAAATTACCGATCGTGCTCTGGCATGGTTATGGGCAGTTTTCAAAAACTTGGGAAACCACCCCGGAGGGGCGCGAGGGTTATCAAAACATTTTCCTGCGCCGCGGCTTCGCAGTCTACTTAATCGACCAGCCTCGTCGAGGCAACGCAGGAAGGAGAACCCAGCCGATTACCCTAACGCCTGTGCCCAATGAGCAAAAATGGCTCAACACGTTTCGCATCGGTATCTGGCCGGACTTTTTTCCTGGCGTGCAGTTCTCACGAGACCCGGAGGCTCTGAACCAGTGCTTCCGTCAGATGACACCTGACACAGGCCCAATTGATATAGACGTTAACTCAGACGCCGTCGCGGCACTGTTCAGCAAGATCGGGCCGGCGATCCTTGTCACCCACTCGCACAGTGGTGGCATGGGCTGGCGAACTGCAATCAAGAGCCAGAGTGTACGAGCCGTCGTTTCCTATGAGCCTGAAAGTAATTTCGTTTTCCCGGAAGGTGAAGTGCCTCCTCCGATGCAGAGCTCCGGCGGTCCGCTGGAAGCGGTGGGCGTACCTTTGTCGGATTTCCTGAAGCTCACACAGATCCCCATTGTCATCTATTACGGCGACTATATTCCAGAGCAACCTTCGCCAAATCCAGGTCAAGACCAGTGGCGTGTACGCCTGGCGATGGCAAGGCTATGGAGGGATGCTGTGAACCGTCGCGGCGGTGATGTCACTGTCGTGCATCTGCCCGAAATTGGCATTCGTGGCAACACGCACTTTCCGTTTTCGGATCTGAACAATCTCGAAGTCGCGGAGCAGCTGTCCAGGTTTCTGGAGCAGAAACGCCTGAACTGAGCCCTTCTCCAATGCATGATTCTGCATCACCATCAAAAAAAGGAAGAGATCGTGAGAGCCATAGCCATAAACGGAAGCCCCAGGACAGGCGGCAATACGGAGATTATGCTCACGCCGGCATCAAGACCGCAATCGAGCCCACGGGCCCGGCCGTGGGGATGCTCGCGGACTCGAATCCGCATCGGCCGGGTACAGCTCGAGCAAGGGGATATACTGGTCGGGTACACGGATGGAGTGACCGATGCGCGCTCACCGCTGGACGAGCTCCTCATGCGATCCCGCTTGAAGACGATTCTCGCTAAGCCTTTTGCCGCGGCCAGTGAGCTGATCGAGGGCGTCGAGCTCTCGGTCTTCAGATTCATCGATGATGTGGCCCCCCACGATGACGGCGTGACCCTCCTGGCGTGCAGCGCACGGGCGGGGAGCTTCTGGTACGATTGACTATCTATCAACGGAAGGCGGTCTTTCGCAGAGCTTGCCGAGGAAGGACGGACCATGAAGGTTGTTGACAGCAATTCGCACACGGCTCAAGCCGACACCGTTGTTGGCGCACACGGGCCGGACCTGGCCAAGTTGTCCAGTCTGATCAGCGCTTATGCCCCCCATGACGGTTGCTTTGAGCTTCGCATCCCCAGGGTGCACGCCATTCGCAGATCACAAACCAGCACGGAGTTGGTGCATGGCTTGGCGCAACCAGCCTTATGCATCGTCGCCCAGGGAGCTAAGAGCCTGATGCTGGGGCAGGAGATTTACGAGTACGACGAGTCTCGCATGATCGCATTCTCCGTCGATCTGCCGGTAACCGCACGGATCACGCGAGCAAGCTTCTCTAAGCCCTTCCTTGCCTTGAGGTTGGATCTCGATCCGCACAAGGTCGCCGAGCTGGTCTTGAAGGTCTTTCCTCACGGCCTGCCTCGTGTTCCTGAGGGACGTGCCGTGAACGTCGGTCAGGTCAACGGGAGCATTGTCGAGGCTGCAACAAGGCTTATGGAGTTGATGTCGGAACCGGAGGACGCTGAGCTGCTCGGCCCGCTGGTGATCGATGAGATCCTGATCCGTCTGCTGCGCAGCCCCATCGGTGTCCGGGTGGCCCAGGTCGGCATTGCGAACTCCGGTGTGAACGGCATCGCGAAGGCAGTATCCTGGTTGCGCGAGAATTTCTCCCAGCCCGTGAGAGTGGAAGAGCTGGCCGAGCTGGCAAACATGAGTGCTTCCTCGTTTCACCAGCACTTCAAAGCCGTCACTTCGATGAGCCCCCTGCAGTTCCAGAAGGCGCTGCGTCTTCAGGAGGCGAGGCGTCTCATGCTGGCCACGATGACGGACGCGACGACCGCGAGCTGGAAGGTGGGGTATCAAAGTGCTTCGCAGTTCAGCAGGGAATACAGCCGCTTTTTCGGGAATGCGCCAACAAAAGACATCGCCAAGTTGCGTGAGCTCCCGACCCGGGAACTGGCACATTACGCATCGTAGCGTGCTCTCACAAGAAGGGGACGTCCTCAGGACGTCCCCTTTGCAGCTCATCCACGCCGGCTTCTTGGTACCCAGACGATCTTTCCACCCATTGTTTGTTGAGTCACTCGCTTGAGCACTCAGCCGTCTTCGTCGTTGACTCGCATGACAACCAGGGTAGCATCGTCTTCGGGCTTAACGCCGGCGGTGAATTCCTTCAGTTCTTCAAAGATTGCCTCGATGATCCCCTCTACTTCCGTTTCGGCCAACCGCCGGAGGGCATCTCTGAACCGGGTTTTTCCGAACATCTCACCATGCTTGTTATGGGCTTCCCATATTCCATCGGTTCCAATGGCGATGATTTGACCTCCGCCGACTCCGGTCACGGAGCTCTCTTCATATTCGAAAGATTCATCGAGTCCCAGAGCCACTCCTCTTCCCTGCAGCTCTTGGAACGTATCCTTATGGGGGTCGTAAAGAAGAGCCGGGTCATGGCCCGCTCTGACCCACCGCAGCGTACGCTCTCCGAGATCGAGCGCGAGGTAGAACAATGTCATGAATCTCCCCGCATCGAAGACATCCAGCATCAGGTGACGGTTCATTTCACTGATGATCTGAGCGATAGTCCCCGAACGCGAAACGCGGCTGCGGAGAAATGAGCAGACGCCTGTCATGAGCAATGCGGCATCGACGCCGTGACCCGTGATGTCACCGACAACAACGTTCAGGGAGCTCTCGGAGTGCCTGTCTCCAAATAAATAATCGAAGTAATCCCCTCCGATCTCTTCACAGGGAAGGTTTTTGCCTGCGATTTCAAGTCCCCTCATCCGGGGATTCGCCTGGGGCAGGAAGCTCCTCTGTACTTCCGCCGCGAGCATCAAGGCCTTTTTCATTTCACTCAGATCGGTCACGAAAGCCACCTGGCCAAGAAGGCTGCCCCCTGAATCCCGTAGCGCATTACCGTGAACAAGGGTGGGTACGATCACTCCATTCTTGGAGACCGATTTACCTTCAAATCGCCTGTAATCTTTGGAAATAAGGTTCTCTCTGTTTGCCAGCAAGAACTGTCGATGGTCTTCAGTGGCAAGGTCCATGGGGCTCCTGCCGATCAATTCGTGCCTGCCGAATCCCAGCATCCTGCAGTACGCATCGTTGACGTCTGTGATGATCAGGTTTTCGTCCATGAGCAGAAAACCCTCTCCGGCTGTTTCGACGATGCGGCGGTACTTCTCTTCACTTTGGCGCAGCGCCTTTTCTTTCGATTCAATCTCTTGTTTGGCTGCATCAATCTCATGGATGAGCCTTCTATGCAGTGAGGCATCAAGATCTTTCACATCTTCAAGCCGCCTTCTGTAAACTTCCGAGCGAGCCAGCTTTCTTCTGAGAAATTCGTTTTCTCGCTTCAAATCCTCATCAAGGCGCTCTTCGAGTACATCACTGTATCGGCACTGGCTCCGATTCACTGATTCGTTTTCAATGGTCTCAGCTTCCTCATGCTCCTCCTCTTGTCCCCTTTCGCCAATCAGCACGGTTACCAGGGTCGCGTTGTGAAAGAAGCTCCTGTCACCGGGTGTCAGCGGGGCAATCTCCCCGTTGCAGTAGAACCCGGCGACGGCAGTCGAAGGGGAAAGAGTCTCTCTCAATACCGAGAGCTCCTCCTCAACCCGGGTTCCAAGCGCTTCTTTGCGTAGACAGCACGAAAATGCCAGCGCAAGCACGGCGCTCCTACGCTGGTGAGAGTGGAGAAGCGATTTTGCAGAACCCCTGGCATCCTCAATGAGGTGATCGCGAACCGATTCGGTGATCTGGACCGTGGCTCCGACTGGAATAGCTTCAGAAAAGGAGATGGTGCCTGTCCGATCATCGTAGTGGACCGGGACTCGCAAGTAGAAACGCTCCTGGCCGGGCTCGTAAACCGCCAGCGGGAATTCCTTCGCCGGGTCGGCATGCTCCCCCAAATAGTGACGGTAGAAGTCCAGGGCTTTGAGGTCGCCGATCCTTTTCACTTCACGGCCGGCCGATTGGGTCACCTTCGCTTTTTGACCTACCGGCTGCCAACTGTTGGCTACGCTGAAGGCAAACTCGACAGGTCCACCGAAGAGCAGAATAGGCAGCGCATCATTCAAAATCTCACCGCCGAAGAACTGAGCAATCGGGCGCTCAAGCTGGTCACATACCGTTACACGATCGGCAAATACCTGACGGGCAGCAACCCCCCCGACCACCGTGCAGCCAAGCTCTCCGCTGAGCTCCCCTACGAGCTGGTTGGCTGAATTGTAAAACAAATCCGGGAGTGCGATACACAGGGAAGCCGGTTGGATCAGTCCTGCTTGCGCCTGGCTAGCGGCAGATCGAATGGCGTTCTTGTGATCCCGGGACACATTGCGGCCGAGACCTGCTCGCATCTCGATAGTATCCGAGCAAAAGAGGATCAAAGTAATGGAATCGTCGCTGAAGCCATGGCTCCGTGAAAAATCACCCGCAGTGGTGCAGCCGATGAGACTGATTTCCGGAAGAGACTCTAAAACCGTATCCAGCATTTGACGATGGTCAAAGTTGCTGCTGCACAAAATTATTCCTGCCTGCGGCTGGATTCCGCCAAGATGAATTCGGCTTCGAGCAAGTGCGGCCCTGGTTGCCTTCAGGATGTCGATATCCTCCGCTTGACCAACACCCACTTTGAACATCTTAAAGCCCCCTAATCGATTCCCTGGAATTGTACTGATGGTCTGCTTTATCTTTCAGAACTTATATCACCTGTGATATTGCTCATCACTGACCTTTTCCATCCAGTCGGCGGTCTGGCCTTCAAGCTGTTCCACAAGGGCGATATGCGTCATACCCTTCGTAGCCGTGGCTCCATGCCAGTGTTTCTGACCCGGCGGGATCCAGACCACATCGCCCTGCCGGATTTCCTCGATTGGCCCCCCCATTCCTGAACCTAGCCCAAGCCGGCCGTCACGATCAGTGTCTGACCGAGCGGGTGGCTGTGCCAGGCCGTCCGGGCACCGGGCTCGAACGTGACGCGGGCGCCGGCCCTGCGTGACGGATCGTTCGCCTGGAACAGGCGGTCCCCGAGACCGGCAGCCGGCGCGAGTCGTACCCCAGAGGTTTGCTTCGGCCGGGTCCCGGGATGTGGAGCGGCTTGAATCAGTACGGTTCTCCAGGCTCTTTGCGGCTGCGTGCTTCTCGCTCCCGACATCGCTCAGGCATGCACGGCCGATTGCGCGGCCGAGGTTCCGGACGTTCAAATGCCGGTCAGCGTAAAGACGAACGAGATCTCCGGGCCTTGGTCCTCGGCAGGGTGATCACGACCCCCGTGCCGCGTGGGTCGGCGGCACCGTAGCGTGCGCCGGTCTGGGGGTCGATACCCACGGCATGAACGGACCCGATCGTGGTGAGGGTACCATTGAACGGATGGCCCAATCCCGCCAGTTCGGCGATGGCGCTGTCCGCAAACCCGGCTTCCCGTGAGACAGCTCCATCGGCACCCGCAACCGAAATCCTGGGGACATCGAGGGACTGCTGGAGGGTCATCCCGTGATCCAGGAAATTGACCGTCGTCTGAAAGACCGAATTGATGATCGACGGCCCCCCCGGTGAGCCGTAGGCGGCGATCGGAGCACCATCCCTGAATATCATGGTGGGGGCCATGCTGCTCCGCGGACGCTTGAAGGGAGCGATATCGTTGGTGCCGGGGTTGCCAGTGCCTGCATCGTACTCGGGCGTGAAGTTGAAATCGGTGAGCTCATTGTTGAGCAGAAAACCGTACCCCGGCACCATGATCCCGGAGCCCCAGCTGGACTCGATGGTGCTCGTGTACGAGACGATGTTGCCCCACCGGTCGACCACCGAAAAATGCGTCGTGTGGGTGCCCTCCGCTTTCGCCGGCGCCAGGCAGGGAATTGGCTTCGTGTGGAGGCGGGCAACGTCAAAGAGCCACGGGTCTCCGGCGAACACCGCAGGCATGCGACTGCTGTCGTCGATCAGACCACTGCGCGTCTGCACGTAGGGATCCGCCAGCAGTCCCGTTTTCGGCACTGGAACGAAATCCTCGTCCCCCATCCACATCGCCCGGTCCGCAAACGCCAACCGCATGGCCTCGATCATGACATGGAGCGTCTTGGCTTCGCCGAAGCCCAGCCCCTGGTCGTGGTCTCCAATGGGGTACCGCTCCAGCAGCTTGAGCATCTGCAGCATCGTCAGACCCCCGGATGACGGCGGCGACGCTGTCTTTATGGTATAGCCCCGGTATTGAGCCACGATGGGCTGGCGAATCTCAACCTGGTACGTTGCAAGGTCTTTTAGCGTCATCTTGCCATACCCGCGATAACGCGGATTGACTCGGCTCCGTTTCTGAGCCTGGACGATCGCCCGCGCGATGCTCCCCCGGTAGAAGACGCCCGGCCCGCACCTGGCGATCAGGCGGAAGGTTTTTGCGAGGTCGCGCTGCTTCAAGAGAAAGCCTTCGTAAAGCGGGCTCCCGTTGGGAAGCCTGAATACCGCCCTTGTCTCCCGCTGATAAGCTGTCCGCGGGTTGGCCGTCTCCTGGGCAAAGCATCGCTCGACAATGAACCCCTCTTCGGCCAACTTGATGGCCGGCTGCAGCACATCCGCCAAGGACATGGCTCCCCACCGGTCAAGCGCCGTGGCGATCCCGAGCAGGGTACCGGGCACTCCCACGGACACGCCGCTCGTGGTGACCGAGTCAAAGCTCAGTCCCTGAAACATCGTCGGCGATGCACGCTCGGGGGCCCTTTCACGGGAATCCACCATGAACGTCTCTCCCGTCTCGGCTAGATGGACCATCATGAAGCCCCCACCTCCGATGCCCGAGCCATGGGGCTCGACCACGTTGAGCGCAAACTGGATGGCGGCGGCGGCATCGACGGCGTTCCCTCCGGCCTCGAGGATCCGGGCACCGACCTCCGCGGCCAGGGGCGTCGAAACCGTGACCGCGGCATAGGAAGGTGGCGGGTCTCCAAGCTGCGGCATCGATGAGCTTTCGCCCGAGCTTTCCGAGCGAGGAGCCGGCGAATCCATCCTCACTCCGTGGGTGACCTCGGAGCCACTTCCCGCTGTAGGATCGGAAATCAGCATCACGAGCCCCAAGACGACCACCATCACACGAGCAGCAAGCCACGGCATCCAATCCCTCCTTCAGAGCATGATCTTCATCGTTGGAATTTGTTCTTGATACCCGGTTGCTTCATCGGCACAAAGACATTTTTGGGTGACCTGGAATCACGGCCTGCCGCCGCAAAAGGCACAAACCGCCCAAAGACCTCCGTCCTGGAAGAATGGCGAAAAGAGGAACGTCGTCTTTGGGATTCCCTTGAAACGCTCTTTCGGGTATGAGTCGGTATGGGGTGTCCGGACGCGGGACACCGCAAGGACTTGGTACATCACCATATAATTCAAGATCTTTGGCGCATGACGGCGCACGACTTCGGAGGTCACGCTCGGGAGCATTTCCCCGAATTGCCAACCCGACTCTCAAGAAAAGCCATTGCGAGAGATCGCTCTATGTGGATATCCGTTAGACGTAGGAAACCGACCGCTGGCTTGTGGATTCTCTACGGCGTGCTCCTGCTGGCATGGCCTGTCTCCCCTGGATCCGCGAAAAAGCAGCCTACCGCTGCCCCTCAGAATCAGGCAGGCTCTCCCAAGTCCGCTTCTGTTTCACAAGATGAGCTTCATGAAACCGATGAGCGGGTCTTTGGCGACTACACACTCCGCATTGCCCATGTCCTGAACGATCAGGGCTACCGGGGGACCTTCGAGGTCTTCCAAAACGGCCAAAAGATATACAGCCTTAGCGGACGTCGATTCGCCTTCGGCCACGTCTACAGCGATGAGCCGACGTTGAACAACGATCTGATCGCGATCGGCAAGGACATCACGGGCAACGGCGCTCCCAACCTGGTCGTATCCGAATGGAACGGGGGGGCTCATTGCTGCTTTGTCTTTCATGTGTATGAGCTTGGCCGGAGCTTCCGCGAAGTCGCCGTCATCGATGCCGGGCACGGGGATTTTTCCCACTTTGCCAACCTCGACGGCGGCAACGGCCTCGAGTTCGTGACCGCGGACTGGACCTTTGCCAACTGGCGCGCCAGCTTTGCACAGTCCCCTGCGCCTCAGGTGATCCTCCGATTCAAGGACGGAGCCTACAGCCTGGCATGCGATCTCATGGCAAAACCAAGACCTTCGCCGGAGCTCCTGCAAGCGGAAGCCAGGAGAGTCCGAAGTGAGCCCGGCTGGAGCCAGAAGGAGCAGCCGCCCGCGCTCTGGGACACCATGCTGCGGCTCGTTTACGGCGGAAACGCACGTCTTGTTAGGGAGTTCCTCGACAAAGCATGGCCTCTGACGATCCCCGGCAAGGAGGACTTTTATCAGGATTTTCGTAATACCCTGTCACAAAGCCCGTACTACAAGGATCTTGTCGAGCTGAATCAGGGCAGCCTCAATTAGACATTCTGTGCTCTTGACAAGTGATGCGCATCCTGGAATGAAAGGGCAGATAGAAAGCTCACCCGAAGAGGAAGCTTCACATGGGCTGGAAAGTCGCCACCTTCAACGTGAACGGGATCAGAGCCAGGCTTCAGCACGTCCAGGACTGGATCCGGGACCACGAGCCGGATGTCCTGTGCCTTCAGGAGATCAAGTGCACCTTCGAGCAGTTTCCTTTCGAGACGTTCGCGTCCTTGGGCTATGTCGCCAGCGTGCACGGGCAGAAGGCCTTTCATGGGGTGGCGATCCTGAGCAGGCAAACGCCCGATGCAGTCCTGACGGGATTCCGGGATGGGGGGGCCGACGAGGAGGCCCGCCTCATCGCAGCTCAGTTCGATCTCGCCTGGGTCGTGAACACGTATGTCCCCCAGGGCCGCGACCCCGCAGACCCGGCCTTCCAGGTCAAATTGCAGTTTTTCTCCCGACTGCGCGGCTGGCTGCAGGAGCGGTTTCAGCCGGATCAACCTCTGGTCTGGGTGGGCGACATCAACGTTGCGCCCGAGCCTCTGGATGTGTTCGATCCCAAACGCTTGGAGGGGAAAATCGGTTTTCACCCCGAGGAACGGCAGGCCTACGAGCGAGTCCGGTCCTGGGGCTTCGTGGATGTTTTTCGCAAGCACCATCCTGACACCAAACAGTTCACGTTCTGGGATTACCGCATCCCGGGAAGCCTTCCCAAAAACCTGGGATGGCGTTTGGACCATATCCTCTGCACACCGCCCCTTGCGGACCGGTCGCGGGAATGTGCGGTTGACCAGAATCAGCGCGCCCTTGCTCAGCCGAGCGACCACGCGCCCGTGTGGGCCGTGTTTGATCGTTAGCATTCAGCCCTTAGCCGAGGACAAAGGTCTCCATGGTACCGGCGGAGCACAAGCCCGATCCTTTGATTGAAAGACGGCTCCTGGAAGAGCGCGTCCGGATGCTGTATGCACAGGCTCCCATCAGCCTGATGGGCACGGCGCTCAATGCCGTGATCCTGGCCGTCGTCCTGAGCCGCGTCATTTCCCCCGTCCGGTTGATTCCCTGGACGTGTCTGATGCTCCTTCTCGTAACGGCGGTCCGGTGGGGCTTGGTCGAATCGTATCGTCGCACGTCCACTAAAGCTTTGTATTCTCGACGCTGGGCCAACTCTATTATCCTCGCCCTGACTTGCTCAGGGATCTTGATGGGGCTTTCCGGTGTGTTCTTGTTCCCGTACCAATCCCACTCACACCAGGCCTTTCTCGCTCTCCTCCTCGGCGGCATGATGGCGGGTGCGGCGGGCTCGTTTTCCGTCATGATGGAGGCCTACCTCGCTTTCAGCATCCCTGCCGTCCTCCCCACGGTGGTGCAGCTCCTGGCTCAGCCCGGCCCGATCCAGATGGCCATGGGCGGCATGTTCCTGGTCTTTTCGGGTCTCATGGTGGCAACCGCTTACTCGCTCTACAGGACTTCGACCAAATCCCTGCGATTGCGGTTCGAAAATGAGGATCTCATCGAGACGCTCACGGAGGCGAAGCTCCAGTCCGACCGAATGGTCGAGGCCCTCCAGCACGAGATCAGCGAGCGCGTGGAGGCTCAGAAAGCCCTTCAGGACAGTGAGCAGCAATTTCGGCGCCTGGTGGAGACGCTGAGCGAAGGGCTGGGGATGTTGGATGAAAATGGCCGCATTTCTTATGTGAACGACAGGCTGTGCGAGATCCTCGAGTATTCGAGACAGGAGCTTCTGGGAAGAGCTGTGGGAGACCTCTTCGAATCGACCCTGCGTATCACGCTCGATCCGGAGACCTTGAAGCGGACCTTGCGCAAACGGACCTCCTCGGAGATGCAAATGATCACCAAGACGGGTCGAAAACTGCCGGTGATCATTTCAGCCTCGCCCGTGTTCGATGACGCGTCGAATTTTCGAGGAACCATCGCGGCGATTACCGACATCAGCATTTTGAAACGGGCGGAAAAGAGCCTGCGGGAATCCGAAGAGAAGTACCGCACGATTTTCAACTACTCCCCGCTTGGGATCATCCATTTCGACAAGCACGGCGTTGTCACTGCCCACAACGACACATTGACCCGAATGTCCGGCGCGAAGCCGAATCAATTCATCGGCATGAATCTGGTCGAGTCCTTCACCGACCCCGAGATGATTGCAGCCATCAAGGACTGCCTCGCGGGAAAACCCGGTCATTACGAAGGGGACTATCGATCCATTCTGACGGACAAAGTAACACCACTCAAGGTCGAATACGGTCCCATTGTCGCGGAGGACGGTACCGTTTTGGGCGGCATCGGCATCATCGAGGACATCTCGGACAGGAAGCGGGCCGAAAAAGAGCTGAAGGACCAACTGCATTTCCTGCAGACGTTGATCGACACGATTCCCAACCCGGTCTTCTACAAAGACACGGAAGGACGGTACATCGGCTGCAACAAGGCCTTTGAGCAGCGTTTGGGAGCCAAGCGGGAGGAGATTGTTGGAAAAACCGTCTTCGATCTCATGCCGCCGGAGCTGGCACAGAAATACAATCGCCTGGACCGTGAGCTTTTTGGGGAACCGGGAGAGCAGGTGTTCGAAAGCGCCCTCCCGTTCGCCGACGGGTTGACCCACGAGGTCATGGTGAACCGAGCCACTTTCACGGATGCGGATGGACAGATCGCGGGGCTGGTCGGCGTCAACGTGGACATCACCGATCTGAAGCATGCCGAAGAAGCGCTGCGGCGTGCCCACGACGAACTGGAGAAGCGGGTCGAGGAGCGCACGGCGGCTCTCGCCAAGGCGAACGCGGAGCTCTTGAACGAAATCGCGGAGCGCCAACGTGCGGAAGAGGCCCTGCGCGAAAGCACGGAGAAGCTGAAGCTTTTTGCCTATTCGGTCGCCCACGATCTCAAGAGTCCGGCCGTCGGCATTTACGGCATCACGAAGCTCCTTCACATGAAATACCGCGATTTACTCGACGAGCGCGGACGGACGTATTGCGATCAGATTCTGAAGGCGTCCGAGCACGTTGCGGCCCTGGTTGAAGAGATCAACATCTACGCCATGGCCAAGGAAGCTCCGATCAACATCGAGCCGATCCGGATAAGCGAAATCCTGCGGATTGTCTACGAGGAGTTTTCAGCCCGACTGAGTGTTCGGCGAATCGGCTGGGTCCAGCCCTTCGACGATGTAGAAATCCGCGCGGACAGGATGTCGCTCCTTCGGATTTTCAGAAACCTCGTTGATAACGCGCTCAAGTACGGCGGGGAGCGCTTGACTCAGATCCGCATCAGCTATGCAGAATCCGAAACCCACCACATTATTTCGGTCAGCGACGACGGCGTTGGCATCCGACAGGAGGATTCGGAAAGGATCTTCGGCCCCTTCCAGCGCCAGCGGAGCTCGAAAGGGATCGAAGGAACGGGCTTGGGCCTGGCCATCGTGAAAGAAATGGCTGAGCGTCACGGGGGAGAAGTACGGGTCAAGCCGGGGGGCGATTGCGGAACGACGTTTTCTGTGACGATTTCCAAGGCCCTATGACCAGTCGCAAGTGGCACCCTTGGGTGAGCTGCGGTGTCTTGCTGATGCAGCCCCCAACCGCGCTTGGAGGCGAGCACACAAGGGAGGGAGGCAGGCTTGGCAGCCTGCCTCCCGTTTCGTTCCAAGAAAGCCGCGTTCACTAAACGATGTTCTTCTTCTCCCACTCTTTGAGCTTCTCTTTGCCGATGCCCAGATACCTCAAGAAGATGAAGTCGTTATCCCCGCCAACCGGACGGCACATCCATTTCAGGCGCGGAGGCGTGAGGGTCATCTTCCAGGGGGGCGCCTGGAAAGCGACATCGCCGTAAAAGGGATCCGTCCCTTTCTCGAAGATCCCGCGCTCCCACCAGACCTCATCCTCGAAAGTGTCCTTGATATCGGTCATCCAGGCCGTGGCGACGATGCCCGGCCCGCGGCGATTGACCACGTAGTCCTGAACCATTTCCAGGATTTCCTCGCCGGTGTAATTCTGGGACCATTTTTCGATCGCTTGATGGATCGCCGGCTGGTTTTCCTTGTTGAGGCGGTCGAAAATGGTCGGGAACTGGGCGCGCAGCTCCGGCTCCTTCATGATGTTGGTGAGGCCTTCCCAGTTCGGATCGCTGAACCCGGCGATGAAGCTATACCCGTTCTTGGTCTTGACGATCGTGTAGGGAAAGACGGAGCTGTCATAGGCGCCGACCAGTCCGCGGAGACTGCCTGTGGCGTGGTAGTACTGGATGTGGTAGTCGCAGAAGCGCAGCTCGGCATCCGGAGGCGCAACATCGACCATTTGCCCTTGTCCCGTAACCTCACGGTGATGAAGGGCCGTCAGAATGCCGAAGGCCAGCCAGCCGCCGCCGGCATACCAGCCCATCCAGTTGCCTTCCTTCGTGGGCACGTTCCACGGCTTGGGTCCATCCGGACCTTCGGCCTCGCCCGTGACCGCCATGACGCCGGATCGGGCCTGGTCACAGATGTCCGAATTGGGCTTCCCGCAACCGGCCTCGGGGCCGAAGTGGCCATAGCTGTACAGACTCCCGTAAATGAGGCGTGGATTGATCTCCTTCAGATGGCGGTAGCTCAACCCCCACTCATCCATGACGCCGGGCTTGAAGCTTTCGATGATCACATCGGCCTGCGCCGCGAGCCGGCGAAAGGCATCCTGCGCCTCGGGCTTGTTGAGATTGAGGGTGATGTGGTACTTGTTCCGGCCTTCCATCAGGTAGCCCAGTCCGGTCCCCTTGTAGAGGTAGCCAAAGGGGGTGAACTTTCGAGCCGAGTCTCCTCCGGGCGGCTCGATCCGGATCACGTCGGCGCCGAACTCCGCAAGAATGGACGACGCGAAAAGTCCTCCGATGCTGCCTTCGCTGACATCCAGGACGAGCAAGTCGTCGAGGGCTTCCGGCTTCAAGTGGTTTTTCCGGGGATCGTCCGCTTCACGGATCCAGTCGACCCAGGTGCGATCCGCTTCGATCGTGAAATCTTCGTAAGGCAATGTGGTCTGAATCTTGGGAATTTCCATGGGCTGTCACTCCTCTTAAAGTGTTTCGGAAGCATCTCCGGTCCTATTACATGATGACGCCGGCTTTGCCGTCCCAATCTGAGGGCGGCTTTCTTCCAGGAGGCATCTCAACCCACTTCCCGATGATCTTCTTTTCCGCAAGCGCCTGGATCTGGTAAGTACGCAGCCCGAGGAACTTGCGCAGGACAAACTCGTTGTCCATTCCGACGGGCTTGTTGGCCCATTTGAGCCGACCCGGCGTCGCCGACAACTTGGCCGGCGAGCCGACCTCTGTCATCTTGCCCAAAATGGGGTCTTCATATTCGAATATCGACGCACGCGCCCTGAAATGCGGGGACTCATACTGGTCTTTGGCGTTGAGGATAGGGGAGGAGGCAAACCCGTGCTCCTCGCCAAGCTTATCGATCTCGGCGACCGTCTTGGTCTTGGCCCATTCCGCGATGATCTCCAGAAGCGAGACCGCGTTTTCTTCCTTAAGCCGCGTCAGGACGTCAGCATACCGCGGATTCTCCGCGAGCTCGGGCTGCCCCATCGCCTGACAGAGACTGCGGAATTGCTCGTCCGTGCCAGCCGCCAAGGCCACGGGACCGTCCTTGCACATGAAGACATCCGATGGACAAATCGCCAAATCCCGGTTTCCCGTCCGCGGACGGTTGAATTTTTCGAGGTGGTAGTAGATCCAGCTCCAATCGAGAAGCCGCATCAATCCCTCGCCTTGGGAGATCTCGATGAACTGCCCCTCCCCCGTTCGATCCCTGTAATGGAGCGCTGCCAAGACCCCAAGAGCCCCGAAAAGGGCGCCGAAGTAATCACCGATGAAGACGCCGGTCTTGAGCGGCAGTCTACCCGGAAAGCCCGTTGTGGCCAGGAGCCCGCTGACGGTCTGAGCCACGGCATCGTAGGAAGCGCGGCCTTCGGCATACCCACCCCACTGGCCGAAGCCATTCAGGGCGATATAGATGATTTTAGGATTTACTTCACGAAGTTGCTGATAACCGATGCCCCAACGGTCCATGGTGCCGGCGCGCAGGTTTTCCACCACGACGTCACAGCGCTGAGCCAACCGTCGGAAGATCTCGGCTCCCACCGACGAATGCACGTCAAGCGCCAGGTGGTATTTATTATGATTCTGCGGCAGCTGGCCCAGGGATGCATTCTTCCAGAATGTGCCATAGGGAGTCACCGATCGCATGGTATCGCCCGCACCGGGCAATTCCACCTTGATGACTTCCGCGCCGAACTCACCCAAATAATCCGGAACAGCCGGCCCCAGGATAAGAGTGCATAGCTCAAGGATACGAATGCCGCGCAAAGCTTCCGGTTTGGCGAAGATCTTGGCTGCATCAAACGCCTGGTTGGTCCAGGCAAGGTAATCCTCCCGACTCATGTTACCTCCTCATCGAGTAATCTTGGTTTTCCACCTCAGACAACTTCCTTGGCCAGTCCCGACTCTGCCGTCACCTCCCTTCCGTCACGAGACCCCACCCATGACTGGCACTCCATCCCCAGCGCCCGCTCATTGAATCCCGGACACTCTCTCCCAGCAGACCTGCCTGGCATGGCCCCCTCTCCCCCAGCACTCACAGGGGCAAAGACCCTTTGCCTGGACCTTCAATCATCGCCGCAAAAGCTCGGCAGCCGTGTCGGCAGGATGATGGGCAGCCCTCTCGGGTACAAATAGGAATGGCTTCGGATCAAGGAATGCGGTTGAAACAGGCGAGACCGAATAGAATCAGAAGGCGAGACAGAGGAAGTGAGATCGCGCGGTCGAGGTCACGGTGCAGCAGATGCAAGTTTAGAAGGAAAACGAGCACGATAGGTCATCAATATGCCTGTCGAGTTCACCAATAGCAAAATAGTTTGAGCTAGTCAATGAAGACAACGGGCTTTCGGTATCTGATCGATGGCGTCCGTCGGGAGTGAGACCTTTGGAGGGGTGAGGCTAGTGCTCTGTCAACATTGTTTCGCTGGCAACACCCCCCTTTGATTCCCCCACTCGAGGGGCAGGTGGGTGTGTAACCCTGCAAAACCATGTTGACGGAGCACTAGGGTTGTCGGCTCCGGGTATGGGGGGTCAGGCTCCATTGCGACGGTTCTGCCGACCTGCCGGATACCCGAGCCCCCCGAGCCCCGGGACCTTTTCGCGAATAGTCGCTTCATGAGCAACCATTGTTTGCCCGAAGGGCAGGAGTCGCTTCTTGAGCTCAGGACCCGCTACAACAATTCCATGATCTCTTCCAACTGAGTGCGAATATAGCGAAAAGCGAGCAGCAGGAGCAGCTCGTCATCTTCCTGAAGCTTGCGAAGCATGTCGTCGTCGATGGTGTAGGCCGCGCGAAAGTCGGCGTCCTTGAGCTTTTCTGCGAAACGATCCAGGTCGTAGGCCAGGTACAGAAGCTGCCCCACCCCGTCTCCCATTCGACCGTCGGCTCGAAATCCCTTGGGGATCACTTCCTGAAACGCGCGATCCATCTTCAGGTGAGGCTCGACGCCCTGACCCGCAAGCCAGTCGCCCACAACCACTTCCACGGGCTCCCGCAATCCCAGACAGCGCTCTTTGCCTGCGAACTGACGGTACTCGCCTTCATTGGCGCCCAGATCCAGAGGATACATGCGACAGGCCCACGGCCGGTTGCCATAGACGGTACAGCCGGCTCCGGACACGAACTGGCAGCGCAACGTCTTGGGATCCATCATCAGTTGCACAAAGGGGAGCTTCGCCGCTCCGGCCAGGGAGAGTCGGGTGTACTTGGAGAGGATCTCTCCCGACTGGATTCCCAAAGCGCGACGCAATCGCAGCAGGTCATAGGGGGTCAGGTAGATGTTCACATCCCGGCAGCACTGCGTGAAGCACGGAAGGTTTTCATGGCAGCTGAAACGAAACGTGTCGCCGGCATGGAGCACCGGCTGGACCTGACCGGGTTGGCTCGATTCCATTGCAAATCCTTCAATTTCCTGGCGCCATTCTCGGGCGCCTCGTACTCGCAATCCAGAGACACCCGGGCTGTCTTCCCGGGCGTCTCTGGCGCTTCGTTTTAGTACTCTGTCAGCTTTGTTCTGCAGGGTACACCCCCTTTGATTCCCCCTCAAGGGGGGATTGGGGGGTGATGTCTTCCCGGCGCAACTTCCTCGACGGAGCACTAAAGGGCCGCAGCCAGGATTTCCGAGAGCTCGGTGATTTCGAGCTCGTCCTGTTTTCCGAGGCTGTTGCAGGCATCCGTCAACATGTTCAGGCAATAAGGACAAGCGGTGGTCAGCATGGCGGCACCCTTGTCCAGAGCATCCGTCACACGAAGCTCCCCGAACCGCTCTCCCATGGGGACTTCCGCCCAGATGCGCCCGCCGCCGCCCGCGCAGCACAGGCTCATTTCACGGCTCCGGCCCAGCTCGACGGCATCGCCACCCGCAGCGCTCCCCAGAAGCTGCCGCGGCGCGTCGTAGACCTGGCTGTGTCGGCCGAGGTAGCACGGGTCGTGAAAGGCGACCTTCTTGCCGGCCGCCTTGGGGAACGAAAGCTTCCCGTCGGCCACCAGCTGCGTCAGGAGCTCCGTGTAATGGATGACTTCCCACTCGCCGCCCAGCTCGGGATATTCGTTCTTGAAGGTCCACAGGCAGTGGGGCGACGTCGTGATGATCTTTTTCACGCCCTTGCCGTTGAACAGCTCGATGTTGGACTGGGCCAGCTTCTGGAAAAGCTCCTCATCGCCCAGCTTGCGCATGCTCTCGCCGCAGCAGCTCTCATCGTTTCCGATGACACCGAAGCTCACCCCTCCCGCCTTAAGCAGCATAGCGATGCTCTTGGCAACCTTGGTGCTGCGCGGGTCGTAGCAGGAATGACAGCACACGAACAGGAAGTATTCGGTGTCCGGGCCAAAGGCCGGAATGTCGAGCCCTGCCTGCCAGTCGGTCCGCTTCTCTCGGGGCCCCGACCAGGGATTCCCATTGGCGTGAGCGCTTCCCAGGATGGGACGCAGGTTGGCGGGAGCCATGCCGCCCCCAACGATGCTGGCGCGCATGGCACGAACATTGTCAACAATCTTAACGCCGCGCGGGCAGTTGCTCTGGCACATGCTGCACGTCGAGCAGGCGAAGAGGATGCTCTCCTCCTCGAATCCCTCCATGCCCATTTGCCCCAAACGCTGCATGTGGCGGATGTTGAAATTCTCGCTTGTTTCTCCCGGCACCAGCCGCCACGGACACAGGTTCGTGCACAGGCCGCACTGCATGCACCAGTTGATCGTCTCCGCTCCCATTTCCGCAATATAGTCCCTCATTTCAAGGGATACGTTTTTCGGCTCCATGAAAGATCTCCTCTGTCAAATGCGAGCTAGAAACCCTTGTAGGGGTTGGGATCCATGCCTTGGATTTTCTCGGCAAACGCGTCCAAAACCTCCGGAATCCGCTTGTACTCGGAAATGGAAAGCTGCTCGAGATAGACCCGATCCGACTCGAGGCGCAACCGGTCCAGAGTTTCCTGGATCTTCGTCATCCGGATGTTGGCAAGCTCGCTCCCTTTGACGAAATGGCACTGATAGTCGTCGCCATGTTTGCAGCCCAGGAGCATGATGCCGTCAATGCCTTTCGACAGGGCATCGGCGATCCACACCAGATTCATGGAACCAAGGCAGCGCACCGGGACAAACCGCACCCAGGCGTTGAAGGACATACGACGGATGCCCGCCATGTCGATCGCGGGATAGGCGTCGTTCTCACAGGCGAGCACGATAATCCGGGGCTTTTCGTCATACTCGTCGGGCACATGGATGTTTTTGATCGCATTGCCGATCATGCCGACGGAGTAATTCTTGAAGGAAATGATGCGCTCGGGACAGGCACCCATGCACACCCCGCAGCGTCGGCAACGGGTCGGGTTCGGCAGCGGGTTGCCTTTTTCGTCCTCGTTAATGGCGCCGAAAGGACATTCCTCCGTGCATCGCTTGCACTGGGTACAGCGCTGCATGAAGAAGTCGGGATAGCTCATGTCACCGGCGCGGGGATGCAGCGCCTTGCCCTGCGAAACCATCTCCACACACTGGATCGCTTTGAGGGCGGCTCCGGTCGCGTCGTCGACCGCGCGTGAGTAGTCCATCGGGGCGCGAACCGAGCCGGCCGGATAGATGCCCGTACGCCGCGACTCATAGGGGAAGCACACAAAGTGGGAGTCGGGATACCCGTACTTGAGAGCGGGAAGCTCGGGGCCCTGACGATACTGCAGGTTGAGGATGTTGGAAGCCAGAATGGTATCGGCGGGAACTTCTGCCTTCTCTTCTCCTTCCTTGGGCGCCTGCGCCTTAAAGGGCTCGCCCAGGGCGCTCGTGGGAACCATGCCGGTGGCCAGCACGACCAAGTCCACGCTCTCCGACATCATGGGAGAGCGAGTCAGCACGTCATCGGCCGAGATCACCAGGCTCCCTGCCCCATCGTCCTCGACGGAAGTGACCGTTCCGCGAACGAAGAACACGCCGTCTTTCTGCAGCTGCTTGTAAAGAAGCTCGTAGTTGCCATTGGCCCGGATGTCCTTGTAGAAGACGTAGACCGGGGTCTCGGGATTGGCTTCCTTGAAGTACTTGGCCTGCTTGAGGGATTCCACGCAACAGGCGGCCGAGCAGTAAGGGAGGTGCTCCGGATCGCGCGAGCCGGCACACAGGATGAAAGCAGCGCTTTCGACCGGCTGCCCGTTCGAGGGACGCGTCACGCTGCCAGCCTTAAACATGGCTTCCAGCTGCGGCGCGGTGATGACGTCGGCGTGCTTTCCGAAGCCGAGACCCTCCAGTTTGGATGCGTCGTAAGGCACGGCGCCCGTAGCCATGATGATGGCCCCGGCGCGCTCGGCGGCTTCTCCGCCGTTCTGCTTGATCTTGACGTCAAAGAGGCACGGGGCACCGGCAATCTCCCCGATGGTCGCATTGGTGTAAACCTTCACGCCGGCTCGGCCGGTCACTTCCTGTGCCAGCTCATCGAGCACATTCGGACTCAGCTCATCATAGGGAGGCTGGGCTGATGCCATCTTGTAGACGTCTTTGAGATAGCCGCCGAGCTGATCGCTTTTTTCCACCAGCACGACTTCGTAGCCGGCCTTGGCCGCTTCGTTCGCCGCCGTCATGCCGGCAAGCCCGCCGCCCACCACCAGGATCCGCTTGCTGAGATCTTCGGCCATGAAAGGCTCGAGGGGCTGCATTTCCTTCGCTTTGGTGATCCCCATCCGGAGCTGGTCCTCGGCCATCATCTGCGTGTCTTCGTCGTTGGCCGGGTGAGTCCAAGCCACCTGCTCGCGTAGATTCACGCGCTCCAGCACTTTGTCCGGACCGAAATCGAACACATCGGTCATGACCCGCGGGGAGCATGCCGCGATGACCAGTGCGTTGACCCCTTCCCCCTCAACATCCGCCTTAATCTGCCCGACGCCCTCGGCGCTGCACAGGAAAGCATGCTGCCGGCATACCGGCGTCTTGTATTCACCCGTGGCCACCGCGGCCAGCGCGTCGATATCCAGTGCGTCTCCGAGTCCGCAGCCCGTGCAAATGTAGACCCCCATCTTCGTTTCCATATGAACTACCTCCTGCATGTCGCCTGAATGGCCTTGAGAGCTGCCGCCGTCGCATCCTGGACGCTTGACGAAACATCCACCGGTTTCCTCACGCACCCGGCCCCGATGATCCCCGGAACCGGCTGGCTTGCAAGGACAAACCCGTTCTCGTCGTAAGCGGCATCAACCGGGATCTTGTCGGTTGCCGTTCCCGGCACCATCCCCGTCGCGAGCACCACCAGGTCGAACTGCTCCTTGAGGATCTTGCCCGTGGACTGGTCCTCCACCTGAACGGTCACGAGGCCCGTCTGCGAGTCTTCCGTGATCTCGCCGGCTTTGCCCTTGGTCAGCGTCAAGCGCTCGTCGGACTGGGTGCGGGTGAAGAAGTCCTCGTATTTGCCGAGGGCACGGATGTCGATGTAGAACATGGTGGCCTGAGCTTCAGGGTCCTGCTCGAGCACGTAGGTCGCCTGCTTGAGGGAGGCGAGGCAGCACACGCCAGAGCAGTACGGCAGGTGGTTCTCGTCCCGGGATCCGGCGCATTGCACGAAAGCCACTTTCTTCACTTCCGCACCGTCCGATGGCCGGACGATCTTGCCGCCGGTCGGTCCGTTCCCCGACGCAAGCCGCTCCATCATGACATTGGTGATCACGTTCTTGTTCTTGCCGAATCCATAATAGGGGATCTTCTCGGCGTCATAAGGCTTCCAGCCCGTTGCCCACACGACAGCCCCAACCTTGAGGTCGAACCGTTCCGGCTGCATGTCCAGATCGACGGCGCCGTAAGGACAAGCGGCCTTGATGGCGGCAGCCTCAGGCGTCCCGAGCACTTCCGGGGCTACCACGTAGCGAAACGGAAAAGCAAACTCATGGGGCAAATAGGCGGCCTTGACCTTGCTTAAACCGTAATTGAAGGAGTCGGGGATCTCCGTTGTGGCAGCCGTCTCACACAACCCGCAGCCCGTGCACTTCTCATTCACGTAGCGCGGCTCGAGCGCGATCGTCACGTCGAAGTTCCCGGCCTGACCCGAGATCTTCTCCACCTGAGCCATGGTAAAAAAGCGAATCAGGGAATTGTTCTTGATCCGGCGGAAATTGATCTCCAACCCGCAGCTCGGTGGGCAAAGCTTCGGGAAATACTTGTTCATGCGGGCCACCCGACCACCGAGATAAGGCTCCTTTTCCACCATGTAGACTTGGAACCCCGCTTCGGCGGCCTCGAGAGCGGCACTCAAGCCGCTCATGCCGCTTCCCACTACTAGAATGCTCCGGTTTCCATCAAGCGCATCAGCCATACAATTTCCTCCGTGGTCAATTTGAAAACCCCCTGCACATCGTAGCGTCGTCCCACCTGTCCCGTCGCGTCTCCAGGCGCCGGAGTTGGACTTTACGGAAAGTTTACATTGTAGCGGAATTGTGAAATTAATTTCAACTCAAAATTCCATGCCTCCCTCCCCTGTCCCAACCCTCAGGATATGCTGCAAGAGATGCAGGGCGAGCCCACTCGCTCGAACGGATCGGTGCAGATCCACCATGGGGGAGATCCAAAGGGATTCCCGGTTTTGAGATCCAGCGTACAGCGATCGATTTCCGTGTGGGTTGAATCAGGCAAGTTACGGCGGGTAGACCTAGCGGGAAAACATGGAGGCGCGGGGAAGGCTATCCACGCTCCTTCCCCGCCTATCTGCAAGCTACAACGCGCGTGACGCGATCCTCGTCGCCGCTAAAGAGCTACTGTTTGTCTTCTTTCTCTTTCTTGAATTCATCCTTGATTTTTAACGTTTCTTCGAGCATCAGGATGTATTTCAGATATTTGAATCCGAATTTCATCAAAGCGATCTCGTCCGTTTTCATCTTTTCAATGTCTTCAGGATCAAGCTCGAACATATTTAGAAATCCACTTTCGAAAACAAACTTTCTAAATCTGTCGAGGTCGTAACTTGCCATATAAATGAGGGGCTGCTTCTCGGGAGCGAGCTTCGGACACCCAGGATTGTCTCTCCTCAATTGTATCTCCGCCCACTCCTTGTTCATCTCATCATAAATATCGGCCCCTTGTTCATGTCTCCATGTCTCGATCGTCCACTCACTATCTGAATCGTAGCCGGTGCAATTTGGCTCTCTGATAAAGAAAAAGAATTCTTCCGGTAAACGGCCTGCCTCTGATTCCTTCATCATTAGACCCTTGCCGATTGGGTAATATCGGCAGTTGGCAGGTCTATCTTCATAGATACTGCAGCCTTCTGATGTGACAAAAGGACATCTCCCGTCTTCATCATCCATCATTTTTAAAACTGCAAAAGGGTGCTTGGAAGTCTCATCAATATGAACGTACGTATATTTCTTGAGAAACTCTTCCGACGAAAGCCCTAGCCGCTTCTTCATCCTCAAGATGTCATAAGGCGTGAGAAGCATTTCCGTGTGTCGACAACATATATTAAAGCAAGGAATATCCTTATGACACCTGAACTTGAAATTGGAATCCAACGTCCGCTCGACAGGCTCCACATACTTCGTACTGGGCAACATGCTTTAATTCCTTTCCTTCGAAAAAAGACTCGAAATGAAGCGATTCTTATGGGCCAACCGCCCAAACTGCGACAGGACCTTTGTTGCGGCTGTTCGAGCAACTCACGTCCAGGTGTGCCGGATGTCCAAGCACTCCTGTGACGTCATTCGAACGGAGGCATTGTAACCACCCCAACGACAAATGGCCATGTCTGAGGCCTGCTCAGCAATTTTTTTTGAGCAAGCCCTTCTCGCGCAAGCGGTCCATTGGAGATGTGTCGAGGGATCATACTGCAAAGGTAGAAGCCAAGGCCATTCCCACCCAACCGCGCCAACGTGTACTAGCAGTCCCAGAGGCCGAAGCAGCTTCGCTCCTGTCTCAATGACAACAAAACCGGACATCTCTTATGACGTCCCTCCGCATGCTGCATGGTCTGGGTGTGATTCATGACTACGAAGACGCCTTGTTCTTCGTATGAAGCAACTCATCCATCTTCCGGTCCCTGAGCCTCAACGTATCCTCCGAAAAGAGGTTAGACCGGATCCAGCGATAGCTGAAATTCAACAACGCTTCGTCATCATTTCTCATCTTTTCAATTAATTCTTCCTCCACATCATATTTCTCTAAAAACTTGCTTTCAAATACAAACCGCCTGAACCAATCCAAATCGTAACAGGCCGTATAGAGAAGCTTGGCTCTTCCAGCGTCGAGCTTATTTCCCATTTCAAAAAACTGGTGTTGGGTAATTTCTTTATAACTTTTATTCATTCTATCGTAGACATCGATCTTTTGGTCAGCCTTCCATTCCCTTACGCTCAACTCTCGATTCTCTTGAAATCCGAGACACGTGGCTATTTCCTCGATCAAGAACTCGTGCTCCTCGGCAGACATCGGAAACACGGGATACATCCTGCACGACCACGGCCTGTCCTCGTAGATGCTGCACCCCTCATCCCCCACGAACGGGCAAGCACCTTTGTCGCCTTCCGTCATTTTGAGCATGACCAGGGGAATCCCATCGTCTCCCAGGAAGGTGGTCGTAAATTTTTCGAGGAACTCGTGTGACGATAACCCCGCGGCTTTTCTCATTCTCAGAACGTCGTACGGGGTCAGAAAAATAGTGATATCACGGCAGCACCTGTTGAAGCAGGCAAGGCCTCTATCGCAGCAAAACTTGAACTTCTCATCGATCGTGAACAGGACTTTACGCGCACTTTCTTCGTTCATACAGACTTCTCACAATACTTGAAGGGTTTCCGAGAATAAGTCAGCCACTAGCCTTCCCAATCACACGAGGCGGTCGCCACAAATTTTTAGGGGCGACCCATTAAAGGTCGCCCCCCCCGTACAGACTTACTCTAGGCCATGAGCGAGACTAGATAAGATTGATCATGGGCCGCTCGAGGGTGGTCCACTCATTCTTCGCCTTGTCCCACTTCACGTTGATGAACACGTTCTTGCCCGTGTCCAGCTTGAGGTAATCGTACTTGTAGTAGTAGCCCGGCCATCTGGACTCTTTGCGAGCCATACGGGTGTGGGCGCAAGCCATACCAACGATGGACCGATGGTACGCTTCCCAAGCACGCATCAGCTCATGCGAATCCTTGGCAGCCAGCTTGTCCGCGTCCTCCAAAAGGAGGCCCAGCTTCCAGATGCCAATCTCGAGCAGCTTATCGCTCGTGCCGTAGTTGGTCTCCCACCCGCCACAGTACTCGCCCATGATCTTCTGCAGGCGGAACAGGTAGTTGTGCGGGGAGATGTAGTTGGGGTTGACGTCCACCTGAGTGGTGAAGTTCTTGTTCTGCTCAAACCAGGCCATCGGCTTGAAGGTAGCTTCTTTCAGCTTCGCGATCTGAGCATCGGAAACCGCCGGCACGTAGTCTTTGTGGTCGTTGACATACTTCACCGCGGACTTACCGGCGATTCTGCCCTGGACATGGGAGCCGCTGGAGAACTTGTGGGCACAAGCGCCCACGCCGCAGCCTGCCGTCAACAGACCCTTGATGGTCGTCATGCAGTTGTACTGCTCGGGGAAGGTCTCCGCGTATTCCTTCGGCATCAGGTCGGCAGGACCCGCGCACCAAGCGCCGCAGGAGCACGCATGGGAGCCGATGAACACCGAGTCGGACATCTGCAGTTCCATCGGTTTCTCTAGGGGATCGATGTTGTGGGCGGCCCAGTTGGTGGCACCCTGGATGGTCATATCCAGGAAGTCTTCCCAGGCTTCGCTCTCGTACATCTTGATTTTCTTCTTCAGTTCCTTCGGATCGGTAATTTCCGCCTTATAGCGCTCAACCACCTTCTCGGTGTGCATCAGGAACGGAAGCTTGCCTTCCTTCGCGCAGAGAATCATTTCGTAGTTACGCATCGGGGTCGGAGTCGGCTTCGCGGAGGCATACGGATCCCATGCCTTCAGCTCTTCCGGATAGCCACCGACATAGGCTCCGCCGTAGCCGTTCAGAGCAGGGGTCTTGAACAGCAGGAAGAACGTGCCGACAGGGCCATAGGAATCTTTGAACCGAGGCGGAACGAAGGTGTTGTCCATCTGGGTCAGCTCGCCGCCGTTCTCGAGCACGAGAGCGTAGACCGAGCCGTTAACGAAGGGGGGCATCCAGGAACGGCCGAAGCCTTCACCCTGAGACCGCGGACGGAACACGTGAACGGCGCCACCCAGAAGGAGAACCGTCACTTTGGACTTGAAGACGTAGAATTTGTCTTCACGAACGCTGAAGCCAACGGCACCGGCCACCTTGTTGGCTTCCTTTTCGTCCATGAGCAGATTCGTGATCATCACGCGCTCAAGGAGCTCGCCTTTGTCGCCAAGGGCGCCGATGGCAGCCTTCGCGGCTTCGGCCACGAGGATCTTGTAACTTTCACCGGCGATCATGACCTGCCACTCACCGGACTTCACGTAGTTGCCGGCTTCGTCTTTCCAGATCGGCAGACCCCATTTGTCGAAATGCTTCACGGAGCTGTCGACGTGACGGGCGATGTCATACACCATATCCTGGCGCATCAGGCCCATCTGGTCGTTCGTCACGTACTCGACGAAGCGCTCGGGCTGACGGGGATTCATGGTAACCTTGCCGTCGAGGCCCATGTAGGTGTTGATGGCCGAAAGACCCATGGCCACGGGGCCGGACCTATCGATGGCGGCCTTGTCAACACACGTAACCTTCAATCCCAGAGGCTTTGCCCAATAGGCAGCTTCCACCGCGGCACCACAGCCGGACATACCACCACCGAGGATCAACACATCGGTTTCAACAACCGTTGTCGCGAAATCTCTCATTTGCAATCTCCTTATTTATTTCTTGATTACACAGAGTTCTTTAACACCCATGATGTCGGGCTCGCCAAGCAGAAACTGATTGTTCAGATCCGCAGGGTTGGCCTCGGGGAAACCATCAAAAGGCTTAATCGAACCCTCTGCCGTCCGCCGGGTGGGGTACTTGAAGCGTTTAATGCGGCCATCACGATAGGTAATGGTCCACATGATGTCCTCGCTGCCACGGAGCGGCGTGGAAGCGGCGCCCATGGGGGCGAAGTCTTGGTAGCTACGAACATCCATGGCCTGCTGGGGGCAGATCTTCACGCAGCAGTAGCATTCCCAGCAGTACTGGGGCTCTTGGTTGTAGCCTTTCATTCTTTCCTTGTCGAGCATCATCAGGTCGTTGGGGCATATATACATGCAAGCAGTCTTGTCCTGCCCCTTGCAGCCGTCGCATTTGTCGAACATTACAAAACTTGGCATAGCCTTACCTCCTAGAAGTTTATTCCTGACTTACTTCAGCCGAATGAAGCTCCCTCGTTTGAATCCCTTGCCTTAAGCCTTACACCTCCCTTCTCAAGACGAAGCCCGCCCCCTGTACAGGGACCGCAAGCAGCCTTCAGGGGGCAAGCTTTTGCGTGGATCTTGGGGTTTCCTTATCTCTCTGCTTCGACTTCGTTCACTGGTTATTTCTTCACGTCGCCGGTCGCAGCGCCATGAAGCTTGATCTCGACCTTCTCTTCCAGGCCCTGATAGTATTCCTGAAGGACCTTGACCACTTCCGCGCGCGAGAATTCCTTGGGAAGCTCGCCGCCCTCGGAAAGGGTCTTGCGGACCATGGTCCCTGAGAGAAGCAGACGGTCTTCCTTGCCGTGCGGGCATGTTCTCATGGAGGCCATGCCGCCGCACTTGAAGCAATGGAACGTCCAGTCGATCTTGAGCGGTTGAAGTACCAGAGCATCCGACGGAATATCGTCGAAAATCTTCTGGGCGTCGAACGGGCCGTAGTAGTCGCCCACGCCGGCATGGTCACGGCCGACGATCAGGTGGCTACAACCATAGTTCTGACGGAAAACGGCGTGAAGGAGGGCTTCACGGGGACCGGCATAACGCATTTCTGCCGGGTAGCCGCCCTGGATGACCGTGTTCTTCACGAAGTAGTTCTCGACGAGCACATCGATGGCCTTCACGCGGACGTCGGCGGGAATGTCGCCCGGTTTCAGCTTGCCGATCAACTGATGAATGTACAGACCGTCCATGACCTCGACGGCGATCTTGGCGAGGAACTCATGGCTGCGGTGCATCGGGTTGCGCAGCTGCAAAGCGGCAACCGTCTTCCAGCCCTTTTCCTCGAAAAGCTTGCGGGCTTCGGCGGGACGCTGATAGACATTGGCGAATTCCGTCGGGTAGAAGCTCTCGCTGATCACCTTCACGGGACCGGCCAGGTTGATCTCCTTCTGAGCCATAACTTTCTGAACGCCCGGGTGGCCCTCGGCGTCGTTGGTCCAGAAGACCTGCTTGCACTCGAACTCTTTGTCGATGGTGTATTTCTCGGTGACCTTCATGGTGCCGAGAATTTCGTTGTTCTCTTCGTCGAGCAGAGCGACTTCCTCACCGACCTTGATGCTGTCGGCCAGGGCCTTGTCGGCGGAAAGGGTGATGGGGATGGGCCAGAAGGTGCCGTCCGCCATGGTATACGTGGCGCAGCTTCCTTTCCAGTCATCGTAGCCCATGAAGCCATCCAACGGAGTAAAAGCGCCAATACCGAGCATGATGAGGTCAGAAGCCTCACGGCTCGTCATGGGGACGACCTTCAACGTCTTCGCTTTTTCCTTCTCGGCGGCAAGGGCTGCGCCTTCGAGCAACAACGGTTTCAGCTTTTTCTCTTTTCCATGGGGAGGAACCAACTTGGACATCTTTCCTTCTCCTTAAGAGTATATTGTTTGACATTTGCCGCAACAAAGGGGCCGCGGCGGCACAGCATTCCCCGCTTGTGCAATATTTTGCAAGGTGATTATAGGGAGGAGGGCGATCTTGTCAAGTGAAAAATGATGCAAGCCAATCGTTCCTACCGCTGAAACGGGTCATTGAGAGGGTGCTGAAGCTCAACCGAAAGACCACGTGACATTTCGCGCAAGAGCTCCGTTCGCTGCCCCTCGGGAACCGGTTGTGGGCGTCTCTCCCACATCAGCCGTTTGACTCAACTGGAGCAGTAATGGTAGCGTTTTTGAAAACCAGATGGCCGTCCATCTGACGAGCATGGCTCTACCACGATTCAGGCCATAATGGAAGAAAAAAAGAAAAAGCGCACGAGATCATCGGTCAGGGAAGGACAAGGGGGACCATGAGAAAGACGTTTCTAACGGGCACCTTACGCAACGTCACTCTCCTCGTGATCCTTCTCTTGTGCCTGGTTTCTCTTGGCACTGCAGGGTACATGATCCTGGAGGGCTTTTCCTTCATCGACGCCCTTTACATGACGGTGATCACACTCAGCACGGTAGGGTTCGGAGAGACTCACCCTCTGAGCTCCAGCGGTCGCCTGTTCACCATTTGCCTCATCCTGGTAGGGGCCGGCTTTGTTGCCTACCACCTTGCCTATTTCAGTCAACTGCTGCTGGACGGCAATCTCATGGAGATGTACAGGAGGCGCCGATTGAACACCACACTCGAAAGGCTCAGTCAGCACTATATCATTTGCGGTTACGGTCAAATGGGACAGATCATCCAGGAGGAGCTTTCTCAAGCCGGTATCCCCCTGGTTATCATCGAAAAGGATACAACCCATCTGCAGAGGCTCCAGGACAAGGGACTTCCGTTCCTCCTGGCAGATGCCACCGAGGAGGAGCATCTTCTCGCCGCGGGAGCACCACGCGCCAAAGGACTCATCTCCGTCGTGGCCCGCGACGCCGACAACGTGTTCATCGTGCTCACGTCCCGGGACCTCAACAAAGAGCTCCAAATTCTCGCACGGGCCAGCACCCCGGGGGCCGAGAAGCGTCTCCTGAAAGCGGGCGCCAATCGGGTGGTCTCTCCTTACGCCAGCGGAGCCACACGCATCGTCCAGAATATCCTCAAGCCCACGGTCACCGATTTTCTTGAGCTGGCTCTCTCAGGCGAGGGCATGGAGCTCAGCATGGAAGAGATCTCCATCCCGAAGGATGCGGAGCTGGTTGGAAAGGATCTCATGGGGTCGGGCATCCGGAGCCGCTATAACCTCATTATTGTCGCCATCAAGCGAGGGACGGGGCAAATGGTCTACAATCCTTCGCCGACCGAGCTGATCAGAGAAGAGGACACGTTGATCGCCATCGGTCCCCAGGAGAATCTGGAACGGTTCACCCGGGACACCCTTGGATGCGACAGTCTATCCCGCGGTTTCTGCCGAAAATAGCGGGCGCTCCCCTTGGGCACCGGCCAACAGCGGGCAGTTTGACCAGGAGGTAAATGGTTTGACAAAAATATACCGATTTCCTATAACTAGCGCACTTCGCCGAGGGGAATCACGGCGTCATTCGACCTTCCCCCGCCGATCAATTCCTATGGATCTCGAATCAGTTTTCTCATTCTCAAGCGGTACATGGAGGAACTCATGGAACAGGCTGTGATCGTGAGCGCAGTAAGAACCCCTGTCGGCAGCTTTGGCAGATCGCTCAATGCTGTCTCTGCGATACATCTCGGCGTTGTGGCCCTCAAGGAAGCTCTGAGCCGGATCCAGCTCGATCCCGGCCAAGTGGATGAAGTGATTCTCGGCAACGTCTTGCAGGCCGGCCTCGGGCAGAACCCGGCACGGCAGGTCAGCATCAACGCAGGCCTGCCCAAGGAAGTGCCGGCAGTCAGCGTCAACAAGGTTTGCGCTTCCGGCATCAAGTCGGTCATGTTCGCCGCCCAGGCGGTCCAGGTGGGCGACGCCGAAGTCGTTGTCGCGGGCGGGATCGAGAACATGAGTGCCGCGCCCTATGCCCTTCCCGGCGCACGCTGGGGACAGCGGATGGGAGATGGAAAGCTGGTCGACCTCATGATCCTGGACGGCCTCTGGGATGCTTTCAACGGCTACCACATGGGAAATACGGCGGAAAACGTAGCCGCCAAGTTCAATGTGTCGCGCCAGGAACAGGACGAATTCGCGCTTGCGAGCCAGCAGAAGGCCGAAGCCGCCATCAAGAGCGGGCGCTTCAAGGATGAGATCGTGCCCGTCGAGATTCCCCAGCGCAAAGGCGCAACGGTTCTGTTCGACACCGACGAGCATCCGCGCTTTGGAACCACAATCGAGGCGCTCAGCAAGCTCAAGCCCGCCTTCAGCCCCACCGGCACGGTCACCGCCGGCAACGCATCCGGCATCAACGACGGCGCCGCGATCCACATCGTCATGAGCGCCAAGAAGGCTGCTTCCCTGGGGCTCAAGCCGCTGGCCATCATCCGCGCCTATGCCTCCAGCGGCGTCGATCCAGCCATCATGGGAATCGGTCCCATCCGCGCCAGTCAGAAGGCCCTTGCCAAGGCTGGCTGGACTGCTTCCGACCTGGACGTGATTGAAGCCAACGAGGCCTTTGCTGCCCAAGCGATTGTAGTCAACCGCGAAATGGGCTGGGACCTTTCGAAGGTGAACGTGAACGGCGGTGCCATTGCCATCGGCCATCCCATTGGGGCCTCCGGCGCACGCATTCTGACAACCCTTCTCTATGAAATGCAGAAACGGGATGCCAAGAAGGGACTGGCCACCCTGTGCATCGGTGGTGGTCAGGGCTCCGCCATCGCGGTGGAGCGTCCCTAGTGCTCTGTCAGCGTTGTTTCGCGGGCGCCCCCCTTTGATTGCCCCTCAAGGGGGGTTTGGTTATCCGGCACCATCAAGTTGGCGAAGCACTAACCCGCATTGCGCACGGATTGGATGCAGCCAGACCATCTGCCATCACATGGAGGAGGATTCAAACCATGGCGTACGAGAACATTCTCTTTGAAGTTCAGAACGGCGTGGGCGTGCTCACGTTCAATCGCCCCAAGGCACTCAATGCGCTGAACCCGGCGACCCTCGAAGAAGTGAACGATGTCATCGACAAGACCCGAAGCGATGATTCCATTCGGGTGCTCGTTCTGACCGGAGCCGGCGACAAGGCCTTCGTGGCCGGAGCGGACATTTCCGAGTTCCCCAAAATGAATCCCCTGCAAGCCCGGATGTTCGCCGAGCGGGGGCAGGAGATTTTCTTCAAACTGGAAAGCCTTCCCAAGCCCGTGATCGCCTGCGTGAACGGATTCGCTCTGGGCGGTGGCTGCGAGCTCGCCATGAGCTGCGATTTCATCTATGCCTCGGACAAAGCGAAGTTCGGCCAGCCCGAGATCAACCTGGGCATCATTCCCGGTTTCGGAGGAACGCAGCGGTTGTCCCGGCTGATCGGACGGGCCAAGGCGAAAGAGCTGTGCATGACGGCCGAAATGCTCGATGCTCAGCAAGCAAAGGAGCTAGGGTTGGCAGCCAAGGTTTTTCCGGCGGACCAGTTGGTCGAAGAAACGATGAAGATCGCCAAACAGCTCGCAGCCAAGAGTCCGTCGGCCCTTCGCGCCATCAAGCTCGTCACCGACCGGGGCTTCGATATTGATCTCAAAAACGGGTGCGCTCTTGAGGCCGAGGCGTTCGGGAACGCCTTCGCGAGCGAGGATGCCAAGGAAGGGGTGGCTGCTTTTCTCGAAAAGAGGAAGCCGGTCTTCAAAGGATCTCTTTCCAGCTAGACCAGCCAGCCATATAGACCGCTGAACGTTGTGAGCCGCCCATGACGGCGGTTGATGCGATAGAGCAACGGGCAGCCATTGCGAAGATCATCCGCACGCGGAAGGAGCTGTAATGAATTTCGAACTGACTGAAGAACAAAAAATGATCCAGGACATGGCGAGGAAGTTCGCCGAGCGCGAGATCAAGCCGGTCGCAGCCGAGTTGGATCGCACGCATCAACATCCCGCTGAGATCGTCGCCAAAATGGGTGAATTGGGCCTTCTGGGCGTCACCATTCCCGACGAGTACGGCGGAGCCGGCATGGACTACATCTGCTATGTGCTCTCCATGATCGAAATATCCAAGGCCTGCGCCTCGTGCGGTGTGATCATGAGCGTTTGCAACAGCCTTTACAATTTCCCGGTGTTCAAATACGGGACTGAGGAGCAGAAGCAGAAATACCTCCGCCCGGTTGCCAGCGGCGAAGCGCTCGGCTGCTACGGCCTGACGGAAGCGGGCGCCGGGTCCGACCCCGCCAAGATGGCAACGACCGCCGTACTCGACGGCAACGAATGGGTGATCAACGGCACGAAGAAGTTCATCACCAACGGCAACGTTGCCAGCTACTGCGTTCTGGCTGCCGTGACCGACAAGAGTGCAGGCTATAAGGGGATTAGCTCCTTTATCGTCGACCTCAAGAACACCAAGGGCTTCAAGGTCGGCACGGTCGAAGAAAAGTTGGGCATCAACGCTTCGGGCACCGCGGAGCTGGTCTTCGAGGACGCGCGGATTCCCAAGGAGAACCTGCTCGGCAACTTGGGGGAAGGCTTCAAGCAGATGCTGACCACCCTGGACGGCGGCCGCATCGGCATTGCCTCCCAGGCTTTGGGAATCGGACGCGCCGTTCTGGATGAGGCCATCGAGTACGCCCAAACGCGCGAGCAGTTCGGACGCCCCATTTCATCCTTCCAGGCGATCCAGTGGAAGCTCGCCGACATTGCAACCCAGCTCGATGCGGCCGAGCTCCTGACCCTGCGGGCGGCGTGGCTCGAACAAAACCACAAACACTATGAAAAAGAAGCAGCCATGGCCAAGCTCCTCGCTTCGGACACGGCCATGTGGGCCGCCGTGGAGGGCGTCCAGGTCCTCGGTGGCTACGGCTACTGCAAAGACTATCCCATGGAGCGCCATATGCGTGATGCCAAGATCACGCAGATTTATGAGGGCACCAACGAAATCATGCGGCTGGTCATTGCCCGTAATGCTCTCAAACAGCGCTGATCCGGTATCCGCAATAAACTGAATAAAGTAAAGAAAACAAAAAGCCCTGGATGCTGCCGCATTCAGGGCTTTTTATTTCCGTCCGACCCGCAAGATCAGGCCGATCCTTCGAGCTCTTGTCAGCGCAGGGACGACGCAGGCAAGTCAACGCTGCCCGTGCTGAAGTGTGGCCTCACGTTTCATTTCACGCCCCCACTCGATGATCTGTTCGCGTCACAGACCCCATGGGAGAGGTTCTACCCGGAACGCATGAGTCTGCGCTCTCGCCGCTGAATCCTCTTGATGGCCTTCTTCTTCTTGATGCGACGCCGCTCTCCTTTGGAGAGGTAATAATTGTGGCGGCGCAAGACCGGCTGGACATTCTTCTGGAAATCTTTGCGGAGCTTGCGAATCTTTTTCTCAATGCTCTCTCTTGGTTCGGCCTCCGGCATTCAGTATTCACCTACCTTTCGGAAAAAGCATGCATTCTTTCGGATGCTCCCCCCGCCTTCCTTCCACATGCTTTGGCGGGCGAAGGGCGCAACCCGTACGACTCGGGCATCCATTGCTTGCCTGCAGGAATCCCATAAACGGTGCATACTACTTGAAGCCTTCACACATATCAAGCAAAGATTCCGCTCAGCTCGAAACGAGCTCTCCTCGGAGCGAATGGGCAAACGCCTCGACGATTTTCACCACGGCAAGCCGCCCCACCAGCTCCCCAGCGCCCGGGAAGTTGACAATCCGGTTCTGCTGGGTGCGGCCCGTCAGCTGACCGTTGGACGCACGGCTGGGGCCTTCCACCAGAATCTCTCGAATCGCTCCCACTTCCGCCAGGCTCTTGCGGACGGTGATCCGGGCTTGAAGCGACTGGAGCTCGCTCAGACGACGCGCCTTGGTTTTCTCGGAGATCTCATCCCCCATCTGACTGGCGCGGGTGCCCGGCCGATGCGAGTACCGAAAGGAGAACAGGTTGTCGTACTGGACGTCCTGCAGAAGCTTCAGCGTTTCTTCGAAATCGCCTTCCGTTTCGCCGGGGAATCCCACCATCACGTCCGCCGTCAACCCGATCTCGGGGCACACATCGCGAAGGCGCGCAATTTTTTCCCGGTACTGCGCCGAGGTGTATTTCCGGTTCATGAGGGAGAGGATCCTGTCCGAGCCGGCCTGCACGGGGAGATGAAGATGTTTGCAGAGCTTCGGGAGATCCCGAAAGCAGCCCATGAGATCAGCTGTCAGATCTTTTGGGTGCGACGTCGTGAAACGGATCCTCTGGATGTCCGTCTCATCGTGAATGCGGCGCAAGAGGTCAACGAACGAATGCTCTTCCTGCAACCCCACGCCGTAAGAATTGACATTTTGTCCCAGCAGGAGAGCTTCCCGGGCACCGCCGGCGACCAGAAGATTGATCTCGTGAAGGATCTCGTCAACGGGGCGACTTCTCTCTCGACCCCGCACCAGCGGAACAATGCAATAGGTGCAGAAGTTGTTGCATCCCTGCATGATGGTAACCGGCGCGACAATGCCGCTGGGTATGGATTCGCATCGGTGAAACAGCGTCGTCCACGAGGTGTCGTCCTCATCACCGAGCCACGCCAGACGCTTGACCTCCCCCTCCTGGATCCGTCCCAATAAGTCCCCTACCGATGTGATGGCCCTCGTCCCCAACACCAGGTCCAAGGTGTCGAATCGTTCCAGAAGACGCTCGCCCAACTGTTGCGCCACACAACCGGCGACGATGATCTTGAGGCCGGGTCGGCGCTCCTTGTATCGTTTCAATCGCCCTAAAAAGGAATGAACCTTCTGCTCGGCCTTGGCTCGGACCGAACAGGTGTTGAGAAAGATCACGTCCGCTTCCTGAAGGCTATGCGTCACGACGTAGCCGCTCAGCCCCAGGAGCCGCTCCACGCGCAAGGAATCGTATTCGTTCATCTGACAGCCAAAGGTTCGCACGAAGAGGCGTCCCGCCGGCTCACTGCTTGACCGCTTCACCCCCGACTCCACATCAACAACCTTAAATACCTTCGATCGTTTCATCCGCCATCGCAATCGACCTCAGTTGCAGTCGGTCCCCCAGACCCGCCAGCACCCGGTCCACATCCCCTTCGCATCCGGGTGCCATGCTGATCCGTACCAGCCCCAAACCGGGATCGATCGTGCTCACGCACGCGATCCCTTCATACGCCTCGATCGTGAAGCGCAGATAACCGATCCGGGCGCGATCGACCAGCACATATCGAGCCGTTGTGCGTATGGGAACAGGAACCATTGAAATCTCCTTTTGCTCTTAAAAAGACTGTGATACCAAATAGCCCGGTAGTCCGCATCCCGTCGAGCACTTTTTCGACGAATACGTTCATCGACCGCTGCCAGGAAGCCTCAGCATGAAATATTGCCTCCTCACCGCCTTGCTCGCTACGGTTTTGGCCGTTTCATACAGTTCGGCGACTTCCGCCGTGCCTCCCGGCAAGAAGCTCCAGGTCTACGCCAGCCATGGCGAAGCCGTCTACCGACACGAAGAACGGTCCAAGAGCCAGAAGCAAGCAGTTCAGGCTTTCCTTGTCGATGGGGTCGCACAGGCCCTGGCCTCCCTGTCGGGCTCATCCAGGACGAGCGAGATCACCCGAGCTGCCCGAGAAAGGATCTTGAAACTGCCCGAGCGATACGTCGAGAGTTACCGCGTCAACGCCGAAGGACCCACCAAAGGGGTGTATCGAGTCAGCGGTCTGGTCACCGTGAATATGGACTCTCTCAAAAAGGAGCTGGAGACTCACGCAATCCATCCGACGCAGGCACCGGCGCCCATTGCCTCACCGAAACAGGTTTCCGCGACAGGCAAGAGCGACGCTCCCCCGGTTCCTGTGGTGCGGGAGAAGTCAGCGTCCCAGGCGAATCTTTCGGGAGGGGATGGCTTCTCCAAGTCCAGTGTGTGTTGGGCCGTGGCGGAAAAGTGGGAGGATCAATGGATCTTGCCTGGCGGGAATGCGGGTGGTCAATCGCCGTTTTCGCGTTATTTGCTCCAGGAGACCGAAGATTTTAACTGGACGCTTTCCTTTCTCGAACCGGAGGAGGTCAGCGTCGATCCGGATGGCAACGTGCCGGTCGACCGGGTTGCGGCTTCGGCGACGCGCGCGGGATCCAAACTCGCCGTCCTAGGGAAGGT
Source organism: uncultured Syntrophobacteraceae bacterium (assembly GCA_964538515.1). Lineage (GTDB taxonomy): Bacteria > Desulfobacterota > Syntrophobacteria > Syntrophobacterales > Syntrophobacteraceae > CALBZH01. The sequence goes on from CAZIEW010000009.1 coordinate 40,241, forward strand.
AACCAGCTCTTCCGCCGGAGACCCGTCCCAGAAGACCACCGTTTCGGCGGACTTGCGCCTTGTCGAGGCGAGCTCCGGGAAAGTGATCGCCGATGTCCGCAAAGAAACGATCACGGAATCGGGATCCATCCAGGAAGCCATCATGGGGTTGGCGAGCCAGGTCGCTTCACAGTTGGACCGCACCCTTCAGCCGGATCAGGCTCGACCGGCCCAGGCGGAGAAACCGGCCGAGCGCTCGACACCGGCAAAACCGCCGGATGGGACGTGGGTTCTCGACATCCAGGGCGAAGGCCACTACACCGCGTGGGAGCCCCTGCTCAATGCCCTCAGGAAAACGTATCCCGACGTACGTCTTTCAAGCGTGGACGTTGACGAAGTCAAAACAAAGCTCTCCGTCGAGGGAATCGATGAGGCGTTTTTCACTTCGGCACAGGATGCACCGATCTTGCGAGACCTCCGGATCAGCGTGAAGCGCGTCTCGACCGAGCTTCGGCACATAGAGCTTTCTGTGGAGAGCGGAGACGGTGCGACGGGGGCATCGATGGAGCCAAGGCCATGACGGTTCCCAACGTCCTGACTCTCGGGCGTATCTTGCTTACTCCCCTCCTCGTTTGGCTGCTTCTCGACGGAGACCTTGAACTGGCACTGCTGGTCTTTCTCATCGCCGGTCTGACGGACGGGCTGGACGGCTTGATTGCCCGGGTGTTCAATCAGAAGTCCCGGCTGGGGGCTTATTTGGACCCTCTGGCCGACAAAATCCTTCTGGTGTCGAGCTTTATCCTGCTGGCTCATCTCCAGGTGGTTCCCGTGTGGCTCGTGATCATCGCCGTGAGCCGGGACGTGATCATTCTGCTCGGCATCATGACGCTCATGTTCCATGATATTGACTTTGCGATCAAACCCTCGTGGGTGAGCAAAGCGACAACCGTCTTTCAGTTGGTCACGGTCCTTGCGGCGATGAGCTCGAGCTTATTCAAGCTCCCCACTCCGGTTTATTGGGCCCTGTATCTGATCACCGCCGCTCTGTCCATCGCAAGCGGCGTTCACTATCTCCTCAAGGGAGTCAGCCTTCTCGACGCACGAAGAGGTTGACCGCTCCTTGTGGCGGGCTGCCCCATGGATGCATGGATGTTGGTCCTGCTTGCAATCTCGATCGGGATCCAATTGACCGCGGCCGTGCTTGCCCTGCGTTTGGCTCCCATTTCCCGCGAGCGGGGTGCGTGGGCGTTGATTTCAGCCGGCTTGGCGCTCATGGCACTTCGGCGACTACTCAGCTTGATTCTGGGGACATGGAGAGAGCCAAGCCTTCCGGACGACTGGATCACGGAGTGGGTGGCTCTCACAACGTCAGCCCTCATGCTCGCGGGGATTGCTCGCATGTCGCCTTTGTTTCAGGCAATCAACACCTCGGTTCAAGTCCTGAAGGAAAGTGAGGAGCGCAAACGAGCTGAAGAGCAGCTGCGTGCATCTGAGCGGCGGTACCGAACACTCGTGGAAAACATCGGGGGAACGGTTTACATCGCCGACGGCAACGGCTGTTTCACCTTCGTCACCCCTCAAGCCGAGGAGCTTACCGGCTATACCCCCGAGCAATTGTTGGGAATGAATTTTAGACAGCTGATGGATCCGGAATCCCTAGCGATAGCCAACCTCAGATTCGCCCAAGTGACGGCGGGAGGGGCTTTGGAGCCGGTCGAGCTGATCATCCGCCACGCCGACGGGCGTCGCATTCCTATAGAGACCTACACGTCGTACTTGCCCGGAGAGCCCGGCGACACAAGCGTCGCCATTCAAGGCCTAGTGCGTGACATCACCAAGCGCAAACAGATGGAAGCCGAGCGAACGCTTCTCGCAACGGCCATTCAGCAGGCTTCCGAAGGTGTGGTCATTACGGACGCATCGGCAAACATCCTCTATGCGAATCCCGCCTTCGAGAGGATGAGCGGCTATACACAAAGCGAGCTTCTGGGGCGGAGCATCGCACTCGTCCAGAGCGAGGGCGCTCCCGAAGATCGCCACCAGGAGGTCCTCACCTGCCTCGCGCGTGGTGAGGCATGGAAAGGCCGGCTCAGCAATCGAAACAAAAGCGGCAGGACGTTCCAGGTCCAGGCAACGATTTATCCGATCCGCGACCATAACGGCGTGATCACGCACCATGTGGCTCTCGAGAACGACATCACCCGATCGGTTCAGCTCGAAAAACAACTGCAGCAAGCTCAGAAAATGGAGATCATGGGCAAGTTGGCCAGCGGCATGGCTCACGACTTCAACAACATGCTGGCTGTCGCCATCGGGCAGGCCCGGCTCCTCGGTGACGGCCTAGCCAAGGACGACCCGTCCCAAAAGCACGTCGAGCTGGTGCTTCAAGCCTGCCACCACGCGAAAGACCTGCTTCGACGGATTCTCGCCCTTGGACGCACCGATACGGCAGAGCGTTCGATTGTCTCCTTGCCGCAGGTTGTCGGGCAGGTTTTGGCCCTTCTCAGTCCCGAAGTGCCGCCCGGTGTCCAGATCGAGACAGAGCAGGCTGCCCCACCCGACGCGCTCACCGTATGGGCCGATCCCACTCAGATGCAGCAGGTTCTCATGAATCTATGCACCAACGCGTTGCATGCCATGCAACCCGGCGGAGGAAGGCTCCTGGTGCGATGCGAGCGCGAAGCCATCGATCCCAGTGATCCTGGCCCGATGCCGGCTCTCCCGCCGGGAGACTACGTCAAGCTCACGGTAAGCGACACGGGCATCGGGATCGCTGACCCGGAAACGCTCGAGAAAATCTTCGACCCCTTCTTTTCAACCAAGCCAGCACAGCAAGGCACGGGGCTGGGTCTTGCGGTTGTTTATGCCATAGTGATCAACCACGACGGAGCCATCACGGTGGAGAGCGAGCCCGGCGAGGGGACCCGCTTTCATGTCTATCTCCCTCATAAAGCCTGATGAGACGCAGTTCTCGGAGTTGTTTTCAAGAAGGTCGCCCTGACGATGGCTGAGATATTGATCATCGACGACGACTTCCTGATTCGGGAGACGTTATCGGAAGTCGTGACACGGCTGGGACATCATGTCACCGGCGCTTCGACGCTTGCCGAAGGTCTGGAGGCTGCCACCTCTCGTCCTTACGACATCGTCTTCCTCGATGTGCGTATGCCTGATGGGAGTGGTCTCGATCTCTTGCCCATGATTCGCGAAACCGCTTCTTCGCCGGAGATCATCATCATGACAGGCTTCGGCGAGGCGGATGCCGCCGAGCTGGCCATCAAGAGCGGTGCCTGGGACTACCTGAAGAAACCCTCGTCTATTCAAGCGATGACCCTGCCGCTGGAGCGCGCTCTCAGGTATCGGGAGCAAAAGAAAGCCAATGCCGCCACGGCGCCGGTCAAGACACTCAAGCGGGAAGCGATCGTCGGCAACAGCCCCAAGATGATGGCCTGCTACGAGCTCCTCGCTCAGGCGGCCAGCAGTGACGCCAATGTGCTCATCACGGGAGAGACGGGAACGGGCAAGGAGTTGTTTGCCTGGGCCATCCATCACAACAGTCAGCGCTCTGAATACGCTTTTGTCGTTCTGGACTGTGCGGCACTGCCGGCCACTCTGGTCGAAAGCGTTCTGTTCGGTCACGAACGGGGGGCCTTCACTGGCGCCATCAGCGCCAGAGAAGGTCTCATCCTCCAAGCGAACCGGGGAACCCTGTTCCTGGATGAGGTCGGTGAGCTCCTGCCGACCATGCAGCGATCCTTCTTGCGCGTGCTGCAGGAGAGACGCTTCCGGCCGGTTGGGGGCAGTCAGGAGAAAGTGAGCGACTTTCGAACGGTCGCGGCAACGAACCGAAACCTTCAGGACTTGGTTCGGCAAAACCTCTTTCGCCAGGACCTCCTCTTTCGCCTCCAGACCATAACCATTGAGCTGCCTCCCTTGAGAGAGCGCAGAGAGGACATCAAGGACCTGGCGATGTACCATATGACGCGCCGGTGCAAACGATGCGGAACGAGTGTCAAGGGAATGTCCCCCGAATTCATCGAGGCCCTTTCCCTCCACAGCTGGCCGGGAAATGTGCGGGAGCTGTTTAATGCCATGGAGCAGGCTTACGTTGCGGCTCGCAATGACTCCATCCTCTATCCCAGACACCTTCCCAATCCCGTTCGGATCGGCATTGCCAAGGGTCGCATTGGCAGAAGAGACGGTCCCGACGATACCCGCTTGGCGAGCCCCGTTCAACCGTATGCAACGTTCCGGGATTTTCGATCAAGGGCAGTGTTTCGGGCCGAGCACGAGTACCTCAGTGGCCTGATGCGTCTGACGGAAGGGAACGTCGCTGAGGCCTGCCGGATCTCGAAAGTGTCCCAGTCCCGTCTCTACGAGCTCTTGAAAAAGCATGGCCTGACGCGTGCCAGCAAGACCCCTTCCCCAGATCTTCCAGAAAAATCGGAATTCTTTCCTGAATTGCCGTAAATTTTCCTTCTTTCACGGAGCCCCAAAACCGCTCACCGGGTCAAGCATCCGTTAAAACTGAACGTTTTTGATGGCTTATCCGTAGGTCTCCAAGAACCATTGATGGCATTGTTCTTGATAACATTTGTCGAGATCCAAATGCACCGATCGGGTTCTGACGATTTGTCGTTCGATTCAATCGCAACTGCGTCGCAGTCGGAAGCAAGGGAGCTCATGGTTCTTCGGATGGTAGTGGCCGCTTCCGCTCTTTGTCAGTTCGGAGCGGCCGTTCTCGCCCTACGGCTTGTCAAAATCACGGGCAAGGTCGGCGCATGGTGGATGATTGCGGCTGCCACGTCTCTCATGGCGCTGAGACGCTGTCTCACGCTCTTCCATCTCAGCACCGGGAGGGCCGTTGCCTCGCTCGATCTCACCAGTGAATTGGCCGGCCTAGCCACATCCGTCCTCATGGTCGTCGGGATCTCGTGGATCGCTCCGCTCTTTCTCTCGATCCAGAGATCAAAGCACGAGGTGGAGGAAGGCAGGCAGATCCTCAAGGCAATTCTGGACGCCTCCCCCATCGGCATATTTCTCGTACGAGACCGAACCATCGAGTGGACCAACGGGGCTCTCCAGCGCATGCTGGATTACACCGAGGAGAACCTTGAAGGGCAGTCCACGCGACTCATCTACCCAGATGGTCGCGAATACGCGAGAGTGGGGCTGGAGCTCTATCGCCAGATTCAGAGCCAGGGGACAGGACAATTGGATACTCGGCTCCGCCGCAAGGATGGCACGACCTTTCCCTGTTATTTCATGGTCCGCCCTCTGAAGCACGAGGATCCGTCCCAAGGCTACATCGTCGCACTGACCGACCTCACCGAGCGCCGGAAACTGGAGGAGCAGATCATTCACTCTCAAAAGATGGAGGCGGTCGGACGCCTGGCCGGCGGCATCGCTCATGACTTCAACAATCTCCTGACTTCGGTCATGGGTTACGCGGAAATGCTGCATTTGAAGCTGGAGGAAGGCTCCCGCCTCAAGGATTTTGCGCTTGAAATCAAGAAGGCCGGGGAGCTCGCTGGAGCCTTGACGCGTCAACTGCTCACCTTCAGTCATAAAGAAGTGCAGCAGTTTCGGCTGCTTCAAATCGACACCGTGGTTGAATCCCTCCACCAGATGCTCAGGAGGCTTATTGGCGAAGACATTGACCTCACGATCAAGCTAAACGCTCCGGGTGGGCTCATTCGCATGGATCAAGGACAAATCGAGCAAGCGATCATGAATTTGGTCGTCAATGCGCGCGACGCCATGCCGGACGGTGGTCGGCTGACCATCGAGACATTCCTCCAATCCCTTGAAGAAGCCGGCGCTCGCCATCAACTCTTGATCAGCCCCGGGCCGTACGTCATTCTGAAGGTGACCGATTCCGGCTGCGGCATGGATTCCGAAACCCGTGCTCACATTTTTGAGCCCTTCTTCACAACCAAGGGAAAAGGAAAAGGCACCGGACTTGGCCTGGCAACGACCTATGCCGTCATCCACCAGGCAGGTGGCACCGTTGACGTTCTGAGCGAGCCCGGGCGTGGCTCCGTCTTCATGATTTATCTCCCTCGCGTGGAAGCGGTTCCGTCGGATGAGAGTCCGGCTCTCCAGCCGGAGGGGCAATGGTTGGCTCAGGGCGGTGAAACCATTCTCCTGGTCGAAGATGAAGCTTCCGTTCGGGGTTTCGCCCTCCGAGCTTTGGAGGAAAACGGCTACACCGTGCTCGAAGCCGAGGACGGATCAAAGGCCGTCGAAATGAGTCAACGCTATCTCGGCAGGATCCATTTGCTGGTGACCGATGTGGTCATGCCGCATATGAGCGGGCTCCAATTGGCGCAAGCACTGTCGATTGGTCGCCCGGAAATGAAGGTCCTGTATATCTCCGGGTATCCTGAAGAGGCGATCACCCACCACGGCCTGAAAGAACGGGGCCTGACCTTTCTCCGAAAACCGTTCTCTGCTGCAGAGCTTCTGCAGCGAGTACGGACCATCCTGGAGGGGCCCACAGCGAAGCATCTGACCGTCATGCCGGGGAGCCGTCAAGCGTAACGAAAGCAAGCCGGACGGCTTCGGCCCCCCCTTCCCATTGAGCTGGGACTGCGCGACGGAGGGACTGCCCGGTGCCATCTGAGAAGGAGACCCCATCATTGCGCAACCAGCATTTCTCTTGACAGACCCGGGCGAGGCAGCTATAGAGACTCGCAAGTTGTAGGCACGTAGCTCAGTGGGAGAGCGCTACCTTGACGCGGTAGAAGTCGGCGGTTCGAAACCGCCCGTGCCTACCAGCTGTATCCAAAGTGTCGCACTGGCAGGGGCAGAGAGCGAGCGAGCAAGCCATAGCGCCTGGTTAATGTGCCATCGACGTCAGACAATCCGTTGGGCACATCTCTGTACCGCAATCACGCTCGGTTCGGCAGAAGGCATCTTCCCTCTCCCTGAGGCAAGATGCTTTTTTTGTTCAATCGAGCGGAAACCGAGCTATACTCGTTCCCGGAACGGTCCTTGGGTGCACAAAGATCCGTATTGCAGTAACCGAATGAACTGGGGCGGTTAGATGAGTCTCGAAACGATTCGAGTGACGTTTGCCGATGGCAGTCAGAGAGAATTTCCCAAAGGCGTTACGATTGGGGAAGTGCTGAAAGAATCGAGTAAGGCCGACCAGAAGTCGATTGCAGCCAAGGTCGACGGCTCATTTGTCGACCTGGCAACCTGCCTGGACCGTGACGTCCGCGTGGAAGGAGTCGATCCCTCTTCGGCGGAAGGGCTCGACATCCTCAGACACAGCGCGTCCCACATCATGGCTCAAGCGGTTCAATCACTGTACCCCGAGGCGAAGATCGCGATCGGTCCCGCTATCGAGAACGGGTTTTATTATGATTTTGACGTGAAACAGCCATTCACCCAGGAAGACCTGGAAAAGATTGAAGCCAAGATGGCCGAGATTGTGGCTGCACGACTGCCGTTCAGCCGATCCGTGCTTCCGAAGACGGAGGCGATTCGTTTTTTCGACGACCGCAAGGAGCCTTACAAAATCGACCTGATCGAGTCCTTCGACGACCCGACGGTCTCCATGTACCGGCAGGGGGATTTCGTGGATCTCTGCCGAGGGCCGCATATTCCGCACACGGGATGGCTGAAAGCCTTTAAACTGACAAGCGTCGCCGGGGCCTACTGGCGAGGAGACGAGCGCAACCCCATGCTGCAGCGCATCTACGGCACGGCGTTTGCGGACAAGGATGCGCTGAAGAAGTATTTGAAGTTCATCGAGGAGGCGCAGCGCAGGGACCACCGCCGCCTGGGCAAGGAGCTGGATCTTTTCGGCTTCTCCGATGAGGTCGGTGCGGGCATGGTGATCTACCATCCCAAGGGCGCCCTCTTGCGACACATCCTGGAGACCTTCGAGAAACGCGAGCACCTGCGCAGGGGCTACCACATTGTCATGGGACCGACCCTGCTGAAGACGGATCTTTGGAAACGATCGGGCCATTTCGACCATTACCGCGAGAACATGTATTTCACCGAGATCGACGAACAGTCTTACGGCATCAAGCCCATGAACTGTCTGGCTCACATGCTCATCTACAAGTCGCGGATACGCAGTTACCGCGATCTTCCGTTGCGCTACTTCGAGCTCGGCACGGTTCACCGCCACGAAAAGTCCGGGGTGCTTCACGGCCTCCTCCGTGTTCGCCAATTCACGCAGGACGACGCGCACATCATCTGCCGCCCCGATCAACTGAACGCGGAGATCCAAGGCATCATCGACTTCGTGATCGAGGTCATGTCCATTTTCGGGTTTTCCTACGAGATGGAAATCAGCACACGGCCGGCAAAGTCCATTGGGACGGATGAAGACTGGGATCGTGCAACCAAGGCCCTCATCGGTGCACTGGAGGAAAAGGGGATTCCGTATTGCATCTGCGAGGGAGAAGGGGCGTTCTACGGTCCCAAGATCGACGTGAAGCTGCGTGACGCCCTCGAGCGCCGCTGGCAGTGCGCCACCATTCAATGCGATTTTACACTTCCCGAGCGATTCGATTTGACCTATGTGGGAGAGGATGGCAATCGCCATCGGCCCGTCATGGTCCACCGGGTCATCCTTGGCGCCATCGAGCGGTTCATGGGCGTTCTGGTCGAGCACTTCGCCGGGGCGTTTCCGACGTGGCTGGCTCCCGTTCAAGCCGTGGTGATGACCGTGACGGATGCGCAGCTCGATTTTGCCAGACAGATCTGGGAACGATTGCGGCTGACCGGAATGCGTGTGGAATTGGATGACCGGAGCGAAAAGCTGGGCTATAAGATTCGTGAAGCCCAGGTGCAGAAGATCCCGTATATGCTTGTCATTGGAGACAAGGAAGTGACCGCCGGAGCGGTGAGTCCCAGGAGGAGGGACGGAACGCAGCTCGCCCCCATGAGCCCCGAGGAATTCACCGCGATGGTCGAAAAGGAATGCCTGGACGCCACCAAGGGACGGATTGGTCTCGGCATTGCGTAAAGGGGCCTAGGGCGGACTCCAGCAAGGCAGATTGCCTGCTACCTGCTCGGGGTCGTGCCGGCTATCGAGTGTAATCACCAAAGAGGAGGACGTAGAACTGGAGAAGCAAGTCAACGTCAATGAGAAAATCCGCGCCCCCGAAGTCAGGGTCATCGGCCGTGAGGGGCAGCAGCTCGGCGTAATCCCCATCAGAAAAGCCTTGGAACTGGCTGCGTTGGATGAGCTAGACCTCGTGGAGGTCGCGCCAAATGCGGATCCTCCCGTGTGCAAGATCATGGATTACGGGAAATTCAAGTATCAGCAGAGCAAGCGCACACAGGAGGCCAAGAAAAAGCAGACGGTGATCCAGGTCAAAGAGGTCAAAATCCGACCCAAGACGGACGAGCACGACCTCCAGACAAAGATCAAACACATCAAACGGTTTCTCGGTCAGCGCGACAAGGCCAAAATCACGATCCTCTTCCGTGGCAGGGAAATCGCTTATGCTGACCAGGGCATGAAGGTTCTGGAGCGCATCCAGCAGGAACTGAAGGATGAGGTCGTTGTCGAGCAGGCACCTAAGATGGAGGGCCGAAACATGATTATGATTCTCGCGCCCAAGTAGAGTGCCGACAGAAAAAAGCTTGACACTCGCCACGCCGACCAATAGACTCCCTCGTTTGTATTCCCAAACGAAGGACGATCCCTTGAAATGTGCGCCGTTGGGGGGAGCCGCCTTCGATTCTGCCCGGACGCGCGGATTCTCTGTGTCCGGCTCCGGTTTGGGGTATCGGCAAAAGACGGGCACGCTGGCTCGAGCGCGGGTCGCGAAGGCGGTGATCCGCTGAAGGGGCGTAGCGGGGTCTTGCTCTGATACGAGCATGCCCTCACCTTGACGACCGCCCTCAAAGGGTGAGGTTGCGTTGAGCCCGTAGGCGGGCTTCGGTTTTCACTGATGGAGGAGAGAATGCCAAAGATCAAGACCAATCGCGCGGCAGCAAAGCGATTCAAGACCACGGGCACGGGCAAGTTCGTGCGCGCGCGGGCCAACAAAAGCCACATCTTGACCAAGAAGCCTTCGAAGCGGACGCGTCGGTTGCGCCAAGGCACACTGGTGCACAGCACCAATGAAGGTGCACTGCGTCGCATGCTGCCGTATCTGTAGGTGAACGGACAGTTGAGGTCGGGGCCTGCGGGCCCAACTTGTTGATTGGAATAGGAGAACAGTCCCATGCGGGTTAAGAAGGCAGTCAAGTCGCGCCAGCGTCGCAAGAAGATCCTCGACCTGGCGAAGGGGTATCGGGGCGGAAGAAGAACGCTCCTGCGCAGCGCATCGGAAACGGTCGATCGCGCGCTGAAGTTTGCCTATCGGGATCGCAGGCGCAAGAAGCGCGAGTTCAGAACGCTTTGGATCATGCGCATCAACGCGGCCGCCCGAGAGAACGGCCTCAGCTACTCCCGCTTCATGAGCGGCCTGAAGAAGGCCAACATCGAGATGGATCGCAAGGTTCTTGCCGGCCTTGCGGTGGCCGATCCTGCGGCCTTTGCCCGGCTGGCTCAACTGGCCCAAGAGGCGGCGTGACCGGAATGGAGCAAAGAGTCCGTAGTCTCGTTGAGGCGGCCGAGGGCGCGATTGCCCAAGCCGGGACCGACGCAAAGGCCCTCGATCGGATCCGGGTTCAGTACCTCGGCAGAAAGGGGGAGCTCGCCCAGCTCTTCAAGGAGTTGGGAAAGGTTGAAGAGGAAGAAAGACGAGCCCTCGGCAAGCTCTTGAACGAGGCGAAGGCGGCACTGGAAGGCGCTCTCGAAGAGGCTGTGACTCGAGCCGCGACGGCGGAGCTGGAACAGCGGGAAGCCTTTGACGTCACGGTTCCCGGGCGCAAGCCCGTCAGAGGCCGCCTCCATCCCATCACGCAGACGGCGATGGAGATCTGCCGCATATTCAACTGGCTCGGATTCGAATCCGTCGAAGGCCCGGAAGTCGAGCTGGACTATTACAATTTCGAGGCTCTGAATATTCCGAAGGACCACCCGGCGCGGGACATGCAAGACACCTTTTACGTGTCGGACGACGTGGTGCTGCGGACCCACACGTCACCGCTCCAGATCCGGACGATGGAAAGACGGCGTCCTCCCATTCGCGTTATCGCACCGGGAAGGACCTACCGCTGCGACTCGGATGTTACCCACACACCCATGTTCCACCAGGTTGAGGGGCTCATGGTGGGAAGCAGCATCTCTTTTGGTGACCTCAAGGGCATTCTGACCACGTTTGTCCACCAAATGTTCGCCCCTGACATCGGGCTCCGCTTCAGGCCGAGCTTCTTCCCCTTCACGGAGCCCAGCGCGGAAGTGGACATTCAGTGCGTCATGTGTCGGGGAGAGGGCTGTCGGGTCTGCAAGCAGACGGGGTGGCTCGAGATTTTGGGGTCGGGCATGGTCGATCCCGAGGTCTTCAAGATGGTTGGATACGATCCCGAGGAAGTCACGGGATTTGCTTTTGGGATGGGAATCGAACGGATTGCCATGCTCAAATTCGGAATCGACGATTTACGCCTCTTCTTCGAAAACGACCTCCGGTTTTTGAGCCAATTCTAAGCCGATTCACAGCCCGGGTGCTACCGCCGCGCTGTGGGTCAGCGCATCCATGTCCACAATCAGGAAAAATACCTTCTGCTCGGGCGAGGCGGCGTCGGTTCTTTCGGTCGTGGCCGCCCTGAACGCGACCCAGTACCGAGAGCCCGGCAGGCACAGTGAGGCGCTTCACTTTCATAGGGGTTTGCAGCATGATCATCAGCCTGGAATGGCTCCGCGACTACGTCGACATCCCGCTCGGCATTGAAGCACTGGCCGACCGCCTGACCATGGTCGGTCTTGAAGTGGAGGCGGTACATGGGCAGAGCGAAACCCTCAGCCACATTGTGACCGCTCGAGTCCAGTCTGTGCTGCCGCATCCCAATGCCGACAAGCTTCGGCTCTGTGAGGTCTGGGATGGCTCCACAACTCACCGGGTCGTTTGTGGAGCCCCCAACGTCGCAGAGGGCCAAGTGGCGCCCCTGGCGCTGCCGGGCGCCCAGCTTCCCAATGGGATGATCATCCAGAGGACTCAAATCCGCGGACAGGTATCCGAAGGAATGCTCTGCTCCCAAAAAGAGCTGGGGCTCGGGGACGATGCGAGTGGAATCTGGGTCCTGACACCCGACACTCCAATCGGAGCCCGGCTCTCCTCGGCTCTGGGTCTTGATGATGTCCGGATGGAGCTCGGCGTGACGCCGAACCGTGGAGACTGCCTCTGTCACATCGGCATCGCCCGGGAAGTCAGTGCCATCTGCGAGCGGCCCCTCCGGTATCCAGATTGCTCCCTGCTCGAAGCAGGACCCGCGGTCGGCTCCCTTGCCTCGGTCACGATCCGCGACCCCATTGGCTGCCCGAGATACTCAGCCCGAGTGATCGAAGGGGTTCGCATTGGCCCGTCGCCGGATTGGCTGAAAAAGCGGCTGGAATCCGTCGGAGTCCGATCCATCAACAACATCGTCGATGTCACCAACTATGTGATGATGGAACTGGGACAGCCTCTCCATGCATTCGACCACGACCTGCTCCGGGAGAACCGCATCGAGGTTCGCCGCGCCGTTGCGGGTGAGGAATTCACGACACTGGATGGCGAGAAGCGCAAGCTCTTCGATGACACGCTCCTCATTTGCGATGGCGTCGGTCCCGTCGCGATCGCAGGCATCATGGGCGGTCTCGATTCCGAAATCACGGAGCGTACGACTCGGGTTCTCATCGAGAGCGCCTACTTTGACCCCACGGGGATCAGGCGCAGCAGCAAGAAGCTTGGCCTTCGGAGCGAGTCGAGCTTCCGGTTCGAGCGGGGCATCGATTGTGATGGCACGCTTCGGGCCCTAGACCGTGCCGCGCAGCTCATGGCCCAAGTAGGTGGGGGAATCGTCGCGGAAGGCAGAATTGACGTCTATCCTCGCCCGCACCACCCCCCGCGCCTCACGCTCCGGGTCGACCGAGCGAATCGCTTCTTGGGCACGAGCCTCACCGGCGATCAAATGGCAGCGGCTCTCCGGTCGATCCAGATCGAGGTCATGAGTGTTGATAACCATAGCGTGACCGTCGTAGCGCCTTCTTTTCGTCCCGATCTCACCCGTGAAGTGGACTTGCAGGAGGAGATCGCGCGTCTCGTCGGCTATGACCGGATTCCGGTGACGCTTCCACTGAGCAGCCTGGACTCGTCGCCCCAAGATCCTTACCAGCGCGCCCGCCAAACGGTCAAAGACCTCCTGCAGGCCCTTGGGCTGAGCGAAGTTATCAATTACTCTTTCATCGGCGAGCAGAGCATCAGAAAGCTCAACCTCAATGCGGAAGACCCGAGGCTACACCCCGTTCGGGTGCGCAATCCGCTGAGCGAGGAGCAGGCAGTGATGCGCACCACCTTGATCCCTGGGATTTTGCAGACGGCTTGCCGCAACTTTGACCACCGCAATGATAACCTGAGGGTCTTCGAACTGAGCAAGATCTTTCTCCCGAAGCAGGGGGCTCCCTTGCCCGAAGAGCCCCATTGGCTTGCCGGCGCACTGACCGGTGCGCGTTTCCCCGATCCGTTGTACGGTCAGCCGGAAGAGGTCGATCTGACGGACACCAAGGGCGTTGTGGAATCCGTTCTGGCATGCTTCCACCTTGACGACATCGTCTACCGGGCGAGCGACATTCCGCCTTACCTGGATCCCCGGCTTTCGGCATCGGTGTTTTGCGGACAGCAGTGGCTTGGCGCCCTTGGACCCGTCCATCCTCAGGTGGCGGCCGCCTTTGACATGAAGCAGACTCCCTATCTGTTCGAGCTTGATTTTGATCGGCTTTTTGCTCTGCGAAAGCCTCACCCCATGTATCGCCCTCTCCCCAAGTACCCCGAAGTGGCCCGGGATATGGCGATTGTGGTGGACGCGTCCGTCCCTGTCCTCGAGCCGCTGACGTTCATGAAGGAGCTTCGTGAGCCGCTATTGGAGCAAATCGAGGTTTTTGATATCTTTAGGCATGCAAGACTCGGGCAGGACAAGAAGAGTCTCGGATACCGTCTCGTGTACCGGGCGGCAGATCGAAGCCTGACCGATGAAGAAGTGAACGCCCTTCACAGCCGACTGACCGAGAGGGTTCTGGAAACCTTCCACGCAACACTGCGATGAGGTAAATCGATCCATGGCCGAGCCGGACAAAGAAGCATCGAAGGAAAAAGGGCCAGAGAAGGTGACTCCCTGTCAGGTCATCTTTTACGTCGGAGACCAGCCGGGACAGGGCTCGTCGTTGCACTTCAACGAGCGCGGCATGCTGGTTCAATGTGAAAAGCCTGCTGCGCTCAACCAGAAACTGCGGCTGATCCTGCGTTTTCCTGGACTCAGAAACGACATCGAGATTCAGGGGGAGGTCGTTTGGACCAACATCCACGGATCCAACGACCCACTGTGCCCTCGGGGAATGGGAGTGAAGTTTCTGAACCTTGAGCGCGACACCGAACGACTGCTCACGGACCTGTCCGGGCAGTATGAAGCGCTCAGCAGCATCTTCAGCTGCTACTACAGCTAGCGGGACGAAGCCCTTCCCGAGCACGACCAGCGTCACTCAGGATCGCTTCCGAACAGGTTCCGCAGCCACAGGTGAGGACGCGCGCGGAGCCCGTTTACGAAGAGCGATGGACCGCGATTCATCCTGAGCCCAGGCGCGCAGCAGGGGGACTTGTTTGCAGGCACTAGAAACAGCTTTGGTTGCTGCCGCTCTAGGGTGTGATGCGTTTGCGGTGGGCATGGGCGTCGGAACAAGGTTCTGCAGTCCACGCCAGGTATTTCGCCTTTCCTTTCATTTCGGCCTATTCCAGTTCATCATGCCTCTCCTGGGATGGCTCATCGGGCAAAATGCCGTCGGTTTCGTGCGACAGGGAGGCCCATGGATTGCCTTTGCACTTCTTTCCTTTATCGGCGGCAAGATGGCCTACGAGAGCTTCCAAACCGACGAGGAGCGGCATGAGGAGGCTTGCCCCGATCCCACTCGCGGCATGAGCCTCGTAGCCCTCTCGGTGGCCACTAGTCTTGATGCGCTGGGCGTCGGCTTCAGCATCGGCATCTTGGGCCACAGCCTGCTTGTCTCGGCCATTTGGATTGGGGTCACCGCATGCGCCATGACGTGGTCGGCAATGAAGCTCGGGAACCGTCTTTCCGAGCGGTTCGGCAAGCGCATGGAAACGATCGGTGGGGTCATCCTCATCGTGATCGCCCTTAAGTTCTTACTCTCGTAAAACAAGAGACCGCCAATGCCCAAAAGACTCGAAATCACCCTCAAGGATCACCTGTTCGATCCTGAAGGCGCCAGTCTCTGTCGCAAGATCGCCGACTATTTCGGCTGGCACGTCGGACGAGCCAGGGTCATCCATGTCTTGACCCTGGATGTGGCCCTGACAGACGAGGAAATGGAGACCGTCCGAAACGAGATTTTTACGAATCCCGTGACTCAGGTTTCAAGCTTCGAGCCTCTGGCCGAAGCGTTTGACTGGGCGGTGTGGGTCGGGTTCCGCCCCGGCGTGCGGGATACGGCCGGCAGCGTCGCCTTGGAAGCCATTTCAGACACCCTGGGAGCGCCTTTGCCGGAATCCGCGGCCGCGTATACGTCACGACTCTATCTTCTGAGCGACGCCGCCCTTGACCGCAGCCAAGCCGAAACCATTGCCAGGGAGCTCCTAGCCAACGACATCATTCAGCAATGGCGCGTGTACGAGGCGTCGCAATGGGACAGGAAGACGGGCATAGGCATCATTCTGCCGCGGGTGCATTTGGATCATTCCCCCGCTGTAGCCGAGATTCCAATCCCTTCCGACGAGGCGTTGGCGCTTTTGAGCCAAGAGCGCAACCTGGCACTCAATCCCAACGACATACCGGTCATTCGAGAATATTTCCTGCGCCCCGAGGTGCGAGAGGCCCGGAAGGCGGTGGGGCTCGACGCTCCGACCGATGTGGAGCTTGAAGCCATTTCCCAGGCGAGGAGCGACCACTGTAATCACAACACCTTCCGGGGTAAGTTCCATTACCGGGACCTCATCACGGGTGAAGCGCAGACGATGAATAGTCTTTTCAAGACCTGCATCGAAGCCCCCACCCTTGAGATCCAACAAGAAAAAGACTGGGTGGTCTCCGTGCTCTGGGATAATGCCGGCGCGGCCCGATTTGACGAAAGCCATCACTACGCCATCACGGGTGAAACCCACAACAGTCCCTCCAACATGGAGGCCTACGGCGGTGCCTTGACGGGGATTGTCGGCATCTATCGGGACATCATGGGCACGGGTAAAGGCGGGCGACTGGTTGCCGGGCTTTACGGCTACTGCGTCGGACCACGGGACTATGCCGGGCCTCTGAAGCCTCACCTTCACCCGCGTCGCCTGCTCGATGGTGTCGTCGAGGGCGTCAAGGACGGCGGCAACAAGCACGGCGTTCCAACCCCTTTCGGCAATCTTTATTTCCACCCGTCTTATCTGGGCAAATGCCTCGTGTTCGTCGCCTGTCTAGGCATCCTGCCCCGCGAGGTTCGAGGCGAGCCTGCCGAGAAGAAGTGCCCCCGGTCGGGAGACCTCATCGTCATGTGCGGTGGTCGGGTGGGCAAAGATGGGATTCACGGGGTGACGGCTTCGAGCGAGATTTACAGCGAGCACACGCCTGCCGGCCACGTCCAGATCGGTGACCCCTACACGCAGAAAAAGATGCACGATTTTCTTTTGGAAGCACGCGATGAGGGGCTCATCACCTTCATCACCGACAACGGGGGCGGCGGTCTTTCCTCTTCCGTGGGGGAATCCGCTCAGTTCGCCGGCGGAGCGCTGGTGGATCTCGAAAAAGTGCCGCTGAAATACGAAGGCCTCGATGTTTGGGAAATCTGGGTTTCGGAATCTCAGGAGCGCATGACCGTGGCTGTTCCGCCGGAATGCGAAGGCCGGTTCATGGAGCTTTCCCGAAGACACGAGGTCGAAAGCACCGTCATCGGCCTCTACGAAGCCACAGGGAAGCTCCACCTGCGCTACCGCGGTAAGACGGCCGCTTACCTTGACCTCAGCTTCTTTTCCGAAGACTTCCCCCAATGGGAGTTCGACGCGCACTGGATTCCGCCCGAATTGAGAGGGCTTCACGAGCCGGTCATGACCGAGCCCAAGGACTACCAAGGACTGTTGATCGAGCTTCTGGCGCAGCCCAACGTCTGTTCCCGGGAATGGATTCAGCGCCAGTACGACCACGAGGTTCAAGGCGGCAGCACGGTCAAGTTCATGACCGGACGCGAGCGCGACGTCCCCAACGATGCCGTGGTGCTTCGGCCTGTTCTGGAATCAAACCGGGGGCTTGCCGTCGCTCAAAGCCTCCTTCCGTCCTACTCGGAGATCGACACCTACGCCATGATGGCCGCGACCATGGATGAGGCCGTTCGACGGCTGCTTGCGGTGGGAGCCACCCTCGACGAGATCGGAGGCGTCGACAACTTCTGCTGGCCCAGCATCCAATATGACCCGGTGAGCAATCCGGACGGGCGCTATAAAGCGGCACAGCTGGTGCGCGCCAACTGGGCACTGCGCGACATTTGCCGCGCCTATTCCATCCCGCTTCTGTCCGGAAAGGACAGCATGTACGTGGATGGTCATCTCGCCGGAAGATTCGGGGAGCGTCACAAGGTGTCCGGCCTGCCGACGATGCAATTCACGGCGACCGGCATTGTGCCAATGATTCGCAAAAGCCTGACCATGGAGCCCAAGATGGCGGGCGACCTCTTGTACGTTCTCGGGACCACGGCGAATGAGCTGGGGGGATCCGAGTATTACGACCTTTTCGGACATGTGGGACTCAATGCTCCCAAGCTGGACACGGAGGCTGCCCTTAGCTTGTACAGAAGGGTCGAGCAGGCCATCGACGCGGAGCTCATGGCTTCGTGCCACGGGATCTACCGTGGCGGCATTGCGACCCACGCAGCCCTGATGGCGTTTGGCGGTCTTCTCGGCATTCGCCTGGAATTGGGACGCGTACCGATGGCGGGTCCGCTCCGTGACGATCAGATTCTGTTCAGCGAATCCTGTGCCCGGTTCCTGGTCACCGTGGCCGCGGACAAGCGGGAGGATTTCGAGCGGCTTTTCGAGGGACTTCCGTGCGCTCACGTCGGAGAGATCGTATCGGAGCCCAGTCTGACGATCGTTGGCCAAGCCGGAAGCACGCTCGTCCACGCGTCGATTGCCTCCCTGAAAGCCATCTGGAAACAGGGGACCGTGCCACCGGGTCTCTAACAGGTATCGTGGAGTTAGCCATGGCTAAGGTCAGAGCGTTGGTTCTGACAGGTTTCGGTTTGAACTGTGATCTGGAGACTGCTCACTGTCTTGACAGAGCAGGGGCGCAAGCGGACCGAGTGCATCTCAACGGTCTCCTAAGGGGAGAGGTCTCTCTCCGAGATTTCCAGATATTCGTGGTCGGAGGCGGTTTTTCCTGGGGGGACGATCACGGGGCGGGCGTGATCATGGCCATGCGGATCAAGCACCGCTTGAAGGACGACCTCCTCAATCTCGTGCACAAAGGTGGCCTTGTACTCGGAATCTGCAATGGGTTTCAGGTGCTGGTCAACCTGGGGATTCTCCCCGGCTTCGATCCAGGAGAGCTCAAGAGGGAAGTGGCGCTGATCCACAATGACTGTGGCTCCTTCCGGGACCAGTGGGTGCATCTGACCGTGGAGGCAGCCTCACCCTGCGTCTTTACTCGCGAAATCAGGATGTTAGAGTTGCCTATTCGACACGGTGAAGGCAAATTCTACGCCGAGCCCGAGACCTTCCGAAGGCTCATGGATAATCGACAAGTCGTGCTGCGTTACGCCGCACGGGACGGAAGCCGGGCCGATGGCCAGTTCCCTTGGAACCCGAACGGTTCTCTGGATGACGTGGCGGGAATCTGTGATCCAACCGGCCGGGTCTTTGGCCTGATGCCCCATCCCGAAGCCTACAACCACTGGACGAACCATCCGGATTGGACCCTTCAAAAGGAAATCCTCCGGCGTCAGGGACGCCCGTGTCCCGAGGAGGGTCTGGGGATGCTGCTCTTTCATAACGCGGTACGTCACTTCAGCTGATGGTGACGTCCGAAGAAAGTCATTGCATGGAGGCGAAAAAGCGCACCTTGCGTCTGGGAGTGCTGGTTTCCGGAGGGGGCACGAACCTCCAGGCCCTCATCGACCGCTCCCGCTCAGGCGATTTGGCGGCCGAGGTGGTTGTCGTTGTGAGCGACAACAAGGACGCTTACGGCCTTGTGCGCGCGCAAGCAGCCTCCATTCCGGCTCATGTGGTGAATTACAGGGGGCGGCGTGGGCAGGAGCCCTCGGGATCAAGCCTGGCCCCGCTGCCCAGCGATCTCGACGAAATCGACCGCAAACAACGTATCCTCAAGAATCCGGACCCATCGGCGCGTCGAGAGCAGCTTACCCGGCTCCTTCTGGCAGAACGAGAGCTGATCGGTTGTCTGGACCGTTATCGGCCGGATTACATCTGCCTTGCGGGGTTCATGCGCCTGGTGTCGCCTTATTTCCTGTCCCACTTCAACCGCGACGGACAATGGCGGGTGCTGAATATTCACCCTGCACTCCTCCCTTCCTTTCCCGGACAGCACGGCTACGACGACACCTACCATTATGGCGGCAAGTGGGGAGGCGTTACGGTTCATTTCGTGGACGAAGGGGAGGACACGGGCCCGATCATCGCCCAGGCCCCATTCCCCATATGGCCGAACGAAAGCCTGGAGAGGATGCGGGAAAGGGGATTGAGCATCGAATATGAGGTCTACGCCCAGTGCGTCAACTGGCTTGCCGCCGAGCAAGTCCGCATCGAGCACACCAGCACCGGCCGCATCAAGACCCTCATCACGGATCCCCACTATCCTGACATCCTGGCCCGATGGATGCATCAGGCGCTTGCACCGACCTGAGCTTGGGCAGAGCATCTCGCGGACCGGACACCGGTTCAGGAGGCGTCAATCTTGGCCAGCAGATCGGCGGCCCTCTTGAAGCTGGGATCGAGCCGAAGTGCTTCTTTGAAGGACTTCCGTGCCTTCTCCTTTTCCTGCCGGTTGAGCTGCAGGACTCCCAGATTGTAATGGATCGCTGCGTTGTGCGGGTGACTCTTCAACGCCATGGAGTAGAATCGCTCCGCGTCGGCCAGCTTCCCCTGGCGACGCAGAGCGATTCCGAGCCGATTGTAGGTTTCAACTTGATTGGGATTGTCTTTCAGGACTTTGACGAAAAGCTCCTCCGCTTCATTGAAGCATTCGGCCTCCATGTAAGCCTCCGCGATCTTGAGAAGGTAGGTCTCTTTCTCATCTTGAGGAGTGATTTTGGCAGCTTTTTCCAAACAGGCTTTTCCATCATCCTCCCGACCCGCCTGAAACAGCAGTCGTCCTAGCCCAATCTTCCGATCCACCTCCAGGGGACTCAGCCGGTCCGCGACTTCAAGCAGGTTGATCGCCTCTTTCTTGTCTCCGAGCTTGAGCTTCAGCGCCGCATAGTTCTTGTACGCCGGAAGGAAGATATCGGACTTGCCGATAGCTCGCTGGAAACAAAGCTCCGCCTGCTCGGGCTGGTTGAGATGAAGCAGGCACTCTCCCTTGAGATTCAGCCACTTGGGCTTCAGGTCGGGGAGCTTCCCTTCCAGGATGCCGATCTTTTCCAGCGTCTCAGCCCAATAGCCCTGCTCCTTCAGCTTTTCGATCTCCCTGAAAAGGACCTCTTCGGGATCTTGGTATTTCGCAAAGATGGCATCCACACGCTTCTTCAGCTCGGTATAGGAAAACGGCTTGACCAGATAGTCGTATGCACCCCATTCTGCCGTGAGCGCAACCACATCCTGGATGGATTCACCGGAGATGATCAGAAAAGGCACATCGCGCAGGTCGATTCGACTACGACATCTCCGAAGCAACCTGCCTCCATCCAGACGGGGCATGTTCACATCGGTGATGACCAGGTGGAAGGACTGGACCTGCATCTTCTCCCAAGCTTCCTCACCGTCGATCGCTTCCTCGATCGCTTCGAAGTAGCGCATCTGATAGAGCATCTTTCTGAGGATGCTCCTCATGGAAGGGTGATCATCAACCGCGAGAACCTTCAGTGAGTGCTCCGCAATTCTCCCCACAGGCGCCTCTTTCTTCACCGTTCCTGACTCAAGACCATCAGTCAGCCTATTGCCCCATCCGTGTCGTCCCTTATGTCAGAATGCCGCACCCTCTTGTCAATGACCTCCAGGGGCTCGATTTCCGTCCCGTTGGTCGCACCAAGCTCCTTGAATCGGCGCGCCGCGACCAGCACACGGCCTTCAAGGGAGCCCACAGCTCGATTGTAGGACTCGACGGCGCGCTCAAGCCCCTTTCTGACATCATGAAAATGAGCCGCTAGAGAGCGAATGCGATCATAAAGCAGTCTCCCCAGATCACTGATGGCTGCCGCGTTTTCAGCGATTTTCTCCTGTTTCCAGCCATAGGCAACGGCTCTCAAAAGCGCAATCAAAGTCGTTGGTGTCGCCAGAATAACACGGCGCTCGACGCCGTACTCGATCAATGCGGGATCCTGTTCCAGAGCGGCACCGAAAAAGGGCTCACCCGGCAAGAACAGAACCGCAAACTCGGGCGCGGGCTGGAACTGGTCCCAGTAGGCCTTGCTCCCAAGCATGGTCAGGTGCGAGCGGAGGTGCCGTGCGTGCTCCTGGAGGCAGGCGGTCCGCCGGACGTCCTCGGTTGCCTGGGTTGCCTCCAGGTAAGCCTGAAGCGGTGCCTTGGCATCCACGATGACGTTCCGTCCGTTGGGAAGCCGAATGACCATATCCGGGCGCAAGCGACCCGCCTCACCAGCCACGGATTCCTGCTGCACAAAGTCGCAATACTCGACCATTCCTGCGATTTCCACCACGCGCTTCAGCTGGATTTCGCCCCACCGCCCCCGTACAGTCGGTGTCCTGAGGGCCTGTACCAGATTGGTGGTCTCCCGCTGCAGCAGCGACTGTGTTTGTGCGAGGGACTGAATCTGCTCCGTCAGACTCACATAGGCGCTAGCCCTAACCGCTTCGATCTCTTGAATGCGCCCGGAGACCTTCTCGAGGGCCTCTTGAACAGGTCTGACCAGATCCCCAATGGAACGCTGTCTGACTTCCAGATCGTGCTGAGCTCCCTGCTGATATCGATCGAGCGATGCGCGGGCCAGCTCAAGAAACGCCTGGTTGCTTTCCCGAAGCACTTCTCCGGAAAGCGCCCTGAAAGCATCGGAAAAATGCGCCTTCGCCTCGCCCAGCAAGGCGACCTTCTCCTGGATGGCCAGCTTCTCGCCCTCCAGCCGGGTTTCCATCTCCGTCAGACGTGTCACCAAAGTGGTGTTCTCGCGCTGCCGACGCGAGAGCTCCTCTTCCTTTGCCGCGAGCAACGCCATGAGCTCCGGAATGCGAAGATTCTTTTCCTCCGCGGCAGCCTTCTTCTCGGTGCAAGCCTGGTATTCTTCACGCACCCGCTTCTCCTCGGTCTGCGTAAGCTCCAGGATCCGATTGAGCTCCTGCATCTGCTGCTCCTTGGCATTCAGACGCTCGCTGAGCGCCGTTCGCTCCACCTCCCATTCCCCCTGCAGCACGTCGTAGGTACGGCGCACACGCAGCAGGAAGAAAACCGACGTGATGAGAGCCCCCAACAGCAGACCGGCCGCGGTGAAGGCAAGAGCAAGGAGCCAGTGGTCAGAAATCCCTTCCATCCGGTCCTTTCTGATTGCTCAAGGACGAGGATCTTCGTTAAACTGCAGTCCAAGGAGAAAGCCGATTGTCGCTTCCACCCTAACAGAATCTTTTGTAATCCAGTATCTTAAAAGTTGACGCGAGGCAAGTGGAGCACGTGGTGATGTGCCAGAAGCCGTCTTCGCACCCTTCCCGCTCCACTCCCTGCGTGGAGCTCGACGTTCTCTGCGTTGGGCACGCGGCCTTCGACATCGCTCTGACCGTCGAGCGACATCCGGGGCCGGATGAGAAATGCGCAGCCACTGCCATCCTGTTCTCTGGCGGCGGACCGGCGGCAAATGGCTCCGTGGCCGTCGCGAGGCTTGGCGGTCGCAGCGCATTCCTCGGCTACCTCTCCACTGACCCGTTTGGTGAAAGACACATGGAGGAGCTCGTCCGGGAATCCGTGCAAGTGGAATGGATCGTCAGGGGCCCTTATCCCAGCCCAATCTCCATGATTCTCGTGAAACCCGATGGATCCAGAACCGTCGTCAACCACAAGGCCCAAACCCCGTCGCTCAAACCCGGTCAAGTGTGCCTCTCGACCTGCCGCCCCAAAGTTGTTCTGCTCGATGGGCACGAGCCGGATATTGCGCCATGCATCTTGAAGCATGCATCGAAGGTGGGGGCAAAGACCGTACTGGACGCCGGGTCAGTCCACCGAGGCACTGTGGAGCTCCTGGCGCAGGCAAGCTTTGTGATTGCATCGGAGCGTTTCGCACTTGATTTCGCAAAGGTCGAGGATCCCGTTGTGGGGCTCGAGCACCTGAGCCGCCACACCGCGTGGGCGGCGGTCACGTTGGGAGACGAAGGAGTCGCCTGGTGTGACGGGTCCACCGTGCGGCAGCTCAGCGCCCATCCGGTCCGGACTGTGGATACAACCGGGGCGGGAGATGTCTTTCATGGTGCCTTTGCCCTCGAGATTGCGCGCGGGGCGTCGGCTGAGCGGGCTTTACACTTCGCCAACGCAGCGGCCGCCTTGGCCTGTACCCGGCTCGGCGCCCGGGCGGGAGCCCCTCTGAGGAGCGAGGTGGACGCTCTGCTGAACAATCCGTGACGCCGCGCAGGCCCAGGCTCGGCTTCCGCCCCTAAAACGGTCTTCAATAAGGGCTTTCCTCCACCAGGACAGAGAGAAGAGGCAACGCATGCCAAGCGCATTACACGAAGTTCAAGAATACCACGAGACGACCAAGCACCAGTTTCACCAATACGCCAGAGGACCCGGCTACCTGGATTGGGCCAGCCAGCCCGACCCCTTTCGCCGTTACGAGGGTACCCCCTTGATTCCTCTCGAAAGGCCTTCCGCCGAAGCAACGGTCCTCTACGACTCGGTCATGAACGGGATCCTGCCACCGGCTCGTCCCCTGACACACCTCAGCCTGTCAACACTTCTGTTCCACAGTCTCGCGCTCTCGGCGTGGAAGCAAGCGGGCTCGGAAAAGTGGGCGCTCCGGGTGAGCCCGTCGAGCGGAAACTTGCATCCCACTGAAGCCTACGTCATTTGCGGTCCGGTGGAAGGTCTCCACGGCTCTCCAGCGGTGTTCCACTATGCCCCCAAAGTGCACGGACTCGAGCTCCGGGCGGCTCTTCCAGACACGATCTGGCAGGAGTTGGCGGAGGGGCTGCCGGAGGGCGGTGTGCTCCTTGCACTTTCGTCCATTCCATGGCGTGAATCATGGAAATATGGTGAACGAGCTTACCGCTACTGTCAACTGGATGTGGGGCACGCCTTGGGAGCCATCAGCGTGGCGGCCGCAGGACTGGGCTGGAGGGCCATGCTGATGGATCATTTCTCTACGGACCAGGTGGCAGCGCTATGCGGTCTCGCCGACTCAGCAGGGCCGGAATCCGAGCATGCGGACTGCCTCGTTGCCCTGATCCCTGAATCCTCCGCTGCAACCGTCCACTCGCCTCCGGTCAGGGGAGCCGCCCCCTCCGTTCTCGCTGCACTCGACTGGCAAGGCAGACCGAACCAGCTGAGCCACTCCCATGCGCGTTGGGAGATCATCGATGACGTCGCTGCTGCCTGTAAGAAACCGCCAACGGACTGGGAATGGCCGTTCTCGGAAGCCCAGCCAGGCGTCCAGGAGGAGCAGCCGGTGCGTCCCATGAGTCTCAGTGGAATCGTCCGTCAAAGACGAAGTGCGGTTTCCATGGATGGAATCTCCTCGATGGAGAAGATTGTCTTTTATCGCATACTCCAGCGACTCATGGTCGGGGGAGCACGGCCGCCGTTCTGTTCTCTGCCATGGCCGCCCCGAGCGCATCTGGCTGTCTTCGTTCACCGCGTCTCCGGGCTCAGACAAGGACTTTACCTCCTTTGCCGCAACGACGAAGAAGAGACTGCTCTGAGGCAGTCGATGCAGGACCGCTTCCTTTGGGAAAGACCGGCCGGCTGCCCCGCGGCGCTGCCATTCTTCTTGCTGGCGGATGGCGACATGAGGAAGGTTGCCGCACAGGTTTCCTGCTATCAAGATATCGCTGGAGAAGGCTGTTTTAGCGTGGCAATGATCGTACGGTATTCAGACACCCTGGAGCGTCAAGGGGCCTGGTCATACCCTCGCCTCTTCTGGGAATGCGGCATGATTGGCCAGGTTCTCTACCTGGAAGCCGAAGCGGCACGGCTGCGGGGAACGGGAATCGGGTGTTTCTTTGATGATCCGCTTCATTTGCTGCTGGGCTTGAAGGGCAGAGCCTACCAGGATCTTTACCACTTCACCATCGGCGGTCCCGTTGACGATCCCCGCCTGTCAACGCTGCCAGCCTACCCGGAATGAAGCCTCCATCCTCATTCCGGAGAGCGGTTGGAGCCAGTGCGCCCGGCTTTCCTGATCGCTCCCTTTTGGACTGGATGGAGAGAAGCAAACAAGAATTTGCTTTTGGTGCGGGATTTTTGTAGATAAAGCCATTCTGATGTGGGTTTGGAAGAGAGCCTTTGCTGACACCGCTCCGATCGACCATTGACACCCATCCATTCAGCAGGAGGAAGGACGATGAAGGTTACCGGAAGACTTCATGGCTGGCTACCCGTTATAATCGCTCTGGCTCTCGTGATTGCCGTCGCACCCTTTCTCTGGGCTTCCAGCCCTGGTCCCGGTGTCACCGCTGACCAGGCGTTGACAAAGTTGCAGGAAGGCAACGCCCGTTTCTCCGGGGGGAGCGTCACGCATCCCAACTGCGATCCCGCAAGGCGCTCTCTGACGGCATCCCAGGGGCAAACGCCTTTTGCCACCATCCTGAGCTGTTCGGATTCACGGGTGCCGGTGGAGCTGCTCTTCGATTCGGGCATCGGGGATCTTTTTATCATCCGGGTCGCCGGCAACGTTGCGGATACCGACGAGATCGGATCGATGGAATATGGCGTCGACCACCTGGGTACGCCGTTGCTGGTGGTGCTGGGCCACACCAAATGCGGGGCAGTCACGGCAACGGTCCAAGAAGCAGCCGTGCACGGCCACCTTCCGAGCCTGATCGGCAAGATCGAGCCCGCCGTGGAGAAAGCCAAGTCCGCCAACCCGTCCGCGGGCAAGGAAGCCCTGGTCGACGAAGCCATCAAGGCCAACATCTGGCAGGCCATCGAAGATACGCTCTCAGAAAGTGAGACCATCCGGAAGGCCGTCATTGCAGGGAAAGCGAAAGTCGTGGGAGCCCTTTACGATATCGAGAAGGGTACGGTGACCTTTTTGGGGAGTCATCCGAATCAGGCCAAGATCCTCGCGGGCCAATGAGGACGGACGGTGCAATCCTGGCCGACAGACGACGGATAGGGATGAACGTCATGGGAAGTGCGGACCGACCGGGCAGAGACGATGTTGCCGTTGTCCGGGCTCCATTCGGTCCTGACGAGATCGCTGTCTTGAATCGAGCCATAGAGATCGCCGAAGAGCTGGTCAGCGACCATTTCAAGATTTCAACTTCGGAGTGGAAACGCTATCGATACGACATTCAAACCTTGGCACACTTGAATGAGGCCGAGATCACGGATTTGGCGTTCGCCCAAATTCGTCGATACCTGAGATGCCCGGATCAGCGTTTGCGAGGGGGCAATCCCGGGGACTTCTTCAAGATATGCCTGCAGGACCACGTTGTCCGACGGGCTTTGACGCGAGACGATAGGATCGCACTCCTGCCGCTCGGGCTCTACATCATGACGCACGAGCTGATCCACGTGATCCGGTTCACGCGGTTTCTGCAGAGCTTTGACACCTCCGACAGCGAGCGTGAGGCCGAGGAGCAGCGTGTGCATGCGCAGACCTACCGTCTCTTGCGCCATTGCAAGGTGGCCGGCATCGGGGAAGTCCTGAGCGCTTTCGGGGATTGCAGCAACATGGAGACTTTTCTCGGTGGCCAGGAATAGATGGAACAACCAAGGATGAGCAGGACCATGAGCGAAAAGATCACCCGGGATGAAGTCCGACATGTGGCCGAGCTGGCGCGGCTTGAGCTGTCCGAAGCCGACGAGCTCGCGCTTACCGGTCAGATGAACAGCATTCTCAGTTACATGGATAAGCTCAACCAGCTGGACACGCTGGATGTCCCCCCAACCACCCACGCCATTCAGCTGCAAAATGTCTTCCGGCCCGATGCCGTCCAACCGTCCCTGGACCGCGCCGCCTCTCTGGCCAATGCGCCGGAAACCGATCGAGTCAGCTTCATCGTCCCGAAAGTGATTTAGCAAAGAAGGGAGTGCGGTTACCAGAATGGATTTCCACCAGTTGCCCATACACGAGCTCCGCTCGCTTCTTCTCTCCAGACAGGCGGGTGTGGAAGAGGTCACCAAGAGCTACCTCGATCGCATTCGGAGCCTTGACCCCCGCATAGGCGCCTACCTTGCCCTGATGGCGGATCAAGCCCTTGAAGATGCCCGGGCATTCGATCGAGGCGAGCGGAGCCTGGAATGCTCGGAGGTCGCCGGCGTCCCCCTCGCGATCAAGGATGTTCTCTGTACGCAGTCTGTTCGCACCACGTGCGGGTCCCGCATCCTCGAAGGATTCATCCCGCCCTATGACGCAGCCGTCATTGAGCGCCTGAAGCAAGCGGGAGCCATCCTGATCGGCAAGACCAACATGGACGAATTCGCCATGGGCTCATCCTGCGAGAATTCCGGGTTCGGGCCCAGTCGCAACCCGTGGGACCTTGAGCGCGTTCCGGGCGGATCCAGCGGAGGATCGGCCGCCGCTGTGGCCGCGGATCTGTGCGCTGGCTCCCTCGGCACGGACACGGGCGGATCCATTCGTCAGCCCGCATCTTTTTGCGGTGTGGTGGGGCTCAAGCCCACCTATGGGAGGGTTTCCCGCTATGGACTTGTAGCTTTCGCATCCTCCCTGGACCAAATCGGTCCCATCGCCAAGGACATCCAGGACGCAGCGCTCCTTCTCGGGGTGATCGCCGGTCACGATCACAGGGACTCGACGTCGGTGAACCGTCCGGTCCCTGACTACTGCAAGGATCTGGCGCGATCTGTCAAGGGAATGAAGCTGGGAGTCCCAAGAGAATATTTCATCGAAGGAATGGACCCGCAGGTTGCACACGCGGTCAGGAAAGCAATGCAGGTCATGGAAGGTCTGGGGGCTGAGCTGGTCGACATTTCCCTCCCCCACACCGAATACGCCGTTGCGGCCTATTACATCATTGCGCCTGCGGAAGCGAGTTCCAATCTCGCCCGGTACGACGGGGTGAAATACGGACTCCGCGTAGCCGACTCAAAAGACCTCATCAGCATGTACCGCCAAAGCCGTTCGCGCGGGTTCGGTCCCGAAGTGAAGCGCAGGATCATGCTCGGCACCTACGTGCTGTCCTCGGGCTATTACGACGCCTACTATCGAAAGGCGTCCCAGGTACGCACCCTCATTCGGCGAGATTTCGAGCAGGCATTCGAGCGGTGTGACGCCTTGCTGGCACCGGTTGCTCCGATCCCCGCATTCCGGCTCGGCGAGAAGACAGACGATCCCCTTCAGATGTATCTGAGCGACGCCTTCACGCTGCCCGCTAGCCTGGCGGGAATCCCGGGTCTTTCGGTGCCCTGCGGCTTCACCGAGGAGGGGTTGCCCATCGGGCTGCAAGTCCTGGGGCCCTATTTCAGCGAAGAGCGGATCCTGCAGATTGCCTATCAGTTTGAGCAGAATACGGCGCATCACCTTAGAAGGGCATCGCTCTAATCGTTCCTGGGGAAGTACCCTTTTGGAACCACCACAATACCCCTGGGAGTCACCTCGAACCGCTTCCTGTCCTCCTGGGGGTCGATACCGATCTGCGTCCCGGCCGGGATGACGTTGTGCTTGTCGATGATCGCCTTCTTGATCCTGCAGTTGCGGCCGACCTCGACGTCGTCCATGATGACCGACTCGTCCACTTCGGCCCAGCTACGCACCATCACTTTGTAGGAAAGGACGGAGCTCCGCACGAGCCCGCCGCTGATGATGCAGCCTGGGGAAACGAGCGAGTCCAGCGCCATCCCCACCCTGGGCGGACGACTGTCCGGCTGGTTGAACACGAACTTGGCGGGCGGATAATTGCGCTGAAAGGTTCGAATCGGCCAGAGGGAACCGTAAAGGTTGAAAAACGGGTCCACCCCCGTAAGGTCCATGTTCGCGTTCCAGTAGGCATCCAACGTCCCGACATCCCGCCAATACTGGGAATCTCTCGTACCATCGACAAGCTTGAGACGGCGTACGCCGTCGTCACCCATGGTGTAAACATAGTCCCGAATCTTGTTGAGCCTGCGGTACGGATAAGCCATGATCTTGAGCTCATTGAGACACTTCGGAATGATATCCCCGCCAAAATCCTGGTATTCCGTCTTGTTGAGGATGTCGAGAAGCACTTGTGTCTTGAAAAGATAGATGCCCATGGAGGCCAGGCAGCGCTGGGGATCGTCCGGAAGGGGCTTGGGGTCTGTGGGCTTTTCCTGCCAGGCGCGGATTTGAAACGCATTGTCGACTTCCGCGATCCCAAATTCGGATCCCATCGCTCGATCGACCTCAAGGAGACCGACACTGATATCGGCGTCGTTCTGCTCATGGTAGACACGAAATTGCGCATAATCCATCTTGAGCACATGGTCACCCGATAGGATCAGCACATGCCGGGGATTCTCGCGCTCGATGAGGTAGAGGTTCTGCCGGACGGAGTCGGCGGTGCCGCGGTACCATTCCGTCCCGATCCTTTGCTGGGGCGCCGCTATCCGCAGATAGTGTCCCAGATCGTTGGAAAAAATGTTCCAGCCCTCTTCCAGATGATCCACCATGGACTGGGACTTGTACTGGGGAAAGATCAGAATCTTGTAGAGCTGGGAATTGATGCAGTTACTGAGGGGAAGGTCGATCAGCCGGTAAATCCCCCCAAACGGCACCGCAGGCTTTGAGCGATCCTGAGTGAGAGGCATCAACCGCTGGCCACGCCCCCCCGCCATGATCACGACCAGTACATCTCTCATTCGCGCTCCTCACTGTTCAAAGACTGGCGACAACACCGCTCAGGGACGCGGCACAGCTCGATCCGGGCGGTAGCTCCGTAGGAGAGGCCGACCTTATTTCAGGTACTTGGCAGGATTGTCGGGCACCTCGTTGCCACGATAGACGATGCTCCCGTCCTTGTCCACCAGCACAAACAGGGGAATGCCCTGAACACGGTAGGTTCTGGACACCTGACCGCCCTCGTCGTAGAGAATCGGCCAAGCAACCGGGTGGCCTTCCTGATAGCGCCTGAGCTTCTCGATCGTGTCCCCTTCCCCAACGTTGATTCCAAAGACCTGCATCTCCTTCTCGCCCATCTTCTGCTGAACCAGGGCGATCTTTGGCTTGGCCTGGATACAGTAGGGGCACCAGGTTGCCCAAAAATAAAGCAGGACAGGCTTCTCCCCCTTGAATTTGCTGAGGCGAACCGGGTTTCCCTGCAAATCTTTCAACTCGAAATCCGGTGCAGGGGCCTTGTTTTCGGAGCCGAACAGGCCGGACCAGAACTGCTTATTAGAATCTGCCGCGAAGGCTCCCGTCGCGGGCAGCCCCAAGATGAGCTGAGCCAGTAAAAACACCAGCAGGCCTTTCATGCAAGTTGTCACCGCCTCACCCGATCGAATCATATCCAGAGCTCTCCTGTTTTAATGAAATAGTACTCCGCGGCAAAAATCATCAGCAGGCCGAAAGCCTTCTGCACTCGGCGCATCCATATGCCCGATCTTGGCAGCGAAGACAACAACGCCGTGAACGTTCCGACTACAATGACCAGAATGCCCAATCCATAGGCAAAGGAGAAGAGCATGCCGACCCCCCAGATCACGCTCTGCCCGGTGGCCACGAACGTGAGGAGCACAGCAAGCACCGGTGTAGTGCATGTGCTGACCACCAAAGCCGAAGCGCCGCCGAGCAGGATGGACGACACAATATCATGTCCGGGAAGATCGCGCACCTTCAGGCGGTTCAGGAAAGCGGGCGGGGCAAGGTGAACCACCTCAAGCATGGCGAGTCCGAAAAACAAACAGACATTTCCAACAAGAAAATACGTCCAGGGATTCGTCGTCAGTCGCCCGAACAACTGTCCTGAGAGGGCTGCAAACGCCCCGAGAGTGGCATAGACAATCGCCAGACCCAAAACATAGAAGATCGACAGCACGAAACCTTTCCAACGGTTTCCCTTGGCCTTCCCCCCGATGAATGCGACCGTAATGGGCAGCATGGGATAAGAGCATGGCGTCAGGCTGGCAAGCACACCACCGATGAACGAGAGAAGTACCGCAAAGGCCGGATGGCTTGTCGCGGCAGCTTCCAAAGTATTCAGAAATTCCAATCAGAGCCCCTTCTGTGATCTTTCGCATGCAGGTCCCGGACGGCCAAAGCGGCCAAAGCCTCGGAAGGCCAACTGCAGACCGGCATCTGGTCAAGCAAGTCTATTGTATCAGGAAGTGGGCGTGGATCTGTTCGATCACCCTGACACTTCTCAAACGGTCACGACTGTATCCTTGAATCCACTCCAGGACCTTTCTCAGCACCAAGATCTTCTTGGGTCGGGTGAAGCGCAACCTCCACATTCGATCCGATGACGCCTCTCGAATCTGCCTGATCAGAGCCAACACCCCCGCATCCAACTTCAATGGATCACCCAAAACGACGCGATGGTCGGAGCAGAACAGCTTCCCCTCTTCCATCCACCACCACCACTGCCGCCCTTTGTCCCAGGGCAGGCCGCAGACGGAGCACCCCGTCAGCGCGGGGAGATAACCCATGAGATGCATGAAGCGGAAGCCAAAAATCAGCACCACGTTGAGAGGGTCCTTATCCACCCCCAAACGGGCAAACGCCTCCTTCATCAGCTCAAACAAGCCACGCTGTGGCTCCCCTTCAGGCGTCAGCCTCAAAACCACTTCGCTTAGCAGCCCCGCATAGCCCCACCGAAGCATGTCCGTCCGTAATGCTAAGTGAGGATCAACCAGCTTGCAAGCTTCGAGGAAAACACGGTCTCTCCTTTCACGATAGGAGAGTGTAACCAGACTCCCGAGCTCGAAGGCATGGACGAACCGACGTCGACTCCGCCTTGCGCCCTTGGCCATTCCCGTGATTTTTCCTCCCCTGTCGCCATAGAATGTAACCAGACGGTCGGATTCCCCGAAATCGCGTGTCATCAGCACAATAGCTTCAGTCTCGAGCATGGAGCCACTTTAATCGAGGATGACTCCTCAGGAAGGAGTATGACGGACGAGCGATGTGAGCGCGACACCCGTGGCTGTGCTTCAACGCTTCTGCCCCTTGTCGGGGGGTTTGGCTTGAGGAAAATCGAGTCGCATGGAGCCATCTGCTCGGGGCGCCACGTCAATGGGTCGGTCGTCCCAGACAACGCGAAGTCCTTTGGCCTTGCGCGCTTCCACCTGAGCCCGCTCGGCGACTTCCCATTGCTTCCGCTCGCCCTTTTTCAGCTGGTAGACTTGGAAATCTTTGCTTGTATCCACTTTGACCCTGAGCTCGCTCCGCTCTTGAGCCTCAACCACCAATCGATGCCGCGGGAGGACAATCGAGGTCGCTGGAGCTTCTGAGAGGGGCAGCACCTCATCGGGGATTCGGCCCTCCACCGGATGTCGCGCCTGGGAGCTTCCCTGCACGAGACGGCTCGTCGAGCCGGGGTCACAAGTGTCCTCCTTGGAGGCCCGCATCTGGGACGCATCGGATGTCGGTGGACCAAAGGCCATCGTTGGCTCTTCACGAGTCGCTCCCCCCGCGAGCATGTTCTCCGACGGGAGGTCAGGAGGCAGCTCCTGTTGGGGATAACCTGTCAGGCTGATGTCCTGAGTCTGTGTCCGGCCTTTCCATTTGGCATACAGCGCGCCTCCCAGCACCGTCGCCAAGAGCAAGACGAGGAGCACTCCCATGGCGATGATCCGCACATGAGCGGTCTTGCGAACCGAACGACACCATGACCGGTATTGCCGGATACTGTCTGCTTGCCTGTCGTAGTGCCTGATGGCTGCCCCATGGCGCTCGAGCAATGGATGCGGATCTATCCCAAGTGCCTCGCAATAGCTCCGCACAAACCCCGTGATGAGAATGGGTATCCCGATCCGGTCGAAATGCCCCTCCTCAATGCTTTCCAGCAT
Organism: uncultured Syntrophobacteraceae bacterium; assembly: GCA_964538515.1. Taxonomy (GTDB): domain Bacteria; phylum Desulfobacterota; class Syntrophobacteria; order Syntrophobacterales; family Syntrophobacteraceae; genus CALBZH01. The sequence goes on from CAZIEW010000009.1 coordinate 73,574, forward strand.
GCTGACACTGAGGTGCGCCCTTTCGGAGACAATCTTCAGGCTTAACTGTTGCTTTTCCCGCTCAGACTTGAGGCGCTCGCCGATCTCTTTCATCAAGCTCACATGTTTGCAGGGTTAAATTACATGGAAATCTGAATGAAGGCTTTCTTCTCAAGCTCCTGAACCCACTCGGTATACTTGCGCTCCATTTCCTGACCCAGCAAATATTTCCGGGCCTTTTCCCGCACCGAAGGATCCGAGGAATCCAGCTTTTCCCTCTGCACGTCCAGCAGCTTCAGGATGTAAAAGCCCGTTGGTGCCTTGACCACTTCGGTCGTTTCCCCCGGACTGAGGCTCCTTGTCGCCGCTTCCATGGGCTTGGCCATCTCGGCCGCATCAACGAAACCGATGTCTCCCCCGCTTTCGGCCGCCGGCCCTTTGGAGTACTGACGGGCCAATTTTGCGAAGTCCTCGCCCGCCTTGAGGCGCGCAAGAATATCGCCGGCGAGCTTTTCGGTCGCAACCCCCTTGTCTCCCTGGTCTGCTGAAGCAGGCAAGAAAATCACAGCCACGCGTCGTTTCTCTTTGAGGAAGCCTTGCCCCGACTTGAGAAGCGCATCCACCTGCGCGTCTGTCACGATGATCTTGGATTTGACCGTACGATCAAGAAGGCGAGTTCGCTCGATCTGCTTCTTAATTGTATCTCGGAGCTGGCTGAGGGTTTGGCCCTGCTGCTTCAGGGCCTGCTCAAATTGAGCGTCATTCACGTTGTTGTCCCGTTTGATGCCGTCGATGGCTGCATCCACATCCTTGCTTGCGACAGAGATCTTGAGGCGCTTCATTTCCTGCTCTGCCAGCTTATCGTAGATAAGGGACTGCAGGATTTTGCGCTCGATCTCCGCTTGCTGGCCTGGGCTCGCTGCGTTGAGCTCCATGCCGAGCTTTTGCATCTGCTGAAACCGATCCTTGAGCTCGCTGTAAAGAATGATCTCGCCGTTCACATTCGCCACGATCTTGTCGACTGTCTCGGCACTGCCCAAACCCGCCGCAAGGCAGATCCCCAACATCACAAACAGGACACTAACCCGCTTGGTTGCACGCATCGTCATCCTCTCACCCGTTCCTCGCCGCCTCGGCTCCGCACACAGACATTCGACACACAGTGCCGTGCGCACAAGACTCAACCCATTAAGTTTACTAGAGAAAAATACAAGCTCAGTTAGCCGACTCTTCCCTTCCATGGTCACTAACATGTCCGTTCAGCTCTTGCAAGGTTCTTTTCAGACGAAGCAACCGCTGCGCCAAATGGCGTCCCCAAATCTCAACCTGGAGCTTCCTCGGCCCTTCCACCTTGCAGGCACATTTCTTAGCCTCGAGCAAAGTCAGCACGGCCTCGACATCGACATGGGGAGCAAAGTGAAGTGCAAACTTGTCCTCATCGCCGTCAAGGCGGACAATCCCCATGTCCTTGAAGAGTACCCGAATTTTGGCCAGCAAGATGAGGCTCCGAACACTCTCCGGAAAAGTCCCGTATCGGTCGCGCCACTCCGATGTCAGCTCGTCGATGGCTGACTCATCGCTCAGGGTCGCCAACCGCTTGTAGGCGAGCAGCCTCTGATCGGCATCGGGAATGAAGGTTTCCGGAAGGAACGCCGAAACGGGAACGTTGATCTCGGGGTCAATCGCGTCCTGCCCCACGGGCTCGCCCTTCATCCGTTGGATGGTACGCTCGATGAGCTCCAGATAAAGCTCATAGCCGACGGCGGCAATGTGCCCGGATTGAGCCGAGCCGAGAATGGTTCCGCCCCCGCGTATCTGGAGGTCATTGAGGGCGATCTTGAATCCAGCCCCCAGCTCGCTGAAATCCATCAGAGCCCTGAGCCGTTTCTGAGCATCACGCGTGATGAGGTGCTCGTCGGGAATCAGCAGATACGCGTAGGCCTGCTCCGTCGATCGCCCAACCCGCCCTCGCAGCTGGTAGATCTGGGCGAGTCCAAATCGGTCAGCCCGGTTGACGATGATCGTGTTCGCAGCCGGGATATCCAAGCCGGATTCGATGATCGTGGTGCAAACGAGCACATCCACTTTCCGGTGCATGAAATCCAGCATGATCTTCTCGAGATCGCGCTCCTGGAGCTGCCCGTGAGCCACCGCCACGCGGGCCTCCGGCACGAGACGGGTCAGGATCGTCCCCATCTGATAGATGGACTGCACATGGTTATGCACGAAGAAAACCTGCCCACCCCGCTTCAGCTCCCGGTAGATCGCCTCGCGAATCGTGAGCTCGTCGTACTTGCACACCATGGTTTCGATCGCGTGTCTATCCTGAGGCGCCGTTTCGATTGTGCTGAGATCGCGAATTCCCGCCAAAGACATCTGCAGGGTCCTGGGGATCGGGGTGGCCGTCAGGGTCAGCACGTCCACGGACGCCCGAAACTGCTTGAGTCGCTCCTTGTCCTTGACGCCGAACCGGTGCTCTTCGTCCACAATGAGCAGCCCGATGTCCTTAAAAGCGACATCCTTTTGCAGGAGGCGATGGGTTCCCACCACGACATCCACGGCTCCCTTTTTGATCTTGTCAAGGACCTGCTTCTGCTGCGCGGGGGTCTTGAATCGGCTGAGAGAGGCGACCTCAATGGGAAATCCTTCGAACCGCTCCACGAAGGTGTGGTAGTGCTGCTCGGCCAGGACTGTTGTCGGGACAAGCATGGCAACCTGCTTGCCGTCCAGCACGGCCTTGAGGGCTGCTCGGATCGCAACTTCCGTCTTCCCGTATCCCACGTCGCCACAGACGAGGCGATCCATGGGACGAGACGACGCCATGTCGGCGAGGACGTCTTCAATGGCCTTGGCCTGGTCGGGCGTTTCCTCGTAGCTGAAGCCCGCCTCAAACTCCAGGAAAAGCTTGTCCGGGGGCGAGAACTGGAACCCCTGGCTCACCCGCCGGGTCGCGTACAAATTCAACAATTCTTCCGCAATGCGCTCGGCGTGCTCCTGGGCCTTCCGCTTGGATGACTCCCAGGATTTCCCCCCCAGCTTTTCGACCCGCGGGCTGCGGCCTTCGATGCCAAGGTACTTCTGCACCTTTTGGAGCTTATCCACCGGCACATAAAGCCGGTCGCCATCCTGGTACTCGAGGAGCAGAAAATCACTTTCAAGACCGCGGACGCTCAGGTGGGCAAGCTCCTTATAAACGCCAATGCCGTGGTCGACGTGAACCACAAAATCCCCGACATGAAGGTCCTGGAACGAGCTCAGAAAGATACCCGAGGGCGACTTGCGCGTCCGCCGCCTCGGCCGTCTCCCGAAGATCTCTTCTTCGCAGACGACTGCAAGCCGCTCAGCGGGCCATAGAAAGCCCCGGTCAAGATTCCCGACCAGCACCTTCACCGTGAGTGCTTCGTGCGACTCGTAGCCCAAAGGCAGATCCGACGTCGTCACATCGAGGCCGTATCCGCTCATCAGTTCGACGAGTCTCCTGGCCTGCTCCTTATGATGGCACACCAGGTGCGACCGAATCCCCTCCTCGCGCCAAGTCTGAAACTGCTCGACCACCGGCTCCAGCAACCGCTCCCGAGTCGGATGCTGCTTCACGCGCTGGCTCAGAGCTTCGTTGCCCTCCGCGCCCACTTCGAACGCTCGGCTCGGCACGTCCTCATCCAACAAGCCCTTGACCGTCACGCTTTTGAAGACCTGCATCGCCCCCCAGCACTGCGAGCCATCTTCGAACAGCTCTTCAGGAGGTCTTCTCCACTCGTGCATGGATTGGGATTCTTCCCAGTCCTTCCGATACTGCCAGAAGGCCTGCTCCATCTCGCGCCTGGTCTGTGAGGGGTCATACCAAACAACAATGGTCGTCGGATCCAGGTAGTCTCTGAGCTGCGAGGTCTTCTCATAAAAAACCGGCAGCACGGCCTCATAAGACCCGAACTGGTGACCCTCCTGGAACTTGTCGAGCCAACTGTTGCCGGCAGACGGAGAGAGAATCTCGGCACGCACATCTTCGAGGACCGCTTGCTGCGCGCGATGACGGGCCCCGGCATCGAAGATGACCTCACTGCCGGGCAACAGCAGCACTTCCTCAAGGACTCCCATGGATCGCTGACTCCCGGGATGAAAGAGGCGGATCGACTCCAGCTCGTCGCCGAAAAACTCCATGCGGACAGGCCACCGATAAAGCGGCGTGTACACATCCAACACCCCGCCTCTTCGGCTGAAATCACCGTACTCTTCCACCAGCGAGACATGGTAGTAGCCCCGTTCGGTGAGCAGGACGCAAAGCCGGTCCACATCGACCTCTTCGCCCTTGACCAGGTACTCCGCGCTCTTGACGAGGACATCCGGCGGCATGAGGCACTCGATCAGGCCGAGAGCAGATGCGGCCACGAGCCCCGGCGTGGAGCCCGTTCGAAGGCCGTAAAGGGCCTCGATACGCCGGGCGGTCGTCTCCATCTTGGCCAGAGACTGAACCTTGTGACCGGTTCGGGAGGGAAAGAACCACGTTTGACGGTCAAGCGGGGCTTGGCTCCTGGGAGCTGAGGCAAAAAACTCCACCATCTCCAGCATCTTCTCGGTCTCCCGATCAGTCGGCGCAACCAACAGAAACGGTTTGCGCACCTCTCTCAAGGCACGAGCCAGAAGATACGCCAAAGCGGAGGATTCGATCCCGCGCAGGGCAATCGATTCATCCGCCGATTTCAAAAAAGCGAGAATCTCCGCTGCATCGCTCTTGCCTGAGCGAAACCAGCTTGACGACTCGGAACCGGTCACCGGCTGCAAAGGGGAGAGACTTTCGTCCATGGGTCCAGATTGGGAGAACCATCCATGCAGTTGAGCCAATGATAACGCCCCGGATGAGGCATTGTAGCCGCTTAAAGGTGGGAGTATATCGAACATTCACCGGGAAAGAAAGTTCACACCTGCACTGATTCGTGCTATTGGTGCCTTCATCCGGTTTCCGACACGCGGGAGACGGAGCTCACGATGAATCCACCGGCCAGTATCGGGATGCCCACACCACGACTCGGCAGAGGTCATGTCCATGTCCACGGTTCAAGAAGTGCTGCGCCGTCTTCCTGGGGTTGACACGCTTCTAAGCGAGCCGGCTCTCCAGGAAGCCTTGCTCCGTCACCCAAGAAAACTGGTCCTCGACAGCATTCGCGATGTCCTCGCCACCAAGAGGCAAGCCCTGCTGGACAGTCCCCCGGATGCCGACGCACTCGCAATCGATCCCGATGACTTGGTAGACCGAATTCTCGTCCGGCTCGATGCGCTCAGCGAATACACGCTCAGGCGGGTGGTGAACGCAACGGGGATCGTGATCCACACCAATCTGGGGCGCTCGCTCCTGGCGGAAGAGGCCGTCGAGCGACTTCTGCTCCTGAGCCGCAGCTACAACAACCTGGAGTATGACCTCGAACAGGGGCAGCGGGGCTCTCGGTATGTGCACGCGGAGGCGATCCTTCGGGAGCTGACCGGTGCCGAGGCGGCGCTCGTGGTCAACAACAACGCGGGGGCCGTTTTGCTGGTGCTCAATACCCTGGCCAAGGGACGTGAAGTGGTGGTTTCACGAGGACAGCTGGTCGAAATCGGGGGGGCCTTCCGCATTCCGGACGTGATGACGAGCAGCGGTGCGGTCCTTCGAGAAGTTGGGACCACCAACCGAACGCACCTGCGCGATTACGAATCGGCCATCGGCGATCAAACCGCCTTGCTCATGAAAGTGCACACCAGCAATTACCGCATCGTGGGCTTCACGGCCGAAGTGCCTTTGGATCAACTGGTGACTTTGGGCCGCTCCCACGGCATTCCGGTGGTGGAAGACCTGGGAAGCGGCTCCTTCGTTGATTTCTCGCAGTTCGGACTGCCTGGCGAGCCGACGGTGCAGGAAGCTCTCAAGGCCGGGGTGGATGTCGTCACGTTCAGCGGAGACAAGCTGCTCGGCGGTCCGCAGGCGGGCATCATCCTGGGTCGGCAAGACTTCATCGCGGCCTGCAAAAAGAACCCGCTGACACGAGCCCTGCGCGTGGACAAGATGACCCTTGCCGCGATCGAAGTCACGTTGCGCCTCTATCGTGACGAGCGCCAGGCGGTCGCCAGGATTCCAACCTTGCGGATGATCGCAGCCTCAATCGAGGAATTGGATCAGCAAGCACGCCATCTGGCTGAGCTCATCAATGGCGAGGATCATGACAAGAAGCTGAGCGTCGAGGTTAAACCCGGGAATTCCCAGGTGGGGGGTGGTTCATTGCCGGCCAATGACCTGCCGTCGCGGGTCGTCGCAATTCGCTCTCAAGCGATTTCAGCGCAAAGGATCGAGGCCTTTCTGCGCAGAAACAAGCCCCCCATCATCTCTCGAATCGAGTCCGACCAGGTTCTTATGGACGTCCGGACCCTGTTGCCCGGCGATCCGCCCACCATCCAGGACGCGTTCAGACGGCTGCTCCAGTAAGACCGGCCTATGGCGACACATGACGCCCGTAGAGATCCTCGAACCGGACAATGTCGTCTTCTCCCAAATAGCTGCCCGACTGGACTTCGATCAGCTCCAGGGGAATCTTGCCGGGGTTTTCAAGCCGATGGCGGACCCCTAGGGGAATGTAGGTCGATTCGTCCTCCTTCAGCAGGAACGTGTCATCTCCGCGCGTTACGAGCGCTGTGCCATGAACCACGATCCAGTGCTCGGCTCTGTGGTGGTGCTTTTGAAGCGAAAGCACGGCTCCCGGCTTCACCGTGATCCGCTTCACTTGAAAACGGTTGCCCTCATTGAGCCCCTCATAAGCCCCCCACGGGCGATACACCTTGCTGTGCGTCAAGGCCTCCTCCCGTTTCTGCGACTTGAGCTTCCCCACCAGAGCCTTCACTTCTTGGGCTTTGTCCCTCGGAGAGACGAAGACCGCATCGGAAGTTTCCACGATGATGTGGCTGCGCATCCCGACCGCCGCGACGAGGCGGCTTGAGGCGTTGATATAGCAGGATTCAACATCGTGGGTCAGGACATCCCCAAGGATGACATTGGCCATGTCATCCTTGCGACCGATTTCCCACAACGCTTCCCAGGAGCCGAGGTCACTCCACCCGGCATCGAGGGGGATCATCACCCCGTTGCTGGTCTTTTCCATGACGGCGTAGTCGATGGAGTCGCTGGGGCAGCGCGCAAAAGCTTCTCCATCCAACCGGTAGAAATCCAGATCGGAAACCCCCTTCCCATAGGCCTCCCGGCACGCCTCGACCATCCCCGGTGCATGCTGCTCGAGCTCGGCGATCACTTGGGAAGCCCGAAACATGAACATACCACTATTCCAGCAATACTCCCCGGAATCGACATACCGTTGCGCCGTTGCCAGGTCGGGCTTCTCCACGAACCTTCCAATCTGGAAGACGTCCGGCTCATGGAGCGGTGAGATTCTATCTCCCTTCTGGATGTAACCGTAGCCCGTTTCCGGCGAGTCGGGGACGATGCCGAAGGTCACGAGGTGGTCCATGGACGCGAGCTTACCCGCCATCCCGACCGCACTTCGGAAGGCATCCAGGTTTCGAATGTGGTGGTCGGCCGGGAGCACGAGAAGCACCGAGCCCGGCTCCATCGAAAGGGCGCTCAACGCTCCAATGGCGATAGCCGGTGCCGTGTTGCGCCCAATCGGCTCCAAAATGATCGCGGTTGGCTTCACTCCGATGATGCGGAGCTGCTCCGCCACCAGAAACCGGTGATTCTCGTTGCAGATCACGATGGGCCCCGCCACACCGTCACCGTTTGGCAGCCGAAGAACCGTATTCTGCAGCATCGTGCGCTCATCCACCAGCGACAGAAGCTGTTTCGGGTACAATTCCCTGGAAAAAGGCCAGAGCCTGGTACCCGATCCACCCGCCAAAACGATGGGAACAATCATTGACACCTCCTCTCGAAGCCCGCTGCCCTTCAGAGGGTATCCTCTTCAATCATCTTCAGCAGATACTGCCCGTAGCTGTTCTTTTTGAGCGGCTCCGCTAGATTCCGGACCTGATTAGCGTCGATGTATTTCATGTAATAGGCGACTTCTTCGACGCAACAGACCTTCAGTCCCTGCCGTTTCTCGATGGTCTCGATAAAACAGCTCGCCTCGATCAGCGATTCGTGCGTTCCCGTATCCAGCCAGGCGAATCCCCTGCCCAGAAGCTCAACATGAAGCTTCTCTCGCCGCAGGTACTCACGGTTCACGTCCGTGATCTCCAGCTCGCCGCGTGCGGAAGGTTTCAGGGCGGCCGCGATATCGATCACGTCGTTGTCATAGAAATAGAGACCGGGTACGGCATACGGCGACTTGGGCTTCGTCGGTTTTTCTTCGATGCTCAGCACCTTTCCGTCCCCGTCGAACTCAACGATTCCGTAACGCTCGGGATCCCTCACCCAGTATCCGAAAATCACGCCACCTTCTTCCATCTGGACCGCCTTTGTGAGGACGCCCTGGAAGCCATGCCCGTAAAAGATGTTGTCTCCTAGGATGAGGCAGACGCGGTCGTCCCCGATGAACTCCTTCCCGATGATGAACGCCTGGGCAAGCCCTTCCGGCTTCGGCTGCTCGGCGAAGGAAAACCGCAGCCCCCACTGACTCCCGTCCCCGAGAAGCGTTCTGAACCGTGGCAAGTCTTCAGGCGTCGAAATGATCAGAATGTCCCGGATGCCGGCCAGCATCAAAACGGACAGGGGATAGTAAATCATCGGTTTGTCGTAGACCGGAAGGAGCTGCTTGCTCACCACCTGGGTCAGGGGATAGAGCCGGGTCCCGGAGCCTCCGGCGAGGATGATGCCCTTCCAGCTGCCACCGATCATCTGAGCCTTTGGATCGATATCCATCATGGGTTGTGATCCTATGTCGTGAAGAAAGCCGCACGGCTGCCGCCGGCAGGATGCTTGGAACCATGCCATTAGACGCTCTGAAGACCGTAATGGCTCTTGATCCAGTCGCGGTATGCGCCTGTCCGCACCGATTCCACCCAAGCGGGGTTCTCGATGTACCACCGGATGGTTTTTTCCAGCCCCGTTTCGAACGTTTCACGAGGCCGCCATCCCAGCTCCCGCTCGATCTTGGAGCAGTTGATGGCATAGCGTCTGTCGTGACCCGGACGATCCTTGACAAAGGTGATCCGCGAATCATGAGGCCTGTGCGGCGACTCGGGACAACAGGCATCGAGGCTCCGGCAGATCGTCCTCACGACGTCGATGTTGGCCTTCTCGCAGCGCCCCCCGATGTTGTAGACTTCCCCGACGCGTCCCCGTTCGAGGACGCACCGCAAGGCGTCACAATGATCCTCGACGTAAAGCCAGTCCCGGATATTCCTACCGTCCCCGTAAATCGGAAGCGACTTGCCCTCCATGGCGTTCAGGACCATGAGCGGGATCAATTTCTCCGGGAATTGTCTCGGGCCATAATTGTTGGAGCAGTTCGTCGTCAACGTGGGCAGGCCGTAAGTGTGGTGGTACGCCCTCACGAGGTGATCGCTGGCCGCCTTGGAGGCCGAATACGGACTGTTGGGCGCATAGGGCGTTTCCTCGGTGAAGGCGGGATCGTCGGGTCCCAACGATCCGTAAACCTCGTCGGTGGACACGTGCAAGACCCGGAAGGATTCCTTCGCTTCGCCAGAAAGCCCTTCCCAATACCGACGGGTCCCTTCGAGGAGATGGAACGTGGCGACCACATTGGTCTGGATGAAATCAGCCGGGCCGGTGATTGAACGGTCCACATGGGACTCGGCGGCGAAATTGACCACCGCGGACGGACGGTAACGGCTGAAGAGCTCGCCCACCAACGTCTCGTCCCCCATGTCGCCTTGCACGAAAACGTGGTCGGGGTCCTCCCGGAGCGACTCGAGGTTCATCAGGTTGCCCGCGTAAGTGAGGCAATCCAGGTTGATGATGCGACACCCTGCATGCCGCCGTTCAGCCAGCACAAAGTTACTTCCGATAAACCCGGCCCCACCGGTTACCAGGATTGTCTTCATTGTTGCGTCCATGCTCCATGAGGTTTAGGGGTGAGAGAAGCAAAACACATGCCCCTCTCATGAGCCGGCGTCCGAGCACACAGAGGCATCCTCCCGTCATGGGGAGTCAGCGGTCCTTCCATTTGGGCGGACGCTTTCCCAGAAAGGCACTCATTCCTTCCCGGGCATCCTCGGCGAGGCAGTTCATGGCGATCACATCCTTGGCATGGGCATATGCCGAAACCTCGGGGAGGTCGACCTGCTCGTAAAAAGCGCGCTTGCCCAGGGCCAGGGTGAAGGTGCTGAACTGGGCCATTTCCTGAGCCCATTTCTTCGTTTCTTCAAGCAGCTGATCTGCAGGCACCACCCGATTGACCAGTCCGAAACGCTCAGCCTCGGCTGCGGACACAAAGCGCCCCGTCAGCAGCATCTCCATGGCGCGCCTTCGCCCGATGACCCGCACCAGGGGAACCATGGGCGTCGTGCAGAAGAGCCCGATCTTGACTCCCGGTGTCGCGAAACGAGCGCCCTCTTCAGCAATGGCCAGATCGCACGCGGCGACCATCTGGCAGCCGGCTGCCGTGGCGATCCCCTGCACCATCGCAATCACCGGCTGAGGCAGCTGATGCAGTCGGAGCATCATCTGATTGCAGGTGGTGAAGATTTCTCGAAGCGCATGGAGATCGCCATCGCGGCCAACCATCTCTCCGATATCGTGCCCCGCACTGAAAACGGGGCCGTTCCCTCGGATGACCAACACCCGAATGTCTCGATCCGTGGCGATCTCGTCGAGCTTGCCGATCACCTCTCGCATGAGGTCCAAAGACAAGGCGTTCCGCTTCTCCGGTCGATTGAGCACCAGCCACCCGATGGGTCCATCTCTTTCGATCATGACGGCTTCCATGTCCATCCTTCCGCGTCTGCAATCGTGAATTCGTTAAACCTATACCGCCCCGCACTCTCATTCTATCCGGAGCGATCTCGCACCACCCGCATCTCGTTTCACTATATCTCCCGGTCGACGTGTCATTCCCTCACCGGTCCGTCCAGCCAGAAGCAGAGCGCTTTGCGAATCTCCCCGATCTGCTCTGGATCCGTCACTTTCTCACCGTGGTGCGTGCGAATATAGAAGACGTCAGCGACCTGATCCACCTTCGTCGTGATCTTGGCGATGTAGATCCGGACCTGCAGCTCCAGGAGGGTTCGCGTGATGGTGTACAGAAGGCCGATTCGGTCGGTGGTAAAGACCTCGAGAATGGTGTAGCGGGCGGCGGATTCATTATCAATCAAGATCTTGCTCGGCGTCACCTGGAACAGCGGGGCCAAGCCTTCCCGGGATGCCGCGTGCGCCGCGATCCGATAATCGAGAGCGAGCTTCCCTTCGAGAAGCCGTTTCATGTCGCGCCAGACCCGGGTCCAATCCGGAGCCTCGGCCAATCCTTCCGCCAGGCGGCATTGGAAAATGAGAATCGTGATCCCGTTGTTCATGGTAAACACCTGAGCACCCACGATATTCAGATCATGGAGCGTGAGAACGCCGGCGGCACGGGACAGGAGCGCAGGCGTGTCCCAACTGACGATCGTAATCTCGATGGAGCGATCCTTCTCGATCGCCTCGGATACGAACGGATCGGTCGTGTGCTGGAGCTGCCACTGCATCCGCAAGTGACGCGCGATGGCGCTCGGCGCCGTCGAAAACAGGTACCGCGGAGCCAGCTGGGAGAAAAACGGCTCGATCTCATCTCTGTCCATAACATCGTTGAGCTCGCTGCTCACCTGCGACCGAATTCGGTCGATGCGCTCAGCGGTTGCCTCCTCGCTGGGCTCACCTTTTTCGAGGAGATGGCGCACCCGCTCGTACAAAGCAAGCACAGGGGTATCCTTCCATTTCTGGAGCCCTCTGGGACCAGTGGCCGCCATGTCGGCAAAGCTCAATGCCAGGAGCAGGTCCAGCTGATCCGACGACCTCACCGCGAGGGCACAGTGGGCGAGCATTTCTTCATCGCCGAGGTCTCTCAGCGACGCACTGTCCATGAGCAGCAAGTGCTGGGCCACCAGAAACTGCACGCGGTCCGACTCTTCAGCGCTCAACCCCAGCCGCCGCGCGATGGCCGGAATCATTTCGCCTCCATGCAGCGCGTGGCTCTTTCCCGCGCTTTTCCCGATGTCATGAAGCAGGCCCGCCAGAAACAGGGAAGCGGTGTCTTCGATCGACTCCGCAATCTGGGTAAGCTCGGGCTCTTCTTCCCGAAATTCGCCAGCGAGCAGCCGCTTCATGGCGGACACGGTGCGAAGGTGATGCTCATGCACGGGGTAGAGGTGAAACGCATCGTGCTGCATCAAACCGTGGATCTTGACCAGCTCAGGGATCAAGGAGCTGCACAGTCCCATGCTGTACATGCGACGCAAGCCGGCAAGCTCGGGGCCGTCCGCGCCCAAAAGGACGAGGAATTCCTCTTTAACCCTCAAGTCACCCGAGGCCGTGTCAAGCACGTTGCGATGATGCTGGATCCACTGGCGGGTGACATTCGAAAAACCCAGACCACGCCCCGCCGCCAAGGAAAAAAGATGGACCAGCCGATCGGGAGTCGCCGGATAACGATCGGGCTGAACGACGATTTTACCGGCACGAGCCAACAGGCCTTCTTCCAGGGGGGTCGATTCCGTAAGCGGACCTTCCTCGCCCGAGGACCGAACCTCATCGAGCCGCTCCCAGAAATCCTGAGTGATGCACACCACATCATGGAACAGCTGATGGACCTGCTGCATCAAGACCTCCACCGGCAGAAAACCGACACGAGCCGAATAGCCCAGCTTCGCGGCGAGCGTCGCTTGGTCGTCGAAGCTCAGGACAGCGGCCGTGGTCGGATGCAGCGACTGAAGGAGGCTGATAAAACGAGCGTAGGTTTTTTCGGCAAGCTGCAGCTTGTCCACTTCTTCCCGCGTGAGGAACCCCCGGAAGATCGCATCCTCCAGGCTGCGGATCGAAGCGGCGATCCGGCAGGCGGCCCGGATGGAGGCGATGTCCCTCAATCCCCCCGGGTTCTCTTCCAAGCTCGGTTCCAGCCAGCTCTCGGGACGATCGAGTCTTGCCTGTCGCTCCTGATTCGATGCAACCAATCGCTGCAGCAGCAGGTCCCGCTCCGTCTCGACCCAGCCGTCGAGGGCTTTGTCAAGCTGATCGACCAACGCACGGCTTCCCGATACATATCGACCTTCAAGGAGACCCAGGAAAAACCCGAAGTCTTCGCGCGACCGCTCGAGAAAATGGTCCGCGGAGCCCACCATCGACTCGATCTGCCAGCCCGACTCCGTGAGGGGGGAGACGATTTCGTCGACATTGCCCCCCTTCCAGGCGTTGTTGTCGTCTTGCAGGAAGATCACTTGGACGACATCGTTGGGACCAGTCAGCCCACGGCCAAAGGAGCCAATGGCCAGCACGGCACCGCTGGACCGGAAATGCTCGGTATCGAGGCGGTTGGCCAGCCGGTTGTACAGGGAGATGATGGCGATCTCGAGCAGGCTGGTATGGCGTCCCAGCATCTCCTCGCTGCTGTCCGAGAGGAGCTGATCGCGCTGCCTCTTGAGAGAATCCAGGATGGTTTGCATGGGGGGTATCCTTTCAGTACAAAAATGGACTACATTCAAGCTGGTGGTGAACAATTGGATCGGCAACAGGGGAGCCTCTGCACCAGGTTTTCTCAAGATCCGTCAGTTCCCTTGTGCTCCGATTTCCTTGCATTTAGCCCGCATCGGGCGCTTAAGTCAAAGTGTTTGAGCCACTCGGGAGCCTCTCCCGTCTGCTTTCTCCGGCACCACGAGGCTTCACATGCTGAACATTCCTTGACCCGTTGTCTAAAAATGAGTATTCGTTGCCTGTTTTCAAGCGGACCATCAGCATTCTGAAAGGAGACCGTGTGTGATCGCCATTCTGGACTATCGAGCCGGCAACCTGACCAGTGTCGAGCGGGCGTTGCGCTTCCTGGGCTTCGACTGCAAGGTGACCGACTCGCACGAAATCATTCGAGCGTCCGATCGGATTGTCTTTCCCGGGGTCGGGGCGGCGGGCAAGTCCATGGAGAACCTCAAGCTCCTCGGCCTGGACGTCCTTCTCAGGGAGCGTTTGGAAGCTGGCGTACCGATCCTGGGGATCTGCGTCGGACTGCAGGTGCTGTTTGACTACAGCGAAGAAAACGATACGCGGTGTCTCGGAATTCTCCCCGGGTCGGTGAAGCTTTTCCCCCGCAACATGCGCTCGGCGAACGGCGAGGCGCTTAAGATTCCCCACATGGGCTGGAACGAGGTGCGCTTTCGTGGCAGCCATCCGGTGTTTCAAGACATCCCGCCCGAGAGCGAGTTCTACTTCGTGCACAGCTATTACCCAGCACCGGCTGACCCCACGCAGGTCGTGGGAGAGGTCGACTACGGGATCACGTTTTCCACGGCCGTCGCGCACAAGAACCTGGTCGCCATGCAGTTCCACCCTGAAAAGAGCGGTCCGCCGGGACTGCAAATCTTGAAGAATTTCTGCCAATGGGACGGCAAAGCCGTCTGAGCGTCCGCCGCACTGATCCGTCTTCGATCCGTGTGTGCTCGTCGAGGGCCGAATTTGAAGCGGATCCTTTCAGC
>CAZIEW010000010.1:0-87298 GCA_964538515.1 uncultured Syntrophobacteraceae bacterium
GCTGGTTTTGGCGGAAACGTTGCCACCAGACCGGACAGTCGGGACGCTCCTCACTTGTTCGGACTGGGATTGAGAGAGATGTTGGCGGACGAGATCACCAATGACCTCCGGACAATCAGGGACAAGGCAATCACCGCAGCCAGTTCCAAAAAGAAGACCATAACCCTGCCGCTCACCAGCAAAGGGATAAGCTATGGTACGATAACAGTATTTCCCGATGGGGTCGTGGATACTACCGGTGTCACGGGCGTCAACCCCGACCTAAGGGTCCGCCCATTTTTCGCCCAAGGTGATACCATCTCCATTCGAGAGTTTATCATCGGAGCCGCTAACGGGGAGATGGGCATGCAGGCGGTTGACTCACAAATGGAGGCTGCTGCCCGCAACGGTTACAGGTATGTCACCCCTTCCGGCATGGTTCTCGATGGAGTTCTAGACCAAATTGAAGCCCCACCAAAATCGGACACGTATTCGTTTGTGGAAATGCCTACCAGCATCGTCGATTTCATGGAATTCTATTTGCTTAATTATTTTGGTACTGCAACATATGAGCAAACGTTGCAAACCAAGGCCGGCCGAGCGCTATTTTGTTCAATCGGGTGCTCCAGATGCCACATACCCGACCTCCAGATAAATCATGATCGAAGGGTCGCCAGTTTTACCATCAACTATGACCCGGTGAGGGGGATCTTCAACAAGCTCTTTGCTGCCGCTACGACACTCTATACGACAATCAATGATGGTCAGCCATACCCGCAGAAGGTCCCTGCTGGGCAACCGTTCCTCGTCAAGGAGATCTTTACAGACTTCAAACGTCATGACCTGGGGCCCGGCTTCTGGGAGCGCAACTACGACGGCACCGTTCAGAAGGAGTTTCTGACTAGGGCCTTATGGGGTGTAGGCTCAACCGCTCCTTACGGTCACGACGGGCGCAGTATCAACCTGATGGAGGTGATCATGCGCCATGGTGGGGAGGCTCAACAGGCACGAGATGCATTCGCCGGTTTGCGCGATTTTGGGAGGCAATCTATCATCGAATTTCTCAATTCGATGGTCCTCTTCCCGCCGGACGACACCGCCTCCAATCTGGACCCAGGGAATCCTGCCGACCCGAGTTTCCCGCAGTCGGGGCACGGAAGCATCAAACTTACAGTTCTTTTCAACGATCCCCATGACCCCGAATGAATTTGAAGGATTCTTTCCGTAAGCCTCTATCTTTTGAGGGCAGGGCGAGCAGCGGCTCTGCCCTCCTCATCCCCAAATGCGTGCCTGGACTCTGCCGGATTACGTACAGCTCTCCTGGCCGTTGGAATCTCGAAGGGCCAGTATTTTCAATACGTTCCAAACCCCTTCATGGAGAAGGTCATGGATCGAAATCACTCAGCTGATAAGGACGCAAACCAGAGGACCCCTGAACATACCCACTCAGAAGCGTTGAGAACTTCTGAATTTCCGCGCGCCACGGGGCTGCCGCGCATAGCCGCAGGCGAGCCTGTCCTGCTGCGCGGCGGAGCGCAGTGGCTGATTCACGCCCGCGGTTCCGAAATACATGGATACCGTCTGCGGCGCTGCGGTGACAGCGTCGAGGCTGAACGCTCCTGGCAGGCCAAAATCGAAGGCACAGTGACTGCGCTGGCCGATTCTCGGTACGGCATCGTTGTGACATCGCAAGCCGAGCAGCATACCGACGTCTGGCGCATCGCGGACAGCCGGGCGCATCACGTCGCGAAAGTTCATGGCAGGATTTCAAGTGTTGCGTGTCTCGGAACGTCGGCATGGGTGGTCCTCAACCGCACCGGGCATTCGAACGCGATTCTTACCGAAGTCGACCTGTACCGTCGCGTGATCGCCTCGGAGCAGCCGCTCTCGAGCGCTCAAGTGAAACTGAGCACGGATGCGACGGGAACGTACCTCGGCGTTTTGGACCTTGCGCGAGGGACGTTTCAGATGCGCAACGCTCGGGCCGCCGACCCTTGCGGCGGTGGGACCGATCGGGGGTCGTTTCAGAATGCGGGATCACAGCGGCCGTCGGACCAACCCGCTCCCGCCGGCCACTCAGAAACGAACGACTGCTGCTGTTGCCGCAAAGGTCGCGGTGCGGAGCAGCAACCTGGTCCTCTGACCGGGTCCCAAACGCCTGCGTCAGGACAGCCCGGCGGAATCGGTAACGGTCCATGCTGGCCGGGCAGCGCGGGCGTTCCCACGCCCGGAGGCGGTTCGGTCACAGGCAACGGGGGGCAGGTCGGACACAACCCGCCGCCCGGGAGCGGCGGCGGTCGAGGTCCATGCGTCGCCGATCTCGGCTGGCGCTCCCGCATCATTGCCTCGGCCGCTTCGAGCTACGTCGTCGCCGATGCCGGCGGGCGCCATCTCGCCGTGCTGAGCGGCCAGGATAAGCGCGTCCTCGAAACTCGCCAGTTTGGCCGCCGGGGCGCGCTGGTCCTCGCCGATCCGAGCAGCCCCATGGTCCTGATCCAGCATCGGTCGACGAGCCAGTGGGAGGTTCTGCACACCGATTTGCTGACGCAATAGCTGCGCCCGATCGATCGCGTGCCGCTCGAGATCGACCCGCTCGACGAAGGCAAGACATTCACGGGCATGCAGACCATGTCTCTCATAACGCCTCACGCGAACGCGACCGGAACCGTGCCGATTCTGGACCCTGCCCGTCCTCGAGGCCGGCCAGACTTTCAATGATGCCGATATGCCGAAGC
This sequence comes from uncultured Syntrophobacteraceae bacterium, assembly GCA_964538515.1. GTDB lineage: Bacteria > Desulfobacterota > Syntrophobacteria > Syntrophobacterales > Syntrophobacteraceae > CALBZH01. The sequence goes on from CAZIEW010000010.1 coordinate 2,715, forward strand.
TCGCCGCGTACCTCGAACGTGCTGCATTTACTCACATCCGTGAGTATTACTTCGAGAACAGCTTTGGACTGCTCAAGGACGTCCGCTGCTTTGTCTATGGGGTCAACAGCGGTCCTGCCGGCGGACCCATTCAGTTGCCCAAACTCATCACAGACTATTACTATCCGCCCTACGATCCAGCACGCGTCGAACTGAAGAAATCCGGGATAGCCCTGCCTTACACGATCAACTTCGACGGACGCGAATCGCTTACTGTCCACCTTCAGGCGGCTACCGGGGGCCGGCCGCCGAAAGACGTCACCATCAACTTCCCTGCATTCCTGGTCTCGAAGAACCTGGGGCACTTCCCGGGGCAGATCCATTTTACCGGCACGGAAACAGCGACGTTGAACGTGATGCTGCCCTCGGGCACATCGAAGACCCTGAACCTGAAGTTTCCGGCGAAGAACATCGACATCAAGGCTGAAGCCGATGTCGGCGGGGCATTAAACGACCTCACATCCTACCTCGACGGCGTCTTTGCAGCCGCAGAGACGGCCGCCGGCATCTCGCCGCGTCTCTTCACCACGCCGTCGGTTCGGCGAATCAGGCAGCAGGGAGCGGAACTGGGCTTCGTCGCCGCCTGGGTAGACCATCGCGATACCAGCGGTGCGAGGCTGGTGATTACGAGCACGTCTGCGTCTGCCGGGGTTGATCCCATGGGATTTCAGAGCCTGGCTGTGGGCCACATTGTGATCAACGGTAGCAAAGCCTCTACCGATCTGCTGGCATCCTATGTCCAGTGGGCGCAGGTCCTCGGTGAAGAGGCCGCGGGAATCGACTTCACCCAGCGGTATATGGCAGACGCAGCCGCGGAGATGTCCGGAGGTCAGTTAGTGACAAAGCTGGCTATCTCCGATCAGGACGGCGGTCCCGGCGCTGCAGTTACACTGACTGACTCGAGCAACATGGGAGACCTTTTCGACGTTGCGACGGCAGTCCCGAATAGTGACACCACTCTCGACACGGCCAATGCTCCTCGCGACCTGACCGCCCTCCTCAACGATGCATTCACCGCAGCGGTGACGCGGCAGGCGCCGCCAGGGTCGAGCTACGAAGCCCTGCGCGACGGAATTATCAGCTACTTCGGCCAGTTCGACGCGATCCTCATCGGCCAGATCGGCGTGGCAGCTCACGATCCCGCAGATCCGAGCACGGTGCAGCCTTCGGAAACATGGACCTCTTCGCCGCCGAAGAACAGCGGCCTGCGTTCGGTGGACGGATGGCGGACCGCGGAGTTTGCGCTCTACAAGAAGATCCAGGCCCAGAAACCCTGGAACTTTACCTTTTTCAATTCGCCGGCTGATTATGCGGTGATGTGCCATGAACTGGGCCATGCTCTCGGGTATCGCGACTTGTACAAGCAGAAGGACTACCGTAGCGATCTGGCCTACCTCGGGGACTGGTCCATCATGGACAACCACGAGGCCTTGTCGCATCACTCGGCATATCACAAGTGGGAATCGGGCTGGATACCGCCGGAGCGAATCATCAGCGTTCCCCCGACGGACCCGGGTCAGGTAACCGACACCGAGGCGCTCCTCGTTCCCGTCGAGCACTGGAACGATGCACTGCCGGGACAGGCTCACGCGCAATTCGGAGCGGACCTGCCGGTTGTGCAGATCATCGAGCTTGATCTGGGAGGCGACGGGGCGGTGATCGATCGCATCGAAGCACGGCAGCAGGGGGAAAAATTCAGTCACAGTCTTCCACAGTCGCCCGCAATCATCATCACGAACGCGCTGCAACCGTGGGACGACACTCGTTACTCGTCAACGGACACGACGACGGGAGATACTCGATATCGCCGCGAGCTGCAGTTGCTCAACCCGGATAACATCCTCCAGAATCCGGGCGAGAGCTTCGATCTGGCGAAGGCTCCTGCGCTGCCTACGAAAGGGATCGTAGTGACCGTTGTCGACCGCAAGGAGATTGGCGGCATCTCCGTCTTCCGCATCAAGGTTCATCGCGAGAACACAGCTTTCATCGATCTGTACTTCACGGCCGGCGACCCCTATTACAAGAGTCCCGATCTCTGGGTAGACTGGGCCGGTGACAATGGCCCGGGCGGAAAGTCGAGTCCGAAACCCGAAGACCACCGTTCGTACCCGCCTGGCCAGCCGACGGATCAGGGTGAGGTCGTCCACGTTCCCGATAGCGGCAGCGAGCTGCACTGGATCGTGGCGCGCGTTCGCAACCGCGGCCAGGTGCAAGCCTTGAATGTCAAACTGAACTTCCAGGTTTGCATACCGCCGGGTGGTGGCGACAAGAGCAAGAACTTCCAGTCGATGCGGTATGTGACCGTGCCCATCATGGCCGGCGGCGACGTCCCATTGGAGGTACCCGCGCAGTGGGATGTCCCGGCCGGTTTCGGCGGACACGTCTGCCTGCTGGTGGATATTGCCGATTACGAGATCCCGCGCGACTCGGACGCCGCCGCGCTCGCATCCGCGGACGTCTGGGTGGCGAATAACTGGTGCCAGAAGAACGTCGATCAGTACGTTCCCGTATCCCATAGCCCGTACGAGCCCATCGAGTTCGACTTCAGCGTCCACAACGCCGGGTGGCACGCTGAAACGGCATATCTCGAGCCCGAAAATCAACCCTACGGAATGCAGTTGACCGTCATGCCCGCACGCCGGGTGGTTCCCGCCGGCGCGACCGTGCTGTTTCGCTGCAAGCTGGAGCTGGATGCAGCGATCATCGACACCGGATGTCGCAATGATCGTGAGCTCCGCATAGTCGCCTGGCGCGTGACTGAGCACACGACGGAGCGGTGGGGCGGCGTCGCCTACAAGATCAAGCCGCGCAAACCGTCAGTGACCGCGCTGTCCGGGTACTGGAGCAGTGATGGTTCCATCCAGCTGACCGGCGCTGTCACCCCGGCGACGGGCGGTACGGCGCCCGTTCGCCTGGCATTCGCGGGTCTCGCGGCCGAGTGGCAGCCGGCGAGCATCCATGCGAACGGTACGTTCACATTGACGGTGCACGCACCATCGGGTGTTTTCGAGCTGGACACGATGGCGCTGTACGAAGGTTCAGCCATGCTTGGACCGTCGCGATCGCCGACGCTGAAGCTTAACCCGCCTCCGGCTTTGCACTGAGCGTGCCGCGCGATCAGCCTCACCCCGCGCGGAGCGCGGCGTGGCGGTGCGGGTTGATAGGTGCCTGCGCAGAGCGCGGCGCGGATCTCATCCCGCCATGTAAATGAGCATTCCTTGGTTTCGCCCTCTTGACCACGCGGAGGTGTGAATGGACTGCAAGGTCAAGACAGCTCTGCTCTGTTGACCTCCTCGGGCGCGGTGGCCGGTTAAGATATGAAAGAGATAAGTGCCGTTCTTCCCCTTAAGCGACGAACCGATCGGGGTGCGTTAAGTCTATCCCGTTACCCCGGAAAGAATCCATTGATCCAAGTTTCAGCTTCATCTGGTCTTTCGTTCCAATGCAATCACCGCATCCTGATGCATCCAATCGCCACCCCGAAGCGCCTTCGCTCTCTCATTCCAGACCTTTCGCAGGTTCCCCAAGTGACGGGCTATGGTATGCTCGGTTGTTGATGAAACAGCTTTTGGGGGGACGATGGTTGAACTTGAATGCGGACAAGACTTAGGGGCGCTCGGCATCCAGACCAAGGAAGGGGTGAATATCACCGCCTTCCTGGATCACTTGAACAAGTGCGACCGATGCCGGGAGGCTCGTGGGACGCCGATCTATGATCTCAATGCTGTGATCGGCAGTGAGGTGGAGGATCGAGGACGTCCAACGCCACGTCGTTATGATGCAAAGCAAGCCAAGCTCGAATTCCATGCGTAAGGGGCGGCCTCCAAACGAGGGTGGCTCCCCCTGTTCGAGTAGCACGCAAAGAGGGGTAAACATGCCTGTGTTCAGATCGCAAAACGATAGAGGCCGGTTGGTTCAGATCCTCAAGACCATCAATCCGACGACTGTGGCCGCTTATGGTCCCGCCTTGGATGCCTGGCTGGGTCTACCCGCGGATCTAGCGACTCTGGTCGCGATCCTCAAGCTCATCAACCCTCAAACCGTGTCTTTGTATGGACCGATGCTCGACGCTTGGCTGACCGGCCCTGATAGGTTCCTGTTGGTCCAGATCTTAAAAGCGATCAATCCCGTATTGGTGTCTGGTTACGGTCCCCTGCTCGATGCGTGGGCAGTCTCAGAGTAACAGGCAGCGATCCATCGCGTCCCTACGGAGCGCGGACGGAACCGCTCGCTTTACCGGCAAGGTGAGATCGCCAACATGAGGATCCCGTCTTGAGTGATCGCTTCGATCCATGCACTTGCTGGTTCTCGTTGATGGATGGGGTTCGGTCCTGCAAGAGAAGCAAGAGATTGCAAGGGCTCGGGGGAGAACCACCCTGGTTCGGACCGCCTTGATCTTGCTTCTCAGCAGCTGATTCCTGTAGTCAAAATTCCTTATTTTTGAGGGTCAATATTACTGAGTCATGGCTCACCGCCCCTGTCGGTGCCGCAGCATCGAAGAAATGGGTGAGCTCGTGGAGGCGTTCGCCATGGTCGCATGGGGCGTTGTCTGTTGGACGCGCCGATGAGCATGGCGTCGCGTCGAGGTCTGTCATGGATCGTCGGTGCCGGTGATGCCCGGGCGAGCATTCTTGTCCTTCGTGAACCCGTGCCAGTCCTGCTTGTATTTGACACGAACCGTGATGCCTACTAGCATCGCAGCTCAAAGATCCATATCGGATTGGGATGCGCTGGTGCCGCTCATAGCCGCGGGCTCATAGGCCGTTTGAAGCCCAAAGGGTGTGAACGGGCAGCCATACCCCGGACGACTGGAAAATGGACTTCCTGCCATCTCGACCAAAGGGAGAGCGCTTGAGACCCTCCACACCTGTTCGGGATGACAGTGCTCTTGAGCCAAGCCGCGCTGAGCGTAGAGGTCACCCCCGATCCGGCGAAGTCCTGACTGAGTGAGCCAGGCCGTAACGGTCTTAGAGGGCTCTCGTTTCTTCAACCAACCTGCTCGCCGACATTGGAAAAGAGGTGCACCGAACGGGGTTGTGACAAAGGTCACTGACGAAGAGCTCATGCAATCGCTCAGCGGTGGCGATCTCGAAGCGCTTAACGAGCTCGTCCTGCGCTACCAGCTCCCCGCCTGGAGGCTGGCTTACCGGTTCCTCCGTGATGCAATGGAGGCCGAGGACGTTGCCCAGGAGGCTTTTCTCAACATTCTCGGTGCAGCCCCACGCTATAAACCGACGGCGCCCTTTCGCGCGTATTTCTATCGCGTGCTGATTCGCCTGTGCATTGACCGCACTCGCAAGAGACACTTCGCCGTCGCACCCGCAGACGACGTGCGCGATGTGCCGGACCCCTCCCCCTCTCCCAGGGAGGCTCTCATCGAAAAGGAGCGCGCCGCTCACCTCCACGCCGCGCTCGCCGCTCTTCCCCCCAATCAGAAAGCGGCCATCATCCTCAAACATCATGAGGGATTGAGCTACCTCGAAATCGCCCACATCCTCGACGTTTCGCCCAAAGCGGTCGAAAGGCTGATCAGCCGTGCGCGTGCTTCGCTTCAAACCCGCCTCACCCATCTCAAGACAGACTGAAAAAAAATCGCTCCTTGAAAGGGGGTTTTCCTCAACTCGTTCGTTTATACGGAGTGAAAGGAGATGGCCATGGACTGCAAAAATGTCTTTTCCCGCTTAAGTGCGTTCCTGGATGGAGAAGCGTCGGAGACGATCATGCGCGAGGTCGAAGCGCATCTACGTGCCTGCCCCTTATGCCGCGAGCAGGTCGAGCGGATGCGCGAGGTGGGGGAGTTGTTGGATCGTCAACCGATTCCTCCCTTGGCGGCTGAATTCTCTTTTCGTGTCATGGCGGAAGCTCGAAGACGCATCCCATCTGTCAGGGAGAGGAAGCGCTTTTCTCCGGGAGCATGGCCGCTTCAATGGCTGACTGACCTCTCGATCCCCATGCGGGCTGTGGCTTGTGGGATCGTGCTTCTGGCTTCGATCTCCGGAATGTTCATGAGCATGGAGCTGGCTCGTTCTGAGAGCCAACGACCAGACAGGGCGGGAACAGAGACTTTCGAAGGGTTGGAGTGGTTCAGCCCGACTCCGCCGGCATCGTTGGGCTCCGCTTATCTTACGGTTTCGGTGAATCGGTGAGTGGGGTTGGGGGGTAGTCTGTGATGTGTCAGGGGGAATCATGAGTGACCACATGAAGAAGGTGCTGTTCCTTGCTTCCATGGCGTTGAATGTTGCGTTTATCGCGACCTACCTGGCCTACAAGATCCCGTCGATGGCCACCGTGAAAGAGGACGAGGCATCGAGGCAGCCGGTCTTTTTGCAGCTTGACCTGACACCTGAGCAGTCGCAGGCGTTTGGTGCCGAACGAGACCGATTCCGTGTCCGTCTCCAGGAATGGGGAAAAGAAGTCAAGACGCTGCAAATCGAGCTCATTCGGCTCCTGGAAATGGCACCTCCCGACCATCAATCGATCGAGAGAAAACAGGATGAAATTCAGAGGGTGCAAAAGGTCGTTCAGGACGGAGTCATCGATCATGTCCAGCTCGCAGGCTCGCTTCTAAGCCCCGAGCAACGGGCTCGATTCTTCCGCCTTATCAAGGCCCGCATCGACACTAGCATCCAGGTATGCCCGCCGTGGATGAGACCCTCGGATGGTAAACAGACAGGAGAAGGCAGGCATGAATGAGGCGGCATCCCTTGAGGAAAAGGCTCGATCCGTTCAAGTGAATCAGGCTCCTTCGCTCCTCCTGTTGCTCGGCAGTTTTCTCAGAATGGGGCTGACCGCTTTTGGCGGTCCGGCCATGATTCCTTACGTCCGCAAGATGGCCGTGGGCGAAAAGAAGTGGATCGACGGAGAATCCTTTCAGGATGGGGTGGCGCTTTGCCAGACGATACCGGGGGCGACCGTCATGCAGATGGCAGCTTACATCGGGTTGAAAGCCCGGGGCGTTCGGGGGGCGATGGTGAGCTACATCGGCTTCATTTCGCCGGCATGCGTCCTGATGCTCGTGCTCTCCCATGCCTATGCTCAAACCCGTGAGCTGCCCGCCGTGCTCTCGGTCTTCAGCGGTCTTCAAGCTGTAATCGTAGCCATTGTGGCCAATGCAACCCTGTCGTTCGGGAAGACCTCCCTCAAGAGCTGGAAGAGCACCCTCATCGCCCTGCTCGCGGCGGCTCTGTTCTGGCTCAAGTCCAATCCGGTTCTGATCATCGCCCTTGCGGCCATCCTGGGGATCTTGCTCAACGGGAAGCCATCGATGGTTCAACGAGCTTCCCCGTCAAAGCCAATTGGAGACACGACCAAACCCCTGCTGTTCTTTCTCGCTGTTTCCGCCGCGGGCTTCGGCCTTCTTTTTCTCCTGCGCAGAGAGCTTTTTCACCTGGCCGTGCTCATGTCCAAGATCGATCTCATTGCCTTCGGCGGTGGCTTTGGCTCCGTGCCCCTCATGTTCCATGAGATCGTCGAGGCTCGATCCTGGATGGACGGTCCCACCTTTCTGAATGGGATCGTCCTGGGTCAGTTCACTCCGGGCCCCATCGTGATCACGGCGACATTCGTCGGATACCTGATCCACGGCCTCTCCGGGGCCTTGATTGCGACAGTGGCCGTTTTCCTCCCGTCGTTTCTCATCCTGGTCGGCGTGGCGCCCTGGTTTGACCGCATCCGGTCGTCGCCCCTGTTTTCAAGGGCGATGGGAGGCATCTTGTGCTCCTTTGTCGGGCTGCTTTTCACCGTTACCATCCGATTTGGCTTAAACGTTCACTGGGACTGGCAGCACGCGCTGCTTGCCCTTGCTGCCTTCGCCGCCCTGTTCCTCAAAGTGGACATCCTGTGGGTGGTGCTGGCGGGAACCGCGATTTCGGCATTTGCCTTTTAGGTTTCTGTCCATAAGGAAGTGAATCATGTGGATTGTTCGACTCGCCCTGCGCCGACCGTACACCTTCGTGGTGGCGGCCCTGGTGATCCTGCTGCTGACTCCTTTCGTGCTCATTCGCACACCGACGGACATCTTCCCGGACATCAACATTCCAGTGGTGAGCGTGGTCTGGGTGTACAACGGCCTGAGCGCCCGGGAGGTCGAAGAGCGCATCGTCTACAACCATGAGCGTATGATCAGCACTCTGGTGAACGACATCGAGCACACGGAGTCTACCTCCTACAATGGTGCCGGCGTCATCAAGGTGTACCTCCAGCCGGGAGCTTCGGTTTCGGATGCCGTGGGGCAGATTGCGGCAAGCGGGCAGACGGCCCTGCGCTTCCTGCCGCCCGGCATCACGCCTCCCTTTGTGATCCGCTACAACGCGTCGACGGTCCCGATCCTTCAGTACAGCCTGGCCAGCCAGAAGTTCTCGGAACAGGAGCTCCAGGACATGGCCATGAACCGCATCAAGATGAGCCTTGCGACGGTGAAAGGCGCATCGGTTCCCTATCCCTACGGCGGCAAGGCGCGAGTCGTTGCAGTCGATCTCGATCTGCCTGCGCTGCAGGCGAAGAACTTGGCTCCCCTGGATGTCGTCAATGCTTTCAACGCCCAGAATTTCGTGCTTCCCAGTGGTACGGCAAAAATCGGCGAAACGGAGTACAACATTTCCCTGGACAGCAATCCATCCGTGCTTGCCGCGCTGAACGATCTCCCCGTGAAAACGGTCAACGGCGCCGTCATTCGCGTCGGCGATGTGGCCCAAGTGCATGACGGCTATCAACCGCAGCAGAATGTCGTTCGGCTGAACGGCGTGCGCGGGGTGCTGTTGACCGTCCTCAAGAGCGGGGCCGCTTCGACCCTGAAGGTGGTCGAGGGGGTCAAAAAGGCCATGCCGCTCATTTTAAGCGGGCTGCCGCCCGAGCTGGAGCTCAAGGAATTCGCGGACCAGTCGCTCTTCGTCCGCGCGGCCGTGAGCAGCGTGGTGAAGGAGGGGGTGATCGCCGCGGCCTTGACGGCGGTGATGATTCTGCTTTTCCTGGGCTCATGGCGGAGCACCTTCATCATCGCCCTCTCGATTCCCCTCTCGGTGCTCTCCTCTCTAGCCCTGCTCAGTGCGCTCGGAGAGACCATCAACCTGATGACCCTTGGTGGCCTTGCCTTGGCCGTGGGAATCCTCGTGGATGATGCGACGGTCGAGATCGAAAACGTCCACCGTCAGATGGCGCTGGGGAAGCCCAACGTGCAGGCGATCCTCGATGGAGCCCAGGAGATCGCTCTGCCCGCGTTCGTATCGACGCTTTGCATCTGCATCGTCTTCGTGCCGATGTTCTTCCTCACGGGAGTTGCGCGCTACCTCTTCGTACCATTGGCCGAGGCGGTGGTGTTCGCGATGCTCGCGAGCTACGCCCTCTCGCGAACGCTCATCCCGACCCTGGTCATGTGGTTTTACCGCAACGTGGAGTATCGCGGTCACGCCCCCGAGATGGATACGGTTTCCTGGTGGCTGCGCCCGTTTGTTGCCGTTCAGATTTGTTTTGAACGCGGCTTCTTGAGATTTCGAGAGGGCTACCGAAAGCTTCTGGGAGCAGCGCTAGCTCACCGCGTCCTGTTCACAGTCCTGTTCCTCGCTTTCTGCGGGGGCTCCTGGCTTCTGATCCCGCAGCTGGGACAGGACTTCTTTCCCTCGGTCGACGCAGGGCATTTCCGGCTTCACGTCCGTGCCCACAGCGGAACGCGGATCGAGGAGGCCGTCCGCCTCGTGGACCGTGTCGAGTCCGTGATTCGGGAGGTGGTTCCAGCCCGTGAGCTGACAGGGATGCTGGATAACATCGGTATGCCCTTCGGAGGGGTCCCGCTCACCTACATTGACAACGGTCTCACGGGAACCGGCGACGCGGACATCCTGGTTTCCCTGAATCAGGGGCATGGCCCCACCGACGATTATGTGCACCGCCTGAGATCCCGGCTCAGCCGCGATTTCCCGGACGCGACCTTTTATTTCCTTCCTGCCGACATCGTGAACCAGACGATCAACTTCGGCCTGCCCGCTCCATTCGACATCCAGATCGTGGGCCGGGACCGCGACCAAAGCCGGGCGATCGCGGCGAAGCTGGTTGAAAAGATCCGGCGCGTTCCGGGCGCCGTGGACGTACGCGTGCAGCAGCCCTCGAACCAGCCCGAGCTCCGGTTCGCCGTAGACCGCAGCAAGGCTTCTCAGATCGGCCTTTCGGAGCGTGACGTGGCCAATTCCGTGCTCCTAAGCTTATCCGGCAGCAGCCAGGTCCAGCCCAATTATTGGCTCAATCCGAAAAACGGCATTCAATACCTGGTGAGCATACGAGTCCCCGAGCATCCAATCGATTCTCTGGATGCCCTCAACGCGATCCCGGTGAGCGCCAGCCGGCCGGGTAAGAACGACGCTCAGATCCTCGCTAACCTCGCCTCGTTCGAGCGTGAGAGCGGTTCTCCCATCTTTTCACACTATGACGTGATGCCGGTGATCGATGTTTTCGGGAGCGTGAGCGGACGCGACCTGGGAGGCGTGCTCCAGGACATCACCCCGCTCATCGAAGAGGCCAAAAAGGAGCTCCCAAAGGGCAGCTTCATCACCCTCCGCGGCCAGGCACGCACGATGCGCGAGAGCTACACGGGAATCGGCCTCGGCCTCGGCCTTGCGGTGGCCCTTGTTTATCTGCTCCTGGTCGTGAATTTCCAAAGCTGGCTCGACCCATTCATCATCATCACGGCTCTACCCGGCGCCCTGGCCGGTGTCGTGTGGGGGCTTTACCTCACGCTCACCACGCTCAGTGTTCCCGCACTCATGGGTGCCATCATGAGCGTCGGAGTCGCGACGGCCAATTCCGTTTTGGTCGTGACTTTCGCCCGGAACCATCTCAGAGACGGAATGGCCCCGTTGACTTCGGCTTGGGAGGCCGGTGTCGGCCGGCTGCGCCCGGTGCTCATGACGGCCCTGGCCATGATCATGGGGATGCTCCCCATGTCTCTCGCTCTCGGGGAAGGGGGCGAGCAGAATGCCCCGCTCGGTCGCGCGGTGATTGGCGGTCTGGTTATCGCCACGATCGCGACTCTCTTTTTCGTGCCGGTGGTTTTCAGCCTGTTGCATAAGAAGAACGGTGAATCGGTGAGTGGGTGAGTCGGGGGGATGGCGGAGGGCTACAAAACGTAACTCCTCAATAACCCTGGGCAAGCGTGTGTAACCTCGCGTAGCTGTAGGTCGGGTTTTCAACCCGACATCCTTGACCCGTAGCCTGTCGGGATAAAATCCCGACCTACACCTATTGAGAAGTTACTACAAAAGCAGGTCTGATGCTGCTTTCATAAGGTTTTTATCTATCTCTAAAGGCTCCCTCAGCGAGCTTGTCACCCAGCTTGAGAATGCGAAGGACGTGGGTCTCATCCCCCGAGGAGCGGTTCCTCCCTCTTGACGACCAGTGCAGCAAGGTGGGCGCCATGCTTACAAGACTTATCCCATCAAGGAAATCCCAATGAGCCATCATTTCGATTCGCTGAAGTCCCGATTCACCGTCCTTTCGATTTTAATCGTGCTTGGCATTCTCGCGGGTCTGGTTCCGCGCTGGCGCCAACAGACCGAGCTGCGAGCGGATACACAGGAAAGATCCACTCCAACTGTCTCCGTCGTCTCGCCAAAACCGGGGCATTCAGCATCGAGCTTGCCCCTGCCTGCTGAAATCAAGCCATGGGTTGAAGCCCCCCTCTATGCTCGCGCGAACGGATACCTGAAGCGAAGGCTTGTGGACATTGGCAGCCACGTCGAAGCGGGACAGCTTCTGGCAGAGATCGACACACCAGAGCTCAACCAGGAGCTCGAGCGGGCCCGGGCTCAGCTCGCCCAAGCCGAAGCAGCCCTTGGCCTCGCAAAAATCACTTCAGAACGCTGGGCCAGCCTTTTGAAAACCGCGAGTGTGAGTGAGCAGGAAAACGCGGAAAAACAGGCAGACTTCAAACTCAAGACCGCGACCGCCGAGTCAGCCCGAGCCGAGGTGCGCCGTCTGGAGAAGCTCGTCGCGTTTGCGCGGATAACCGCGCCGTTTGCCGGGATCGTCACGGTGCGCAACATCGATGCGGGCGATCTGATCACGTCGGGTGGAGCCAAGGAGCTCTTCCATCTGGCGCAAACCCAAAAGCTCCGGGTTTATGTGCAGGCTCCCCAAGCGATGGCACGCGGGATCACGACGGGTCAGTCGGCGGAGCTCAGCATCCCAGAGCTTCCGGGCAGGTCCTTCAATGCCAAGGTGATTCGCACGGCCGGCGTGATTGCCGCTGATTCTAGGACGCTTCTTGTCGAGCTGGAGGTGGACAACCAAAAAGAGGAAATCCTTGCGGGCAGCTATGCCCAGGTGCGGTTCACCGAGGCAAAGACGGAGGCCGCACTGACAGTGCCGACCAACACGATCCTGTTTGGGGCCGAAGGGCCGCGAGTTGGAATTGTTCAGGAAGACGGAAAGGTTGAGCTGCGTGCTGTGAAGCTCGGTCATGATTTCGGGCAGACGATCGAGATTCTCGCTGGCGTGAGCCCAAAGGAGCGGGTCATCGTCAAGCCATCGGACTCGCTCGTGAACGGTACGATGGTTTCCGTTGCCGAGCCCGCCAAAACCGAAAAGGTCCAGTGAAGATGTCTCGATACCCTGCTCACCAGTTTCCACAATCATTTTGGATTCTCGTCTTGCTCACTCTGGCTGCGATGACCGGTTGTGCCGTCGGCCCCAACTATCAGCGCCCTGAGGTCACGAGCATCCCCGCAGCCTACGTCGGTGCTCAAACCGGCTGGAAGCTCGCCGCTCCTCAAGCACATCTTCCAAGGGGCGATTGGTGGGAAGTCTTCGGAGATCCCGAGCTCAACCAACTGGAAACCGAAGCGACTGAAGCGAACCAGGACGTCAAAGGCGCGGCTGCCCGATTCGAGCAGGCTCGCGCTTCGGCGGATGTGGCTCGCTCCGGGCTCTTTCCTCGCCTTGGTGGGGCCTTCCTGCCGGTGAGGCAGCGTGACTCCGAAAACCGCCCGGTAGGCGGAAAACCGGGTGAGACCTATGACTCGTTCACGGTTCCATTCGATTTGAGCTATGAAGTCGATCTTTGGGGGAAAGTGCGGCGCACGGTGGAAGCTGCGAAGGCTCAGGTCCAGGCGGGAGCTGCCGACGTCGAATCGGTGAGGCTTGCGATCCACGCGGAAGTCGCCGCCGACTATTTCGCGGTGCGCGCCCTCGATTCAGACAGAGCGCTGCTCAAAGCCAGTATTGACGTCTATCGCAAATCCCTCGAGCTGGTACGCAATCGTCGAGCCGGCGGTTTGGTCTCCGATTTGGACGTGGCTCAGGCGGAGACCGTCCTTCAAACGACAGAAGCTCAACTGCCGGACAACGAGCTCCAGCGTGCGAAGTTCCAAAACGCGCTGGCGGTTCTGACCGGGAACAACGCATCTCTATTCCGGTTGCCGGAGCGTCCCTTGGACCAGGCACCTTTCGTCATCCCTACCGACCTGCCATCGGAGCTTTTGGAGCGGAGGCCGGATATCGCAGCCGCCGAGCAGCGCCTGGCAGCCGCCAACGCAAACATCGGGGTCGCCAAAGCCGCTTTCTTCCCGACGATAAAGTTTAATGGGTTGGCCGGATTTCAGAGTGCGGATGTGGGCAAGCTGTTCAACGCGGCGAGCTATCTCTGGGCTGCGGGTCCGACGCTCACCTTACCGTTCTTCCAGGGGGCTCAACTGAGCGCCAACCTGCGTCAGGCCAAGGCAGCCCATGAGGAAGCCATTGCCAAGTACCGTGGAACGGTGCTGAACGCCTTTGCTGAGGTCGAATACAATCTCGCGGCTGAGCATCTTCTCGCCCGTGAGGTCGAGCAGGTCATGGGAGCCATGGAGTCCGCTCGAAAGCAACTGAAGATTGCCGACAACCGCTACCGTGAAGGTCTCGTGACGTATCTGGAGGTGGCAACCGCTCAGAATGCAGCCCTCACCACCGAGCGCACCGGCACACGGTTGCGCGGCCAGCAATTGGTTGCGGTCGTGGCTTTGATCAAGTCACTCGGAGGAGGCTGGCAGGCAGTGGACGTCAATGGTGGAAATCCATGAGCCGGCGTGAACGTCGGGCGCAGATGTTCTGACCATACCGTCCAAGCGCGATCCACAGAGCCAGGTCGCCACTTAGACCGGCACCTCCTCGTCCAGCACCTCGCGAACCTTTTCGGTCAGGGTTCTCCCGGAAAACGGCTTCTGAAGAAAATGGACGCCTTCATCAACGAAGCCCTGTTGGAGAATGACATCACCGGTGTAACCGGACATGAAGACGGCTCGGAGTCCAGCCCTCAAAGCGCTCATCTTTTCGGCAAGCTCCTTGCCGTTCATGCCGGGCATGATGATATCGGTGACCAGGAGATCAATCCGTTCCGGGTAATCCCTGACCAGATCCAGCGCCTCTGCCGGGTTGCGTGCCGTCAGCACCCGGTATCCATGGCGCTCCAAGGTCCTCCTGCCCAGCTCCAGGATGGGCTCTTCGTCCTCGACCATTAGGACCGTCTCGATCCCTTTCAGGTTCTCGGATGGCGACGGGGGAGGGTGCTCTTTGGAATCAAAGCCCCGGGCTCTCGGCAAGTGGATGCGAAACGTCGTTCCCCGCCCTGGCTCGCTCTCGACATCGATGAACCCTTTGTTTTGCTTGACGATGCCGTATACGGTCGCCAATCCCAATCCTGTTCCCTTGCCGACTTCTTTCGTGGTGAAAAACGGCTCGAAAAGCTTCTCCAAGACCTCCTTTTCCATGCCCCCGCCATTGTCGGCTACAGCGAGCAGCACATACTCGCCAGGCCGTGCTCCCCCATGCTCGCGACAATGAACATCATCGAAGACCACGTTCTCCGTCCGAATGGAGACCTCCCCTACACCGGCAATCGCATCGCGAGCATTGACGCAAAGGTTCGCGAGGATTTGGTCGATCTGTGTCGGGTCGACGATCACCGGCCAGATATCAGGGCCGGGCTTCCACACCAGATCGATGTCCTCGCCGATGAGCCGCCGAACCATCTTGAGCATGCTTTCCACGTTCTCATTGATATCGACCACCTTGGGGCTGATCGTCTGCTTGCGGGCGAAGGCCAAGAGCTGGCGGATCAGGTTGGCCGAGCGATCCGCCGCTTTGAGAATCTCCTGAAGATCATTGTAGGCCGATTGTGCAGGGTCGATCTCCTCCAGTGCCAGCTCCGCGTGACCGAGAATGATTCCCAGCATGTTGTTGAAATCATGGGCCACTCCCCCCGCCAACCGTCCCACGGACTCCATCTTTTGGGCCTGATACAGCTGAGTTTGCAGCAGTTCTCTTTCTTCTTCGGTCCTTTTGCGCTCCGTGACATCGCTCGCAAAGCCCTCGATCACAAGCAGCCCATCCGCGGAGACCGAATCCAAGCGGGCGTTCATACTCAGCCAGACCGTGCGCCCATCGGCTGTTCGGGCTTCATATTCGAAGTTTTCAACATGACCGTCTTGTTGCAGGAGACGCAGGAACTGCTCACGCCGCTCGGGATCGACGTAGAGCTGAGCCCCCAGGTTGGAGTACCGTTCCATAGCTTCTTCCTGCGATTTCAGCCCAAGCATGCGTGCCATGGCGGAGTTGATGGACAGCACCTGCCCCAAAGAGCTCGTGCGAAAGATTCCAACGGGAGCATTTTCAAACAATTTTCGGTACTTCTCTTCGCTCTCGCGGAGCGACTGCTCGGCTTGGAGACGTTGACGCTCCCTCTCGAGATTATCCAGGGCAAATCCGATGTCTCCCGCCACCTTTTCCAGCAGCTTCCTGTCCTGGTCACTGAAGAAGCCCATCGTACCGGAGTAGATGGTCAAAGCCCCCCAGACCCGTCCTGCGGACTCAATGGGGAATGCCGCGGCGGCATGGATGCCGAAGCCGGCGGCTCGTTCACGCCAGGGCAGGGCCAGAGGGTCACGGAGAAAATCGTTGTACACAACCGAGCGCCGCTCGCGAATGCACGTACCCGTGGGCCCGCGCCCTTCGGGTCGATCATCTGCGTACACGTTGATGGTGTGGACGTATTCGCTGATTCGACCCCAGGCCGCAGCGGGGACGACGCGTTGCGTCGAGAGATCCACGCATCCGATCCAGGCAAGCAGGAAACCGCCCTCTTCGACGATCACACGGCAGGAATCCTGAAGAAAGGATTCGGAAGATGTCGCCCTCACGACGGCCTGGCTCACCCGGCTGAGGACCCGATAAAGCCGGTTCAGCAGCTTGATTTCCTGTTCCTGCCGCACGCTTTCCGTGACGTCCATCGAAAGGGTTGCAAACCGCCCCGCCGCCGGTGAGACGACCGAAATCCGGAAATGCTTCTGCATTTGGGCATAGTAGGTCTCGAACTGAACAGGCTCGCCGGTTTGTGCCACACGAGCATACACATCGAGGTAGGGGGGATTGTCAGTGCCATATACCTGAGAGGCCAGTCTTCCAACTGCCTGTTCATGTGGGATGCCCGTGTACGAGGAAAACGCCGGGTTGACCTCCAGGATGCGGTAGTCGATCGGGCGGCCGGCAGAATCGGAAATCAATTCATGCAGGACGACGATCTCCCCCATCGCGTTGAAAATCGAATGGAACCTGGCTTCGCTTTCTCTGATATGACGATCATCCTCTTCCTTGATGAGCAGCAGGAATCCGAAGCCGTTGCTGAATATGAAGAGAAAGAGTGAGCCGACAGCCAGATCCTGCACCAGTCCGGGTGAAAGCAGGCTGAGCTCCTGAGAAGACAGGGCCGTCATCCCCCGAGCGACGTTGGCCATCGCCACGAAAATGTCCACGACGCCGATCGTGAGGGACAGGCTCGATCGCTTGTGCTTTCCCATCAGGAAAGCCATCGCGCACAAGGTCATCAGAATGGCAACAGCGAACGAGGCCGATCCGACCAGAGTCGATCCGGACGATCCGGCGAAGATCAGTCCATTCACGCCCAGTACGGAAATCGCCAGAACCGGGAGGACAACTTGCTTCCAATGGGCTCTTCCCGCAAAAAGCCACGCTGCGCCGCACTCGAGAGCAAAGCCGGCAAAGAGCAAGGAATTCCCCAGGTTCTTTGACAGAACATCAGGAATCTCGTCCCGACCAAACAGCAGCAGGAAGGCCGTGCCCTGGGCCAGTTTGGCCAAAGCCAAGGTGGAGATGATCCGTCTTGATAACGATTTCTTGACCGTGAGTGTCAGCAGGAGGGCAAAGACGATGCTGGCAAAGCCCAGAAAGGACAAGGCCGTTTTCATTTCCATGGCGCCAAAGCCCCCTCGCAATGAAGCGCAAAGCGGGAAGATCCTCCCGCAAGGATCGTTCGAAAGGTTGACGAACCAGAACGGATCGCCTGCTCAGCAAACTGGATCGCGATCCCATTCGCACGGGAGACCTGACACAGGCAACACGACCTTGGGGGGATTCTCAATTCATTGGAATTTCAGGCATTCTTGAGTACAATCCCTTCGATGTACTTGGTCAGCTGCCACGTCTTGTTAAAGGCTTTGTCGATGCGGTCGTAGACGTGGGTCCACTTGATGATCTCCAGGACCTCAGCCGGTCCGGGACTGGGGTTGTCATAGAGCTCCCCGAGTCCCGTCAGCAGCAGCATCTCGCATTCCTTTTTGGTCTGTTTGACCTGCGCGACCGTTTCCGAGACCTCCTTTCCACTGCCGAGTCCGCCAAGCACAGATCCCATCCCGGTGACCATCGCCTTGATATCGGCAATCATTCTCTTGGCGGGGAACCGCATGGTGGAAAGACCATAGACCCCGAGTCGGTTTGAAACGGCCTGGATGTGGTTCAAAATGGCCTCTTGGGATGAGTTGATCTCGTGGATATCCTCGCGGTCGATGGGCGTGATGAAGGTCGTCGAAAGCTCACGAAGAATCGTCCGGTTGACGACATCCCCCTCGGCTTCCAGCCGGTTGATCACCTGGCATCGCTCCTCCAGCTCGCTGAACTCTTCGGCGATTTTATGGAGCACCGTGGCGGCATTGACAATGATGCGGTTCTGCTCACGGAACAGCTCGAAGAACTTGGGTGACTTCGGAAAAAGGCTGAAGGACATAGTCCCTCCTCAACGCGGAAATGGGTGAGCTGGAGTCGATACGCCGGTCGACCTGCGTCGAAACCTCCGGCGTGGGGCAATCCAGCGGTCCGAACGAAAAACCGCAATTTATCAAGTTTTCAACAATACCACGAAAGTCGGGAAATCCTCAACGGCTTCTGCGCTTGGCGCAAGAGCAGTCCAAGAGCCAAATCGCGAAAGAAAGACATGTTGCCTCGCGGATCGAGGGAATTGACCCGGGCCAGCTTTGAGTTTCTCCTGTATTGAGGGTTGTTCTGGCTCAAGGATCGGAGGGGAGTCTGCTGCCAATGAAGAACAGCAAAAGGGAAACAATAAGAGTGAGTACGGCAACTGATCTTGCCAGTGCCTTTCCTTTCCATAGTCTATCGAACCACGTGCAACACGAATCCATGACGACACTCATCTGTCCACCAACAAGCTCAAGGTTGTGCTTGTACAGCTTTGAGTTTTCAAATTGGTACACTAAAATGCTATCTTGATGTTCTTGAAACGCAAGATAAATATAGAGCGCACTTCCCATACCAACCAATAAAACAATGGAAGAGATTAAGTAACACCGTATTTTGGGATTCTTTATTGCTCGTATCAATTCAATTCATTTCTCGGTCAACAAAAGCCATCCAACATGGCAGGGATGTCTTGCCACCCTGAAAAGAGTCAGCGATTCAATGCTTCCAGCGCTTCCCATCGCTGGAAGGCTTCCTCGAGCTCCTGGGCGACGGAATCCAGTCTCTTCTTGGCTGCGGCGATTTCCTCACCGGATCTTTGATAAAAGGCTGGATCAGCCATGACTTCAAACAGCGCCTCCTGCTCCGCTTCAAGGGTTTCGATCCGCTGCGGCAGGGTCTCCAGCTCTCTCTTTTCCTTATAGCTGAGAGTCAGCGGCCGCTCACGCTCGGACCGGACCCGCCCATTGCGCGGCGCGGCCTTTGCGTGAGGGCTCGGAGCACGCACCTTGCGCTGGCGCAGCCAATCATCGTACCCGCCAACATACTCTCCCACGTGGCCCTCTCCCTCGAGCACCAAGGTGCTCGTCACCACATTGTTCAGGAACGCGCGATCGTGGCTCACCAGGAGCACCGTTCCGGGGTAGTCAAGCAGGAGACCTTCCAGCAGTTCCAGGGTTTCGGTATCCAAATCGTTGGTCGGCTCGTCCAGAATGAGCAGGTTGGCCGGCTTGGTGAAGAGCAAAGCCAGGAGAAGCCGGTTGCGCTCACCGCCGGAAAGCGTGCGCACAGGCGATCGAGCCCGCTCAGGAGAGAATAGAAAGTCCTGCAGGTAGCTCATGACATGCAGCGGCCTCTCGTTGAACAGGATCGTGTCATTCCCCTGCCCGACATTTTCCACGACGGATTTCTCCTCATCGAGCTGCGCCCGGAGCTGATCGAAGTAGGCGGGCTTCAGATTCACTCCGTAACGAAGGGTGCCTTTTCGAGGCTCCAGCTCCCCCAACAGAAGGCGCAGCAGGGTGGTCTTGCCCGAGCCGTTGGGTCCCATGATGCCCACCTTGTCCCCGCGCATGAGGATGGTGGAAAAATCCCTGACAATCGGAGGCTCATCCCCGTAGCCGAAACTGACGCCGTCGGCTTCGATCACCAGCTTTCCGGACCGCGCCGCCTCCTGAGCCCGCAGCCGAATCGTTCCCACTCGCTCTCGGCGTCTGCAGCGCTCCTCCCGAAGGGCTTCGAGGGCGCGCACCCGCCCCTCGTTGCGCGTCCGCCGGGCCTTGATCCCCTGGCGGATCCAGACTTCCTCCCGGGCAAGCTTCTTATCGAACTGGACCCAGTGCTCGGTTTCCACCTCGAGGGCTGCCTCCCGGCGCTTGAGGAATGTTGCGTAATCGCACGCCCAGTCGACCAACCTCCCCCGGTCGACCTCCACGATGCGGGTGGCCAGTTTCTGAAGAAACATCCGGTCATGGGTCACGAAAACCAGCGTCCCGCTCATCCGCAGCAGGAGCTCTTCCATCCATCCAATGGCTTCGATGTCCAGGTGGTTGGTCGGCTCGTCCAGCAGCAGCAGGTCTGGGTCGCGGGCCAAGCCTCGGGCCAGCAGCACGCGGCGCTTGAGTCCAGCCGAGAGCGATTCGAACCGTGCTTCCGGGCTCAGGCTCATGCGGGAGAGGGTGTTCTCGACTTGCAGAGCCTTGCGCCATGTCGCCTCCTGGGGAAAGCCCGAGTCCTCAAGGCCTGCTGAAACGATTTCGAAGACGGTGCCCTGAAGCTCATGGGGAACCTCCTGAGGGAGGAGTGCTGTCCGCACCCCCTGCTGGCGAACAATCTCGCCCGCATCCGGAGTGAGATCCCCGTTGATGATTCGCATCAAGGTCGATTTCCCGGCGCCGTTTCTGCCGACGAGGCACACCCGCTCCCCCCGCTCGATCTGAAGACTGACGCGGTCGAGGAGCAATGGACCGCCGAAGGCCACGCTCACATCCCGCAAACCGATGAGTGCCATTGCGAGCTCTATCCTTCTTGAATCGCTGGATGCGGAAAGAGAACAAACAGGAGCCCCCTCCGTTGATGAGAGGGGGCAAGGGCGAGCCGAAGTGACCAGGGGAAGAGACAGGGAATCGGGTCTAAGGAATCCCTGCACGGGCGATCATTGAGATCCCCGCATCAGCACTCCTGCCACTCAGGCTTTCGTTTTTCCTGGAAGGCCTTTACGCCCTCCTTCGCATCGCTGGTCGTGCATAACCGAGCAAACACTTCGTTCATATGATCGAAGCTTTGATAATAGTCCATGTCGGCCGCTTCATAAAACCCCCGCTTGGCGATCTGGACCGCGACGGGGCTCTTCTGGGCCAGAATCGCGGCCCACTTTCGGGTTTCCGCTTCAAGATCGGCACTCGGAACGACCCGATTCACCAACCCTTTGCTCAGAGCATCCTGTGCCCCGATCAGCTCACCATAAAGGAGCATCTCGAGAGCGAATTTTCTTCCGACCGACCGGGCGACCGGAATCACCGGCCCCACGCAGTTGAGGCCCACATTGATGGCCGTCAGCCCCAGCCGCGCATTGTCCGCGACGACAGCGAGATCGGCGGCAGCCACCAGACCGGCCCCGTTTGCGGCAGCCACCCCCTGCACCTGCGCGATCACGGGCTTCGACATTCGACTGATCGTGACAAGCGGGTTTTCCATGCGCTGGATCCAGGCCCGGTATTCCATGGCGGTCTTTCCAGCCAGCTCACCCACATCGATGCCAGCACAGAAGTTCTTCCCGGCCCCCTTCACTATCACGACGCGCACCCTCCTGTCAGCGTCAAGCTCCTTGAGGGCTTGGTCCAGCTCGGTTGCCAGAGGGGTCGTGAAGGTATTCAGCTGCTGGGGGCGATTGAGGGTGATGGACGCGACAAAGTCGTCGCCGATTTCAACGATGAGGTGCTCGTATTGCATGGCGTTCTCCTGTTTGGGGGTCAGTTGTTGCTTCGGCTCTCTTCTCTGCGATTCAATGGATTTGGTCACGAAGCCAGTTTTCCCAGGTAATCCTGGAGAGAATTGATGGTTTGGTTGAGCTTGACTGCTGACTTGTCCACGCCATAGATGACCGTGGCGCCCAGGATCCCGGCGAAAATCATTGCGGTGACCGCCTGTGTATCCGTGTCACTCCTCAGCTCACCCGATTCCTTTCCCTGCTCGAGAAGCCTGTTGATCATGGATTTGAGCCCCTCGAACCCTTTGCTCACCTCTCGGGCAAGCTCCGGCATCTGGTCGTCGAGCTCGACGGATAGCGTCACGAACACACAACCGCCTGGAAAGCAGTTGACATCTTGGAGGTAGATTTCCTTGAAGTTGGTGAGGAGGCGCTTGACCTTTTCAACGGGCTTGTCGATCTGGTCCAGGCCGGCGAGGGTGTTGTCCCGCCAGATTCTGCGCGCCTCGGTCAAGACGGCGAAAAAAAGCTCTTCCTTGCTCTTGAAATGATTGTAGAAGCCGCCTTTCGAAGTGCCTGCGGCGTCGAGAATGTCCCGGATGGAGGTGCTCAGGAATCCCTTGAGGGAGAATAGCCTCAAGGCTTCCAGAATGATTCGGTCTTTCAATTCCATGGACTCACTCCCCGAGGCCCCACAGACCGACCAGTCGGTCTGTGGGGCCTGTCTAGCAGACCGATTTGATTGTGTCAAAAACTATTTCGTATCAGCCTGCGGAAAGTACCCAGCTGAGGCTCGCGTGCGAAGGGAAGGAAGCCTGGAGGCAGGAGGTCTTCAAGCGAGAAGGATTTTGCCGCTGCCGGTTTCCGTGGCTCGGCCAATGAGCGCCGCTTCGAGGATGGAGTGGGATTTGAGGGCATCGACCAGGCTGGGAGCGTCTTGCTGCGGAAGGGCGATGAGAAGGCCGCCCGACGTTTGGGCGTCGGCGAGGACATCGAGCAGCATAGGGTCGATCGATCGCAAAGCCTCAATCTGGTGGGTGCAATAGTTGCGGTTTTCAAAGCTTCCGGCCGGAACCAGACCCATCTGGACCAGGTCCAGCACTTCAGGGAGCAGCGGCACTCGCTCCGTATAAACGGTGATCGAAACACGGCTCCCGGTTGCCATCTCCAGGAGATGGCCGAAGAGTCCAAACCCGGTGATGTCGGTACATGCATGCACCTTGAATTGGGCCATGGTCTCGGCTGCCTTGCGGTTCAAGGTGGCCATGCTTTCAATCGCGCGGCGCTCGGCCTCCTTCGATACCAGTCCCGCCTTGATGGCCGTGGCGAGAATTCCAGTCCCCAACGGCTTGGTGAGGACCAGCCCATCCCCCACCTGCACCCCCGCATTGGTGAGCACCTCGTTTGGATGGACCAGACCGGTCACCGAAAGCCCGTACTTGATTTCAGGGTCTTCGACACTATGGCCGCCCACCAGGACCGCGCCGGCAGCATGGATGGTTTCGATCCCCCCTCGCAAGATCTCCCCCAGGATCGCCTTGTCCATGCTCTTCACCGGGAAGCACACGACGTTCATGGCGGTCAGAGGACGTCCGCCCATGGCGTAGACATCGCTCAGCGCGTTTGCCGCCGCGATCCGACCGAAATCGTACGGATCGTTCACCACCGGAGTGATGAAGTCGATCGTCTGCACCAGCGCCTGCTCGTCGCTCAGGCGATAGACCCCGGCGTCATCGGATGTCTCCCGCCCGACCAGCAGGTTCGGGTCGGTTTCCAGAGGCAGCTTCTCCAAGATTTCCGCTAGGTCGCCCGGACCGATCTTGGCCGCTCAACCTGCGGCCCGGACCGTCTTGGCGAGCTCCACGGGGGCTTTGCTCATCATCGCATCCATTCGCTTCAGAGGTGTCCTTGGGGCGCGCAGTATCAGGTGAAACTGATGACCTTGTCCGCCAGCTGCAGCGCGGTCACGATGTCCATCATGTTGGTCGTCTCCCCCACCCGCTTCCGATCAAGCAGCTGAAAATGGCCCAGGCAGGTCCCGCACACCAGAACGGTGACGCCGTCCTTTTCGAGCTCCAGAAGACCAGGCAGGCAGTCCGATTCATCCACACTCAGCCTGACGCCGCCGTTGAGGAGGATCACCCGCCACAGCTCGGGCCCGAGCTCCTTCAAGGTCCCGATGAAATTGAGCAGGAGCTTCCGGCCGAGCGTCTCGTCCCCGGTGCCCATTTGATCGGTGCCGATGAGGACGACGATCTTGCGTTGGGCCTGCCCTTGGTCTGACGCCATCACGACATCGCAAACTGAGGCCGCAGCGTCTCGAGTCCCGGTGACTTCAAACGTGCCGGCCTGCTCGCGCACGCTCACCTCGTATCCCGAGCGCTCAAGGAAGCGGCTCACGTTTTCCCTGGCGGCTCCATTGTCCACGATGACCCGCAGGCACGTCACATTTCCTCGATCCACCACTTCCTTTACCTTGAGCACCGGCTGGGGACAAGCCAGCCCGCTGCAATCCAATGTCGCTTCGCTCATCGCCTCTCCTTCCCAACGACTTCCATGCCTCGGCTCTCTGCTGCACAGCGTCGCCTCACGCCCTCCCTTACGGGAATGCGATCGTCGGCAAGCCGGGGACGCTCACACCCCCGAGTTGCCCACGCGCTTCACCCAATGGATTCGGAGGTGTCTGACTTCTAGCCACGCGAGGGCTTGGATTCAAATTGTTATTCTCGATGGCAACGCTGGCGAGCAATCGGAGGAATCGATTGATCTGGTGAGTTGTGAACGGATGGCCACACGTGTGGATGGGCCGCTTCTTGCTCTACCAGCGCGATTGAGCTGGGGCGGTGAAAGGACGAAGGGATTGACTGGCCCATGAGAGAGCGGTCCTCAGGGCTTCTTCCAGGTCACCGGCTCCAAAGGCATCCAATAGCGATCCACTTTGCCGCCTGGACGCACCTGGGCATAGGGGGGCGCTTCCCGCTCGACGACGACGACATCGCCTTCACGAAGGGAAATACAGCGTTCGTCGTGCTCCTTGCCCCTTGAGTGCGATCCGTGAAGCGCCTTCTTGAGTAGTCCGGTTTCGGTGCACGCGACCGTGCTGTGCTGCACCCGCCTCTGATCCCCTGCGAGGCAATCCGGCGCGAAGCATGCCCAGAAGCCCATCAACCCTAGCCCAATGCCGATGCTGACGATGAATCGTTTCATAGGTCTTTCCTTTCTCGGAACACCGCATCCTAGAAAATGGTCCACGCCTCATTTCCGCGAAGCCTGAAGCCAGGAGTCCATCAGGACTAAGCCCACAGCGATCTTCCGCGCTATCGGTTTTCGAGTCGTCGAACTGAAGGGTTGGATCCTTCCGCAGGCAGCAGCCTCCCAGGAAATGGGGAAAATTGGAATTGCCTATAGATCTTAAACGGTTGCATCCAAAAGAACCGATTGGACCTCCAAGGTGAGCGATGATAACCTGCAAAAGCTTTAAAAACCGCAGTTTAAGCTGTTTGGTGTCCATCACGCATCCTGTGTCCGGGGGCAGTATGATTGTCAGAATCCATCGCGATGAAAACTTGAACAAGCAGCTTGCCATTCTGAAGGCTTCAGGAGGCCAGGCGGCACGCATTGCGGAGCACGCGGAGTCGCTCATCGAGAGGCTGGTCACCAAGGGCGACCGTAGTCTCGGGGAGGTTGGCAGGTTGACCCGCTATGGTGAAGCCCGCCTCAAAGGCTGCATCAAGTATGATTTGGTGGGGGGCTACCGGCTGGTTGGGATGCGGCAGGATAATGATCTGTTTCTCGTCTTCGTCGGAAGCCATGACGATTGCCATCGGTGGATCCGGTCCAACCGCGGCATGCGAACGGTCGTTGTAAAAGGCGGGACCGAAGTCCTCTCGGTTCGTAAGGATGCCTGCGATTCATCGAGGGATGACTGGGACGACCTGGACGACGAGGATTACCTCGCGCCCATGCTGAATGAGCTGACAGACAGCGATTTGCGCAAGATCTTCAGTGGGTTGTGTCGGGAAGATCTGTAAGGTCCCGGTGTCGGGAAGGAATCATCGGAAGACCTTTGATAGCTCCGCTCTCGTCGTTTGCTTCCGCACGTGCCCCGAACCTACCGATCCGCGGATCGAATCAGGGGTAAAGGAGGGGACAGGCGCGAGGTCTGCCCCCTCCTTCTGCCTGATCCGTCCAGGAGAGAGGACGGATTGAGCCGCGCTCTCGATCACACCCGCCCGATGCGGGCGGCAAAAGCACGGCAAACCCAGGTCTCGTTATTCATCTTCCTCGAGCTCGACACCCAAACGCTCCCACTGGGCCTTGGCCTCAGCCTCGCCCTTCGCGATCTCCTCGTCGGTCCACGGATCGATCACCAGCGATTCGGCGACTAGCTGCCAGATGTATTTCACCTCGTAGTCGCAATCCGGGTAAAATTTAGGAAGCCGCCTCATAATCTGGTCGCGGCAGTTGGAGCAGCCCACGACCACCACGTTGGCGCCGCTCTCCTTGATTTGTTTGTATTTGAGCCGTCCATGCCAGGCGGAATCCTTTTCGTAGGGGCCAGGCCAGTTTCCGCCCCCGGCGCCGCAGCAGAAGTTGTTCATGCGGGTTGGCTCGAACTCCACGAGCTGGTCGACACACTGCTGAATGATCCAGCGCGGCTCATCGAAGTAACCCTTGCCGAAGTTCCGCTCGAGCTCCCGACCATGTTTACAGGAGTCATGCCACACAAAGACCTTGCCGGCATTGATGCTCTTGTCCACCTTGATGCGGCCGTTTTCCAGGATCTCCTTCAAATAGTCGTACAGGTAGATGTGGTTGATCCTGTTGTTGGGATCCTCGAGGACGCACTCTTTCATGCCTTTGCGGCAGCCGTACGACCCGCCGCCGCAGTCCGGCATGATCATCCGGCCGATTTCGTGCTGAATCATGAAATCGATCTTCCGCTTCGCGAGAATCTTGGTCGCCTCGAAGTCTCCCGTAAACAGTCCCCAGTCGACGGCTTCCCAGTTTTCGGAGGGAATGGTCCAGTTCTCGCGGGCGGCGTAAAAGATCTTCCACCACCAGGTCATGTCTTCGTTGTCCGAAAAGACTTCCTTGGAATTGGGGAGGAAGAAGATGTCGGCCTTGTCCTTGTCGATGGGAACGTAGAATCCGGGACATTCCTCAGCGAGCTCGCGTCCCATGTCGGACATGAGGAAGAAATAATCATCTTGGGGAATGGCCATGTTGTTGCCCGTGCTGAGGACGTTTGCGACGCCTTTGTGCAAGATGCCGGGCACCTGGTCCCGCGGGCGGAGGGACTTCAAATAGGCCATGATGCCGACGATGTCGATCCCCATCGGACAGCCGTGGACGCAGCGCCCGCAGCCCGTGCAGATCCAGGGAAACTTCGAGTCGATCACTTCCTGGGCCATGCCGAGGGCAAGCATGCGCAGGGTCTTGCGGGTGTCCCATCCCTCCATGTCGGGATTGCCTGTGATGGGGCATCCGTTCGTGCACGTCCCGCAGGTCAAGCATAGATTGAGGTTGAACTTGCTGAGGTACTCCTTGACGGGGTCCTTCAGGTTGGGATTGAGAATCGGCTCACCCATGACGCATTCCTTCCTTTCCGGTTGATAGGTGGGGCTCTCAGGGTGCTTCTGTGCATGGGGTCGGACGAAACAACGCCATCGGGCACGAGCCAACCCGCCCGGGCAAAGACCGACCCGTCACCAAGAAACGACGAATCGGGGCACAGCCCGTATGAGCCCTGATTGAACGACGGCTTAGAGGCTGAAGAATCTCAGGACCCTGAGACTCATCAGCGAATTCAGGTGTGAAAGGAAGATGCGGGAAGCAATCGCCCGCTATGGCGGGAGCTATTGTCGATCATACGCTCAGACAATGTGCTTAGGGTTAAGCGGCGAAAAGCGGCTTGCTCCGGATTACACCTCGGCACCGACGGTGTGCACCCGATCCCGTTCAGACAGTAAGCGCATCTGGTGAAGCCCTGTCCCTAAAACCGCAAAGGCTGCCCTCGAAATGCTCATTGGGGCCATCTCCAAGGAACTCCCGCACTACCCGGAGCGTATCAAGCAAGGCCTTCTCCTCGCGAAGCTCGAGAACCCACCAATCGCATGGGAGACAGGTGAGCAGATGGAGCCGATCCACCAAATCTTCCAGGGATGAGGGGGCCGTGTGCCGGTCGTTCCTTTCTTCGTGATAAATGTGCGCGTTAAAGACCCGCCTGTGATGGGGCGTCACCAGATCTTCAAGATCGAAGCGTTGGCTCTGAACGGAGGGGCTCATCCGGGCATGGCCAATATCCAGAGTGACGGCAGCGCTGGATTTGCGGACAAGCTTCTCAAAAAGCTCGGGGCGACTTGACCAACCGGATGCAAGGTTTTCCAGGCACACGCACACCCCCAGGGCTTCTCCGTAGCGCACGAGCTCCCCGAGTCGCTTGACGCTCCGCTCCCAGGAAAGGTCCTCGTAGCTCTGCCGTCCCAGCCCCAGATGAATCGTCATGAAGCGACCATCCAAACTGGAGACCGTTTCACAAGCCCTCCTGAAGATGTCGACAGCCGTATTGCCCCTCGCTGCGTCCTCATCGCCCAGGTCCACCCCCGTGAACGCACAATGATACCGCACTTCCAGGGGAGCGAGCGCTTCGATCCGCCGGCGCAGGCCAAGCCGCTCCACTTCATTGTTCGGCAGGTCCTCGACTTTGAGCGTCCAGTCCACCCCCTGGAAGCCGTTCATCAAGGCTGTCTGCTTCAACGAATCGACATTAGATATGAAATTGCACAACGCCAGCTTGGGCGACGGCATAGCTGCCTCGGCTTCGTTCTCGACCTGCCACGCGCCTGTTGTTCATGCTTCGAGCATACTCAATCGCATTCTCTGTCTAGTTTCTTATGTCGAACTATTCAAATAGGTAATCTCAATTCTGATTCTTCGAAGCCATAGGAAAAATGGCTGCGAAGAAAGTCCCCGGGGAATTCGGGCGTTGAGAGATCCAGAGAAGAGCATTTTCGGGTAGGCTCGCCGTTTGTTTTGGTCTAAACAGGGTGCGAGTGGCGATGCATGACTCGCGTGCGCGCCGAGACCGCGCGCAGCCGCGTCCGGAATTCGTTGCCGACCGATGGCCGCGGCACATGACAAATGACGGCAACAAAGCTGATGTGGATCTCCAAAGGGGGTTACGGGCTGCGGGAGGGCTGAGCGAGATGCTCCACGATGGGGGAAGGGAATCGACTTTGTCCGAAGGAGGCCGGGACCCGCATCGGTACGGTCCGGAAACGCCTGAAGGGTCCCGCCTGTGGCTGAAGTACGGCCTGGCGGTGCTCCTGTCGATTCTTGCGCTCTCGACGCGGCTGAGCCTGGCGTTCTGGATCGGCAGCGACCGTCCCTTGTTCATCCTGTTTCAGAGCTTCATCATTGTCAGTGCCTACGTGGGAGGGCTTGGCCCCGGTCTCGTGTCGACGGTGTTGATCGGGCTGAGTGTTGTCTACTTCGTCCTGCCCCCAGTCCATACCTTTTCGATCGAGCGTCCGGCTGACCTCGTACAATGGGTGCTCCTCATGGCGGGAGGGACGCTGATCAGCGTGCTGAGCGAGATGCTCCATCGTTTCAGACGAGCGGCAAAGGGCAGCGAACGGCAGATGAGCGACCGAAAGCGGGCGGAGGAAGCGCTGCGTGTGAGCGAGGGGCGGTTTCGGCTGGCATGGGAAACCAGTCCCGACGCCTTGAGCATCAGCAGCCTCGAGGACGGAACCTATCTGGACGTGAACGACGGGTATACCTTCCTGACCGGGTACAGCAGGGAAGAAGTGGTTGGGAAATCCGCTCTGGAGATCCCTTTTTGGGCGGACGTTCGAGATCGAGCTCCCTTTGCTGAGGCTCTCGCACGGCATGGGCATTTGCGCAATTACGAGACCAAGCTGCGCAGGCGGGATGGTGAGACACGGACCATATTGATCTCGGCGGGGCTCATGAGTCTCAATGGGGATCGTCATCTGCTGGCCGTAACGAAGGATATCGAAGATATCAAGCAGGCGGACGAGGCGCTGCGCGCCTCTGAAGAAAAGTACCGCTACGTGGTGGAGAATGCCAACGACGCCATCTTCATTGCGCAGGACGGATTTGTCAAATTTCCCAATTCCAGGCTGGAGGCCATATCAGGATACAGTCTGGAGGAGCTCTCCCAGAGACCGTTTCTGGATTTCGTTCATCCGGAAGACCGAGAGGCCGTCGCCGGCATGCACCGAACACGCATGGAGGGGGAACAGGTTCCGACCATGTATTCCTTTCGAGGGATCACCAAGTCCGGTGAAACGATCTGGCTGGAGATCAGCAGTGTGTTCCGCATGTGGGAAGGAAGACCCGCGTCGCTCAACTTCATGCGCGACATCACCCAGGAGAAGCGACTCGAATCCCAGCTGATTCACGCTCACAAGATGGAAGCGGTCGGGACCCTGGCTGGAGGGATCGCTCATGATTTCAATAATCTCCTTCAGGCGGTGAGCGGATACGCCGAGCTCCTGCTCCAGCAGACCTCGGAAGGGGAAAAAGGGTTTCGGGAGCTTCGGGAGATCAAGCGAGCCGCAAGCCGAGGGGGCGAGCTCACACGTCAGCTGCTCACCTTCAGCCGCAAGGTCGAGCCGCAGCTCCGACCCGTCGATCTCAACATCATTGTTAACGATGTGAGGACGCTCCTGGAACGGACAATCCCCAAGATGATCCAGATTGAGCTTCATCTGGCGGCCGACCTGAGCCTTGTCAACGCAGACAGCTCCCAGATTGAGCAAGTCCTGATGAACCTCGTCGTCAATGGGCGGGACGCGATGCCGGATGGAGGCACACTGTCGATCCATACCAGCAATATCACCCTTGACGAGCCGTACTGCCGAAGCCACCCGGATGTGGCGCCGGGGGAGTACGTCCTTCTCGCGGTCGCCGACACGGGCTTTGGAATGGACAAGGAAACCAGGGAGCATGTGTTCGATCCCTTCTTCACCACCAAGGAAGTGGGGAAGGGGTCCGGCCTGGGGCTCGCCATTGTCTACGGCATCGTGAAGAGCCACCAGGGGCACGTTCTCTGTACAAGCTGTCCGGGCCAGGGGACCGTCATTGAAATCTACCTTCCCGCTGTGGAACGGGCGTCGATGGCCTCGAACGCCTCCATCGCCCCCACTGCATTGCACGGTGGGACCGAAACCATCCTTCTTGTGGACGATGACGCCTCCCTGCGTGATCTCGGGGAGCAGATGCTTCGCGTGTATGGGTACACCGTGATCTCGGCCCCGGATGGGGAAAGTGCTCTGGAAGTGTACCGGGAGCACAAGAACCGCATTGACTTGGTGATTCTCGATCTGATCATGCCGGGAATGGGGGGAGCCCTGTGTCTTCAGGCTCTTAAGGAGATCGACCCCCAAGGCAAAGTCCTCATCGCAAGTGGTTATTCCGCGGAAGGTGAGCGCGAGAAAGCCATCGCGAGCGGGGCCACGGCGTTCCTTCAAAAGCCATATGGGCTCCCCGAGATGCTCGAAGCCGTCCGGCAAGCACTCGATGGCGAGTCGCATCAAGAGCCCATGCCGGCATGAGGCTCAATCCCGTCCTGGTTTCTTCCACGCCACCAGGCGTACAGCATCAAACAGGCTGTCAGGAGTGCAAAATAGACCGGGAACCAGGCGATGGAACGGATGAAGATCTCATCGGTCACCCGCTCCGTAGAGAGCGCGCCTCCCCGGTCCGGAGCGCCGCTCCTGAGTGCCAGCAGAAGGAATGAGTACAAAAGACCGATGAGACCATATGCCAAGTTGTAGGATAAGCCCTTGAAGCTCAGCACGGTCGCCCTCTGCCGCGAGTCGGTGATCTCGTTCAGGTAGTGGCTGACCAGGAAATGAACGCATTGCATGACGGCCATGAGGACCACCACCGGCACGAGGCCGACGAAGGGCCAGAATCGGCTCATACCGACCAGCCCCAGCAACGTCACCGCGGCCAGAAGGCTCAGGTTGGTCGCCGGTGAAGTCCTTGCAGCCAGCCGACGCGCGAGGCGCGGCACGAAGAGCCCCAGACTGGCCATTGCGGATCCGATGAGCCCGAACGAGGCTTCGGGAAGATCGATGAGTCGGTAGTATTGGCTGTTCATGGTGATGAGCATGCGGATTACGTGGTCGAACAAGAGCCCGGCCAGGATGACGATCAAAGCGAGCGGGGTGCTGAGAATCCATCGTCCGGCCTCGAGCGTCAAGCGAAAGGCACCGGAAATGGACTCGCGGCAGCCATCGGAGATCGGGCATGCTTGAGAGCTTTGCGGTGAAGGTTCCCGCATCCCGAGAGTGGTCACCAGAGCCAGTATTGCGGAACAGACGGTCAGATACACGGGAAAGCGCAGGGTCGTCTCTTGCGTGATGGACAGACTCAAGCCCAGCTTTCGCACCAGCCATTGCAGCAGGGTCGGGTCGTAGACCGCGGCTCCCACCGTCATCACGATGATGAAGACGGTCGACTGGACGCGCATCTGCACCTCCAGGACACGCCCCCAGTCCCGAACGTCCCCGTCGTGCTTGAGGGAATCGTAAGCGAGCGCCTCATCGGCACCGCTTGCGGCCGCTTCGGCCGCCCCACTCAGCACGCGATTGACCAAAAATGCGGTGAAGAGCCAATTGGGGTGACCTTTGGGCGCCAAGCACAAGACCACCATCTCCAGGACCATGAGCACGCCGCTCAAGACCAACAGATTTCGCCGACCCAGGATATCGGCCAGAGCCCCGGACGGGACTTCCAGCAGGACAATGGTCGCTGCCCAGACCGCGTTGAGCCATGCAAACTGAGGCAGGCTGAGCCCAAAATCCAAAAAGAGGATCGTGAATACCGGATAGTAGAATCGGGCGTTGAATGATGCCCGGAAAACCACGAACCGGCGCACATTGGGAATACTGAACGGCGAAGGAATCGTGCGTGATAGATCCATAGGTCCCCCCATGGTTTGACGCTTCAAAGATGCCCCCATGGCTCGCGGTCCCCGGGCGCGGTAGGAGCCGTGCTTCGACGCTTGATGGCCTTGCGGTTTCCGCACGGCGTGGTCTATCTCGTTGCGGTCTGGGCAGTGGTGGCTCGGCCTTAATGTTGCCAAGCCTCCATGCCATGTTTTTCAAAGGAGTGCAAACAAAGGAGAATCCCATGATGTGGGGAGCCTTTCCAGCGGTCCTGCTTGAAATGTGCCTTTGCCGGGTCTCGGTGTCGGCCCCGACGGCTCAAGCCAGAGAGGCTCGTTTTGTTGACAGTCCCCATCCTCATTACTCGACCGGCGAGCTGGGCAAGGCGCCCAAGGGGGGAGTGGCGCACGATTTCAACAACACGCTGAGCCTCAATCAAGGCTACACCGACATGGCCCGCGATCAGGTTGCCCCGGCCCTGACGCTTTATGCCGATCTTAAGGAAATTCAGAAAGCCGCCGAGCGCTCACCCAACCTGACCCGGCAGCCCCTGGCCTTTGCCAGCACGGAGACTCCGTTGGGACGCGGGGAGACGGCGCTGCAGGTTGAGGATGAGCCGGCAATAAAGGTCAGGGAAACGCAGGATGAGTCACCATGAGCAGAGAGCCATCGATCAGGCGGCGCGAAGCGTTGGATATCCGGGCCAGCCTGATTCTGGTCATCCTGTGCGCAAGCTGGGGGGGGCAGCAGGTGGCGATCAAGGTGGCCAACCAAGGCATCTCTCCCATGCTTCAGGCGGGGATCCGCTCCGCGTGCGCTGCCGTGCTGCTCGGCTTGTGGATGCGCTTTCGCCGCGAGCCCTTCCTGGACAGGGATGGCACCCTTTGGTGGGGCATCGGGGCCGGTCTGCTGTTTTCGGGGGAGTTCCTCCTGATTTACTGGGGACTTATGTTCACCAACGCGTCGCGTGCGGTGATCTTCCTCTACATGTCTCCTTTCGTTGTCGCGTTGGGCGCTCAACGCTTTATCCCTGGCGAGAAGCTCCACCGTCTCCAGGTTGTTGGCCTCCTGTGTGCCTTTTCCGGCGTGCTCGCGGCGGTCGCGGAATCCGTGAGCCTGCCGACAGGGGCGATGCTGCTCGGGGACATGATGCTCATCGGCGCGGCTGTCCTTTGGGGAGCGACGACCGTGCTGATCAAGGCAAGTCCCCTCGCTCGCATCTCAGCCGGCAAAACGCTCCTCTATCAGTTGGTCGTGTCGGCTATCTTGCTTCCTCTTGGGTCGGCCGCCGCGGGGGAAAAGGGCATCGTCCTGGTTACCCCTCTCATCGCGGGCTGCCTCCTCTACCAGACGGTTTGGATCGCTTTCATCACGTATCTCGCGTGGTTTTGGCTCGTCCGGGAATACCCGGCTTCGCGCCTTGCCTCGTTCACCTTTCTCACCCCGCTGTTCGGCGTTCTGGCGGGCGGTCTGCTCCTCCACGAACGGATCACGACAATGCTGTTCGTTTCGCTTTTTCTTGTGGCGATGGGGATCTACCTGGTCAATCGCCCCGCCCTACGGTCGCGTGTGAATTGATTGTCTCGATCGCAACAATCGATTCACATTGATCTTACCGATTTGACCATTCCTCCCTCTCCACATAGCCTGTAGAGCCGCCGTAAAGCGGCGCACACCATCCAAAGTCGAACAATCAGTCATTCTGTCATCCCGGTGGAGGTTGAATCCATGGCGACACCCTACGATGCAATGTGGGAGAAGCTCAACCTGGATCTTGATGCCCATGAGGGGCTCCTGCAGGTGTTGGGGAAGTTTTACGGAGACATTTACCTGAGCCAGACCGGCCGGTTGCGAGGGACGGAATACCTCGACTTCGTTCTCTCGGAAGTGCATGGCCTGCGCATCAAGGAGCTCCAGGATGCAAAGGCACAAGGCAGAAAGATCATCGGAACGTTTTGCGTGTTTGTCCCCGAAGAGATCGTTCTGGCGGCCGGCGGCATCCAGGTGGGGCTTTGCGCGGGGGCGGAGGCCGGAAAGGAAGCCGCCGAGAAGATTCTTCCCCGAAACACCTGCGCGCTCATCAAATCGTTTGTCGGCTTCAAGCTCTCGCGGCTCTGCCCGTACATCGAGTCCTGCGACCTGGTGGTGGGCGAGACCACTTGCGACGGGAAGAAAAAGGCCTACGAAATTTTTGAAGAATACGCCCCCGTCTATGTCATGGAAATCCCGCAGATGAAAAACCGCTGCGACCGCGACCTGTGGAAGGCGGAAATCCTCCGGTTCAAGGACAAAGTCGAAGCGGTTACCGGAAACGCGGTCACCGCCGCCGGTCTCAAGGAGGCCATCCGGGTGGTCAATGCACGGCGCAGCGTCCTGCAGCGTCTCAATCGCCTGCGGGCGGCCAGCCCCGTTCCGATTTCCGGCCGCGACGTGCTGCTGGTAAACCAGATCAGCTTTTACGACGATCCCGTCCGCTTCACGGAGAGTATCGGGAAGCTCTGCGACGAGATCGAGGTACGGGTCAAAGCGTCCGAAGGCATCGTGTCCGAGGAAACGCCACGCCTCATGCTCTCCGGCTGTCCCATGGCTGTTCCCAACTGGAAGCTCCCGTACATCATCGAGTCCTCCGGCGCCGTGATCGTCGGTGAGGAGTCTTGCATCGGCACCCGCAACACTCGGGATCTGGTGGAAGACAAGGGAGAGACGTTGGACGAGCTGCTGGACGTCCTCGCCGACCGCTACATGAAAATCGACTGTGCCTGCTTCACGCCCAACACGGAACGGCTCGACCACATCGTCGATATGGCCAAGGATCTCAAGGTAAACGGGGTCATTCATTATGGCCTCTCCTTCTGCCAACCGTACGGCATCGAGGCGTTCAAGGTGGAAAGAGCATTGAAGGAAGCCGAAATCCCCATGCTTTCCATCGAAACCGACTACAGCATGGAGGATGTGGAGCAGCTGAAGACCCGCGTGGAAGCCTTTGTGGAAATGGTGCGTTGAGGGCACCGCCGTCAGAGAGTGAGTCTGGACCCGTGAAAGCCTCAGGAACCACGGCCGGGATTGACATCGGGTCCCGGTCCATTGAATTGGTTGTCTGGAACGGCCGTGAGCCAACCCGGCAGCTCCGGGTCCCCACGACCTTCGATCCCCTGGCCCAGTGCCGAAAGCTGATGGAGGACCTCGAGGTGGGGCACGTGGTCGCAACGGGCTACGGGAGGAAGCTCTTCGCGGAGGCCTTTCAGCAGCTCGAGGTAACGACCATCACGGAAATCCAGGCCTATGCCCTCGGGGCTCGATTTCTTCACCCGGAAGCCCAAACCGTGCTCGACATCGGCGGCCAGGACACCAAAGTCATAGCGCTCAACCCGCAGGGAAAAGTGGCGAAGTTCGAGATGAACGACCGCTGCGCCGCAGGGACCGGGAAATTCCTCGAATTCATGGCAACCGCGCTTCAGCTCCCCCTGGAGTCATTTGGCGACTTTGCCCTTCAATCCGACAAACGGATTCAGATCAACAGCATGTGCACGGTCTTCGCCGAAAGCGAAGCGACGTCGCTCATGGCTCGCGGCGAAAAACCGCACAACATCGCCATGGGGCTTCATTTGGCCATCGTGCAGCGGACGGTGGCCATGCTTCGCCGCGTGGGAGGGGAGCCGCCTGTCCTTTTCGCGGGAGGAGTCGCCCACAACTCGTGCGTCCGGAAGCTGCTTGAAGAAAAGCTTGAGCACCCGGTCGTCATCCCCGAAAACCCTGACATGGTGGGCGCCTTAGGGGCTGCCCTTCATGGCAGAAGCCTCGCATCCGTATCGGTCCTTTGATCGGCGTGTGAGCTCGATGGAGGAGAGACAATGCATCGACACGTGAATCGGACTTGTATTTGCCTCGCTTTTGTTGCCGTCGCCCTGTGTTTGGGCTTTGGCCCCGCCTGGTCCGCGGGTGCGCTGGATGCGTTTTCGGGACTCGAGGGCGTCATCAACATCGCGGGCGGGACCGCACACGTTCCGGTCATGAACGACGCGGCCAAGAACATCATGACCGCAAACCCGAAGATCCGGATCACGGTCGAAGGCGGCGGCTCCGGCATCGGGGTCCAGAAAGTGGGGGAAGGGCTCGTCGAGATCGGCAACACGGGCCGCGCTCTGTCCGATGCCGAGGTAACCAAGTACGGCCTCAAGTCCTATGCGTTTGCCTTGGACGGCGTGGCGGTTGCCGTGCATCCGGCGAGCCCCGTGAAGGGTCTCACCGCCGAGCAGGTCCGCGACATCTTTGCCGGCAAGGTGAAGAACTGGAAGGACGTTGGCGGAGAGGATGCAGCGATTCATCTTTTCACGCGGGACGAGGCCAGCGGAACGCGGGAGGTGTTCTGGGAGAAGCTCTTGAGCAAGGGCCCGATTGCCGCTGATGCCAACGTGGTGGCGTCGAACGGCGCCATGAAGACAGCCGTTGCCCAGGACAAGAGCGCCATAGGCTATGTGGGCATCGGCCACGTGGATCAGTCGATCAAGGCCGTCATCCTGGACGGGGTTGCCGCCACCCAGGAAAACGCCATGAACGGGAGCTACCCCGTCGTCCGCAAGCTTTACATGAACACCAAGGGCGAGCCTTCGAAGCTGGTGAAGGCGTTCATCGACTACATCATGAGCCCGGAAGGGGCCGAGATCATCGCCAAGAGCGGCTATCTGCCTTTGAAGTGAAGCCTTTGTCAACACCCAAATCTGAAACGTGGATCGAGCGTGTGCTCCTGATCGCCACAGCATTGTCCGCTGTGGCGATCGTATCCATCCTTGTTTTGCTCTCGGCCTTTTGCGTGCCCCTATTCACGACCCATCGGCTCGGTGATGTGCTCTCCTGGGTCTGGCAGCCCTTTGGCGGCAAGTTCGGAATCCTTCCGATGTGCGCGGGGTCGTTGGCCCTCTCCCTCGTTTCGCTGGCGATGGCCTTCCCGGTCGCTCTGGGTCTGTGTGGTTTGCTCACCGTCTACCCCCGTCACGCGCTGTCCCGGATCCTCGGAGGAGTGGTCCTCTTCATGACCGGAATCCCAACCGTCGTTTACGGCTTCGTTTCCGTCTTCCTGCTGGTCCCGAGAATCCGCGACGGGTTTGGGGCCGGAACCGGATTCTCCTTGCTAGGCGCGTCTATTACGCTGAGCCTCCTCATCGTTCCGACCCTCGTTCTCGTGATGCAGGCGGGCTTGCAACGGATCGACCCCATGCTTCGCTTGAGCGCCGAAGCGTTGGGGCTTACCCCCATTCAACAGATGCGACATGTCTTTCTCCCCGCAGCCTCACGAAGCATCGCCATCGCCGCCTTGCTCGGCTTCGGAAGGGCCGTCGGCGACACACTCATCTCCCTCATGCTCGCCGGCAACGCCGCCCAGGCTCCTCATTCTTTCCTGGCGTCTTTTCGAACGCTTCCCGCTCAGATTTCACTCGTCGTGGCAACCGATAGCCAGAGCATGGCCTACCAGTCCGTCTTTGCCTCGGGGCTTATCCTGTTCGTGCTTACGGGCGGCATTAGCATGATCATCGGAGTACGGAGGGAACGGAATGGGAGGTGAGCGCTCGATCGGAAGCCTCGACAGGCTTTATTC
Source organism: uncultured Syntrophobacteraceae bacterium (assembly GCA_964538515.1). Classification (GTDB taxonomy): domain Bacteria; phylum Desulfobacterota; class Syntrophobacteria; order Syntrophobacterales; family Syntrophobacteraceae; genus CALBZH01. Next base: position 40,705 of record CAZIEW010000010.1, read on the forward strand.
CGCCCTGGCGTGGCTTTCCGGTCTGGCTGTGCTGACTGCGGTCTTCGTTCTGGTCGGCTTTCTCGTTGTGCGAGGACTCCCAAGCCTGAACGGCGGACTCTTCTTTGGCGACACGCCCTGGTGGGACGCTCTCACCGGCAGCCGACCTGTCTTCGATGGCATCTGGCCGGCCATGGTCGGAACGGTCTCCCTCGTGATTTTGTCCTGCGGCATGGCCATCCCCGTCGGGATCGCGAGCGGCATCTATCTTGCCGAATATGCTCCGGAGCGACTCCGCTCCTTTCTGGGGCTCATGGTGAATCTCCTTTCCGGGACCCCATCCATCATCATGGGCCTCTTCGGCTTCACGATGATTCTGGCGTTGAAGCGAGTCGTTCTGCCGCAGGCACAGACGGGGCTTCTGGTTGCAGCTGTTTGCATCGCGCTCCTGATTCTGCCATACGTGATCCGAACCACGGAATCCGCCCTCCTCGGGATTCCCGAGCAGTTCCGGCTCCTGGGTCCGAGCCTCGGCCTGACCCGCTGGCAGCATGTGAGCTGCATCCTGCTCCCGCTGGCGAGCCGGGGGATTCTGAGTGGGGCAATCCTTTCCGTGGGCCGTGCGGCGGAGGACACGGCGGTGATCCTGCTCACGGGCGTGGTGGCTCACGCCGGAATCCCGAGCAGTCTCCTGGACCGGTTCGAAGCCCTCCCTTTCCGCATCTACTACGTCGCGGCCGAGCACCGCAATGCGCTCGAGCTCGAGCGGGGCTTTGGAACAGCCCTCGTGCTGCTTTGCATCACGGGGGTGCTCGCGGCGCTTTCCGTTTGGTTTGAGCGGGCCCTGCACCGGCGCTGGAGAAGCCAATGACGCACGCTGCCGACCCGACAGTGGTCGTGAAGAATCTAGGCGTTTGGTTCAACGGACGGGAGGTGCTGCACGAGGTCGGGCTCGCTCTGTGGCCGGGACGGTTGACCGTTCTGGTCGGGCCGTCGGGATCGGGAAAGTCGACGCTGCTCCGCGCGGTCAACCGGTTGAACGAGGTGTTCCCCGCCTGCAGGACGCGGGGAAGCGTCTCCGTCCGCTTGGGCGGCTCGCCTCACGAGATCTACGAGGATACCGTTCCCCTTTCGGACCTGCGGCGAAGGGTGGGGATGGTTTTTCAGACCCCGACGGTGCTTCCCGCATCCATCGCCAAGAATCTCTCCATGCCCCTCCGCGTGACGCTGGGCTTGAAAGGCAGGGACGTCGAGGAGCGCAGCCGCTGGGCTCTTGGCGAAGTCTCCCTCTGGGAGGAAGTCAAGGACCGTCTTCACCATGACGCGACGACGCTTTCGGGGGGGCAGCAGCAGCGGCTGTGCCTGGCCCGGATCCTGGCCCTGGGGCCGGAGATTCTGCTGCTGGATGAACCGACCGCATCCCTCGATTTCAGGGCGGCTGCCCGCATCGAGCAATTGCTCCTGGAGCTCAAGCAGCGCTACACCATCCTCATGGTCTCCCACAGTCTGCGCCAGGCCCAACGGCTCGCCGATCAGCTCCTGGTGCTTCGAGACGGCTCGATCAGCCTGAAGATGGACGAGAAGCAGCTCAACGCCCCCGATGCCCTTCAGCGCGTGATCGAAGAAGCCTTCTGATGGACCTGGTCATCTCCGGGTAGCCTCGTTTGCGGGAATACGGTATGGTTGAGGCAGAATCCGTGAGGCTCCCGCGCGGAGCCCAGAGTATCCGGAGCGCGATCCTTCGCGCTTCCTTTTGGATTGCACCGCCTTTCCACAACCAGGGAGCTTTCCATGAAATCGATCCGTGCAGCTGTCCTGACGCTTTTCGTGCTGCTCGTCGCAACGGGCATGGCCTTGGCCGCCCCGGTGACGATCCGTATCCTCCACGTCAACGATTTTCACGGTTTTGCCGAGCCCTACACCCCCTTGGGCGGCGACAAGCCTCTGGGCGGTGTCGCGTGGCTGGCGTCGAAGGTCAATCAGCTGCGCGCCGAGAAACCGTCCCTGCTGCTGGCGGCCGGAGACATGATTCAGGGGAGCAACTGGGCCAATCTCTCCCAGGGGGCGTCCGTGATCGAGCTGATGAATCTCATGAGGTTCGATGCTGAAACGGTTGGAAACCACGAATTCGACTTTGGCCGGGAAGTTTTGAAACAGCGGATCGCGGAAGCACGGTTCCCGGTTTTGGGGGCAAACGTCGAGGGCATTTCCTCCATCTCGCCATACGTCATCCGGGAAGTGGCGGGCGTGAAGGTCGCGATCGTCGGCGTCGTAACAGGCGACACCCCGGTTTCGACGCATCCGAAAAACGTCACTGGGCTCAAGTTCAGTCCGCCGGAGGCCACTTTGGCCTATCTGGTTCCCGCGCTCAGAAGACAGGCGGACGTCGTGATCGCCCTCACCCATATCGGACATCCTGAAGACCGACAGTTGGCGGAAAGGATTCCGGGGATCGACCTCATTGTGGGCGGTCATTCGCACACCCGCGTGGAGAGCCCGGTCAGGATCGGCTCGAGCGCCGTGGTGCAGGCCTGGGAGCATGGGAAGGCCCTCGGAGTGGTCGATCTGACCGTGGACGACGGCAAAGTGATCGCGATCGAAGGGCGGCTGGAAGACATCCGCCCGAACAAGGGCAGGCCCGACCGGCCCGTGGCGACGCTGGTCAAGAAATATCGAAAGCAGGTGGACAAGGTCCTGGAAGGGGAAGTCGGTGTTGCCGCCGTCCCTTTGGATGGTGAGAACGTGCGCAAGCGGGAGACCAATCTTGGCAACCTGGTGGCGGACATCATGCGGTCGGCTTCGGGAGCGGACGCGGCACTGATCAACGGAGGCGGAATCCGGGCGAGCATTCCGAAAGGCCGGATCCAAGTGAAGCACATTTACACGACGCTTCCCTTCGACAATTACATCGTGGCGGTTCGGTTGACAGGCGCACAGATCCGGGAAGCCCTCGAGCATGGCGTGGCCAAGGTCGAGGAGAAGGCGGGGGCCTTTCCGCAGGTTTCGGGGATTGTCTTCAGTTACGATCCCTCCGCGCCTCCGGGATCGCGGGTCAAAGCAGTTTCCATCGGCGGCAAGCCGCTCGATCTCAGCAACGAATATACCGTTGCCACCAACGATTTTCTCGCGGCAGGCGGGGACGGCTACAAAGCCTTTGGCGATGCCATCAAGAGCTCCCCAAGCTATGCCGTCGTCGGCGGGATGATGAAGGGCGAGAAGCTCGTCTACAGTGATGCAGGCCGGTGGCTGCGTGATGTCGTCATCGACGCGTTGAAGCAAAAGACCGTCTCCCCCGCCGTCGAGGGCCGGATCACCGAGGTCCGCTGATGCGGGTGTACGTCAATGACCAGCCGGTCGACCTCGTTCCCGGCATGACCGTTCGTCATGCACTCGTCGCCGCCGGGCGCCTGGACGACATCCGCGCCGGGAAGCGCGTCTTCGACGAATGGGGGAACGAGGTCGGCCTGGACGGAGCGCTTTCCGACGGGGCTCGGATCTTCGTGCGCTGACGGAGCCGACTGATCATTCGAGGACGTGGATGTTCTTTTTGGCGCAGATCGCCTTGAGCTCCCTCGGCCAGACCGAAACGCTCACTTCTCCGATGTGAGCCGTGCGCAGCAGGTACATGAAGGTCCTGGACTCCCCGATGCCCCCTCCGATGCTGAGCGGAATTCGGTCGTTGAGGATCGCCTGGTGGTAAGGGAGTGCCAACAGATCCTCCTGCCCCGACATCTTGAGCTGAATTCTGAGGGTTTCCTTGGTCACGCGAATGCCCATCGACGTGAGCTCGTGGCGCCGTTTCGTCACGGGATTCCACACCAGGATGTCCCCGTTCAGTCCGTGGTACTGCTCCCCGTTCCGGACGATGGTTTCAGTCGCCCAGTCATCGTAATCCGCCGCGCGCATCTCGTGCGGGTAACCGTCTCTGAGCGGCCAGCCGATGCCGACGATGAAGACCGCCGGGGCTTGCTCCAGGAGAATCCGGGTCTCCCGCTCTTTGCGCGGCAAATCCGGGTAGCGGTCAAGGATCTCCTCGGCGTGGAGGAAGACGAGCTCATCGGGAAAATCCGGATATCTGGATGTCTTGAGCTGAGGAAACATCTCCTGGACCATGCGGCCGGCTCCCCGGATGACCTTCCAGATTCGGGTGACGACATCCTTGAGAAAATCAAGCGTCCTCTGCTCCGGGGTGATCGCGAGCTCCCAGTCCCACTGGTCCACGTAGGCGCTGTGATCATGGTCGAGGAAGTAGTCCTTGCGAACGGCCCGCATGTCCGTGCAGATGCCTTCCCCTGCTTTACAGCCGAACTGCTGGAGGGCCATCCGTTTCCATTTCGTGGCGGCTTGAACCACCTGGGCCTGCAGCGGACTTTCGAGTCCGAGCCCGCACAGGAAGTCGATCGGCGTCCGTGATCCGTCACGATCGAGGGTGTCGTTCACCCCGCTGCTCTTTTCGACGATGAGCGGCACCTGCACCATCTGCAGGTTGAGCGCTTCGCACAGGTTGGATTCGATGGCTTGCTTGATGGCGAAAACGGCCTTCATCCGCTCCATGGGCGTGAGAAGGGGCTCGTAGTCCTCGGGAAGCTCGTTTGCCAGATCCACGTAGTTGCCGATGCCCGGCCCCGCCAGGTCCGCTTTCTTGTCCGTCATGCGATGTCCTCGTTTGATGGGTTCATGTCTGTTTGAGATTCAGCACTCTCGCGTTGTCACGGAGGATGCGCTCTGCCGCGTGGCCCTCTTCCCGTGGACAGCAAGGAGCGACATCGGGACTTCCTGATTCCGACCAAATCAATAGCGATCCAGGAGGAGGCCGACTTCGTCCTCCAGCGTCCAATCCTTCATGGCTTCCCATTCGGCCTGTCGCACGGCCAGGAATGCCCGGCTGAGGTCCGCCCCGAGAGCATCCAGCAGGACGCTGTCCTTTCGAAGCCAATCCAGGGAATCGCCAAGGCGCGTGGGGAGTGCATCGATTCCAAGGGTCGTGCGCTCCGATTCAGGGATGGCACCGGGATCCACCGAAACGGGATCGGGCGGTTGGAGCCCCTGCCGAATCCCGTCCAATCCGGCCGCGAGCACCGCCCCCAGAGCCAGGTAAGGATTGCTCGAGGCGTCCACGGTCTTGATCTCCAGGTGCGTCGGACTGGGCGGCGCGGGATGGGTCGGTACCCGAACGGCGGCCTCGCGATTGTCGAAGCCCCAGCACCGGAAGGCGCCGCTCCAGCAATGCGGCCGCATGCGACGATAGGAATTGGTACTCGGCGTCGTGAGGGCCATGAGGGCAGGCAGGTGGCTGAGAATCCCCGCCGTGAAGCTTGCAGTGATTTCGGAAAGCCCCCCGGAGCTGTCCGGGATCACGTTGATGCCTTTTCGCCAGAGGCTGAGGTGGAGGTGGCAGCCGCTTCCCGCCTGGCTTTCAAAAGGCTTGGGCATGAAGGTGGCCCTGAGGCCGTGGTGCATGGCCACTGATTTCACGGTTTCTCTGAAGGCGATCTGCTGGTCTGCGGCGGAAAGGGGATCGGTGTGCCGGATGGAGATCTCCTGCTGCCCCGGCCCCGATTCGGGGTAGTATTGCTCCACCATCATTCCCTGCGCCACCAGAGCGTCGGCCATGTCGTCGATGACCGCTCGGTGCAGATCCATCGCAGATGAGGCCGCGAACAGGGACCGATCCGCCGGAACGGGAGGAGGCGAGGAGGGGGCGCCGGTTTCTTGGGAGTCTGATAAGGGCCTCAGGAGGTAAAACTCGTTTTCGAATGCCGCCTGGATCTGAAGGTCCAACTGCGATGCGTCGGATATCATCCGTTTGAGGAATCCTCGAGGGCAGAAAGGCCAAGGTTTGCCGTCCCTCATCATATCGCCCATCACCCTGGCATGTCCGGGAGCATACGGGAGCATGACCAGCGTGTCGATATCCGGGACCAGCCGCACTTCCCCCACAGGCCCCAGCCCGCTTCCTTCCGACGGCGCGTCGAACATGACCGGAACAGCCTGCTGCGCCTCGGAAATCCCGACCCCATGCTCCCTGCAAGCAGAGTCGAATGCGCCGCGATGGACGGCCTTGGCACGGATGATGTTGGCGTTGTCGCACCAAACGATTCGAATGAACCGTAGGTTATCTGAGGTCCGCAGAGTCTGGGCTTCCTCCTGCATGTCTCTTCCCCTCTGCTTTCAGATGATAGGTTCTCCGTCACCCCGCTGGGATGAGGGGACCGATGAGCCAAGGTTGGGCTGCCGCGAAGATAGCAGGTCTGGCATTTCTGAGCAATGCGCTGCCCGGGCTTGTTGTGGCGCTCGCCCTTGAAATCTCCGCACTCCGTCTGTAGACTCAGAAACGATCAACTACTGAAACTGGCGACATCGCGCCAGCAGTGAGCAGCCGAGCACCGTTCAGGATCGTCATGGAGGATCAACGTGAGTCGTGAAAAGTGGAGTTTTGATCAGCAAGCGGCTTCCTGGGACCAGAATCCCGGGCGGGTCAAGCTGGCGCATGATATCGCTCAGGCCATCTCCGAGGAGCGAATCCTGACTCCTGAGATGGATGTCCTTGAATTTGGCTGCGGCACGGGGCTGCTGACGGTCCTGTTGAGCCCTCATGTCCGCTCCGTCACCGGCGTCGACAGCTCTCAGGGAATGCTGGACGTCCTGAAAGGGAAGATGGAAGGGGAGGGCCTCACCAACATCCGAGCTCAATACCTGGACATTGAAAAGGGCGATAGCATCGAGGGAGCCTATGATCTGGTTGTCTGCAGCATGACCCTCCATCACGTCAAGGAAACCAAGCCTCTTCTCGAGCTCTTCCACAAGATTACGGCGCCCCGAGGACATATCTGCCTTGCCGACCTCGATCCTGATGATGGTCAGTTTCATGGGGAAAATGACACCGTGTTTCACGCCGGATTCGATCGGGCGAGTTTGCGCGAGGCTTTGCAGCAGGTTGGGTTTGAGGATGTCCGTGCCCGCACGGCGGCTCAGGTCGTGAAACCGATCCCCGACGGGGGATCGCGGTCCTTTGGCATCTTCCTGATGATCGGCCGGAAGAGAGGGTAGAGAGAAGGGATGGAATGCGCTTTTGGCCGAGGTGAATTTGTGAACGTCTCCTGCACACCGACGCCTATCGGCTCGGCCTTGGCTCGGGCTGCAGCCCGAAGGCGTTGGCCGTGATCATCAGTGCCAGTCGCAGAACGGATATTCCAGCTTTCTATTCCGAATGGCTCATGAACCGGATCAGGGCAGGCTACTGCCTTGTTCCCAACCCGTTCAACCGATCGCAAGTCTCCAGGGTGTCGCTCGAACCGGAGAACGTCGATGTGATCGTCTTCTGGACCCGCAACCCGCGCCCGCTGTTGTCTCATCTTTCCGAGCTGGATGAACGGGGCTACCGTTACTATTTCCTGCACACGCTCATGGCCTATCCCCGTCAGATCGACCCCGGACCACCTCCGCTCGACGTGGCCATCGAGGGCTTCCGGAAGCTTTCGGAGCGAATCGGTCCGGCAAGGGTCATCTGGCGTTATGATCCCGTCTTTCTCAGCAGCATAACGGATCAGGGGTTTCATGAGCGGGCTTACCGCCAGATCGCTCAAGCGCTGCAAGGCTACACCCTTCGATCGGTGGTGAGCGTCACCCACATGTACCGCAAAATTCAGAAGCGGCTCACCGGACTGGTGGAGCAGGGGATCGAGATCCCACCCCACGATCGGCGAAGATTCGCGTCACTCATGGGGGTGTTTCGAGAGTACGCCTCTGTGAGTGGAATGGAGCTCCAAAGCTGCGCCGACGAGCTTGAATTGCAAGAATACGGCATCCAGCCCGGAAAATGCGTCGACGACGCGCTCATCTCGCAGGTTTGGGGACTGGATCTGCAGCTCGGAAGAGACACCTGCCAAAGGAAGCGCTGTGGCTGCGTCGTGAGCAAGGATATCGGAATGTACGATACCTGCCTCTTCGGATGCCTCTACTGCTATGCAACCACAAGTTTCGAGCGGGCACAGGCAAATCACCAGAGGCACGATCCACAAGGGCTCGCCCTTCTCGGGTAAAAGAGGCGCGGTGCCGTCAGGCTGCGCACTGAAACCGGAACGCTGAAACCAGCCGACTCGAATTGCAGACGATCAGGCGGGCTCGAACGCCAGATAGCTCTCCGCCTTTCCATTCACCGTCCGATGCAGGAATTTGACCTTCATGGGCATCCCGATCTTGATGCTTTCGGGATGGGTCGCATCCACGCCTTCGATCCTGGCGTCGACCCGTCCTCCGTCGTCGAGCTCCACGACCCCCACGCAGTAAGGGTGTTTTCGATCGTAGCCCTGAGCGGCCATCGAGGGGGGCGGGATGTGGATGCAGGTGAAGGCGGCGAGCGTTCCCTTCCCGTTCACTTCGATCCATTCAAGGTTGGAGCTGTAGCAGGCGACACAGATGGGCCGTGGTGGAATCCAGCGGGCGCCGCAATTCCGGCAGCGGGCGCCGGTGAGCTTTTCTTCCGCGATGAAACGATTGTAGGCGATATCGCTCAAGACTGGTCCTTCCAAGGCCCTATCTCCTTTCCAGAATGGTGAAGGTGCAGGTTCCACCAGTACCGCCGAGGTTGTGCGCGGCTCCTACTCGCAGATCGCGATTGGGAATCTGCCGTTTTCCTGCTTTCCCTTTCAGCTGGGTCCAAACCTCATAGAGCTGAGAAACACCGGTTGCCCCAACCGGGTGCCCTTTGCACTTCAATCCCCCGGACGTGTTGACGGGCTTTGGACCATCGAGTCTCGTGGCTCCATCCGCAATGGCCTTGTAGCCTTCACCCGGCTCGAAGAAGCCAAGGTCTTCCACGTGAACGATCTCGGCAATGGAGAAGCAATCATGCACTTCGCAAAACTGGATGTCCTCGGGCCCAAGCCCGGACATCGAATAGGCCTCCTTGGCCGCATACCGCGTTGCTTCAAAAGAGGTGAGGTCCGGGCTTCGATGAAGCCCCCTGCCGCTGCCCTGTCCGATTCCCGCGACGTAGATGGGGTCATCCGTGAAGTCTCCGGCCAGCTCCTCGGCCACCAGGAGCATGGCACTCGCTCCGTCGCTGATGGGGCAGCAGTCAAAGAGGTGCAGGGGCCACGCAACGATCGGGTTTACCGCCAAATCACTTAGAAACGCTTTTTCAGTCGGCCAATCGGGTGCGGTGAGACCCGTCCTTTTTAAACTCTCGCTCTTGGCGTTCATGATGTTGCGAATGGTTTGGGGAAACTGTGCCTTGGGGTTTAAGGGTGCGTTGTTATGGCTCTTTATCGTGACGTTCATCAGGTGCTCCCGGCTGGCGCCGTATCGAGCAAAGTAAGCGGTAGCCACGGCCCCGAACACGCCCGGAAAGGTGAACCCGACTCGCCCCGCATAGGGAGTATTAGCCAGGGCAAGTCCCTCCGCAACCTCTTCCGTGCTGCGCTTGGACATCTCCTCCACGCCTCCCACCAGCACCACATCGTAGAGCCCGGAGGCGATGGCAATGACCCCTTCGCGGAAGGCAAGAGCGCTCGAAGCGCAGGCGCCCTCCGTACGGGTGGCGGGCTTCGGGACAAGCCCCGTGAGATCTGCGATGAGAGGAGCCCAGTGAGCCTGGTGCGCGAAGAAATCATTTGAAAAATTCCCGAGGTAGAGGGCTTCGATCTCCCTGGGATCCACGCCCCGGTCGACGGATGCCCGCAGCTCGCGGAATGCCTCCGCAAAGAGGTCTTTCGAGTCCTTTTCCTTGAACATGCCGAACGTCGACATCCCGGCCCCGACAACGGCAACGCCCCTCGCCAGTTTTCGTCTCTTCTTCATGCGTCCTGTTGACTCCCTCTTATTCTACCTTCTTGTCCGTGAGGCTCGATGCGCCTTCCTGTGTGACGGCGGGCAGCCGTACAGCATGCCGTGGGAACAGCCCGACGATACGATGCTTTTTGGAGCTCACTGCGGGGCATGTCAATGCGTATCGTGCGTGTGGGCTTCTTACCCGTGCTCATTGAGTGGCTCCCTTGAGCGCTTTTCCCACGTCTTCAAGGGATTCAACAATGATGACGGGCGTCCCGACCTCAGCCCACTGAAACAGGCCTTCCGCGTCTTCCAGGGGCAGCGTCACACAACCGTGAGAGCAGAGCTTGTCTGTGATGTCTCCCGCATGAATCCATACAGCCTCATAAATGCGCAGGCTCCAAGGCATCCATGCTGCTTCTCCATAAGAATTCTTGTAGCTCTTTGAATAGTGGTCGGGATCCTTCTCCAAGATCGGGAAGACTCCCGTTCGCGTTTCTTGCCCTTGGACACCCAGACAAGCCATCGTATTTCCCACCTGTTGACCCTGTTCATACCAGCCGACATAAGAGAGATCCTTCACCACCAGGACGCTCTTGGGCCAACGCTTCAGCTCAGCGTTCCAGGTGGGCAAGGGACTCCAGTCTCGATAGGAGTGGAAATCATTGGGGACTTTCATCGGTCGATTTCGGCGAATGTCATCGCCAATAAGGTAGCGATCCCGAAGGTTGAGGCGGGAGAGGATCCGCTTGACCTCCCCGGGCGTCAGCTGAGGATCGTTGAAGTAGAGATCCGCCAATTCATCCTCGGTGATCACACGATGGGTCCATCCGGTGTCAGGAGGCTTGGCCGGCTGTGTGCTTGCGGGAGCGACGGGAGTGACCGTTTGTGCCGAGGAGCGTGGCAGATCCGGCGAGGTGCTGGAGTGCGACGGAACAGGCTGGATTGGGGTGGCGCAGCCACAGAACATGCACAATAAGCCGGCCATGCCCCACGATAGGGTCGTCGTTTTCATGATCTTCTTCGGTCTCCCTGTGAAGTTGTCCGAATTCCGCACCACATGCTCACGCGAATGGGGAGAAAAGCAGAGTCGGGTCCGATTCACGACCGTTGGAAGCCACCTCCAACCAAGGGTCAGGTGCCTGGTTTCGGGTGTCAGGCAGAGGCACGATATCGATGCGTCACAGTAAGTCTGACACCTGAGCACTGAAACCTGAAACCAACGGTCTTGAATTGTACGCAGCAGGGTCTCCGCCGTGACGATGAATCAAGGACTTTTACACCGAAAAAGCGTGCGGAAGGAACCGCAATCAGGCGTTTGCAGCTCGAGGCATGGTTTGGGCTTGATGTCATCGAGTTGGATGGGTGCTCTAGGGTGGTGGCTGCCATCACCGTGGAATCTGCAAGGTCCGGAGCCGATGGAAGCTGCGCTCATGCGGCCAGGCTGCTCTGGTTGTGGCTCGGATCGCACGGGCTCGTCACGGGTCCGCCACCTGCCCGTGCGTCCAAGCCGGATAGACGCTCAGTCACTTTCAAGCTGAACGGTCACCCTCGTTGGGCGGGTGATCGTGTTAAAAACGGGCGAGAACCGCTGGGCCGCCTGAATCAGCTCTTCTTTCTCCTGGTTCGATAGGTCGGCATCGACTCTCATGGAAACCCGGATTGCTTCATATCCAACGGGAACATCCTCGGACAGCCCCAGGAAGCCTCGCAGGTCCAAGTCGCCTTCCAATCGTGATTCAACCCTTCTTACCTCGATTCCCTTCGTTGCCGCGTGATAGACCAGGGAGGAGGTGAGACAGCCCGCAAGGGCCGTCAGCAGAAACTCAACCGGGTTGGGTCCCTTGTTTTGACCAAGAAGAATCTCCGGCTCATCTGCGTCCAGCTCGAAGGCTTCGGCATGGGGGTGATCTTTCAACGCACCATAGAACCCCTTGATCGTGGTGTGATTGTGTCCCCCTTCAATCCACTGATTGCTGGCCTTGAACCTGAATTTGGCGATCTCGGGCTCAACCTTGATCGCATCGACGGTGTCGAAAAGCCGACCCACATCGACTCCGTTGACCACATGCCCATCTGTTCTTTCGGCAGTCTGGTAGCTCATGTCTCTCTACCTCCTTTCTCAGCAGAACCTAATCATTCCGCCTGGAGACTCCAAGACTCCAGAGCTCCGGTCATGGAGGCGCTGTTGGTTCCCGGGCGTGCTCCCTTGTCGATTCTGATCCCGAAGACCTCCGTGCAGAAGGACCTGGAGGCCAACAAAGTCGATCCCGAGCCACCATATGGCCTCGAACATTCCAAAGCCCATCTGGAAGCAGGGCTCCAGGATCTGCCCGAGTCATGGAAGAAGTCGATTTATGAACAAGCGGCAGAAGCGTCGGCTGTGGCGTTGGAAAGAAAGGTGGCACCTGGCAAGGACTGTGGAGCAGACGAATAGGAAGAACAGTACTCTGGACCGACCGAAGTGGTTGTCATTGAAATGAGAATCGCTTGGAGATTTCCGCTGGGCTCCAAAGCAAATAGGAGGGTGTGCCTGACGAATAGACCTGCACGAAGACCGTTTTTTGAGCATCCCTTTAATCGGCATGCCTTACAGTGGGGCACGGACGGTTCCTGAAAAGAGATTGGTATCACGCGTTTCTTGAGCGGCGCTCGTCTGAGAGGCCCAGTGGGTCATTTAGGTCTGCGGCACGTTAGCACGAACAAAAAGGGCTTGGGAGAGATCCTCCCAAGCCCTTGATTTTCCTGGCGTCCCCAACCGGATTTGAACCGGTGTTGCCGGCGTGAAAGGCCGGTGTCCTGGACCGGGCTAGACGATGGGGACGAAAAGTAAGCTGGCTTTTAACGAACGCACCGGGTATTGTCAAGGCAATTGTTGGTGGGCCGTGCGCGACTCGAACGCGCGACTCTCTGCTTAAAAGGCAGATACTCTACCGACTGAGTTAACGGCCCACACCTTGGCGTCGCCAAAAGATCCAGCCAACTAACACGCTTTTTTCTTGCCTGTCAAGGATCAATTGCTCGGACGAGCCCACTTGAGATGAGGGGAGAGGCAGATGAAAAACGCGGTTTTTTTGAACATTACTGGGGTGTTTCTCGGTTTGGTGCTGGTGGTCGTCTGGGTCGGGATCAGTGGGGGAGGTGCCTCCGGACAAGAGTCACCCTCGGAGGTGAGGCTCCCCGAGCCCAAAGTGGATGGGAAACTCTCGGTCGAAGCGGCCATTCTGCTTCGCCGGTCCGTTCGCCGTTATGCCGGGGACCCGCTTACCCTTGGAGAAGTCGCGCAGCTCCTCTGGGCGGCTCAAGGAGTCACCGATGCCTCGGGATATCGAGCGGCTCCCTCGGCTGGGGCCCTCTACCCCCTCGAAGTGGATGTGCTTTGTGGGCGGGTGGAGGGACTGGAGCCCGGCGTTTACCGGTACAGTCCGAAAGCCCACAGCCTGAGCCGGCGGTTGCAGGGGGATCGGCGCTCCCATGTCTCCTCCGCTGCCCTTGGTCAGAGTGCGGTTGCAGAAGCTCCCGCGGTCCTGGTGATTTCCGCCGTCTTCGAGCGCACCCTGCACAAGTATGGCGAGCGGGGCATTCGCTACATTCACACCGAAGCAGGGCATGCCGCGCAAAACGTCTGCCTGCAGGCCGTCGCGCTCAAGCTGGGGTCCGTGCACATCGGGGCGTTCCAGGATGATCAGGTGACGAAGGGGCTGGAGCTGCAAGAAGGAGAAAAACCTCTGATTCTGTTGCCCATCGGCAGGGTCGCTCCCTGAAGATCCCCGCGGGATAATCAGTGGGTCTTGACGGCCTTTGACAATTCTGGATCGTTTTCGGTCCGATCTCAGGCCACGAGCTTCTCTCCCGCAGCCAGATTTTCGAGGGCCTCGCGGTTCAAGATCTGGATCTTCCGACCCTCGACCCGGATGAAATCCTGCTGGCTCAACCGGCCCAGAATGCGCGACAGGGTTTCCGGGATGGTCCCCAGCAAGCTGGCCAGCTGCCCCTTGGTGATGTCCAAATCGAATGAAGAGGAGGACTGATTGTGGTCGCTCAGATACAGCAGATAGGCTGCGAGGCGTCCGGGCACCTCCTTCAAAGACAGGTCTTCGACCAGGATGGTGAAATAGCGCAACCGCTTGCATAGGATCGCCAACATGTTCATGGAAAGAGACGGTTTTCGGGCGACGAGCGCCTTAAAGGCGTTTTTCGGAAAGAAAAGCAGGCGACTCGGTTCGAGCGTTTCAGCATGCGCTGGGAAGCGGCCCCCCGCGAAGACCGGAACCTCGCCGAAGATTTCTCCCTCCCCGAAGATGTGCAGGATCTGTTCTTTTCCATCGAGCGAGAGCTTGTAGATCTTGATCCGCCCTTCGCAAATGCCGAAAAACCCCGAAGCTTCACTGCCTTCGTGAAACAGCATCTGGCCCTTGGTGTGTTTTTGGTCCACCACGATGGCGGCCAGCTCCTCAAGATCCTCCACCGGCAGCCCGTTGAACAAGGTTAGTCTCCCGACGCGTTGAATCGTACTCATGCTGTCCTCCCTCCCGTTCGCTCAAAGTAACACCGTCCCTTGATGCAGGTCAAAGCCATTGCGGCTCCAAGGCATTACTTTCAAGGCACCGTCGCCGCTGACGGGACAACGTGCCCAAACCTCGCTTTCGATGGGGCTCTCGAAAAAAAATGAGCGGCTTGATCTAGATCAAGGTGGGACAAACGGGGGGACATTAAGTTGGGAGCCAGAGTGGTTGATTGATGCGGACGGTTTTATCTTTCTGGTGCCGGAAGGGTGCCGGGGGGAATCGAGCAGCGGGCAGCGAGACAGATGGACAATCCAACCAGCACAAGGAGCAAGAGAATGTACTGCTATCAATGTGAACAGACGGCCAAGGGTGAAGCGTGCACCAAGATGGGAGTTTGCGGCAAGCAGCCTGACGTGGCGGCCCTTCAGGATCTTCTGGTTTATGTGCTTCGCGGCTTGGCGGCGTACGCCGTCGAAGGCCGCAAGGTCGGCGTAAGCGACAAGAACGTCAGCGTGTTCATGGCGCGAGCGATGTTTACCACGCTGACCAACGTGAATTTCGATCCGAGCGACATCGCAGCCATGGTTCGCGAGACCGTCACCCTGCGCGATCTCCTCGGTGCCAAGGTCAAGAACGCGGGCGGCAAAGTGGACGTTTACCCCGAGGTCACCGGGTTCCAGCCCGCCGCAAGTGTAGAAGGCATGGTCGCCCAAGGTGAAAAGGTCGGGCTGAAGGCCGATCCCTCCGTGGATCCCGATATCCTTTCGCTCCAGCATATTGTCCTTTTTGGCATCAAGGGTGTTTGCGCCTATGCCGACCATGCCCACATCCTCGGGCAGAGCGACGAAGCGGTTTACGCCTACGTTGAGGAAGCCTTGGTGGCGCCCTTCAACAAGAATCTCGGTGTAAACGACTGGGTTGGCCTGGCCCTCAAGTGCGGCGAGGTCAACCTCCGGGCCATGGAGCTCCTCGATGCCGGCAACACGGGCATCTACGGCCATCCCGTTCCGACCAAGGTTCCCCTCGGGGCGAAGAAGGGCAAGGCCATTCTGGTTTCCGGCCACGATTTGAAGGATCTCGAGGAAATCTTGAAACAGACCGAGGGCAAGGGAATCTACGTGTACAGCCACGGCGAAATGCTCCCGACCCACGGCTACCCGGGTCTCAAAAAGTACGCCCACTTCTATGGCCACTACGGGACGGCCTGGCAAAACCAGCAGAAGGAATTCGCCCAGTTCCCGGGTGCCATCATCATGACCACCAACTGCATTCAGAAGCCCCAAGACGTCTACAAGGGCAACATCTTCACGACGGGCTTGGTGGGCTGGCCGGGAGTGCCGCACTTGTCGGATTACAATTTCGCTCCCGCCATCGAGAAAGCTTTGGCCTTGCCGGGATTCACCGAGGATAGCAACGGGAAGTCCGTTATGGTCGGCTTTGCCCGAAACGCGGTGATGGGTGTTGCGGAAACGGTGATCAACGCGGTGAAGAACAAGGCCATCCGTCACTTCTTCCTGGTGGCGGGATGTGACGGCGCGAAGCCCGGTCGGAACTACTACACCGAATTCGTCGAGAAGGTTCCCAAGGATTGCGTCGTGCTGACGCTCGCCTGCGGGAAGTTCCGCTTCTTCGACCGCGACCTTGGTGACATCGGCGGCATTCCGCGCCTCCTCGACGTCGGCCAGTGCAACGACGCCTACTCGGCCATCCAGATCGCCGTGGCCCTTTCGAAAGCCTTCAACGTCGGCGTGAATGAACTGCCTCTTTCCCTGGTTCTGTCCTGGTACGAGCAGAAGGCCGTCGCGATTCTGCTGACCCTGCTGTACCTCGGCATCCAGAACATTCGGTTGGGACCCTCGCTGCCGGCTTTCGTGTCGGGTAACGTGCTCGACGTCCTGGTGAAGAATTTCAACATCAAACCGATCACCACGCCGGATGAGGATCTGAAAGCGATCTTGGGCTAATCGTCCCAAAGCACAACCCGCGTGCGAAGCGGAACCGATGCAGGAGCTGGATTCTGGATGCTGGGGAAGCGAGTCGCTGGAGCTGGCTCACCCTCAGCATCCGGATTCTCCTTCGAAGATCCGGCCGGGAGCGCAACGGGCTGCATCAGGCTTCAACGGTTTCTTGGGCTCGAGAAAGGAGTCACAGCCATGAAATGTCCCGGACAGGATACCCGTTACTGGGAGCCGGGAGCCATCCACGAGGCTCAATGCCCGAACTGCGGCCATGCGGTGGAGTTCTTCAAGGATGAGTCTTCCCGGAAGTGCAGGAAATGCGGGCACAAGCTCATCAATCCCAAGATGGATTTTGGCTGTGCCTCCTACTGCAAGTTTGCCGCCCAGTGTTTGGGCGATCTGCCGCCGGAGCTCCTCGCCAAACGGGAGGACCTGCTACGGGACCGGGTGGCGATCGAGATGAAGAAATATTTCGGCCGCGATTTCAAGCGCATCGGACATGCCACGAAGGTCGCCCGGTACGCGGAGCAGATCGTTAAATCCGAGGCGGGGGACCCGGCGATCGTCCTTGCCGCAGCTTACCTGCACGATATCGGGATCCGGGAGGCCGAGCGGCTGCACCAGAGCTCCGCCGCCCGTTACCAGGAAGAGCTCGGCCCGCCCGTTGCCCGGGAGATCCTGCTGGCCTTGGGGGCTCGCGAGGAGCTGGTCGACGAGGTGTGCGACATCATCGCCCATCATCACCATCCGCGCGATCCCGAGACCCTGAATTTCAAATGCTTGTACGATGCGGACCTGATGGTGAACCTGGAGGAAACCATGCGGGAAGCCCCCCTGGCCGCCGAAAAGCTGCACGGCATGATCGAAAAAAACTTCCTCACCGAAACGGGGAAGACCCTGGCACGACAGGCGTTCCTCGAAAGGAGCTCACGATGAAATCGAATCGAAAGATCATTGAAATCGACGAGGAGCGCTGCGACGGGTGTGGCCAGTGTGTGCTCTCCTGCGCGGAAGGCGCGATAGAAATCATCGACGGCAAGGCCCGGCTGATCAAGGAGAGCTACTGCGACGGCCTCGGGGCCTGCCTGGGCGAGTGCCCCCAAGGGGCCTTGCGCATCATCGAACGGGAGTCGGAGGAGTTCGACCCCGAAGCCGTCGAGCACCACCTGGCCGAGCGTGACAAAGCGGCCCAGGCGAAAGTCATCCCCATGGCGGCCGGTGGATGCCCGTCGGCGAAAATTCGGACCTTCGACGTCGCTTGCGACACTGCAAACAAGCCGGCTACCCAGGCCGGCAGCGCTTCGGCGCTGGGGCACTGGCCGGTTCAGCTCCGACTCGTCCCCCCCAATGCGCCGTTTCTGAGGTCGGCCCATCTCCTCGTGACCGCCGACTGCGTTCCGGTTGCCTACCCGAGCTTCCACCAGGATTTTCTGGCGGGGAAAGTGGTCTTGCTGGGGTGCCCGAAGTTTGACAACGTGCAGGAATATGTTCAGAAATTTGCGGAGATTTTCGCGAAGGCCCAAGTGGAAGCCGTGACCGTGCTCGACATGGAAGTCCCTTGCTGCTCGGCCCTGACCATGATCGTGAAAAAGGGGATGGAGCTCGCGGGAAAATCGATTCCGATCGAAACCATCACCATCGGTGTCCAGGGCCAGGTGGTGAACCGGGAGCGGCAGGCGGTGTGAAAGGGCTTGTCTGGCGCCAGCGGCCTTCCGGCCACGTCAAAAGAGCTTTCTTTTCGCCTTGTTGGCCGTCCAGCCGTAGAGGAGGAGCATGGCGGCCATCAGGACCGTCAGCATGACGCTCACGGCCGATCCGAAAGGCCAGTCCCTGGCGCTCAGAAACTGGTTCTTGATGAGGTTTCCGACCAGGAGGGTCTTGGCGCCGCCAAGAAGATCGGGAATGTAGAACATCCCCAAGGCCGGGAGAAAAACCAGCATGCTCCCGGCGACAATGCCCGGCAGAGTCAACGGCAGCACAATACGGGTGAACGTCGTCAGTCTTCCGGCTCCGAGATCACGGGCGGCCTCCAGAAGGCGCACATCCAACTTTTCGATGGAGGCGTAGAGCGGCAGCACCATGAAGGGCAGCAGGGAGTACGTCAAGCCGACGAGCACCGCCAGGTCCGTATAGAGAAGATTCAAGGGGCTCTGAATCAGTCCTGTCCAGAGCAGGAGGGAGTTCAAGACCCCTTTGGTTTTGAGGAGGATGATGATGGCGTAGGTCCTCACCAGGGAGCTTGTCCAAAACGGAATGATCACGAGAAGGAGCATCAGTCGCTTGTGCCGGCTGTTGGACCTTGCCAGCAGGTAGGCGAAAGGGTAACCCAGGATGAGGCACGAGAGCGTGGTCAGGGAAGCAAGGGATGAGGAGCTCCAAAGGACTTCGAGGTAGATCGGGTCCAGCAAGCGGAGGTAATTGGATACGGTCAGGGGCAGGGAGACGAATTCCGTTTCCCCGCGCGTGAGAAGGCTGGCTCCCAGCACCATGAGGCTCGGGATGAGCGCAAAAAGGCCCATCCATGCCCAGATAGCGCCTATGGACAGCCAGCGGACGGGACGGTCAGCTTTCATGAGGCAAAATGACCTCCCAGCCGGGTATCCAATCCACAAACACTTCTTCCCCGATGGCGAATTCGAGCTGCTCATGGTCTTCGTTGAAAAACTGGCTCGCCGCCAGTTGCTTGCCGCTCGAGAGCCTCAGGATCAGGTCGACGGTCGTGCCTTTGTAAATGACCTCGCAAACCGTCGCGCCAAAGGTTTGAGCGTCGGATGCCAGCTCATCGGGTCGCCACACACGCAGGTCCTCGGGGCGGATCAGGACATCGACGGCATCTCCACTCTGGAATTCATTTGGGCAGGGTAGGGCAAGCTCGAGCGTTCTTCCCTCGAGGCCGATCCGCAGCCTGTCGCCCTCACGGCGGACGACGGTTCCCTCCATGATGTTGATCTCCCCAACAAAGCGGGCAACGAAGTGGTTCCGCGGGGTTTCGTAGATTTCGCGCGGCGTCCCGGTCTGCTCGATGCGTCCTTCGTTCATCACCACCACACGGCTCGACATGGACAGGGCTTCGTCCTGGTCATGCGTGACGAAAATGAACGTGATTCCCAGTTGACGCTGGTACTGGATGAGCTCGATCTGCATGGCTTTGCGGAGCTTGTAGTCCAGGGCGTTCAGGGGCTCGTCGAGGAGCAGGACCAGCGGTTTGTTCACGACGGCCCGGGCGATGGCCACGCGCTGCTGTTGCCCCCCGCTCAACTGGGCCGGCTTGCGCTGCGCGAGGTCGGCGAGGTTGACCATCTCGAGGGCCTCATGCACGCGCCGCTCGATCTCCTTGCGCTGAAGTCCCTTGGCGCGAGGGCCGAAGGCCACGTTGTCGAAGACACTCATGTGGGGAAAGAGGGCGTAGCTTTGGAAGACGGTGTTGACGGGGCGCTTCTCAGGGGGGATTCCCGCCATGCTCTGTCCGTCGATGGTGATCTCGCCGGACGTGGGCGTTTCGAAGCCCGCGATGAGGCGCAAAAGCGTGGTTTTCCCACACCCCGACGGCCCAAGCAGCGTGAGGAGCTCTCCCTTCGACACCTGGAGGTCGATGCCCTTCAGGGCCTGCGTGGCTCCGAAGGTCTTGGAGAGCTGCTTCAATTCGATCGTCGGCAACCTCATGGGCTATCACCAGAACGAGGCCAGATAGTCCCAGGCGAGCTTATGAAGCCTCAAAACCAGCATGGGCCTTAGCCTTAATGCCTGCTTATACGCTGCGAGCGCCTGTTTCCTGCAGCGGCCCTTGAGCAGCTTGTGCGCATCCGTGTAGCACTTGTTGCCCATGTTCCTCTTGAAGGCTTTGCGCAGCGAGGGATCGATCAACCCGACGTGCTTTTCATACAGCCTTGCGTAACCCTTGTACTTGGCTGTGGCGGAAGTGGAGAAGGAGCTGGGCTGAACTCTTCTCGTCACGAGGGAAACGGGCAGCCGCATCATCTTGGTGCTGCACGCCGCCCGAATCCACCAGTCCCATTCCTCGCCCCACTCAATTTCTTCGTCCATGAGCCCCACACGGTCGAGAACCGAGCGCCGGAAGAGAATGCTCGAGGTATAGATCATGTTGCGCTCGGTCAAGGCCTCGATCAGGTTGGAGAACCCGAGCCTGTCTTCCACCGTGGTGTGCAC
Organism: uncultured Syntrophobacteraceae bacterium; assembly: GCA_964538515.1. GTDB lineage: Bacteria > Desulfobacterota > Syntrophobacteria > Syntrophobacterales > Syntrophobacteraceae > CALBZH01. The sequence continues at coordinate 61,088 of CAZIEW010000010.1, forward strand.
CTTCCCGTCCCGTGTCATGCGGCGCGGGTCGCAAAAGACCACCTCCGCGTCCGTCTCATGCAGGAATTGAAGCTGCCGTTCGATCTTATCCCGGTCCCAGAGATCGTCACCGTCCAGGAGGGCGATATAATCACCGGTGCTGGCAAGCAGACCGGTATTCCGGGCGGCGGCGGCGCCTCCATTTTCGCGCCGGATGTATCGGACCTTGCCCTCGTTGATGAAATCCTGGATAACGCCGACCGTTCCGTCGGTCGACCCGTCGTCAACCACCACGATCTCCAGGTTCTGGTGTGTTTGGGCCAGAACGCTTTCGACGGTCGTCCTCAAGGTGCGCTCGGCATTGAACGCTGGTATGACGACGCTCACGCGATCCATCTTCATCCCTTGGAGTAGTCCTTGTCGAGTAGGGTGAGTCACGATGCATTAAACGTTTTATAGAAGTAGAAGTCCTCTTGAACCATTTTAAAGACTTTTTCACTGAGATTTTGACGATCGGCTACAATAAGGTCAACCAATTTTCTTCTGGGATTCAACCATTTCAAAAACCTGTTATAGATTCTGGAATTGGGAAAGAGATTGTATAATGCCATCCCTCTGGCGTACAACCCTCTGAATCTGCCTTTGATGTCATCTCCAGCGTCGACTGAAAGGTGAACACGTTCCCATGGTCTTCGGAAGCCCGCTCCATGATGGTATACCAAGTCATCATAAATGCCGAAGAAAAGTGGGTCCCAATTGATGGTGTTGCTTCGTGTCAATGGATACCATTCCATATGATTTTCATTGAGAATCTTCATGAGGTTGCCACCAACATCCGTTACCAGCCTGCCTTGATCGTTCAACCATTGATGCCCCGGTTTCCAATCGCCGCGTATGGATTTCCAGAATCCGACGGTGGTCAGGCAGAAAGAAGGATGCGGCTGGATATCCCCGCTGTTCTCCTTGCGCTGAATCGCGAGCAGGGGATATTTCCGCAAATGCTCCTCTCCGAACGAAACAACATCTGCGATAGGGAAAGCGTCACCGTCGATGAATATTAACCAATCGTCCGGGGAAGCGGCATTGAACCAAACGATATCTGCCAAGACATTCAGCTTAACAGCGTGCGGGATGATTGGCTCTGTAGAGCAGTAATAAAACTTAGGCTCATGCTCTGAGGGGATATCGTTGAGAAACGCATAGACTTTAAAGGTGCTTTTGATATTTTCTTCGAAGTATTTGAGTTGAATATCTATCCAACGATCATCTTTCCAATGAACCGTAACAATATGAATCATGAACAGCAGATCCTTTGTAATGGCGCTCAGCTCCGATGAGGATGGCCGGTCGCGTGTGACGGTCCTTTATGCAGTCAGTAACCGGCAAGCACCTAGGAATTCCTTGGGTGCGCTTCACCGCGCCGTTCGGCGGCCTCCAAGAATGCCTGCACATCGGTGTTGAGGAGCAAGGGGAGCATTTCCTTGATGGTTTCATCCGGCCAGTCCCACCACTTCAGCTCGAGCAAACGCTCAATGGTCGCGTCATCGAAGCGCTTTCGGATGAATCGCGCTGGGTTGCCGGCAACGATCGCATAAGGCGGCACGTCTTTGGTCACCACGGATCGGGCGCCGATCACCGCCCCGTCACCGATCGTCACGCCGGATAGAATGAGCGCGTCTCGGCCGATCCAGACGTCGTTGCCGATGATCACAGGGCCTTTCGCCCTCGGGTGGCCGGTGATGTGCTTCCCTTCTTCCCAGAGCACATTGAAGGGAAATGTGGTCACCCAATCCGTTCTGTGCTCGCCACTGAGAAAGATCTGGACTCCGGAAGCGATCGAGACGAAGCTCCCGATCGTGAGAGGCGTATTCAGCTTGCCTTTGAAAATAAACGGATTTCCGTAACTCCCTCTTCCAATGGAGTATTGAGGCAACCTCTCGGCAAGAGTCTTCTTTTGGCGTGGCTTGACGATCCCAAGCGTTTCAAAAAACTTGCGTAGGTTCATTGGCGCGCTCCTCAGTGGCCGTCCGAGAGGCTCACGGGGGTCCTGATTTGAGGGCTTCCGGATTGCACGTAGAGCCCAGAAGGGCTCGTGGCCTGACCGAGCGTCCGCCGCTCCGGCTCCGTTCGCCCCGCTACATTTACTGCAGAATTCAGTGCAGAGCAAGCCGCTAGGGGCTTGGCGCAGGGGGGTTCGAGTTGCTAAAGCAGGGCGCGTGTGCTAGTAAGGGGACAATGTTCACCGCGGGCTGGCTCGCTGCTCTCCGCTTCCCCGCATTCCCGATAGGTGTGTGCGATCGTTCTGAATTTCCAAAGGGCTGATGAATGGAACCCAAGTATTTTCCCCGGCAGATTGAAGCAAAATGGCAGGAGCATTGGGCGCGGGAACGCTTGTTTGAGGCGCGCGAGGATGCCGGCCGTGAGAAGTACTACCTGCTCGAAATGTTTCCCTATCCCTCCGGTCGCATTCACATGGGGCATGTGCGCAACTATTCCATCGGGGACGTGGTAGCACGCTTCTTGCGCATGCGAGGCTATAACGTTCTCCACCCCATGGGATGGGACGCCTTCGGGATGCCTGCGGAAAATGCGGCAATCAAGGCCAAGACCCACCCGGCGAGGTGGACGTATGACAATATTGACTACATGCGCGCCCAGCTCAAGAAACTGGGCCTCTCCTATGATTGGTCGCGGGAATTTGCCACGTGTGACGTGTCGTACTACCGTTGGGAGCAGCTTTTCTTTCTCAAGATGCTCGAAAAGGGGCTTGCCTACCGGCGGAGTGCCTACGTGAACTGGTGCAGCACCTGCCAGACGGTGCTCGCCAATGAGCAGGTTGAGAATGGGGCCTGCTGGCGCTGTGACCAGACCGTCGTTCAGAAGGAAATGGAGCAGTGGTTCTTCAAAATCACGGATTATGTTGAGGAGCTGCTGGATCATACGACTAAGCTTCCCGGGTGGCCTGAGCGTGTGCTGACGATGCAGCAGAACTGGATCGGCAAGAGCCACGGCAGCAAGCTGCAGTTCCCTCTGGCGGACGGAAGCGGCTCCTTGACCGTGTTTACCACGCGAGCGGACACGGTTTTCGGGGCCACTTTCATGAGCATTGCCCCCGAGCATCCGTTGCTGGAGAAGCTGAGTCAGGGCGATCAGCGGGACAAGGTGCTCGCCTTTGTCGAGAAAGCCAAGCAGGCCAAGCGAAGCGACCGAATGACAGACCTGCTCGAGAAAGAGGGCGTCTTCACGGGGAGTTATTGCATCAACCCCGCAACCCGACAGAAGATTCCCATTTTCGTCGCCAACTTTGTCGTGATGGAATACGGCACGGGAGCCGTCATGGCCGTTCCGGCTCATGACCAGCGCGACTTTGAATTCGCGAAGAAATACGGGCTTCCCATCAAGGTGGTGATTCGACCGGAAGGGGCCTCGGACATTCCACCGGTTGCGTCTCTGGATCTGGCCGACGAGGAAGACGGCGTGCTGGTCGATTCGGGGTCATTCACGGGACTGCCCTCCGCTGAGGCGCGGGACGCCATCACCAAGGCACTGGCCGACCAGGGTCTTGGCGAGATCACCACGCAATACCGACTGCGCGACTGGGGGATTTCGCGGCAGCGCTACTGGGGCGCGCCGATTCCGGTCATCTACTGCGAACGGTGCGGCGTCGTTCCGGTACCGGAAAAGGATTTGCCTGTCGTCCTTCCCCTCGATGTCGCCATGCCCGAGAACGGTGCCTCGCCGTTGCCCACTTACGAGCCTTTTGTGAAGACGACCTGTCCTGCGTGTGGGGCGCCTGCCCGGCGCGAGACCGACACCATGGACACGTTCGTCGAGTCTTCCTGGTACTTTGCGCGGTTTGCCTGCACCGACCATGACCGGTCGCCCCTCGATTTCGACCGGGTCAAGTATTGGATGCCCGTGAACCAGTACATCGGCGGGATCGAGCATGCCGTCCTGCACCTGCTCTACTCGCGCTTTTTCACCAAGGTCTTGCGCGATATGGGTTACCTCAGCTGCGATGAGCCCTTCCTGAACCTTCTCACGCAGGGAATGGTCATCAAGGATGGGTCCAAGATGAGCAAGTCCAAGGGCAACGTCGTGGATCCCGACGAAATGGTCAGCACGTACGGCGCCGATACGGTGCGGCTGTTCTGCCTCTTTGCGGCTCCTCCCGAGAAGGATCTGGAGTGGAGTGCCCAGGGAGTTGAAGGATCGTCGCGCTTCTTATCGCGTGTATGGCGGTTTGTCGCAGACAATCTCGATCCCCTTCGGGCCGCCAAGCCGGTCGGTTCAGTGGGAGCCCTCGAGAAACCCCTCGTCGAGCTGCATCGGAAGACCCACGTTACGATCAAGAAGGTTACCGAGGACATCCGGGATCGTTTTCACTTCAACACCGCGATCGCCGCGGTCATGGAGCTGGTGAACCTGATGTACCAGACGGTCGAAACCGCTCCGAAAAACGATGCGCTTTGGGCCGTTCTGCGCGAGGCGGTCGACGCGATGGTCCTTTTGCTATCTCCGATCGTGCCTCACATCGCCGAAGAGCTCTGGAGTGATCTCGGAAACGATCGCAGTGTCGCCTTGGCTGCCTGGCCGACTTGGAGCGAGGATGCGCTTCAGGCGGAGGAGGTTCTCATTGTGGTCCAAGTGAACGGGAAATTGCGGAGTCGCCTCATGGTACCGGTGGACGCGGGCGAGGACGCCATCCGGGAGAGCGCCCTCAACGACCCGAAAATCCGGGAGTCCGTCGCGGGCAAGGCCGTCCGTAAGGTGGTGGTCGTACCGGGGAAGTTGGTCAACATCGTGGTATAGGTCAATCTGCCCGGGGAGAGATCCCGGCAAGCGAGTCAGCCATGAAGCGAATCGGTTATCGTGTCGGCCTACTGTTGCTGTCCGTGATGGCGGCGTCGTGCGGGTATCATTTTTCCGGCGAGGGGAGCGGCCCGCGCCCTGGCTTGGACACAATCGCCATCCCCGTTTTTGAGAACAACACGTCGGAGCCTGAGCTGGGGGCCGTCTTTGCTTCCGAGCTGCGCCGGCAGTTCATGGAGCGGGGGCCGATGCGCGTGGTCCCCGTCGAAGCGGCTGACGCCGTGATCAAGGGGCGTGTCATCGACATCCACGCTCAGGCGGTCGCGCACCGCGATTTTCAGAAGCGCTTCGAAACCAGGCTCACCGTCGAAAGTCGGCTCTATGTCACGGTAGACGTGCGATGTGAGGACACGGCAAAAGGAAAGGTCCTGTGGCGTGACCCGCATATGGTCTACTACCAGGTCTACCGGCAAAATCCAGATCTCAAAAGTCCCGATCCGATCGTGAACTTCGACAGTCGCCAATTGGCTCTGGAAGGCATCGCCCGCGAAATCGCCATCCGGATTCACGATCGCCTCCTGAGCAATTTCTAAGCCGCGATGCAGCCAGCGCAGTTCCAACGCCATCTTGAGGCGGGCGATCCAGTTCCGGCCTACCTGTTGGGAGGAGAAGGGTATCATCTGATCGAAGAGGCCTGGAATGCCCTGTTGGAGCGTCTCGTTCCGCCTCGCGCGCGACGTCTCAACGGGGAGAGGCTCTCAGCAAGAGATGTTACCTTCGGGCAAGTGCGCGACCGACTCAATACCCTTCCCATGTTCGGATCGCGACGGTTGCTTGCGGTCCACCAGATCGAGCTCTGGAACAAGGAGCAACAGAAGGAGCTCATCGCCTACCTTGGCAAACCCAGCCCCATGGCCTGCCTGGTGTTGATCTCAGCTCAGAAGAAGGGCGTCGAGAAAGTTGAGGCGGCGGTCGAGGCGTGTGGCGTTGTTGTGCGCTTTCCTGCCATGACCGAGCGTGATGCACCACGTTGGCTCCAATCGCGGGCTAAGCGTTTCGGCAAGGTGGTGGCTCCGCAAGTGGCGATGTTCATTGTGGAGCAGGTGGGGGCCGAGCCCGGGCTGCTGGATCGGGAGCTGGAGAAGCTCGTCGCCTTCGTGGGGGATCGGGAGCGGATCGAGCTTGCCGACGCCAAGCAATCCGTCAGCGTTGTTCGGGCGCAGTCGGTCTTTGAGATGTTGCGCCATGTGAGCGAAGGGGAGCCGCGGCGTGCTTTGGCGTCGCTGAGGAATCTGCTTCTGGCCGGTGAGCAGCCGCTGGTTGTTCTGGCGCTGCTGGCAAGGCACCTGCGACTTGTATGGCAGGTACGGGACGGATTGGACCGCGGGCTGCCTCAGCAGGACATCGCGAAAGCGCTCAACTTGTTTCCGTCGGCGATGAAGGGCTACGTCCAACAGGCGAAGACGTTCACGCAGGCGAGGCTGTATCGGTTCCATCAAGCACTCTGTGAGACGGACCTGGCCTTGAAGCTCAGCTCAACCTCCCCCACGATGCTCCTCGAGGAATTCATCCTCTCGCTCTGCCTGCAAAAATAAACGGCCCCGGAGGAGCGCAGACTCCCCCGGGGCCACGGGTTTCTTCGGTCAGGAATTAAGCGGTCTTTGCGGCGAGCAGTTTGTTGACGCGCTGAGTGAGTCGCGAGATCTTTCGGGAGGCGCGGTTCTTGTGGATGACGCCCTTGCCTGCGGTCTTGTCGATCATGGCTGTGGTTTCCTTGAGCTGCTCAAGGATCGCGCTGGGATCCCCCGCGACAAGGGCCTGCTCCAGGCCTTTGATGGAGGTCTTCATCCGGGTTTTCTGGGACCGATTGCGCTGGCGTCTTAACTCACTCTGTTTGGCCCTTTTGATGGCGGATTTATGATTGGCCAATGTCGTTACCTCCCCTTGGTGAAACCCTGTAACGGTGTCTGAAAGGTCCTCGGTGTATCCAGCAGCAGCTGGTGGGCTTCCGTGTTTTCAAAGCGATCGAAGCGTCGACCAATAGCTTGGTTTCTCGGACAAGTCAAGGCCTTTTTATGCGGACCGGAAAGCGCTGACAGACTCACTGCACTTCGAGGATTTCAAAGTTGCGAACCCCTTTGGGGGTGTGGACCTTCACTTCCGAGCCCTCTTCCTTACCGATCAAAGCCTTCCCAAGGGGTGACGTGACGGAGATGGTGCCCGCCTGAACGTCCGCCTCGTAGGGACCGACGAGCCGATACGTGGATACCTCTCCAGTCTCCAGGTCTTCCATCACGACTTTCCGGCCAAAAATGGCACGACCGTCGTCGTCGCCCGAAGGCTCGATGATCTCACAATGGCCCAGCTTATCGGTGATGTCCGCAATGCGGCCTTCGATAAGGCTTTGCTTGTCTTTTGCCGCTTCGTATTCGGCATTTTCCGAGAGGTCGCCGTGACCTCGCGCTTCTTCGATCGCCTTGATAACCTGTGGCCGCTCCTCCCTCTGGAGTCTCTGGAGCTCGTTCATGAGGCGGTCGAAGCCTTCGCGCGTGATGGGTACTCTCTGCATGGATGCGGTCTCCTTCCTCAAGTGCGTGCCAGATCATTTAACGGGATTCCCCCCTTCTGTCAAGCCGTGAACCGTCTGGGCGACGCTGAAGGGAGGAGCCGAGCACAGGGTCGAGAAGGATTTGTCTGGCTCGCCGCTTTTGTTTCGTGCTAAAAGAAAGAGATAAACGAAATTCCTGTTTCACATGCAGAGAAGGAAAGAGGATCGATCATGCCTTTCAAAAGAAAGGATCTTTTGGGCATTCGAGAGCTCGAGGTGCATGAGATCGAGCACATCCTGGAAATAGCGGCTTCCCTGAAAGAAATTAACACCCGTCCCATCAAGAAAGTCCCGACGTTGCGCGGCAAGACGGTTGTTCACCTGTTCTACGAGCCGAGCACACGAACGCGAACATCCTTTGACATTGCGGCCAAGCGGCTGAGTGCCGACACGTTCAGCATCTCCGGGTCCACGAGCTCCATTGTGAAGGGAGAGACCATGCTGGACACCCTGAAGAATCTGGAAGCCATGAAGCCGGATGTGTTCGTCATCCGACATTCGGCTTCGGGAACGGTCCATCGCCTGGCGCAGCGCACACCAGCTTCGGTGATCAACGCTGGCGACGGGATGCACGAGCATCCGTCGCAGGCCCTGCTCGACATGATGACGATTCGCGAGCACAAAGGTCGTTTGGATGGACTGACCGTCCTGATCGTAGGAGACATCGCCCACAGCCGCGTCGCTCGCTCCAACCTGTGGGGGCTCTCCAAGATGGGGGCCAGGGTGGTGGTCTGCGGTCCAACGACGCTTATTCCGCCAGAATTCGACCAGTTGGGTGCTTCTGTGTGCCATCGCCTTGAGGAGGTCATCCCCGAGGCGGATGTCATCATGGTCCTGCGGCTTCAAAAAGAGCGCATGCAGCAGCTCCTCCTTCCGTCACTGCGGGAGTATGCCGTGGTTTACGGAATCAACGCGTCCAGGCTGAGCAAGGCGAAAAGCGATGTCATCATCATGCATCCTGGTCCCATGAACCGTGGGGTGGAGATCAGCCCCGAAGTGGCGGACGGGCCTCATTCCGTTATCCTGGATCAGGTGACCAACGGGGTTGCGGTGCGCATGGCCCTGCTGTACCTGTTGGGGCAGAGGCAGGAGCCGTTTGGAACAGTGTGAGGCTTGCGGTTGCGCTGGCTGAGTGCCGGACTGCCCGCGGCTCGAGGTGCATTGCGAGGAGTCTTGATTGATGCTCGAATTTGAGGCTGTGAATGCCCTGTATCGTCGCGGTCGTATTATCGATCCGGGCGCGGGTACGGATATGACCGCCGACATCCTGGTCCAGGAGGGCCGGATCATCGATATTGGCCCCGAGATCGACTTGGGGAAGGACCTCCGGGATACCGTCAAGGAGGTGGACCTTCGGGGACTGTGGGTTACGCCAGGGTGGGTGGACATGCACGTTCATCTGAGGGAGCCGGGCGAGGAATACAAAGAAACCATCGCATCGGGGACGCGGGCCGCGGCTGCGGGCGGGTTCGTCGCGGTCGCGTGCATGCCCAACACCAAGCCGGTCAACGACTGCGCGGCGGTGACGGCGTTCATCCGAAAGCGAGCCCGGGAGGAAGGCCGTTGCCATGTATTCCCGGTAGGCGCCATCAGCAAAGGATTGAAAGGCGAGGACCTGTCTGAGTTTGGTGAGCTGCGGGAGGCCGGGGCGGTTGCGGTGACGGACGACGGGCGTCCGGTCATGAGCAGCCTGATGATGCGCCGGGCCCTCGAGTATGCACGGATATTCGACCTTCCGGTTATCAGTCATGCGGAGGACCTCGGGCTGGCTGCGGGGGGGCTGATGAACGAAGGTCGCGTTTCAGCGATGCTTGGATTGCGGGGCATTCCGGCCGCCGCGGAAGTGGCCATGATCCAGCGCGACGTCACGTTGGCTGAGCTCACCAAGGGGCGCCTGCACATCGCTCACGTGAGTGCCGCCGGCTCGGTGCGCGTCATACGGGCCGCCAAGGCGCGAGGGACTGCCGTTACGGCGGAAACCGCTCCCCACTACTTCACGCTAACCGATGAATCCCTCATGGGATTCGATCCCGTCTTCAAAGTCAACCCGCCCCTTCGGGGAGTCGAAGACGTCGCGGCCATCAAAGACGGACTCGCCGACGGGACGCTGGATGCCATCGCGACCGACCATGCGCCCCACAGCGTGATCGAGAAAGACACGGAGCTCGAGTACGCGGCCAACGGGATGATCGGGTTGGAGTCGGCCCTTCCTTTAGTGCTCAACCTCGTCAAGGAAGGCGTGCTGACTCCTTCTCAAGCCGTTGCAAAAGTCACGATCAATCCGTCCCGCATTCTGAGCTTGCCGCTCGGACGGCTTCAGAAAGGAGAGCTTGCGAATCTGACCATCATCAATCCCGAAACGGCCTATGTCATGGACTCAAGGACCTTCCAATCCAAAAGCCGCAACTGTCCGTTTGACGGCCGCGCCGTGCAGGGGCAGGCCGTTCTCACCCTCGTGGACGGCCGGCCGGCCTTTTCAAGACTCGAACGATGAGCACGCAATCCGGTTCCGCCAAAATCCTCGTTGTGGACGACGAACGGAGCATGAGGGAATTCCTCGAGATCATGCTCATGAAGGACGGCTACGACGTTCACTGCGCCTCAAGCGGTACCGAGGCTCTGGAGCTGATCCACGACGCCTCCTTCGACCTCGTGATCACCGATATCCGGATGCATCCCGTGGATGGTCTGGCTGTCCTCAAGCACTGCAAGGATGCCTCTCCGTCGACGGTGGTCATCATCATTTCGGCCTATGCCAACGCGGAAACGGCGGTCGCCGCCATGAAGGAGGGGGCCTACGATTATCTGCCCAAGCCGTTCAATATCGATGAGATGCGCACGGTCATCCGAAGCGCGCTGGAAAGTCGAGAAGGGCCGGACCGGGTCGCGGGCGCCAAGGAAGGTCCGCTCTACTTTGGCTGCATCATTGGTGAAAGCCCCGCCATGCGCCGTGTGTACGGGCTCATCGAGCGGGTCGCCACCACCGCCAGCAACGTGCTGATCACAGGGGAGAGCGGAACCGGAAAAGAGCTCGTGGCCAAGGCCATCCACCGCCAGAGTCCGAGGAGCCAGAACCCGTTCATCGCGGTGAACTGCGGCGGGGTTCCCGAAACCCTCATCGAAAGCGAGCTTTTCGGATTCAAGAAGGGAGCCTTCACCGGGGCGGCGGCGACCAAAAAAGGCCTGGTGGAAGCGGCCCAGGCGGGGACGCTCTTTCTGGACGAAATCGGCGAGCTGTCGCCGACGCTCCAAGTCAAGCTCTTGAGACTCGTTCAGGAAAAGACCATCAAAATGATCGGCGGCACGGACGACATTCCCGTGGATGTGCGCATCGTGTCCGCGACCAACCGCGACCTGGAGAAAATGGTCATCGAGGGAACGTTTCGAGAGGATCTCTACTTCCGTCTGAACGTCCTTCCCATCCGACTGCCACCCCTTCGGGAGCGACGCGAGGACATCCCGCTGCTCGCGGACTACTTCCTCTCGAAATTCCGACACGAATTCGGGAAAGACATTCGCAGGATCTCCTCTTACGCCATGGATCTCCTGAACAAGTATGATTTCCCGGGCAATGTCCGGGAGCTGGAGAACATCATCGAGCGCGGGGTTGCACTCGAGTCCTCGAGCATCATCCTTCCGGAGAGCCTCACGCTGGCGTCTTATAAGCGGACCCAGCAGGAGCCCGCGGCGGCGGCCATTCCGGACCTCCCCCCCAAGGGAACGAGCCTTGATCAGTACCTTGCGGACATCGAGATCAAAATGCTTCAGAATGCTCTGGAGAGAACGAACGGGGTGAAGCACAAGGCAGCAGAGCTGCTGAACATCACCTTCCGTTCGTTTCGTTATCGATTGGTCAAATACGGAATGGCCTCGGAAGACGAAAAAGACCTCTAGTACCCCGTCAAAGAAGTTATGCCGGGCAAGAGAACACCCCCAACCCACCTCGAAGGGGGAATCAAAGGGGGGTGTGCCTGGCGAGACAAAGTTGACAGAGCACTAGCGACTCACCCCTTCATGTTCTCCACGATGGCCGAGGCAAACTCGGAGCACTTCACTTCCTTGGCTCCCTCCATCTGACGCGCAAGATCGTAGGTCACGACCTTTGATTGGATCGTTCGCGCAAGCGCGTCTTCGACGCAGGCGGCCGCCTCCGGCCATCCCAAATGCTCGAGCATCATGGCTCCAGAAAGAATCAGGGAGCCGGGGTTCACCTTGTCCTGGCCGGCATATTTCGGGGCGCTGCCGTGGGTGGCTTCGAAAATGGCGCAGCGATCTCCGATGTTGGCTCCCGGTGCCATTCCGAGCCCTCCTACCTGAGCTGCCAGAGCGTCTGAAAGGTAATCTCCGTTTAGATTGGGAGTCGCGAGGACCGAGTATTCATCGGGGCGCAGCAGGGCCTGCTGAAACATGCTGTCCGCGATCCGGTCCTTGATGACAACACGCCCCGCGGGGATCTGGCCTCGGTGCTTTTCCACCACGTCCGTTTCCGTGACGGACTCGGCGGAGAATTCCGTTGCAGCGAGCTCGTAGCCCCATTTCCGGAAGGCGCCTTCGGTGAACTTCATGATGTTCCCTTTGTGCACCAGCGTCACGGACGGGAGCCCTTTGGCGATGGCGTAGCGAATGGCGCGTCTCACCAGCCTGAAAGTCCCCTCGCGGCTGATGGGCTTGACGCCGATCCCCGACCGGTCAGGGAGGGTTATGCCGAATTCGCTCTGAAGAAAGGCCGCCACTCGAGCGGCCTCCGGGGAGTCCGCGGCCCATTCGATTCCAGCATAGACGTCTTCGGTGTTTTCGCGAAAGACGACCATGTTCACCTTTTCCGGGTGCTTCACGGGCGAGGGGACGCCTGGAAAGTAGCGCACGGGCCGGACGCACGCATAGAGGTCGAGCACCTGTCGGAGCGTGACGTTGAGGCTCCGAATGCCTTCTCCGACCGGGGTTGTCATGGGGCCTTTGATGGCGACAACACACTGCCTGAGCTGTTCGAGTGTCTGCGCGGGAAGGTACTCTCCGACTTCACGCTTTGCTTGCTCTCCAGCCAGGAGCTCCAGCCAGTGGATCTTCCTCGAGCCTTTGTACAAACGTGCCACGGCCCCGTCCAGGACGAGACGGGTAGCGGCCCAGATGTCCGGTCCGACGCCGTCTCCTTGCATGAACCCGATGATGGGTTGATCGGGCACCGATAACGATTGGTCGCCCTGTACACTGATCCATGAGCCTTCAGAAGGTGGGTGGGTCATCTGATGTCCCTTTCTCTACGGTTGATTGCTGAATGCCAGCAGACACCATTCGCCGTCTGTTCTGCGATCGAGGAGTATCATCCCCTTGGATTCGAAAACGCGACGAACGCTGTCTTCCTGATTTGTAAGGATGCCGCTCAGCACCAGTCTGCCCCCGGATCTTACGTGCCGGGTGAGGTCGTCTGCCAGGGACACGAGGGGATCGGCCTGAATATTGGCGATGACCACGTCGGACTGCTCGGCGATGTCCTCGAGGCCCCCCACAACCAAACGAACGTTCCTTTCGAGACCGTTCGTTTGCAGGTTCTCGGTGGCCACGTCGACGGCTTCCGGGTCGTTGTCGATGCCGATCGCGCTTTCAAAGCCGAGCAGGACGCCTGCCATGGCAAGGATTCCCGAGCCCGTCCCGACGTCAAGCAAGGTGGGGGAGGCATGCGAGGAGTCGTGCTCCCGGAAGTCTTCGAGCCACTCGAGACATAGTCGTGTGGTTTCATGATGTCCGGTGCCAAAGGCTCTTCCGGGATCGATCCGCAGGACGATGTCCGTCGCGGTCGGCTCCGGCTCTTCCCAGGTCGGGCAGACCAGGAGTCGCTTTCCGACCCGCAAGGGCTTGAAGTTTGCTTTCCAGTTGGCGCCCCAGTCTTCCTCCGGCACCAAGGAGACCGTGATGATGGGTTGGGGAAAAGGATTCGTTGAGCGGTCTTGCACGGCCCGGATCGCGGATTGCAGCAAGGGACGCCAGATATCGTCGGGGATGCCCTCCTCCAGATAGACGTGAAAGCCGGAGTCCGTCAGCTCGATGCCGCGCTGGAATTGAGTGGCGACTTCGCTTGCGAGCTCTTCAACGATGTCTGGATTGGCCTCAACGGCCACGCACGTCCAGTTTTTTGCCATGAAGACAACCTCCCCATAGACCCTGTGGTGATCATCCGCCCATGTCCGTTCGCGCTTCGATCGCGCTGAGAGGCTTCTTTTATGCGCAAAGGGGTGCGGCGGTCAAACGGGATCGAGCATGCAGGTGCCGATTGCACCCGTCAACATTTCAGGATACTCTTAACACGTTAGGCATAGGTTGGCGGTTGGCCAACTGGCTCCGTGCAGGTTTCTTCGCGGGCGAGCCGGATTTGTGAGCTGCACCTGCTCTGCGTCTCGAGCGCTTCACGGACAGTCGTCCCAAATCTTTCAGGAGGCACTATGCGAATGAGATTCGAAAGAGCTTTGGCGTTGTTTCTGTTCATGGCCCTGTGCGGTCTACCGATGGCCGCTTCCGCCGATGTTTTCATGAAGCAGCGGCACCATACGGATGGCTTTCAGATGATGGGGCAGACGCAGCCGCCGCGTGATACGATCCAGAGCATCTGGATGACCGAGGACAAGGCACGCAGTGATGGCGACAAGCAGTCGATCATCATGAGACTCGACACGGGCATGGTCTATTTCCTGGATCATACGCAGAAGGCCTATCAGGAAATGCCCATGGACGCTTCTCGGATTGCCGACCAGATGGGCAATGATCGTCGGATGAGTCGGGAAGACCGTGCGAATATGGGCAGAATGGCCCAGAACATGATGAAGATGAACGTCACGGTCACCGAGACGGGTGAGAAGAGACGCATCGGCGACTGGAATTGCCGCAAGTATCTTCAAACGGTGGAGATGTTCATGGGGCCTTCCAATTCCGAAGTGTGGGCGACCGAGGACATCAAGGTCGATCCGAACCTCTATGCACGCTTCAGCGGTGCGTTGTTGGGCTCCAATCCAGGAGCGAAAGACAACATGGACGCCATCATCCGCGAAATGAAGAAGATTAAGGGCGTACCCGTTCTCACCACAACGACGGCGACCATGATGAAGAATACCGTCAAAAGCACGATGGAGCTCCTGGAATTCAAGGAAGGTCGTGCCCCGGCCGGCATCTTCGAGATACCGAGCGGCTATACGAAGAGAGATATGGCGGCCCCTGAGGAGGGTGGACGACGTCAGCCACGGCGCAACTGAGGCCGAATGTCCTGGGGAGAGGAGAGGTGGTTTGGTTTTTCGGCGTAACACACGGGTGGGCGTCTATGTGGATGTGGCAAACCTTGCCCGCAATGGTGGGTATGGGATGCGCTACGATGTGCTGCGGGAGTTTGCATGCCGCGGGGACGCCGAGCCCGTGAGGCTCAACGCTTACGTCAGCTTCGATCCGGAGCGGGCTGAGCAGGACGCCGCCTACCGCGAGGGGCAGTATGCCTTTTATTCGCTCCTGCGGGATTTCGGATACAAGGTGATCCAGAAAAACGTCAAGTGGTACACGGACGAAAGCGGCAACCGATTTGGCAAAGCGAACGCCGACCTTGACATGGCCGTGGATGCACTGCTCCAGTCGGAAAACCTCGATCGGGTTGTGCTTGCAACCGGAGACGGCGATTTTATCCGGGTCGTTCAAGCGTTGCAAAACAAGGGGTGTCGGGTGGAAATCCTGGCGTTCGAAAATGTCTCCGCAGATCTTAGGCGGGAGGCCGACTTCTACGTTTCCGGGTACCTGATTCCCAATCTGACTCCCATCGCCTCAGCGCGCAAAGGACCCGCCTGGGGCGAAGTGGGGTCCCGCCTTCGCGGCGTGTGCTACAGCCACACCGGCAAAGGGTATGGCTTTCTCCGGTACATCAAGACCATTTCTTCCGAGTTGTGGAAAACCGATTCAAGGCAAGTCAATTCCCCGTACGAAAGCGTCTTTTTCCATGATTCCCAGTTGCCCGAAGAGGTGCATGTGTCGGACCTGCCAAGCCGGCACATGATTTTCGAGTTTGAGCTGGCGAAGGCGGAAGGGCGCGAAGGGAGTCTCCAGGCCATGGGCCTTCAGCTTATCAGCCCCCGCCGCAAGAATCACCACTGAGCCGATCCTTGACTCACACGCCTCCGTAAACGTCCGGGCGCCGATCCTGGAAACAGGGAATGTGCTCGCGAAATGCCTCCATCTCAGCGAAATCGAGCTGGGCCAGCACCTCAGACTCATGGCCGTCTCCCTGAGACAACGGAGCGCCCAGGGGAGAGATGATCGCGGACGCGCCCCCGTACCGAAGGTTTCCTTCCGAGCCGCAACCGTTGCATCCCACGACGAACATCTGGTTCTCAATCGCTCTGCAGCGCAGCAGGAGGGACCATTGCTCGATTCTTGGCAGGGGCCAGTGGGCCGAGACGCACAGGATCTCAGCTCCGCGCAGGGCCAGCAGCCTGGAGAGCTCAGGGAAGCGCAGGTCATAGCACGTAATGATGCCTAGTCGTCCCGCCTTGGTGTCGCAGACGAGAGACCGATCTCCCGGGGCAAAGTGATGGTCCTCCCCGTGGAGGGTGAACAGGTGCGTCTTTCGGTAAGCACCGACCGCGGTGCCGTCTGTGTCGACGACGAAATTGGTATTGTAGATGAGCCCGTTTTCCAAATCGGGGAGACTGCCGACGATGACCATGCCATATCGGCGACACCACGCGCTGACACGAGAGAGGATGCTGGGAGTCGCCAGGGCATGATCCTTGAGCTGATCGTAATCGAAGCAGCACGACCACATTTCGGGGAGCACCAGCAGTTGACAGCCTTTATCGGCAAAATGGGGGAGTGTGGCTTCGACCTTGATCACATTGCTGTCTGGCCTGCCGGGAGCGACCTCCCACTGAAAACAGCCGGCAACGATCGGATGCATGGAAATCTCCTCGTCGAGTCTTTCATTCAAGCGCTTTTGGAAACGGGTCGTCTGCCTTGGCAAAAGGGAGTACCGAGACGACGCATTCAAATTATCATAGCATGGCACCGCGCGGACCGATAGCGTGGGGTGCCTGTCGCGGGATCTTTTCCATGGACACCCGATGCGACCTGATGTAGATGTTTTCCTGTCCAGTAAACCGGCCGCTTCGAGCGCCTTCCCTGATTATCATGAAACCGATTCTCTCGGGGGTCACCATGTGTCGTTGTTCCCGTCCGAAAGCCACCCTTTTGTCCTGCCTCGGGCTGTTGATGTGTGTGTCGTTTTGGGGATGTGCCACGTCCGAGACCGCGCCCGGAGGTCCCGGGAAAGGGGGAGCGGCAGTGTCCAAAGGCGGGGAAGGGGCTGGGACGCCATCGGCCCTTCAGACTGGAAGCGGGCACGCGATCATGGCGGTGCCCTACTATCCGCCCCCTTCCAAAATGGATCTGTGTGGAGAGGTTGTCCCTCTTCAGAACCAGGAAGTTCTGGAGCGCTTTGACAGAGAATTTACGCTGGTCGTCTACAACCACGCGCAGGTCTATTTGTGGCTCAAACGGATGGAGCGTTACTTCCCCTGGATTGAGGAGCGGCTGCGCTCCTACGGGCTGCCCGATGATCTCAAATACGTGGCGGTCGTCGAAAGCGATCTCCTTTCCAATGCCTGCTCGCCCAAAGGAGCCGCAGGACCCTGGCAGTTCATGCCTGCAACGGGCTCCGCCTACGGTCTGAGCCAGACGGACGGCTATGACGAGCGGTACGATTTCGAGCGGGCGACCGAGTGCGCTTTCCGCTACTTGAACGACCTTTACAAACGTTACCGAAACTGGACGGTCGCCATCGCGACGTACAACTGCGGCGACAAGCGCATCCAGGAGCAGCTGCGGACCACGCGAGACTATTATGCCATGAGGCTTCCCACGGAGACGGAGCGTTACGTGCTGCGCATCCTGGCGGTCAAGGCAGTGCTGGGCAATCCCGGTGCGTACGGATACAACCTGCCCAAGGGCCAGGGGTACCCGCCCATCAAAGCCGATCGAGTGAACGTGAGCTTGTCCTGCCCCCTTCCGATGCATGCGGTTGCCGAGGCGACCGGAACAACGGTCCGAGAGATCCAGCGACTGAACCCTGCGCTCCGCAAGGAGGAAATTCCCAGAGGGGCTCGGGAGATCAAGGTACCCGAAGGGCAAGGAAAAGGTCTTGAGCGCAGCCTCGACAGCGTCAGAAGCAGGGCGGTGACGGAAGAACCGAGCAGAACTGGTGGGAGTTCCGGAAGGGACGAGGACGAGGCGCCCGATCTTCAGCGCTCTCCGGATACGGACGCTCCGTGGAAGAAACCAGCTTCTAAAACGGCTGCCTCGGCAGCTTCCAGGGAAAAGCAGCAGGTGAAGAAGGCTGGGTCGCGAAAAGCCGCTCTCTCAAAGACGGGAACCGCTTCAAAGAAGCAAGCGTCGGAAGAGACCAAGACCCAGGCAAACAAGTCCAAGAAGCCCTGAAGATCAGGAAACCGCAGCGTCTCATGCTATAAAGCTCTGGAGCTGTTCATGGCCTCGGCCGATATTCCCTTGAAAACGTTTGGGGAGACCGGGAGACGCGTTTCGGCCGTCGGCTTGGGGGGCGAAGGCGTCCTCAGGACGCATGGGCGGGAAGAGGAAGCGACCTCGGTCATTGAGACGGCCCTCGATCAGGGCATCACCTACTTCGATTGCGCTCGTGTCTATGCCGGTAGTGAAGACTACTACGGAATTGTCTGGCGAAATCGCCCCGATGGGCGCCGTCGGATCTTTCAGGCCAGCAAGTCGGCGTCACGATCACGAGATGAAGCTCGTGGTGACTTGGACCGGAGCTTGCGTCGGTTGGGGGTCGAGTACCTCGACCTCTGGCAAATCCACGATGTTCGGACCGAAGAAGATTTGGCCGTGATCTCCCGTCCGGGGGGTGCGCTTGATGCGTTCGTTGAGGCCAAGGCTGCCGGTCGAGCTCGGTTCATAGGCGTTACCGGACACCACGATCCGAAGATCCTCACGCGTGCCGTCGAAGAGTGGCCCCTGGACTCCGTGATGATGCCGGTCAATCCCGTGGAAAAGGCCTTGGGCGGATTCCTGGATGTGACGATGACGGCCGCCCTCAAGAAGGGAATGGCTGTGATTGCCATGAAAGTCCTCGGAGGCGGGCACTACGTTCATCCGAAAGCGGGTGTGACGGCCGACAGACTGATTCAGTTTGCCCTGTCGCAGCCGGTCGACGTGGTGATCGTCGGCTGCTCAATCCCAGAAGAAGTGCATGTGCTTGCGGAGACAGCGCGTGCGGCTCAACGCATGAGCCCCGCGCAGCAGGATGAATTGGTCGCGTTGTTTGAACCGTTGGCCAAGCGACTGGCCTTCTACCGAGGCGTGTTTTAGAGGAGTGCGGCCGCCTGGCTGCACGGAGAAGTCCTGGACTGACTCGGCATCGCTCTCCGTGCAGGGGTGCACGGGGAATTCTCAAATGAGGGTATCCCATTGGGGGCTGTCAGGAAACGGATACCGTTTCGCCCTATTCCTGTAGGGTTTTGACATGCTATAAAGATTTCGCTTCTGCGGCGTCGATGTCCTGTAGATTGAAAACCTGTGGGATGGCTTTCTCTGTGGCGGTCTGAAATATTCGCGCGCGAGCGGCGATGGGTGTGAGGTGTGGGGTGAAATTGGGTGCTTTTGTGGCGTTGTCTCTGGGGCTGAAGAATCAAATGGATGAAGATCAACCAATTGTGACCAAGAAGAATGGAGCCTGGATCAAGATCGCACTATCCGTGCTGGTGATGGGCGTTCTGGCTTTCGTGTTGTACAAGTCCGGCGCCCTGAGGTTTTTCATGTGCAAAGACCGCATGCTGGCCTTCTTGGACTCCTTGGGTCCCCTCTCCTTCGTTGGCTTTGTCCTGCTTCAAGCCGCCCAGGTCGTCATCGCGCCGATTCCGGGGGAAGTAACCGGGTTCATTGGTGGGTATGTCTACGGTCCGTTTCTGGGCGTGCTCCTTTCCACAATAGGCCTTGTTCTGGGCTCCTTTGTCGCCTTCATGCTGTCGCGCTTGTATGGCCGACCGTTTGTCGAGCGATTCATTGACCAGAGTGTCATGAAGCGCTACGACTATGTCCTGCATCATAAGGGTATCTTCCTGATCTTTCTTTTGTTTTTGATACCGGGATTTCCAAAGGACTACCTATGCTTCATTTTGGGACTGGGACCTCTCACCATCGCGGAGTTCCTTGTCGTGAGCACCGTTGGCCGACTCTTCGGCACCATCCTCTTGACGCTCGGTGGGCAGTACATCCGCCACGATCAGTATAGAAACTTTTATATCCTGCTGGGTGCGGCCATTATTGTGATCTTCCTGGTGCTGTTGTATCGGGAGCGGCTGGAGACCTGGTTCAGGCATCTGCACCATCGGAGCTCCAAGAAGTCGATGACCGGCTCGAACAGGAACGCCCAGATTTTGTGAGGTAGTGTCCCTCCGCGTTTCACAGTTCGATCGAATCACCCGTTTGTCCGGATGAAAGCCTGAAATGGCTCCGGCTCCCGCAGACAGCAGCGAATGCACCCGGGATCGGAGGGATCCTCGGGCCTGAACCGATCTAGTGCTCCGTCAAAGAAGTCTGCCGGGCAAGAGAGCCCCCCTAAACCCCCTCGAGGGGGGAATCAAAGGGGGGGACCTTGCGAAACAAAGTTGACAGAGCACTACCGATCCAAGGAGTGTTTGCCGGTTGCTTACGGAAATGGTCTCTCAATTTGCGGTGAAGTGCCTGGAGACGACGGGGTATGCGGGAGCCGCTCTGCTGATGGCCCTGGAGAGCATGATTACTCCGATTCCCAGTGAAGCCGTCATGCCGTTTGTGGGCTTTCTGGTGGCTGACGGCAAATGGAGCCTTTGGCTCTCCATCCTGGCGACGACCCTGGGATCGCTCGCCGGATCGCTTGCCTCCTACCTGATGGGATATTACGGGGGCAAGCCGGTGGTGCTCAAGGTTGGAAAATACCTCCTCCTCGACCGTCACGACCTGGAGATCACCGAGCGGTTTTTCAATCGTCGGAGTGGTACGGCAACCCTCTTTGTCAGCCGCTTCATTCCTGTGGTCCGGCACCTCATCTCAATCCCAGCGGGTGTCGGGCGCATGCCTCTGACGCCGTTTCTCGCCGCGACCCTGGTGGGGGCGACCCTTTGGAACACGTTCCTCTTGGTTTGTGGGATGAAGCTCCGTGAGCACTGGGTGATTGTGCAGCGGTACTCCCACCAGGTGGACTTGGTTGTGGCTGCGATCCTGGTTTGCGGACTGGCGCTTTTCGTTCGCCTCAAAATGGCTCACAAGAAGAGCATGGTGGTTGGCCTCGAGGATTGAGGATGGGACTGGACGGCTGCAATGGAGGCAAAGGCTACCAGCGCATCAGGAGCATGGTCTATCTTCTGATCGGTGGCCTGCTGATCGTCCTGGCCCTCTTTGCCGTGCTGATTGCCGGGTACTCGCTCTTGGAATCCTTCCTGAAGGGGGATTCTCAGCTGATCGTGCCGTTGCTGTCTTCCGTGGGGCTGGTTGTGCTGGCCCTCGCCCTGTTTGACGTGGGGAGCTACTTGATCGAAGAGGAAGTTATCCATGGACGCGAGATGTCCCGGGCGGATCATATCCGCCATCGGTTGACCAAGTTCTTGACCATTCTGGTGATTGCGCTGGGTCTCGAAGCCTTGGTGTATGTTTTCAAAGTGGGACGGGCGGCCTCGGGTGAAGAAGCCGGTGGGGCGGGCCTCGAGCACCTGATGTATCCGACTCTCCTGATTGTCGGGGTGGGGCTCCTCCTCGTGTCTCTCGGCGGTTACCAGTATCTGAGCCTGCGTGCTGAGCAGCTTGAGCGGTCCGAGCGCTCCTGGGCTGGCAGGGGCCCTGAAGCGGAGGAGCCCGAAGGCTGAGCATCCCCGCATTGGCTGCATCCTCCATGTTCGGTTGAAGAGGGACATCACGTGGGATCGCAGACGCCCTCCTCCATATTTCGGCCTCAGATGCCGATTTCTTACCGGATAGCCTCAAACACGCCTGCTCTGCTCCCTCTTCTCCCAGTTATCTGAGATTCGACTGTTCATGACTCGATGCTTGGTGTAGTCTTTTCAAAACGATCCATTTCGGCATTGCGTCCTTGGCTTGCCCATCGAGACCGCTCCGTCCGGCGTCGATAAGGCGAGCGCCACGCTTGTTGTCCCGATATCTTTACCCATTCCGATTCATGAGGTAGACACCATGGCTCTTAAGAAACGGATTGGCATTGCGGAAGATCACACCATTCTGAGAGCAGGGTTGCGCATGCTCGTGACCTCCAACCCGGATTTCGAGGTCGTCGGCGAGGCCCAGGACGGGATCGAAGCCATTAAGATGGCGGAAGGCCTCCATCCCGATGTCATCCTGATGGACCTCTCGATGCCTCGCATGAACGGGATGGGCGCCATCCAGGAGATCAAGCGCACCGTGCCGGGAACCAAGGTTCTCGTCCTGACGGTGCATAAAACGGAAGAGTATATCCTGGAGGCCTTGCGATCGGGTGCGGACGGGTATGTCCTCAAGGACGCCACACACAACGAGCTCATGCACGCTCTCGATTGCGTCCTGTCGGGGAACAGCTACCTGAGCGCCGGCATTTCCGAGCAGGTGATCGAAGGGTATATCGGTACCAAGCGCGGCGGGGGGCAGTCGACCTCTTGGGACAAGCTGACACAGCGGGAGCGTGACATCTTGAAGATGATCGCCGAGGGCTACCGGAACAAGGAGATTGCCGAGTGTCTGTGCCTGAGTGCCAAGACGGTGGAAAAACACCGGGCTAATCTCATGAGGAAGCTGGATTTGCACAGCGTGTCGTCCCTCACGGCATTCGCCATGGAAAAAGGGCTGGTGACCAAGCGCATTGAGCGTTCCCCTCGGGCGGGGGCGTCCGGCAAGCCCAAGGGTGGTGAGACGAAGGGATGATAGCCGAGCGAGGCTCGGAGCCACTGGAAGACCAATTCGCTCTTGACCGGCGGTTCGGGCTCTCGGTAGAGTGGCACACGGCGATGGATGTTAGGACTTGGGAATATCGAAGGAGAGCGTCATGAGCTCGACCGTGGGGCAGGAAGACTGGCAGGCTCTGATCGAAGTGCTTCAGGAAGCCATTCAAGCGCTTTCGGGAAAGCAGACTGAGCCCGTCAAGCTCAAGATCCTCGAATTTTCGAGCACGGCCGCCATGCTGGAGCTGCAGGATCTGGCCGACTGCGCCGGCCGGTTCGAAGGGTTTCTCCTCTCGACGGTGGCTCCCGACTGGGACGACGAAGCCACGGCGACGCTCAGCTTCTCGATGGGCGCTTTGGTTGAGAAGATGCAGATGTCTTCCTACAGTCCCGCGTTTTCGGCCGGCCTAGGCGAGGTCCTGATGTACCTGGACTTCTACGGTGACGACGAGGGAGCTGCGGAGCCCGAGCCCGAGCCTCCCGCCCCTCCACCTGCGGAAGCCCTGGAGCCCGTGGCGGAATCGTCTCCGACTGTGCCCGCAACGCCTGAAAGAGAGGGCGCTACGGTGTCAGCCCCTCCGACCGAGGCGCCCTCAGCCGTCGACGAAGACGCTCTTCTGGCGGAGATTTTCGCGGAGGTCGAGTCCTCCGAGGCGCCCCATGACGAGTCACTTCCTGAGGATGCTCCCGCCCCTGCTGTCACTTCAGTCGCTTCAGAGCCTCCCGTCGTTCCTCGGCCGCGTCCAACTCCTCCTGAATACGACACCGACGTCGACGGCTATGTGATCGACCGACTGGATTGGTACCGGGAAGTGCTTCGAGAGGATCCGCGGTCGAGGCTTTTCGTCGTCCTGGGCGAAGAGCTTTGCGAGTCTGGGTTTTGGGATCAGGCCATCGAAGTGTGCAGGCAGGGTTTGGCTTATCACCCTGATTCCCTCCGGGGGCAAGTTTTGTTGGGCAGAGCGCTCTTGGAAAGCGGGAGGTCGGCCGAAGCCCATGCCGTGCTGATCGAGGCACACCGGGCGATTGCAGACAACGCGATCCTGTACCGGCTCCTGGCGCGCATGGTCGAGGCCGGAGGGGAATCGCGGCTCGTGGACGGGCTGCGTCAGACGGGGCGGTTTCTCGAGGAGGAAAGCCGGAGATTGGCTTCTGACCGTGTGGCCAGGTCTCCAATGCCGATATCGCCCCCTAGGGCCAAGGCGCCCGTCCCTCAGCCTCCTGTCGAGTCGCCCGACATGGCTCCTGTCCCGCCTGGTCCAGAGACGGGCACCGTCGAAGCGGGGGTGCTCGGATGGCTGCTCAGGCTGCAGGATGTCTTTGTCGAAAGGGAGGCCGTTAGCCCGGTGATCTCGCCGCTGTTCAGCGACGAGGATCGCGCCGCCCTCAGGGCCCTTCTGACCGTTTCCGTTTCATGACCGTCCCGATCCTGATGTCCTGCCCGTCGGAGACTTCTCCCGCCTTCCGATCGCCGTTTCCTGAAACGAGCTTTATGGAGTGCTTCAGTGAAAAT
Source organism: uncultured Syntrophobacteraceae bacterium (assembly GCA_964538515.1). Classification (GTDB taxonomy): domain Bacteria; phylum Desulfobacterota; class Syntrophobacteria; order Syntrophobacterales; family Syntrophobacteraceae; genus CALBZH01. The sequence continues at coordinate 84,957 of CAZIEW010000010.1, forward strand.
GACCCTGGCACTCTATAGCTACCGGAATCTGTGGGTCCGGAAGCTGACCACCGTCCTGACAGCGGGGGGAATGGGGCTCGTCGTCTTTGTCTTCGCAACGGTTCTCATGCTTGCGGAAGGTCTGGAGGCGACGCTCGTCAGTACGGGAGCGCGCGAGAACGTGATGTTCATCCGGCGGGCTTCGGAAGTGGAAGTCCAAAGCATGATCAACAGGGACGAGGCTTCGATCCTGGAAAGCGTACCTGGGATTGACACGGATCGAGACGGGCGGAAATTGGCTGCCAGGGAGCTGGTTGTCCTGATTGGCTTGCGAAAGAAGGGAGCGGTCAGCCTTGCCAATGTCACGGTGAGGGGCGTCGAGCCCGGCGTTTCTTTCGCCCTGCGTCCCAATGTGCGCATTGTCTCGGGCAGACCGTTTTCTCAGGGACGTGCCGAGGTGGTGATTGGCAAGTCCCTGGCCAAGCGTTTTTCAATCGGGGGGCTGGGGGAGACGATGTCCTTCGGGGCTCGAGCCTGGAGCGTCGTTGGGATTTTGGACGCAGGTGGCGCCGCCTTCGATTCGGAAATATGGGGCGACATCGATTTGCTGATGGCGACCTTTCGACGCCCCGTGTACTCGTCGATGCTGGCCCGATTGAGCGATGCGTCTTCCTTTCCCGGATTTAAGGAGTCTGTTCTCCGTGATCCTCGCCTCACCGTGGATGTTTGGCGAGAGTCGGAGTACTACGGAGCCCAGTCAGCTCTGATGGCCCGCTTCATCCGCATCCTCGGCATCACGCTGACGTTCATCTTCAGTCTTGGAGCCGTCATCGGGGCCATGGTGACCATGTATGCGGCCGTGGCGGGAAGGACGGCGGAGATTGGGACATTGAGGGCACTTGGCTTCGGACGCTGGACGATCCTGGCAACGTTCTTGGCTGAATCGCTGCTGCTCGGCGCCCTTGGGGGGGTGGTTGGGCTGGCGGCCGCCTCGCTCCTGGATCGTTTCACCATCTCGACCATGAACTGGCAGACGTTCTCGGAGCTCAGCTTTCGGTTCACCCTGAACAGAGCGATCGTCGGCCGGGCCATGGTCTTTTCAGTCGCCATGGGGGTTGTCGGGGGCATGCTGCCTGCTGCGAGAGCGGCCCGCCTCGGCATTGTAGAGGCACTTCGATCCCAATAAAGCCGGGCTTAAGCCGTCTCGTTCAAATGCTCCGGGCGCAGCAGGTCGAACACGGTCTTCACCGGGTTGAATGTGATCAGCGGAACCTCGACGAATAGGGTGATCCAGTCCGACATGGAGCCGTTCCAGAGCCCAGGGAGCTCGATCGCACGCAGTTCCTTTCCGTCCTTGCTTTTCTTCGATATGAACACCGCATCCGGATCCACGAACCGGTGAAGGTCGTACGGGATGCCTTTGTGATCGCGAAGGGCGCAGACCAAGTCGACCGGATTGAAATGCGTTGAGCTGTTCCAGATTTTGCTCTGATCCGGGTCCTCGAGGTTGACTTGCGCCTTCTCGACAATTTGAAGGGAAGGCAGGCCGTCGCTGCCCACTACCCAGAACGGAGCCCCCCCCGGCTCCCCGGCATTGGGAACGACGCCGCAGACGCGTATCGGACGGTGGAGCTTTCCAATCAGATAGGACCGCTTGCGTTCTGCCCCCCACTGCTCGAAGTCACCGGGAAAAGCCAGCAGCAGGTCTCCACGGGCGAAACGCTCGGCCTCATCCAGCACAACCTCGTTGGTTCGCTCCTCCAAACGTCGCAGAAGCCCGTGAACCTTGCCTTGAACCTCCACGAGGAGACCTCCAATCACCTGTTTCCAATAGCTGGTTGTCTCTTTCAACCGATCGGGAACCAGATTGTCGATGTTCTTGATGTAGACGAGGTCTCCCGCCAAGTCGTTGAGGTTTTCGATCAAGGCGCCGTGTCCACCCGGTCGGAACAGAAGTCGACCATTGCGCTCTCGAAAGGGAAAATTACGCTCGTCGACGGCGATGGTGTCGGTGCTCGGCTTCTGATGGGAGAAGCTCACGTCGAACGTGACGCCCAACCGCTCTTCGTACCGCTGTCTCACGCTGTTCAGCAACGCCTCAAACCGTGCTTCGTGCTCGGGAGAAACCGTGAAGTGAAGGCGGCAGGTGCTGCTGTTCGGCGAGACGTACTGAACGGATTCCATGAGATGCTCTTCGAACGCGGTGCGGCGCTCATCGGGGTATCGATGGAATTTCAGCAAGGCCTTCGGGAGAGTCGCGTAGTCCAGTCCCCGATCGAGGAGGAGGTATTCCAGGATGAGGCGAAATTGCCCGCGATGAGCGAGCGAGCCCAATGACCAGCCGTCCCTGGCGAGGGCTTGCT
>CAZIEW010000011.1:0-41649 GCA_964538515.1 uncultured Syntrophobacteraceae bacterium
CCCTCAGGATCCACCAACACATACTCCAAGACGCCCGCCTTCTCATAAAGTGCTTTCTTTTCCCAACGGTCTTTCCTGGCTGTCGCAGGGCTCAACACCTCGAACACCAGTTCCGGAGCGCCCTGGATGTTCTGGTCCGTGATCTTACGCCCGTCGCATACGACAAAGACGTCCGGTTGGACGACGTCGTGCTGAGACAGGATGACATCCGTTGGCGAAATGCCCACGATACAGTGCTCGCCATGCATCGCAGCACGCAGGAGGTGGTAGAGGTTGCCCACCACCCGTTGATGCCTGAAGCTGGGCGCTGGGGTCATGCTATAGGGACGACCGTCAATGATCTCCCATCGTTCGTCGGCAGGCCACGTGACATAGTCTTCATAAGAGGCCTTTTCTCTCTTGGCTGCTACGCCCATCGCTCACCTTCCCCGTGGAAGCCTATTGTCAGAGGTATTGGGATAATAAGGCTCGTATCGCCAAAAACTTAACACGATGAGAGCCGGCGGCCTAGAGCAATTGTCTTCCCTCGGCGAAGCTCCCACGTTGACTGAAAACCGATCACTGAAATCTGAACCCAACTGCCACGAATTTCACGCTTGAGCATGGTTCCCGCGCTGCCCTTGCGAAATCGGCTTGGCATCATAGGCGCGGATGTGCGACATATAAGACCACGGTTCCATAAGGCTCGTCCCTGTAGCCAGCGTTCCAATTCAAGCATGGTTTGTCGTCCGTAGAAACCCCGGCTTGGCAACGGCGAGGGGTTTGGAGGTGGCGATGATCCCGCCGCGTGAGTTCATTAAGAAGATCAAACCGTTCTCGTTTCTGAACGACGATGAGCTCGATGTGATCCTGTCCGGTCTGGAGGTGGAATTCTTTCCTAAAGGGAAAGAGATCTACCGGAAGGGGGAGCCGCACGATCACGTCTACGTCGTGTACTCCGGCCTTGTGTGTCTCATGGACGAGGAAACGACGGTGGACTGTCTCGCCCGGGGAGAGGTCTTCGGGATCATCTCGCTGCTCGACTATCCCTATATCCTCACGGCGCGGGCCATCGAGGATACCATTTGTTACCTGATCGCCACCGACCGGTTCAAGCTTGTTTTTGACCGAAACGAGCGCTTCGCGTCCTTCTTTCTGACCTTCATCAGCAAGCAGTTCCGATCCTTTCGATCGATTGCCTCGGACAAGAAGATCCTCGAGGAGGCGTCTTTTTCCCTCAACATCGATCGCATGGTCTACAAGAGGCCGCTCGTCTGCTCGCCCTCGGCAACGATCGCTCAAGCGGTCGCGGAGATGGACGGGGCCGGGGTCAGTTCCATTGTCGTCGTGGATGACGCGATGCATCCCATCGGAATCTTGACGCACAAAGACCTCCGAAGAGTCATCCTGCAGGGGAGCGGGGCGGACCTCATCACTCAATTCATGTCGAGGCCTGTCCGAACGATCAACAGTCACACGACCGTTTTCGATACGTTGACGATGATGATCGAGCTCGGGATCGACCATCTGGTGGTGACCTCGAACGAGCAGGTCTTGGGGGTGGTGACCCGCAAGGATATCCAGGTCTACCTCGAGCCTTCCTCCTCGATCGTCTCCCTGTACAGAAAGATCAGCAAGGCCTCTTCTTTCGATGAGCTGAGCGCTCTCTACGGCAACCTTTCCCAGTCGGTGGCCAAGCTCGGCCTCACGGGGCCCGGGTTCTTCGAGCTCTCCCGCATGATCGCGTCCGTCAATGATGCCATCGTGGCCAAGGTCGTCAAGTTTTCGACGGAAGACGTCAAGGACACCGATTTCGTTTGGCTTCACGCGGGGAGCTCCGGGAGAAGGGAGCAGGTCTTGATCACGGATCAGGACAACGCGCTGATCGTTGCCGGTGACGCCCCCGCTTCCTTCGCTGAGCACACCACGCAGCTGCTTGCGGCCATGGGAATTCCACGCTGTCCCGGCAACTACATGGCCTCCAACCCCAGCTGGAATCAGTCGCTCGACGCGTGGCAGGCCTGTTTTCGGACCTGGCTTGCCGATCCCATTCCGGATCATATCCGCTACCTGTCCGTGTTTCTGGATCTGCGCCCCATCTACGGGAACGAATCGCTCTACTGGAAGCTTGTGGAGGACGTTAAGCTTCATGTGACGCGGGAGGCCGTGACGGGCCTGGCGTACGATGCCATCCTCATCGAGCCCCCGCTCGGGGTTTTTGGGATCATTGGCCTGCGCAAGGGGCTCGACCTCAAGACGTACGGCATCTATCCTCTCGTGAACGGAGTCCGCGTTCTCGGTCTCGAGCACGGCCTCATCGAGGTGACCAACACGCGAGAGCGACTGGCGAGGCTTGCGGAGCTCGGAGTGATCGACGATGGAATGGAGCACGACCTCCTCGAGGCATTCGAATTCCTTCAGGATCTGAGGCTCAAGCGCCAGGCGAGGGCGGTCCTCGACCAGTCCGAAGCGTGGAATGTCGTCAAGGCGAAGGAGCTGTCCCGCACCGACCTGCTCGTTCTCAAGGAGTCGCTGAAAGTGGTTGCGGCCTTCCAACGGATGCTCATGGCCCGCTATGGCGTGAAGCGATCGTCCTACTGATGCCTTGCCGCATGATAGATGTGAAACGATCCAAGCGCCACCCAAAACGGCCTCGCCTGACAAAGCGCGATGAGCCCAAGCAATTGCACTTTTCCCAAAGCCGAGGGGGTGCACCGCCATGATCTTTCGTTTGCCCTTCGGCACCGCCAGCCGCTGCCTCATCTCGGAGCAAAGGTTCTGTGCCGTCGATTTGGAGACGACGGGGCTTGACCCGACATCGGATGAGATCATCGCTCTCGCATGCGTTCCTCTTGAGCACGCCCGCATTTTGGTGAAGGATGCCTATTACAGTCTCATTCGGCCCCCAGGCTATCGCCTCTCCGCCATGAAGTTCCACGGCATCAGCGGGCAGGATTTGGCCAAGGCCCCCTCCTTCGGCGAGGTTGCCGAAACGGTTCACCGGATGACCGAGGGCATCATCATCGGTCACTCGATTCACTTCGACTGTGCGCTCCTGAGCCGTGATTTCAAAAGGTTGGGGCTGGCCTTCAGGAGGGAAGCCCTTGATATTGCCCTGGTCGAGAGGTGGCTGGCTCGCGAGTGTGGGCCGGCGGGACAGGATGAATCCTTCGATTCCATGTTGAAGCGCTACGGGCTCCGCGCCTCCTACCGGCACAATGCGATGGCGGATGCATTCTTCGCCGCTCAGATCTTTCAATTGCAGATGTCACGACTGGAGCGCCAAGGGATCAGGACGGTGGCACAGCTGAAAAAGGCGGTCAAAAGCTGCAGGTTTGCGATGTGGTAGGGGGGAGGGGGCGGAATTTTCCGGACCCCGGTCCTCCTCTTTATTCTGCCGCGGTGCGTTTGGGAAGAGAAGGGCGGTCGGACTCCGTGATGCCGCGAGCCGACGGCCCCTCAATCGGATCAGTCGTCTCGTTGGGACAGCTCCACAAGGACGCCGTACGTGGATTTGGGGTGAAGAAAAGCGATCATGGCGCCGCCGGCTCCGCGCCGGGGTTTTTCATCGATGAGCTGAACCCCTTTGGCCTTGAGCTCGGCAAGGGCCTCCTCGATGTTCTCCACGCGAAAGGCGACGTGCTGCACGCCTTCCCCGCGTTTTTCAAGGTACTTGGCAATGGGGCCGTCCGGGGCCGTGGACTCGAGCAGCTCCACTTCGGTGTCCCCTACGGGAAAGAAGGCGGTCGTGACTTTCTGCTCGGCCACGGTTTCGCTGCCCGCGTGCACGAGCCCGAGGATGTCCTGGTAGAGCTTCTTTGTCTCGTCGATGCTTTTTACCGCGATGCCGATATGGTCCACTTTCAGGACTTTCATGGTGTCTCCTTGTTGTTCGCTGGTATGTGCAGCCAGGTGTTGACGATATCCCGCATGATGCCGTAGGGATCGCGCTTTCGCTCCAAAATCTCCTCGATCATCCGGTCCATCTGACCCGTGTCCTGCAGGCGTGCACGCACGATCCGGAAAAGCTCATTGTGAATCATGCGCAAAGTTTCCTGCCGGGTGCGGTTGCGCCGTTTTTCAATGAGCTCCCCGCTTTCCTCCAGGTGCTTTCGATGGGCTTGAATCGTCTCCCAAAGGTCCCTGACGCCTTCGTCTTGAACGGCCACGGTTTTCAGAACCGCCGGGGTCCAGGATCTTGGCTTGATCTGGTGGTCCTGCTCGACTCGGCCCGTCACTTCGGTCCACAGCTGATCCGCACCGGTGCGATCCGCCTTGTTGATCACGAAAACGTCGGCAATCTCCATCACGCCGGATTTCATGCTCTGGATCGCATCGCCCAGGCCGGGCACGAGCACGAGGCATGTCGTGTCCGCAATGCCGATGATATCGACCTCGTCCTGACCGACCCCGACCGTTTCGATGATCACCATGTCTTTGCCGAGCGCGTCCAGAACCTTGACCACGTCCGCCGTCGACTTCGCCATGCCGCCCAGGAAGCCGCGGGTTGCCATGCTCCGAATGAAGACGCCGGGGTCCAGACTGAGCTGGCTCATGCGCACCCGGTCTCCGAGGACCGCGCCCCCGGTAAAGGGGCTGGACGGATCCACGGCGATGATGCCGACGGTGAGCCCGGATTGTCGGATGGCGTGTGTGAGGCGGTCGGTTAGGGTACTCTTTCCAGCCCCCGGGGAGCCCGTGATGCCGATGATATAGGCTCTTCCCGTGTGGGCGTGCAGCTTTTCCATGCACGGGAAGGCCCGGTCGTCTTCGTTTTCAAGCCAGGTGATGAGGCGGGCCGCAGCTCGCGGGGAGCCTTGGAGGACCTCCTCAGCGTAGTCGGTGGACAACGGGGGTCTCCGTCTCTCAGTTGCGTACGTTTGACTGAATGAACTTCACGATTTCGGTGGTGTCCGTGCCGGGTCCGAAGATGCCCTTGACGCCGGCCTTGATCAGACCGTCCACGTCCTCGGTGGGAATGATGCCGCCCCCGACGACCAGCACGTCGTCGAGACCCTTGTCTTTCAGCAACTGGACGACCTTCGGGAAAAAGTAGTTGTGAACACCCGAGAGACTGCTCAGCCCTACGACGTCCGCATCTTCCTGAAGCGCCGTCTCGACGATCATTTCAGGGGTTTGCCGGAGTCCCGTGTAAACGACTTCCATCCCCGCCTCAGCAAAGATCCGGGCAAGCAGCTTCGCCCCGCGGTCGTGGCCATCGAGGCCGGGCTTGGCAACGATGATCTTGATCTTGCGTTCCTGAGCCATGAAATCTCCTCCAGAATGAATGTCTCAACCTGTATGGCTTCCCCGCTTCCTTCCCGGGGGATCACACGAATTCTTTGGGCCGGTATTCGCCGTAGATGGAGCGCCAGACGTCACAGATCTCGCCGATCGTGGCGCGCGCCTTGACGGCCTCGATCACGGCCGGCATGACGTTATCGCTCGACTGGGACACGGCCTTCAGCTGGTCAAGCGCCTTCTGGCACTTGGCCTGGTCGCGGCCGGCACGCAGTCCCTTCAGCTTCTCGGACTCGATTTCGCCGACCGACATGTCGACTCGAAGGAGATTGGTGGGAGGGGGCTCTTCCATGGTGTACTTGTTGATGCCCACATAGACCCGCTCGTTGGATTCGATTTCCTTCTGGAAGCGATAGGCGCTGTTCTGGATTTCTTTCTGGATGAATCCCTGCTCGATCGCAGCCAGAGTCCCGCCCATGCCGTCGATCTTCTTGATGTATTCCTCGATCTCGGCTTCGATCTTGTCCGTCATGGCTTCGACAAAATAGCTGCCGGCCAGGGGATCGATGGTATCCGCCGCTCCGCTCTCCTCGGCAACGATCTGCTGCGTGCGCAAGGCCACCGTGACGGCCTGCTGCGTGGGAAGGCACAGGGCCTCGTCATAGGAATTGGTGTGGAGCGACTGGCAGCCGCCGAGGGCCGCGGCGTAGGCCTGGAGGGCCACGCGAACGACGTTGTTCAGGGGCTGCTGGGCGGTCAGGGTGACGCCGCCGGTCTGGACGTGGTAGCGCATCATCATGGAGCGGGGATCCTTGGCTCCGAAGCGCTCCTTCATGATCTTGGCCCAAACCCTGCGGCCGGCCCGGAACTTGGCGACTTCCTCGAGCACGTTCGTGAAGGCGTTGAAGAAGAAAGACAGGCGCGGTCCAAAGGAATCCACGGCCATGCCGCGGTCGACGCACGCCTGAACGTAGGCGATGCCGTCAGCCAGGGTGAACGCCATTTCCTGGCCTGCCGTGGACCCGGCTTCACGGATGTGGTAACCGCTGATGCTGATGGAATTCCACTTGGGGACGTTCTTGAAGCAGTATTCGATGAGGTCCACCGTGAGGCGCATGCTGGGCTTGGGCGGAAAAATATACTGGCCGCGCACGGTGATTTCTTTCAGGATGTCGTTTTGCACGGTGCCGCCGACTTTGTCGAAGCCCACGCCCTGCTCCTCGGCGATGGCCAGGTACATGGCCAGCAAAACGGTCGCCGGAGCATTGATGGTCATGGATGTGGTGACTTTGTCCAGCGGAATGCCGTCGAAGAGGACCTTCATGTCTTCGATGGAGTCGATGGCGACGCCGACCTTGCCGACTTCCCCCATGGAAAGAGCGTGGTCGCTGTCATAGCCGGCTTGAGTGGGGAGGTCGAAGGCCACGCTGAGGCCGGTCTGTCCCTGGCCCAGGAGGTAGCGGTAGCGAGCGTTGCTTTCCTTGGCGCTCCCGAATCCGGCGTACTGGCGCATCGTCCAGTAACGGCCCCGGTACATGGTGGGCTGGACCCCGCGGGTGAACGGGTACTGGCCGGGAAAGCCCAGGTCGCGCTCGTAGTCCATGCCGGCATTGTCGATGGGCGTGTAGAGGCGCTCGACGGGGATGTTGGAAATGCTCGTGAAAGAGGGTCTCCGCTCGGGGGCTTTCGACAGGGTCTTCTGGACTGGCCCCTGCTCCCACTTTTCCTTTTCAGCTTTGATCTTCTCCGTTGTTTCCTTGTCAAACATGATTGGCCTCCTCAGGACGATTGCCTTATAGTAACGCCCGCTGGTCGTTCCAAACGGACTCCGTCAATGGCTGGAAACGGGCAGTGATGAGGGTCTTGGACTGGGGCGGGGTGCCATCGGAATCAAGAAAACACGCGGCATTCCAGGATCGCAGTGGGGGAGAAGGGGGAGCTGCCAAGAGCAATCTTGCCTCATCCGCTGGGAGTGAATACTCAGGATTCATGACCGCATTTCCGTCTATAGCAGCAGGTGTGCGAAGAATCAACAGCTATTGAGGCCGGGAAACGGCCGGGCCGGGGAGTGACAGCCATGATGAAGATTCAGGATTTAGTCGACAAGATCAAGCGAGAAACGGATCCCGCAAAAGTGGGCATGATCGCCTGTCACAACGGCGTGGTGCGGGGGACCTCCCGTGCCGGGGAGCCCGCCGAGCACCTGGATATTGACATCGATCGGGACGCCTGGGACAGGATTCTGGGCGAGATGCGTGGAGAGCCGGGTATTTCGGCCGTCGAAGCGCACCTCTTCACGGGAAGGCGGATGGTCGGGGACGATGTCCTGCTCATTGCCGTTGGGGGCGATATCCGGGAGAACGTCCTTCCTGTTTTGGAAAAGACCTTGAATCGACTCAAGAAAGAGGCGGTTCTCAAACAGGAGAAGCTCAAGTAGGGGCGCGTGCAGCGGGCGCTCGATCGAGCGCGCACACTCCCCGTGGACAATGCCCTTGACACCGCGCGGCGCCTCAATCTATATGATTTCGCTACCGGCTTTCCTTCTTTGTTTCAATGGCGCATTCATCATTTTTCGGGGAGGGTTGCTTCGATGACCATTTCATTTGCGAGAACCATGGAAAGTCCCTGCCGATCCTGCGAGAACGTACACCTCAACAAGGACGATTGCAGCAGGGAGTGCGACAGACTGCGAGCCTTCCAGGACGCCATTCTGTCCGTCGACGAGCGTGTCATCAAGGACTTCGGTGCGAAATCGCAGCTCGCTCGGCGCTGAGGGAAGTCCCTGGTAGACCCTCCTCAGCAGCAGCACCCAACCAAAGAAAAAGGCGGCTCCAGCCGCCTTTTTCTTTGGTCACTTGTCTGCCTTGATCCTTTAACCAATGATCGCGAGCACATCGCCCTTCTGGACTGTTTCACCGTCCTTGTAGTTGATCTTCTTGACCGTTCCGCTGACGGGGCTCGTAATGGAGTTTTCCATCTTCATGGCTTCCAGGATGAGTACCACATCGCCTTCGCTGACCGACGCGCCTTCAGCCACCTCATAGCGGATGACCATGCCCGGCATGGGGGCCTCGATCGAGGTCCCGCCGGCTACGGGTGCGGCAGCGGACTTGGGAGCTGGGGCGGGCTGGGCTGCGGGCGCCGCGGGAGCGGCAGGTGCAGCGGGCTTCGGTGGCGGTGGCGGAACGGCAACGGTTGCCGCCGCGGGCTGCGGGGCGACGGATGTCACCACCGGCATGCCGCCGATTTGCTCGACTTCGACCTCGAAGTAATCGCCATTGACGAACACATTGAAGGTGCGGAGATTCTTGCCCTTGGGGGGAGCCGGCTTTTCACATTTCTCGACCAGCAGGCCGGCCTTGGCCTTCTTCACGAGCTCCTCTTCGGCTTTGATCTCTTCCATGGTCTTGGGCTTCACGTCTTTCGGCATTTCCTCGTGCCCGTACTTCCACCGGAGGAAACGTTTCCCTGTGGTGGGATAGAGGGCGTAGACGAGGGTGTCGTCCAGGTCCTTGGCCAGGCCGGCGACCTCCTTCTCCGCTTTCTCCAGCTCGGGCTCAAGAACGTCCGCAGGGCGTGTCGTGATGGGGGTCTCGCCTCTCGGGTAGCCCTTGAGCGCCTTCTGCTGGACCTCGGGGTCGATCGGGATCGCCGTCTTGCCGTACAGCCCGTAGCAGAGGTCCTTCACCTGGGCCGTGATCATCTTGTAGCGCTCCTGCGGCGTATCGAAGAGCACGTTGTTCACGGTCTGGATCCCGACAATTTGGCTGGTGGGCGTCACCAACGGCACTTGCCCGAGCTCGCGTCGCACGATGGGGAGCTGCCGGAAGACCTCATGGATCTTGTCGAGGGCGTCCATTTCGCGCAGCTGGTTGACGAGGTTGGAAAGCATGCCGCCCGGCGTCTGGTGCAGCAGAACGTTGATATCGATGATGGAGACGCGGTCGTCGAGCAGGTGCTTGTACTTGGCCGAGACCTTCTCCATGTAGTCGCTGCACTTGGCGAGCAGCTTGATATCGAAGCCCGTGTCGCGGCTGGTGTAACGCAGCGCCGCCACCAGCGGCTCGACGGCCGGGTGGGAGGTGCGGTAGGCCCAGGGGGACAAACAGGTGTCCACGATGTCCACGCCCGCTTCGATGGCTTTGAGCAGGGACATGTCCGCCATGCCGGAGGTGAAGTGGCTGTGGAGGTGGATTGGGGCCTTGACGGTTTCTTTGAGGGCCTTGACGATCACGTACGCGTCGTAAGGGGCGATGAGACCTGCCATGTCTTTGAGGCAGATCGTGTCGGCGCCCATGTCCTCGAGCTCTTTGGCTTTATTCAGGTAGTAGTCGAGGTTGTAAACGGGGCCGCCCATCCGGCTTTCGGTCAGCGAATAGCAGATGGTGCCCTGGAAATGCTTGTTGTTCTTCTTGATGATCCGGACGACCGTCTCGAAATTCCGGAAATCGTTCAACGCGTCGAATACTCGGAAGATGTCCATGCCGTTGGCGCAGGCCCGCTCGACGAAAGCCTCCGAGACATCATCGGGATAGTTGCGGTAACCGACCAGATTCTGACCGCGCAGGAGCATGGAGAAGGGAGTCTTCTTGATGTACTTTTTGAGGGTGCGAATCCGCTCCCAGGGGTCTTCCCCCAAGAACCGGTGCATCGTGTCGAACGTCGCCCCGCCCCACACCTCCATGGAATAAAAGCCAACCTTGTCCATGTCTTCCGCGATCGGGATGAAGTCTTCCGTCCGTCCGCGGGTTGCAAAAAGGGATTGGTGGCCGTCACGGAAGGTTAAGTCCTGGATCTTCACGGGATTGTCTACGGCTGCGGGGGGATCGTCCAGGATCCCGGCGACCAGAGCGCCGTGCTGTTTCTTGTCCATCTTAATCTCCTTTTTCCATTCGATACTTCCTACTCAATCCACTCCAGCTTTCGCGCTCCACAATAGGAATGACCGTCAGATCTGCGCATGGAGGTCAGCGGACCAGTCTCATCTGCCAAAGGCGTCTCATGTCCATCGTGGCCTGTCGCCCGGACAGCGCCCATGGGCTGAACGGTGCACGAGGGGGCTCGGTCGGTTTCTGTACCTCGACGGGTGCAGCTACCGGCTGCTCACCCTCAAAATAAAGCTGGATCGCAGCAGAAATGGCTGCGACCCTAGATTTGCTCAATTCCATGGCTCATCCTCTTCGAAGGATCGCTCAAGACCTCAGCGATAGGTGCAACGTCCGGGAGAGCGTGGAAAAAAGAAGCTCGTGCGTGCCCCCCCGAGGCTTACAACGGCGGATGAAAATGGGCACAGGCCCGAGAGTGCGTCAGCACCCTCGGGCCTGGATCCATCGTCATGGGGTATGACCTGTGCCACGGGAAATAGAAAAACGAAATGGTGATAGCATGGGCGAGATACCGGCAGGGAAGATCATGCAGCCCGCCGGGTCTTCTTCTTCAAGTTGCTGATCCGCTTACGCAAGGAATCCACAAGCTTACTGTTGCCGCTTTCCTTGGCCTGCAGCTTCTTTTCCTTCAACGTACGGATCTTTTCCTTGATGCTGCGAATGTCGACGGCGGCCTTCTTGGTCACGACGTCAACGATTCCCTTGACCTCTTTGATCGCCGCGATCAATTCAGCCTTGTTCATAGCGTGAACGCCGGAAACGCCCCCCAGTGCGAGGCCCATTTCGCGAAGCTCCTTGGCGGTCATCTTCTCGAGAGGCTTTTCCTTCTTCTCTTTATCTTCCTTCTTACCCATTCGTAGGCTCCTTGCTCTGCTGCAGCTTTTGGATCCCCTCCGCAAGCGTCAGAAACGGTTTAAACAGGTCTATGGGAATTGGAAACAACGTGGTCGAATTTTTCTCCGCCGCGATCTCGCGCAGCGTCTGCAAATACCGCAGCTGGAGGGCTACGGGATATTTCTGAATGATTTCAGCGGCATCTGCCAGCTTGGCTGCCGCTTGGTATTCGCCTTCCGAACCGATCACCTTGGCCCGCCGTTCACGCTCCGCTTCCGCCTGCTTGGCCATGGCGCGCTGCATTTCCGGAGGTAGATCGATCTGCTTGAGCTCCACGACGGTCACCTTGATCCCCCAGGGCTCCGTGTGGCGATCCAAGATCTCCTGAATGTGGGCGTTGATCTTGTCCCGCTCGGAGAGCAGATCGTCCATCTCGGCCTGCCCGCAGACACTCCTCAGCGTTGTCTGGGACAGCTGGCTCGTCGCGTACAGGTAGTTCTCGACGGAGATGACCGCCTTCACCGGGTCCGTCACACGAAAGTAGATGACGGCACTCACTTTGACCGACACGTTGTCCCGGGTGATCACATCCTGAGACGGCACATCCTGGGCTACCAGGCGAAGACTCACCCGCTGCATCTTGTCGAGAAGAGGGATCAGGATGATCAACCCCGGACCCTTGGCCTTGATGACGCGTCCCAGGCGGAAGATGACGCCTCGCTCGTATTCGTTCAGGACTCGGACGGCGTTCCCGAAAAACAAGGCGACCAGCACGATGATTAAGGTGATCCCATAGACCGACATGCTTCCCCTCCTGAGGCCGGGTGCGGTTCAAACCGGGCGGTACGTCAACTTGAGCTATCTAGCATCGATCCTTTGGACTTTCAACTTCAAATTGTCCGCCGAAACGACGCGAACCCGCTCTCCAGCACGGATGGGCTCATCCGCCTCGGCATTCCAGAGCTCGCCATAGACGAACACCTTGCCTGTCGGGGCCAGATCTTGCTTCACCTCGCCCTCCTGGCCCACAAGGACTTCGTTTCCCGTTTGCGGTCGGCGCTGCTGGGCCCGGATGGCCAAGGCCGCGACGCCCACAAAGAAGCCGGATATCAGCAGCACCGTGGGAATCAGGACCGAGTAGGCCAGCTGCCCCGACTGATGGGGCGCCCGAAAGAGCATGAGGGAGCCCAACAGAAGACACAACACTCCTGCGAGGCCGAGCATGCCGTAGGACACGACCTTGACCTCCAGGATGAAAAACACGATGGCAAGCAGGATCAGGAGAACGCCGGCGAAGTTGACCGACAGCGTCTGCATGGCATAGAGCGCGATGATGAGGGAGATCCCGCCCAGCACCCCGGGCAGGATCGCTCCCGGTTGGGACAGCTCGAAGTAGAGCCCGGCCAGCCCGATCATGAGCAGGATGTAGGCAATGTTGGGGTTGCTGATGGCTCGCAGGACTCTGTGCTGCCAGCTCGGCTCGATCGTTCGCTGCTCGATCCCCTTGAGCTTCAATGTTCGTGGCGAGCCCTGCTTTTGAATTTCCCAGCCGTCCAGCTTTGCGATCAGGTCCGGCAGGTCGTCGGCGACCAGATCGATCACGTTCTTCTCGAAGGCTTCCTGGGCCGTGATGGACACGCTCTTGCGGATGGAATCCTCAAGCCATTCCGTGTTTCTCCCCCGCTGCGTGCCGACGCTGCGCGCAAAGGCCAGCATGTCGTTCACGACCTTTTCACTCATGGTCGAAGGCACGTCGCCTCCGCCCGTGGTCACCGGATGGGCGGCCCCAATGTTGGTGCCGGGCGCCATGGCCGCGATGTCCGCGGACGCGGTGACGAACACCCCAGCCGAAGCCGCCTGTGCTCCACTTGGAGACACGAACACGACAACGGGAACCTTGGCGCCTAAGATGGCCTGTGAGATCCCCCGCATGGACGTCATGAGCCCTCCCGGCGTATCCAGCAGAATGATCAGGCATTGGGCCCCGTCCTCCTGCGAGCGCTCGATGGCGTAATCGATGAAGTCCTCGACACCCGGATTGATGCTGTCCTTGACCTGGATGATATTCAGGTGATCGGAGTCTCCGTACGAGGCCGTCGGAAGGACGAGAAAAACCGCAAGAAGCAGCCAGAGGGGATGGACTGATTTGCTCATCATCGGTCCCTTTCCATCAACGAGACGTTGCGTCCGTTTGGCCGCGCAGAATTCGATCGACGGCGAGAAGGTCCTGCCACGCGGCGGCCTTCTGGGCTGGCGTTCGGAGCAGGTAGGCGGGGTGGTACGTACAGACCACCGGAATGCCTCGCCAGTGATGCGTGCGGCCTCGCAGCCGGTTCATGGGAATCCCCCCACCCAAAAGCGTCTGTGCTGCCGTGAGTCCCAGCGCGCAGATGACGTCCGGGCGGATCGCTTCCAGCTGCCGAAAGAGAAACGGCGAGCATGAGGCGATCTCATCCGCCCCGGGTGTTCGATTGTTGGGGGGGCGGCACTTCACTGCGTTGCAGATGTAAACTTCTTTCCGCAGTCTGCCAAGTGCCGCGATCATCTTGTCGAGAAGCTTCCCGGCGCGTCCCACGAATGGCCGGCCCTGTTGGTCTTCGTCGTACCCCGGTCCCTCGCCGACAAAGACGAGCTTGGCGGTGGGTGAGCCCTCCCCGAACACGAGGTGCGTCCGGCCTTCGTGCAGGCGACAGCGTCGGCAGTCCCCCAAGTCGTCCCTGATGCCGGTCAGGGCCAGGTCCCCGACGGCGGAGGGAGGGGCAGCCTCTTCCGGGGGGAAACCACCGGGGACGGCCTTGGGAGGCTCGTGAGCCGGCTCCGGGATAGACACGGTGGCCTTCTGCATCGGAGCAGCGGTGAGCAGCGTGCGAGGAATATCGCGCAGGCCGGCCATCCGGAGACCGGTCAGAAGCCAGGAGATCTCGGAAAGGACCTTCGACACTTCTCGCGCGTCCATGGCGGCAGCATGCTCAATGGGCTTGGTCGGTGGGGTTTCAGCCATGAGCTTAAGCTGGTGGCGCTGTCGGCTGTCTTGAGATCAAAGCCTCAACCCGGTCCAGAATTCTTGCGGCGACCTCGGATTTGGGCATACACGGCAGGTCCAGGGTCGTGCCGTCTCTGTCGATGATTCGAACCGCATTGGTGTCCGACTGAAACCCCGACCCAGCCTGAGTGAGGTTGTTGGCCACGATGAAGTCCAGGTTTTTCGAACGGAGCTTTTCGGTCGCGTTCTCAATCAAGTGCTCCGTTTCGGCCGCGAAGCCGACGAGGATCGGGAGCGCTTTCTCGCCGCGATTCTGTCCGAGCATGGCCAGGATGTCCGGGTTCTTGACCAGCTGAACCGTCAGCTCGCCGACCACCTTCTTCATTTTGTGGGGTGCCACTTGCAACGGCCGATAATCACCCACCGCGGCGGCCATGATGATCACATCCATTTCCGGCGCAAGGTCCATGATGGAGGCTTTCATCTCGGATGCGGTCGTAACCGGGTAGAACCCGACACCCGGAGGAGCGTGAAGGGACGTGGGACCGGAGACGAGAGCCACGTCGGCCGACCGCCGCGCAGCCATCCTGGCCAAGGCATAACCCATCTTGCCGCTCGAGGGGTTCGTGATGAAGCGCACCGGGTCGAAAGGCTCCCAGGTGGGGCCGGCGCTCACCAGGACCTTGCGCCCGGCGAGGCTCGGCGGTGTCAGCAGGCGGTAGGCGGCCTCGATGATCTGATCCGGGTCCGGGAGCCGTCCGGTGCCCTCTTCCTTGCAGGCGAGCGTGCCGACTCCCGGCTCGAGAATGCAGTGGCCCAATTGACGAAGGGTCTCCAGGTTTCTCTGTGTGACACCGTTTTCGTACATCTTCGTGTTCATGGCCGGGCAGATCAGGACCGGTGCGGTGGTGGCCAGGAGGACCGTCGTGAGGTAGTCGTCGGCAATCCCCGCGGCAATCTTGCCGATGACGTTGGCAGTGGCTGGCGCCACAAGGACAAGGTCCGCGGCGCGCGCCACCTGGATGTGCCCGATCTGGGATTCGATGGCGAGGTCGAAAAGGTCGGTACAGACGGGCTGCTCGGACAGCACCTGGAGCGTGAGGGGCGTGATGAACCGTTGTGCGCTCGCCGTCATCACAACCTGAACGGTTGCACCTTCCTTGACGAAACCTCTCACGATCTCCGCAGACTTGTAGGCCGCGATACCCCCGCTCACGCCGAGCAAAACATTCTTGCCGATCAGGGTGTGGTGGCTCAAATCGGGCCCCCGGAGATGGGTGCCACATAGATCTCGGCGTAGGTGTACAGCGTCGTCTCGAAGAGATTGATCACGCAGGTCCTGTCCGGCTTCTCAAAGATGAGCACCGTGCGCTGGGCGTGGAATCCCCCTCTCGGCTTCCAGTTCTCACGGGGCATGGCAATCTGAAAGAAATTGATCAGTGAGCGAACATCGACACGGACCCCCCGCAGAGTCATCAAGCCTGCCTTCATGGGCCCGGACTGGACGACGAACGTTCGCCTCTCCTGGCGGCTCATCTCCGCAGGGACGGGAATATCCGGGAAATCATAAACCGTCGGCCGCGGTCCGGATGACAGGGCGGAAGGAGACGAGCCTTCTTGAGGCTGAGCGATGGGGTTGGGGGGTGGGCTCTTCTGTTGTCCGAAGGTCGAGCAGTTGGACAATGCGAGCACACACAAGAGGACCAGAATCAAAGGGCTCACCCGCTTTCTGTTCCAGTTGCGCATTCATTTCCTCCCTCATTAAGGTTGGTCTTGCTCTCGGTGCCGTATCAGAAAAAAGGATTGGCTCGCTTCTCGCGCTCCACGGTCGTCTCCGGCCCGTGTCCCGGGAAGACCTTGGTGTTTCCGGGCAGCGTGAAAATCTTGCTTTTCACCGACCGGATCAGCTGCTCAAACGAGCCTCCCGGAAAGTCCGTCCTCCCGATGGACCCTGCAAACAGGGTGTCGCCCACAAAAATCGATTCCGTTTCGGGGGAATAGAGCGAAACATGCCCCGGCGTGTGCCCCGGCGTATCCAGCACCTCCAGTCGAATGGACCCGAAGGTGAGCACGTCCCCCTCCTTCATGGACTCGTCGACGACGCGGTCGACCTTTCCTCCGGAAGGTCCCGTCTCCCCGAGGACGGCTGCAAGGCCGACCATGCGGTCATGAAGCAGGTATTCGTCCTTGGCTGGCAAGTAGATCTTGCCGCCGCGCATTTCCTTAAGCGGCCATGCGTCCATGACGTGGTCGAAGTGGCCGTGCGTGTTCAGGATGGCGACCAGCGCAAGGTCAAGCTGCTGCAGTCGCTGAGCAATGCGATTTCTGTCACCGCCGGGATCGATGACGACGGCCACGCCGTTGACCTTGTCTCCAAGGATGTAGCAGTTGGTCTGAAGCATACCGACCACCAGTTGTTCTCGGATCATTCCACTTCCTTTGCTCTTGGCTGCGCGGTCCCACGGGCCCGCGGTCATTTTTCCTGGATAATGAGCTCTTCCACGGGGCGACGATGGGAGCTCTGTTTGCGGTGAGCCGGATGCCCGACCGCAATGACGGCCATCGGCTCCAGTCGTTCTGGAGCTCCCAGCACTCGGACGATATCGTCTTTGTTCTTCAGGATTTCGCCGATCCACACCGCCCCGAGCTCCTGCTCGTGGATGGCCAGAAGAAAGTTCTGAATGCAGGCACCGATGGCCTGACAATCCTTGACGTAGTCGTAGGAAGCCTCCCTGTCCAGATAGACCACAACCAGCACGGGTGCCTCGCGCAGGATCGCGGCATACCGCGTGAGGCCGGCCAAACTGGCCTTGAGATTGCTATCCCAAATGATGGAAAACCGCCAAGGCTGGTTGTTTAATCCGGACGGCGCCCATGACGCGGCTCGGAGTGATTCCAGCACGGCTTCGCGGTCGACGGTTGCATCCGTGAACTTGCGGATGCTCCTGCGTTCGACAATGGCCTTGAGAACAGGGGAATTGGCAAGCGCTGACGGCATGACTGCTCCTCCGACGGCTGAGATGGATCAGCGGGTCTCCAAACCTCCCGGAACGCATGGAAACAAGACGTGAAAGGCAGTATAGTGGCTGAGCGGCGCATCGGTCAAGCCTGGGACTGTAAAGACATCCGGGGAGACGGCCGGCGGCATTATTTTGACGGCACCTGTTAGGCGCTTGTCCCTTACGGGGCCTGTCATGGGACCCCCTCCGTCGCCACGACCGGGATCAAGGTACTCGAGGGAAACCGTTCGGACGCCCGATCGCGCTCATCGAAACACCCAACCCCAAGGACAAGAGAGGTATTCCATGAGGCCTGAAGGGCTGCGTGAGGTTGTCTACCGTCCGGAATCGGAGCTGAGAAGTCCCCTGGCCTTCCTGAAGCGAATCGGAGACGACATGCGGGGCTCCTTGGAGCTCACCCGAAGCCTGCTTGTGCGGAACATCAAGGGCCAATACCGCCAGGCCGCGCTGGGTTATCTCTGGGCCTTCATTCCGCCCCTGGCGACGACCTTGACTTTTGTCTTCCTGCAATCCCAGAACATCATCGCTTCGGGCAAGACGGACATTCCGTATCCCGTCTACGTCCTGGTTGGAACCCTGCTGTGGCAATCCTTCGTGGACGCCCTCAACAGTCCATTGCGACTTGTGCAGGCATCGACATCCATGATGGCTTCCGTCAACTTCCCGCGAGAGGCCATCCTGTTTGCGGGGTTGGGGGAGGTCTTGTTCTATTTCGCCATTCGGATCGTGCCGGTGCTTTTCATTCTCCCGTTTTTGGGAGGAGCGCTTTCATGGTCGATCGTGCTCTTTCCCTTGGGCGCTCTCTCCATCATCGCCTTCGGCTGGGGAATCGGGCTGCTGCTGGTTCCCGTCGGTCTGCTCTACAAAGACGTGGAAATGGGAATGGGAATTCTCGTCACCCTCTGGTTCTTCGCCACACCGGTCGTCTACACCCCGCCCGCTTCAGGGGCCATGTCCATCCTGGCTCGAATCAACCCGGTGAGCCCACTGCTCGCGGGCACGCGCGACTTGCTCGTCGGGGGTGTCGTGTCGTTCCCCGTCCATTTTGTCTTCCTGTCCCTGGTGGCCGTGGGCTTTCTGTTGACGGGCTGGGTCGCCTTTCGGCTTGCCATTCCTCATCTCGTCAAGATTCTGAATGCTTAGGGGGCATACGATGTCCATGGACCCGAGACTGCCGCTCCTTGAAGTCGAAAACGTTTCCATCAAGTTCTGCCGGGATCTCAAACGCTCGCTCTGGTACGGGCTACACAGTATCGCCCTCGAGATGGCGGGCAGGCACGGCTCCCGGGGATCCTTGCGCCAGGATGAGTTTTGGGCGGTGCGAGGGCTCAGCTTCACCCTGAAGCGGGGAGAATGTTTGGGACTCATCGGCCCCAATGGGGCGGGCAAATCGACGTTGCTGAAAGCCCTGAACGGCTTGTTCAAGATCGACGAGGGCACAATCCGGTTGCGAGGGCGCGTCGGAGCGCTCATCGAGCTCGGGACCGGCTTCAACACCGTTCTTACCGGTCGCGAGAATGTCTACATCAATGGCTCGGTGCTGGGGCTGACTCGAAGGGAGATCGACCGGAAGTTCGACCGCATCGTCGCGTTTTCGGAGATCGGTGAGTTCATCGACGCGCCGGTGAGGAGCTACAGCTCCGGGATGGCTGTCAGGCTTGCGTTTGCCATCGCCGTGCAGATGGAGCCGGACATCCTGCTCCTCGATGAAGTGCTTGCGGTGGGCGATGTGGGCTTCCGGGCCAAGTGCTATGCGGCGATGCAGAAGATCCTGAGCCGCTCGGCGGTGGTTTTTGTCTCTCATTCCATGGCCCAGGTTGCGAGGCTGTGCAACAAGCTGATCGTTTTGAACCGCGGCGAGCTGGTTTACCAGGGAGACAACGTTCCCGAGGGAATCGACCGCTATTATGGTCAGTTCGACGACGCCGAAGCGACCACGGCGGGCTCGGGGATGGCTGCACTCTCCGAGGTTCGGCTGTCTTCGAACGGATCTGACGGCAAGGACCCTGAACTGCTGACCGTGGACTATCTGGCCCCTTTGAGGCTCGAGATGACGCTCAAGGTGGAAGCGCCCGTGAAGGGGGTCCAGCTGGGCCTTCTCTTCTACGATCGCGAGACCAGGGGCATTGCGCAATGCAGCTCTGAAAGCGGCCTTGCCTCCATTCCCAACCGGGGTGACCCCATGCGGGTTTCGGTCACCATCCCCCAGATTCCCTTCAACCCCGGGAGGTACTCCGTTTCCATCACGGTGACCGATGAAGAGACCGGGGAGATCCTGACAACGGAGCATGGTTTCAGGCAGTTCCAGGTAACGGGATCTTACTTCGGGCTCACTCCCGTCCAGCTGGATGGGCGATGGAGGGTTGATGCGGGATGTCTGGATGACCGTGATTGCCTCGAGCGAAACCGTATGGCTGTGTGAGAAGGAGACCGATGCCATGGCGCAATTGATCAAAAAAATCCGCACTGAGCGCGGGTATTATGTTTACGATACCTGGACCAATGAGATCCTCGAGGTGGATCGGTCTATTTTTCATCTCTTGCCCGATTCGGCTCCCGTTGTCGCCTTGGATGACCCGCCGACGCCGACGGAGCATGGTCCGGCCATGCAGGCCATCGAGTCGGCAAGGAAGGACGGCTATTTTCGAGCTGATTTGCCGGTTGTCTCGTCGTTTCCCGAATCGTTGATGGACCGGACGATCCAAGCTCTCCTGGAAAAGGGGCCGGATCACCTCATCCTGAACATCACCGAGCGCTGCAACCTGCGATGCCGCTATTGCTCGTTTTCAGGCGCCTACGAGGACAACCGTTCCCATTCGAGCAAGGTCATGTCACCTGAAGTCATTGACGCGGCCCTTCGCTGGTATTTCGGTTTCCGAGGTCGAAGGGAGCTCAGTCTGGGCTTCTATGGCGGCGAGCCGCTGACGGATCTCTCCCTCCTGAAGTATGCCGTCGAAGTGGCCAAGCATTTGGCTCCCGGCAGCGTCAAATTCCGCCTTACCACCAATGCCACGATGCTCACGGAAGAGGCCTGCCGCTTCCTCATCCAGCACGATTTTCGCCTCAATGTCAGCCTCGATGGTCCGCGGGAGGTACACGATCGCTATCGGGTTTTCCCGGACGGCAGAGGGTCTTTCGATGCCGCATGGGACGGCCTGATGCGGCTGTACCGCATGGATCCGGGCTTCTTCGGTTCCCGGGTCTCGTTCAACGTGGTCGCCGCCGCCCCGATCCGACTTCGGGAGATTGGCTCGTTCATGGCGGAGAATCCGGACATCTTCCAAGACCATTCGGTCACTGTCTCGCGGGTGAATCCTTACCCATCCTGTCTTTCCGATGACATTCTCGCCATGGAAACGGATCCGAGCTACCCTCGTCAAAAGGCGGAGCTTTTCGGGGTCTTCCGGGACAAAATGCTGACGGGGCGGGTGTTTCCCGAAGACTTCGTGCTCTCGTTCTTCAAGTCCGACTTCATGGACGTTCACCAGAGGGTGATGAGCGACATGAAGGAGACCACGCCGAGCAATGGCCAGTGCGTGCCCGGGGATCCCAAGTGCTTTGTCGGCACAGGCGGGGACTTGTACATGTGCGAGCGGGTTGGGAGCTCGCGCCCCATCGGTAGCGTCGGCAAGGGCTTCGACACCGGCGCCATCGTGCAGATCATGCGCGATTACGACGCGGCATTCAAGGAGCGGTGTGCTCATTGCTGGGCGATTCGGTTCTGCAGCAAGTGCTTCGTAACGGTGCGGCACGGGGAGAATTTCAGCGAGAATCGGATCGAGGCGTTTTGCAGGGCGACGCGGAACCGCTGGCATTGGGTGCTGCAGCATTACTGCGAGATCCGCGAATCGAGGGAAGATGCCTTCGGGTGGTGCTCGGAGATTGCCTGAGGGCTTTTGGAGGCACGGGCCGGAGCGCTGAGAGTCCGGTGGGGCGCTCGGCGTGTCGGGATCTGGTCCGAAGCTTGCTAATCATTGTCTTAGTGTCTT
This sequence comes from uncultured Syntrophobacteraceae bacterium, assembly GCA_964538515.1. Lineage (GTDB taxonomy): Bacteria > Desulfobacterota > Syntrophobacteria > Syntrophobacterales > Syntrophobacteraceae > CALBZH01. The sequence continues at coordinate 20,933 of CAZIEW010000011.1, forward strand.
TGAGCTTCGGATCTGTCCTGATCCGGATAAACGAACGTCAATCCAGAACAAGGGAGGAGTTGGAATGATCAAAGCCCGATTCAAGGGAGAGCCGACCGAGGAGCAGAAACGGACGGAGGTTGTGGCCGCGCAGTGCAAGTGCGGTCGGTGCACAAGAACCGGCGAGAGCAGTGACTCTTCGATGGCCTCTTCGGATCTCAACTGACCCGATTCACACCCTCAAAACGCGAAGCCCGGGATGTTTCATTCGATTCGAATGGCTCTCCCGGGCTTTTGCATTGGGTGATCAGGACTTCCGTCTTCAAGCGTTAGTGGGGCTCCTGGTGCTTGGCTTCGTAATAGAATTGGGAAAAGTAGTCTCGGGCGGACCAGAATCCGAGGAATAGCGACACCCAAAGGAACAGGGTCCCAAGGGCATCCAGAAACGACTGGTATGGAGGGATGGTCAGCAGAAGGAACAAAATGCCGCAGATCTGCGAAATCATCTTATTTTTGCCCATGCGGCTTGCGTTGATGATCAGCCCCTGGCTGGCCGCAATGGATCGAAGCCCCGTAATGGTCATTTCCCGGCCGATGATGAGGAAAACCAGCCACGCATCGACTTTTCCCAAAGGGATGAGCATGATGAGCACGGCTGAGTTGAGCAGCTTGTCCGCGAGGGGATCCAGCAGCTTTCCCACGGAAGTCACCAGATTATGACGTCTCGCGAGAATCCCGTCGAAGTAGTCGGTCAGTGAAGCCAGACCGTACACCACGAAGGCCACGTTGAGAATGCGTCCGGATGCGGGTGGGGTGAGCAAAACGATGATCAGCGGTATGGCGACAATCCGCAAATACGTCAGAAGGTTGGGTAGAGCGGTCAGGTGCTGCCGCGACAAACCTGGCCGTGCTTGTCCCACCGCCTTCACACCAACTTCAGACTGCTTTGAATCCACGGGCTGACTTCTCTGTTCATCGCTTGTAGCGCTGGTAGTACTCCAGCACTCGTTGGACGTAGACTTGGGTTTCATCGTACGGAGGGATCCCTCCGTACTTGGCCACATTTTCCGGACCGGCGTTATAGGCGGCCAACGCCAAAGAAATATCATTGTTGAATCGGTCGAGCAACATCCTGAGATAACGTGTCCCGCCATCGATGTTGTCGAGCGGGTCGAACGGGTTCAAAACGCCCATGTAACGCGACGTGTCGGGCATGAGCTGCATCAGCCCCATAGCGCCCTTGGGCGACACGGCCTGCGAGTTGAACCCCGATTCGGCTCGGATGACCGCCTTGACGAGGTTATAGTCCATGCCATGCCGCAGACAGGTCAAGCGGATGTGAGGCTCATAAGCGTTTTGATTCGGGAGGTCGCAGAAGGGCACGTAAGAGCGCAGCAAAGGCAGTTGAGACTTGGGCGCGATCCGACCCGTGGTGTGGGAGACCGTGAGGGGCTTCAACGCTGCCATCTTCTGCGCATCCGGGTGAGCGGGGATGTTGGTGAAATGGATCACCCCTTCTTTGTCCACATACTTAAAGATGTCCGCACCAGCGGGTGTGGCCAACAGGACGCAACAAGAAACCCACCAGGCAACCACTCGCATCGCTCTTGCTTCTCTGGCCGGATTCTTCATCGTGATCCTCTCTCGGCTGTGTGCTTGTTACGGAACCCAACGATCAAAACGAGCTATTTCGCTTGCAAAGCGCTCTTGCTCTCAACCTTCTCCCAGTCCGCCAAGAAGTTCTTGATTCCGATGTCCGTCAAGGGGTGCTTGGCCATCTGCGTGATCACCTTGAAGGGGATGGTGGCTACATCGGCTCCCATTTTGGCCGCGTCGAGCACGTGGAGGGGATTGCGGATGCTGGCGACGATGATCTCCGTTTCGAACAGATAGTTGGAATACACTTCAATGATCTGCTCGACCAGCGCCATGCCCTCGTGGGCGATGTCGTCAAGCCGCCCCACAAACGGGCTGACATACGAAGCCCCTGCCTTGGCCGCCATGAGGGCCTGAAGGGGGGAGAAGATCAGGGTCACATTGGTCTTGATGCCTTCTTCCGCAAGCTGCCGCACGGCCTTGAGACCATCCACGGTCATCGGAATTTTCACCACGACCTGGGGATGAATGGCTGCGAGGATACGTGCCTCTGCAACCATCTCCTGGAAAGTCAGGCTGACCGCTTCCGCACTGACGGGCGCGTCGATGAGCTCGCAGATGGTCTTGATATGCTGCTCGAACGCCTGTCTTGTGGCAATGCCTTCCTTGGCGACCAGGGAGGGGTTCGTCGTTACCCCGTCCAAAATTCCCAGACTGTGCGCTTCCTTGATCTCGTTCAAATTTGCCGTGTCGATGAAAAATTTCAACCTGACCTCCCTGTTCTACGTTACGATTTCCGCCCGGCAAGATTGAATCGTCAATGATCCCGATGGCGGGCCAGGTAGCTATCCCGGCATTTCTCACTGCAAAAATGGAGTCTTTTCCCCTGAAACGTCGCGATGACGCCGTGCTGCTTCAAAAAATAGGTGCCGCACTGGGGGTCTTGAATGAGCTCTGTACTCTGATCGCCCCCTGGCCCCCTTCGACCGTGCTCGGCCGAGAAATTGGACGGAAACAGCTTTCTCGCCAGAGACTTGAAGAGCTGGTAGGCAATGTATGCGACGAATCCATAGATGAGCAACCGAATCATGAGAGCACCATCGACTCCACTTCTTGCCCGGGCTCTTCGGAAAGCGCGGCGAGCAGCTGCCGCGCCGTCTTCCTCAAAACGGGATGAACCCAGTTCGGGTGGACCTCGACGAGAGGGGCCAGCACGAAACGGCGCTCCTGCATCCGGGCGTGCGGCACAGTCAAATCCGGAAGTCGCACAACTCGGCTCCCATGTGCCAGGAGATCCAGATCCAACGTTCTGGGGCCCCAACGGAGGGTGCGCGTTCTGCCGAAAGACTCCTCGACGGTGTGAAGCACATCCAGCAGCTCCGATGGACTCAGGGACGTCGTGCAGAGCAGAACGCCGTTCACGAACCACTCCTGATCAAGGTATCCCACCGGTGCTGTCCGATACAGAGACGAGACACGCACCACGGTGATGGCCGGATGATCAGCCAACCACCGAATCGCTGCTCCGCACAGAGCGACGGAGTCTCCCAGGTTGCTCCCGAGCCCGATCAGAACCTCTTCCATGGATCCACGTCGCCCACTAAAAAGTGAGCTTCTTGATGCGAGCGACGGCATCTGCCAGGCGCTCCTTGTCAACGGTCAAAGCAAACCGGACATACCCTTCGCCCGGAGGTCCGAATCCGCTGCCGGGTGTCGTGACGATCCCCGCCTCTCGAAGCAGCAGGGACGTGAAGTCTTTGGACGTAAAGCCCTGGGGGACCGGGCACCACACGTAAAAGGTCGCCTTGGGCGCCTCGGGATTGAGTCCGACGCTCCGCAGGCCGTCGATGAGCACATCGCGCCTTTCCTGGTAAATCCGCTGCATCCGGCTGACGCAATCCTGGCTCGCTTCGAGCGCCGTAATGCCTGCTTCCTGAACGGCGTTGAAGGCGCCGGAATCGATGTTGCTCTTCACCTGGCCCAGAGCACTCAGAACCGCGCTGTTGCCAACCACGAAGCCCAGCCTCCAGCCCGTCATGTTGTAGGTCTTCGACAGCGAATGGAACTCGATGGCCACGTCTTTGGCTTCCGGCAGCTCCAGGAAGCTCATGGGGCGATAGCCGTCGTATGCCATTTCGGTGTAAGCCGCATCATGGCAAACCACTACATCGAATTCCTTGGCAAATTCAAGCACTTTTTCGAAGAAGGACCGTTCCGCCGTCGCTCCCGTGGGATTGTTGGGGTAATTGATGAACATCATCTTGGCACGGCCGGCAACATCTCGGGGGATTGCGTCCAAGTCGGGGAGAAAATCGTTTTCACGAGTCAACGGCATAAAATAGGACTCCCCGCCTGCAAACATGGTCGCCACATCGTAGACCGGGTAGGCAGGAGTCGGTATCAGGGCAAGGTCTCCCGGGTTGATGCAGGCCAGAGGGAGATGAGCAATGCCTTCCTTGGATCCGATAAGCGTCAAGACCTCGCTGGCTGCATCCAGGTCCACGCCGAAACGTGTCTTGTACCAGCGAGCCACGCTGCCTCTGAAATCGTTCATGCCCGAATAGGAGGGGTACTGGTGGTTTTCGGGTTTTTCGGCCGCCTTCTGCATGCTTTCGATGATATGACTCGGCGTCGGCAGGTCGGGGTCCCCCACACCCAAATTGATGACGTCGACGCCCTTGGCGATGAGCTCGGCTTTGAGCCGATCGATCTCGGCAAACAGATAGGGTGGAAGTCGTTTGAGACGGTCCGCTTTGTCAAAAGGCATGGAATCCTCCAGAGGTGAAAATCATTTGATTCCCAAAACATGCTGCATGTCATACAGGCCGGGAGGCTGACGTATGATCCACGTGGCAGCCCGAATCGCCCCCCGCGCAAAGTTGTCACGGCTATGCGCCCGATGAGTGAGCTCGATTCGCTCCCCGAGGCTGCAAAACATCACGGTATGCTCGCCCACGATATCTCCGGCTCTCAGCGTCTGAACGCCGATTTCTTTCGCCGTACGCTCGCCGATCAGTCCGTGTCGGGCATAGACCCCCACCTCGTCCAAATTGCGCTGCACGGCTTCCGCGGCCACCTGGGCCAGCTTGAGCGCCGTTCCGCTGGGAGCGTCCTTTTTGAATCGGTGGTGGGCTTCCACGATCTCGATGTCGTATCCTTCCCCAAGAAGTCGCGCCACATCGGCAACGACCTTAAAAAGCACATTCACGCCCATGCTCATGTTCGGGGCGATCACGCAAGGCACGCGAGTGGCCAGCTCGCGAGCTTGAGCCAGTTGGTCCGTGGTGAAGCCCGTGGAGCCGATCACCATCGGCTTCCCGGCAGACGAGGCGAGCTTCAGGTGCTCCAGGGAAGCGGCCGCGAGCGTGAAATCGATGACCACATCCGCCTGGCCCAAGACGTCGGCCATCCCACCAGACACCTGAATGCCCGTGCGCGCGCCGCCGATGATCTCGGCGATCTCACAGCCCACTTTGGGGTGCTGAGGCTGCTCGAATCCTCCAGCGAGCTCGATGCCGTCCGATTCCCTGATGAGCTGAGCTATCCGGGAGCCCATCCTCCCCGCTATCCCCGCGATCGCCGCCCGTACCATAAGATTCCTCCTCTTCCCGTGACGCCTGATTCAGGCGAGAATGTCGTTTCCCTCCGGCGCTACAGCAGGCCATACGCCTGCAGATCGCGTTTGAGCCTGTCGCGATTGGCGTCGCCCATTTGAACGAGCGGCAGCCGTACCTCGTCGCTCGGGATCTTCCCCATCATGGCAAGGGCCGCTTTCACGGGAGCCGGGTTGGTCTCGTAGAACAGGGCGTGGCACAGGGGCAGGACTCGATAGTAGAGCTTCTGCGCGTCGGCGAGCTTGCCGGCAAGAGCCAGGCTGCAAAGGTCGGCCATGTCCTTGGGAATGATATTGGACGTTACGGAGATCACGCCTTTGCCTCCAACGCACATGAGCGGGTACGTCAGGTAGTCCTCGCCCGAGAGCACGGTGAACGTTTCGCCGCACAAGGCAATGATGTCGGTGATCTGTTTCATGCTCCCGGAGGCTTCTTTGACGCCGACAATCGTGTCAATCTTGGCCAGGCGGGCCAAGGTGGCCGGCTCGATGTTGACGGCGGTGCGCCCCGGGATGTTGTAAACGATAATCGGGATGTCGACCGATCGGGCGACTTTCTCGTAATGGCGGTAGAGCCCTTCCTGGGTCGGCTTGTTGTAATAGGGCGCGATCATCAGAGCCCCGTCCGCTCCGGCGCTCTTGGCGTGCTTGGTGAGGACGATGGCTTCGTCGGTGTTGTTCGATCCGGACCCCGCCAGCACGGGAACCCGCTTGTTCACCTGTTCCACCGTAATGTCCACCACGCGCTCGTGCTCCTTGAAGGACAGAACGGGCGATTCTCCAGTCGTGCCGCAAGGGACGATGCCGTGTGTCCCGTTGGCGATCTGGAATTCGATGAGCTCCCGGAGCGTTGCTTCATCCACCTGTCCGTTTTTGAACGGAGTCACAATTGCCACATAAGCGCCTTGAAACATGATTCCCTCCCTATCTCGTCAAGGTTTCGTCCCAGAGCTCGCCTTCGTAGACCACCTTGGCATCACCCTCCAGATAGACCTCGCTGAACGGCTCTTTTTTCTCCCCGTCGTTTTGCTGAAAATAGATCGTGAGGATCTCCCCGCTTCGTGTGACCACTTCCACCGGGGAAGCTGCCAACCCCCTGGAAGCTGCCACAAGGGCCGAAGCGATGGACCCCGTGCCGCACGCCAGGGTCTCGTCTTCGACTCCGCGCTCATAGGTGCGAATGAGCAGACGATGGTCATCTTGAACGGCGATGAAATTGACATTGGTGCCGGCGGGCTGAAACCGGGGATGGTGTCGTAGCGCTCTCCCCCAGGAAAAGACCTCAGCATGCTCAAGGTCCGACGCGTCCGCTGCGAGCCACACCACGTGCGGGACCCCCGTGTTGATGAAGTGGAGCCGAAAAGAGCGGTCGGCCGCCTCCACTTCCAGGTCGGTTTCGAAACCGTGTGGCGGCGTCATGCGAATTTTGACTCGCTCCCCTTTGATCGTTGCTTCGATGATCCCCGCCAGGGTTCTGAAGGCCATGCTCTCCGTTGTGACGATCTTGTGGATGTGGGCAAAGCGGGCGGCACACCGCGCGCCATTGCCGCACATTTCCGCCGCGCTCCCGTCCGCGTTGAAAAAGCTCCACCTGAAGTCAACGTCTGGGTCGCTCTCAATAAAGATGATTCCATCGGAGCCGACGGAAAGCTTCCTGCGGCAGGCCATCCGGGCCAGCATTGGGTAGCGCTCAGGACCGATGTGCTGATCGCGGTTGTCCATGATGATGAAGTCGTTCCCGCTCCCTGTCATTTTCGTAAAGCGGAAACGCTCTCCTGATGTCGCCATGCGGCCATCCCTCATGAGTCGGTTTCGGGGATCAGCTCGCCCCGAGTCAGGTCTTCATAGGTCTCGCGCTTTCGGACAATCGTGAACCGGTCCTCTTTGACCAGAACCTCCGCGACTCGGGGGCGCGAGTTGTAATTCGAAGACATGGTGAACCCGTATGCGCCGGCACTCATGACCGCAAGCAGGTCACCCTGCTGCACCATGGGAAGACCCCGGTCCCGAGCCAGAAAATCCCCCGATTCGCAAATGGGGCCGACCACGTCGACGACCTGCGTCTCACGACCGTACTTCGTGACAGGCAGGATCTGGTGATACGATCCGTACAGACTCGGGCGGAGGAGGTCGTTCATCCCGCTGTCCACGATGACAAAATCCTTGCTGGGAGTCCGCTTGGTATAAAGCACCTTCGTCAGGAGCACGCCCGCGTTGCCGACGATAACGCGGCCCGGCTCGAAAATCAACGTGCAGGGCAACCCCTTGAGCTCATGGAGGATGGCTTGAGCGTACTCGTGGGGATGCGGCGGGGCTTCCTGATCGTAGACGATCCCGAGACCTCCACCGAGATCCAGGTACTGGATGGGAATACCCAGGGATTCGAGGTTGGAGATAAGAAGCCTGAGCCTCTTCAGAGCGTCGACAAACGGTGAGATGTCTGTGAGCTGGCTTCCGATGTGGCAGCTGACCCCCTGGACGTCCACGTGCTCCATGCTGCGGGCCTGCTGATAGGACTTCACCGCGTTGTCGATGTCGACGCCGAACTTGTTCTTCTTCAACCCCGTGGAGATGTACGGATGCGTCTTGGGATCGACGTCAGGATTCACGCGAAGGGCGATCCGAGCCCGTCGTCCCAGCGCCGCCGCCCGCGCATCGATCGCCTCGAGCTCTTGAGTTGACTCGATGTTGAACATCAGGATGTTTTCACCCAGGGCGTAATCGATTTCCTCTCGAGTCTTACCAACGCCCGAGTAGACGATGCGGTCAGCTGGCACGCCCGCTTTCCTCGCCCGGTACAGCTCCCCTCCCGAAACAATGTCGACGCCTCCACCCAGTGAGCCAAACAGGTTGAGCAGAGCCAGGTTCGAGTTTGCTTTGGCGGCAAAGCAGGTCAGGTGCGGCACAGTCGTGAAGGCGGAATCGAAGACCGTGAAGTGATGCTTTAACGTTGCATGGCTGTACACGTAGCAGGGAGTGCCAACCTGGTCGGCCAGACTGCGCAGGGAAATCTTCTCACAGTGCAGTTCGTCGTTTTCGTAGCGGAAATAGTGCATGGCGTTGTTTCTCCAGCGTAGACGGTCAAATCGGAAGCTCCCGGGGTGATCGGGCTCGCCCGCTGCTCACCCGGATGACCTGTCGGAATTGCAGCCTCCCGATCATTCGATCATGAGGCTTCGGATCTCGACCCACTTCGAGAGGAGACCTTCTTTCTGATCAGGCTCGGGATTGACGGCCGAAACGGCATAGGAGTAAAGCACGTTTTGCTTCACGGACCGGTCAAAGTAAGGCGCCTTTTGGATCGGCGCGTCCGTCAACCGGGTGATGTCCTTTCCTTCTTTCCGGTATACATGATAGCCCGCATTCTTGCCGTCGCTCTCCGTCCACTGCACCTCGATCCCTCCTTTGCCGGGGATCGCCCAAACCGACTTGGGCGGCGGCGGCGGCACGGACCCGGGGGCTTGAGCGTGAGCAAACAAAGCAGACTCTCCGCTCACTGAGATTCCTTCGAGCACGATCATGGGAGTGACCCGATACTCGTACGTGAGATTGGAGGCAATCGATTTATCCAGAAAGTTGCTTGCTTTGATCGGGACCGTCGAGAGCTTCTCCCACTGCCCGTTCGGCGGGCGGCGCTCGATGGCATACTGAATCTCCCCCTGGAGCGGCTGCCCTTCGACATCCTTGGTGGGGGACTTCCATTGGAGCATGATTCCCTGGGCCGTGGTGCTCACCTGCAGATCTCTGAGCGGTGCCGGGGCAGGGAGTACCTTCACTGTGACCGGCTTCGAGCGAGAAAGCTCGCGCTGCTTCTTTCCGAACAACGCCACGGAGTAGCGGTAGGCTCGATTCTTGGCCGCTTTCGTGTCGAGCCAAACCACGTTGCTGCCGTCGATGCGGGCAGGTTGGGGCGCTGAAAGCTCGATCCGCAGGTCTTCCTCCTGTCTGAGCGGTGGGCATTCGGAGCAGCCCCGGTCCCCCCAGTTGATCTCTGATTTGTACACCATGAAGTGGTGCAGATCGCGCTTCTCTCCCCCTCGGATGTCTTCCGGGATGGACCAGGTGAGCTCAACGCCCTTGGAGGTGACTTTCGCTTGAAGATCTTTGAGATCAGGTTTGACGAGCTGTGACAGGGGGCGTGGGTAGAGCTTTTTGCCGCAGCCCACCAAAACGGTCGTCGTGATAGGAAGCAGTAAAACAAGAGCCATGGCATTTCGAAGAAGGGACAGCCATCTCGATCTCTGTACGCCACGTTTCATTATGGGGATCCTCCGGAGCTCCCAACCCGATTGAAGCCTTGCCTCGCGCGGGTCGAGCGGTAAGAGGGTGTCAAGGTCCGTTTGGGCGCTCTCGGCACAGGTTGTGCCCGGTAAGGTCGGGCAGTCCGATGCGACAAGCCGCGGAAGTCAATCCAATCACTTGGAGCCCAACCCCTAGAGTCTTCTATTTGCCATCGCTCACGAGCCTTGGAGGGAGGCCCGCTTCTTCTCCAGCTCCTCTTGCGCACGAGAAACGGCCTCCTGGACACGCACGGTCGCCGTTCCTCCTTGGGACTTCCTCTGGTTGACGGCACTCTTAACGTCGAGCAGGTCGAAGAGATCCGTCTCGAATGCCTTGGATGCGTTCTTGTATTCCTCGAGCGTGCAATCCCTGAAGTCCTTCTTCTGAAGAACGCAAAGCTGAACGATCTGTCCCACGGCATGATGGGCCTTGCGAAAGGGGATTCCCTTGCGAACCAGGTAGTCCGCAAGCTCCGTGGCCAGAATGAATCCTTCACGGGCAGCCTGATCCATCCGCGATTCCTTGAATTGAATCTCGGGCAGGAGCCGGGCGAGAAGGCGAAGCGTGCTCAGGATCGTGTCAACCGTGTCAAACACGGGCTCCTTGTCTTCCTGCAGATCACGGTTGTAGGCAAGCGGGAGAGCCTTGCACAGCGTCAGCAGCGTCATGAGGTTGCCGAAGACGCGAGCGCTCTTGCCGCGCATCAGCTCGGGAACATCCGGATTTTTCTTCTGCGGCATGATGCTCGATCCCGTGCAAAAAGCATCGCTGATTTCAATGAAGGCAAATTCGGACGTAGACCACAAGATCAGCTCTTCAGCGAGCCGGCTGACGTGCATCATGGTGATGGCGGCGGCGGCATTGAATTCGATCAGGTAATCCCGATCGCTCACGGCGTCCATGCTGTTGCGCGTCACCCGCGCAAATTTCAGGTGGCGAGCGGTCAGATCCATGTCGATCGGAAAGGATGTTCCCGCAAGGGCGGCGCTGCCCAGCGGCAGCACATTCGTCCGTTTGAGGCAATCCTCGAATCGCTCTTCGTCCCGCGCAAACATCTCGAAGTAGGCCATGAGGTGGTGAGACAAGAGCACCGGCTGGGCATGCTGCAGATGCGTGAAGCCCGGCATGACAAATCCGAGCGTTGCCCGAGCCACTGTGAGCAGGGCCTCTTCGACATCCATCAGGAGAGCCCGGCATTGCTCGATCACGTCGCGCATGTAGAGCCGCATGTCCAAGCAGATCTGGTCGTTACGGCTCCGAGCCGTATGGAGCTTTCCGCCCACCTCGCCGATCTTTTGGATCAATCGCTGCTCGACAGCCATGTGGATGTCTTCCTGAGAGGCATCCATCGGCAGCTCACCCCGCTCAATCTCCCTCAGGATCTCTCCCAGTCCTTCCACAATTCGATTGGCATCGTCATGGGAAATGATCTGGCATTCGGCCAGCATGCGGCAATGGGCAATACTTCCTTCGATGTCGAAGCGGAACAGGCGGGAATCGAAATGGATGGAGGCCGTATAGTCCTCCACCTGTCGGTTCGTGGGCTGCTCGAAACGACCTTGCCAGGGCTTGTCAGCCATAAAGATCCATTCCCTTCACAGTTTACCTTTCGTGCCCCAACCGGCGACCCTGGCATCACATGAGGGCCTCCGCGGGTGCGTCATCTCAAGCTCTTCTGGACCAGTGCGCCGATGCGAAGTCGCAGACCGTGGAGGCGGATGAACCCCGTGGCATCGTCCTGGCGGTACACTTCGTCTTCCTCGAAAGTCGCAAAGCTGGTCTGATAGAGCGATCTCGAGGACTTGCGTCCAACCGTCTGGCACGCTCCCTTGTAAAGCTTCAATCGGGCGGTCCCCCAGACGTTTTCCTGCGCCAGGTCCATCATGCTTTGCAGCAGCTTCATCTCCGGCGAATACCAGAAGCCATTGTAAATGAGCCTCGAATACTGAGGAATCAGGGAGTCGCGAATGTGCATGACCTCCCGGTCCATGGTGATGGACTCGACGGCCTGGTGAGCCGTCCTGAGAATCGTCCCACCAGGGGTCTCGTAGACGCCGCGCGACTTCATGCCCACGAAACGATTTTCGACCAGGTCCACTCTCCCGATGCCGTGTCTGCCACCGATGGCGTTGAGCTCCTGCAGCAGCTTCGCCGGGCTCAGACGACGACCGTCCAGAGCCACCGCATTGCCCGCCTCGAATTCGATCTCAATGACCTGGGCGGTGTCAGGCGCCTCTTCAGGGCTCGCGGTCAAGGTGAACATCTTGGAATCGGGCTCCAGCCAAGGATCCTCCAGGATGCCGCCCTCGTAGCTGATGTGAAGCATATTCCGGTCGGAGCTGTACGGCTTTTCCTGGGTTACGGGCACGGGAATACCATGCTTCTTGGCGAAGTTGACCAGCGCCGTTCTCGATCGAAGATCCCATTCCCGCCAAGGGGCGACGATCTTGAGACCGGGATTGAGGGCGGTGTAAGTCAGCTCGAAACGGACCTGGTCGTTCCCTTTGCCCGTCGCCCCATGACTGACGGCGTCCGCCCCTTCTTCCTCGGCGATCCGCACCTGATGCTTGGCGATGATCGGGCGCGCAATGGACGTTCCGAGCAGGTACTGCCCTTCATAGATGGCGTTGGCGCGGAATGCGGGGAAAACGAAGTCCCTGACAAATTCCTCGCGGAGGTCCTCGATGCGTGCCTTGACGGCGCCCGTGGCCAGTGCCTTGGCCTCCAGCCCGTCGAGCTCCTCCTCCTGCCCGAGGTCGGCTGCGAACGCCACCACCTCACACTGGTAGGTCTCGATCAGCCACTTAAGAATGACCGATGTGTCAAGCCCTCCGGAATAGGCCAGTACCACTTTGCTGATCTTCATGGGTCGTTCGTTCTCCTCAATCGATTAAGACTTTCCGGTCATCAGCCATTCAAGCAAGGCCATCTGGAGATGCAGACGGTTTTCTGCCTGGCTGAAAACGACGGACCGCGGCCCTTCCAGGACGCCGTCCGTGATTTCTTCTCCGCGGTGTGCGGGCAGGCAATGCATCACGACGGCGTGCGCCGGCGCGCATGCGAGGAGCTCCGCATTGACCTGGTAGGGTTTGAAAACGCCCTTCCTGGCTTCGGATTCCGCCTCCTGCCCCATGCTGGCCCACACATCCGTGTAGATCACGTCAGCCGACCGCACGGCTTCCTTGGGATCGCCGGTCAGCTTGACCTTGGCGATGCCTTGGCGCTCGGCCCGCTCGATGACCCTCAGGTCCGGCTGGTAGCCGGGCGGGCAGGCCAGGGTGACGGTGAATCCCAAACGGGCAGAGGCATTGATCCAGGAGTGGGCCACGTTGTTGCCGTCCCCGACCCAGGCGACATGGATCCCCTCAATGGAGCCCAACTCCTCCTCAACCGACACCAAATCGCTCAGGACCTGACAGGGGTGAAACCGGTCGGTCAGGCCGTTGACAACGGGAATGGTCGCATACCGAGCAAGCTCCTCGACGTCGGACTGTGAATACGTACGCACCATAACGCCGTCCACATAGCGGGAGAGAACGCGACCCATGTCGGACAAGGGCTCATTTCGGGAGATTTGGGTGTCTCCGGCCGTCATGTACACGCAGTGGCCGCCCAGCCGGTACATCGCCACTTCGAAGGACACCCGGGTCCGCGTCGACGGTTTGACGAAAATCATGCCCAGCACCTTACCCGCAAGCGATGGCTGCAGGGATCCCGCCGCCCATTCCGCTTTCATGGCCCGGGCTCGGGTGATGAGCTGCCTTATCTCCTCTGCCGAGAGATCCAAGATGGTCAGCAGATCCCGTTTCATGCAGACACCTCGCGCAACACGTCATCCAGGATCTGGATGAGCGCATCGATTTCCGATTGACCGACGACCAGCGGCGGGACAAGGCGCAGCACGGTGTTGTGTGCGCAATTGATAATGGCGCCGCGCTCCAGGCACTTGTCGACCACCACCTGGCCCGGCATCGAGAGCTCCGCTCCAACCATCAGGCCTCGACCCCGCACGTCGACGATGACGGGGTGTCGGGCTTGAAGCGCCCGAAGGGACTGCATCAAATAGGCACCGGCTTCCCTGACTCGATCCAGGAACCGGGGCTCGGCAATCAGCTCCAAAACGCGCCCCGCTGCCGCGGTGACCAAGGGCGTTCCTCCGAACGTCGACGCATGGGTCCCCGGGACGAACGCCCGGGCGACCTCATTCGTTGCCAGCATGGCACCGATCGGGAGTCCGTTGCCCAAGGCCTTGGCCAACGTCATGATGTGCGGGGTCACGCCTTCCTGCTCGTAAGCGAAAAGGGACCCGGTCCGGCCCATTCCCGTCTGGACCTCATCGAACAGCAGCAAAAGATCGTGCCGATCACAGAGCTCCCGAAGCGACTTGAGATATCCGGGAGCGGGAAAATTCACGCCGCCTTCTCCCTGGACAGGCTCCACCAGGACGGCGCACGTCTGAACGGTGATCGCTGCTTCCACGGCGCTCAGGTCGTTGAATCCCACGTAGGTGAACCCCTCGACCAAGGGCTCGAATCCCTTGTGCACCTTCTCCTGACCCGTTGCGGAAAGTGTCGCGAGGGTCCTTCCGTGGAAGGAATCGATCATCGTAATGATATGAAAACGGCCGGGACCGTAGCGATCCCGGCTGTGCTTCCTTGCCAGCTTGATGGCCGCTTCATTGGCTTCAGCTCCGCTGTTGCAGAAAAACACCTTATCTGCAAACGAAAGCCGTGTCAATTCCGCCGCCAGCCGGGTTTGAGGCTCCGTGTAGAAGAGATTCGACACATGCACGAGGCGGGCGGCCTGCTCGCAGAGAGCCCGGCTTACCTCAGGGTGGCAGTGACCGAGGTTGCACACGGCGATGCCGGCGAGGAAGTCCAGATACTCCTTCCCGGTGTCATCCCACAGCCGGCAGCCCTCACCCCGCACGAGTGTGAGCGGCAGCCTCGCGTACGTGTTGAACATGGTGCTCTGAGAGAGGTCCCTGACGTCCGTCATGTCGACTCCTGTATCAGCCTTTGCTAACGCCGCTTGATGATTTCCGTTCCGACGCCCGTGTCCGTGAACATTTCCAAGAGAATCGAGTGCGGCACGCGGCCGTCGATGATGTGGACCTTGCCGACGCCCGCCTGAACGGCCTCCACGGCACACTGGACCTTGGGAATCATGCCCCCCTTGAGCGTCTCATCCTGCATGGCATCCGCGGCCTCGGCGACCGTCATGCTGGAGATGAGCTTCCCTTCCTTGTCCAGCACGCCGGCCACATCGGTCATCAGCAGCAGCTTCTCGGCCCGCAGGGCACCCGCGACGGCCCCGGCGACCAGGTCGGCGTTGATGTTGTAGGTTTCCCCCTCTTTGCCCACCCCCACGGGGGCGATCACAGGGATCATCTGGCTCTGCTCAAAGGTCTTCAGGATTTCCGTATTCACACTGTGCACCTCACCCACAAGACCGATGTCGATGATCTCGGGGGGCTGGTCATCTCCCTGGTAGCGGAACACATGAAGCTTGCGCGCCTGAATCAGCCAGGCGTCCTTGCCGCTCAAGCCGATGGCCTGGCCGCCGTGGCGGTTGATCAGCGAAACAATCTCCTTGTTGAGCTTCCCGGCAAGGACCATTTCGACGATGTCCATCGTGTCTTCGTCGGTCACCCGCATGCCCGCACGAAATTGACACTCCTTGCCAATGCGGTCGAGCATCTTACCGATTTGGGGCCCTCCGCCGTGGACGACCACCGGATTGATGCCGATGTATTTCATCAGGACGATGTCCTTGGCGAAGCTCTCCTTGAGCTCATCCGCTACCATTGCATGGCCGCCGTATTTGACAACCACGGTCTTTTGATAAAAGCGACGGATGTACGGCAGCGCCTCGACGAGGATGCTCGCGATTTCGACCATAGCTCTCGCTCCCTACAGGATATAACGGCTCAAGTCTTCGTCCTTGACGATCTCCTGGAGTGTCTGTCGGACGTAATCCCTTGTGATTCGGATCTGTTGCCCTTTGAGGTCCGGAGCAGAGAAGGACACTTCGGAGAGCAGTTTCTCCATAATCGTATGGAGTCTGCGGGCCCCGATGTTCTCCGTTCGAGTGTTGACGAGGAAAGCCGTTTCCGCGATCTCGTCGATGGCCTCGCCTTCAAACACGAGCTCCACCTCCTCGGTCTGCAGCAGCGCCTTGTACTGCTCGATCAGGGCGTTCTCCGGCTCGGTCAGGATCCGCACGAAGTCTTCCTTGCTCAAGGACGTCAGCTCCACGCGAATGGGGAAGCGGCCCTGAAGCTCCGGGATGAGATCGGCCGGCTTGGAGATGTGAAAAGCCCCGGATGCGATGAACAGGATATGGTCCGTTCTCACCATCCCATACTTGGTGGTCACGGTCGAGCCTTCCACGATCGGCAGAAGATCGCGCTGGACCCCCTCCCGGGACACATCCGGCCCTCGGCCTCCCGATTCCCGGCCCGCGATCTTGTCGATTTCATCCAGGAAAATAATGCCCGAGTGCTCCACTCTCTCCACGGCGGACTTGATGACTTTGTCCATGTCGATCAAGCGCTGCGACTCCTCCTGGACGAGAATTTCCCGCGCTTCGGGGATCTTCACCTTGCGGCGCTTGGTGCGGCGAGGCATCATGGATCCCAGCATCTCGCGCAGGTTGTAATCCATGTCCTCCATGCCGGCGCCGGCGAAAATCTCGAACATCGGGACGCTCCGATCCGGGACGTCCAGCTCGACGTACCGGTCGTCGAGGGCCCCCTTTCGCAGCAGCTTCCGCAGCTTTTCCCTCGTGGAGTCAGCCTGTTCGGATTCGGCTTGGGCGGCCTGCATGGCGTCGGATTCGGGCAAAAGCGGCTCCTTGGTCTCCTGCTGGCGCTTGGGAGGAAGCAGGATGTCGAGTAGTTTTTCCTCCGCGAGCTCCCCGGCTTTGATCTTCACCGCTTCCATTTCTTCGTTGCGCACCATGCTCACGGCGAGCTCCATGAGGTCCCGGATCATGGATTCGACGTCGCGTCCCACGTAGCCCACTTCGGTGAACTTGCTCGCTTCAATTTTCAGAAACGGGGACTGGGCCAGACGCGCGAGCCGCCGGGCGATCTCGGTCTTACCGACACCCGTGGGGCCGATCATGATGATGTTTTTGGGCGCGATCTCATCCCGGAGGTGCTCCGGCACCTGCTGCCGCCGCCATCGGTTGCGGAGTGCGATGGCCACCATCCGCTTCGCATCCTTCTGGCCGATGATATATTTGTCGAGCTCGCGGACGATCTCCGCTGGAGTCAAAGGCTGTTGCATGGGCTCAGAGCTCCTCGATGGCAAAATCGTTGTTGGTGTAGATACAGATCGAGGCCGCGATCTTCAGGGATTCTTCGGCAATCTCCCGGATGGACAGGGACGAGTGCGCCATGAGGGCGCGGGCGGCCGCGAGGGCAAAGGGGGCCCCGGAGCCCACCGCGGCGAGTCCGTCGTCGGGCTCGATCACGTCTCCCGTCCCGCTCAAGATGAAGCACTCCTTCCCATCTCCCGCGATCAGCAGCGCTTCCAGGCGCCGCAGAGCCCGGTCCAATCGCCAGTCTTTGGCAAGCTCCACTGCTGCGCGCTTGAGGTTTCCGTTGTATTGCTCGAGCTTCCCCTCGAGCCGTTCGAAGAGCGTGAAAGCATCCGCTGTCGAGCCCGCAAAGCCGCACAAGATCTTGTCGTTGAAGAGTCTTCTGATCTTTCGGGCCTGGTGCTTCACGACGGTCTCGCCCATGGTCACCTGCCCGTCTCCGGCCATGACAAGATGTCCGTCCTTGCGGATGGCGAGGACGGTCGTGCTTCGAATCGGTTGTTTGCTCATCCTGGTCGTCATCTCCTGTCTCACTCGGTATCGATCGCAAAGGACGAGCGATCTGCCGCTTCAGGCTCACCGCATACGAACCGTCACCTGCTCATCGTTTCTGCAAGCGACTTCTGGGATGCGCCGCGTCGTAGGTCTTCATCAGCTGGCTCAGCTGCACATGGGTGTATCGCTGGGTGGTGGAAAGGCTCGCGTGGCCGAGCATTTCCTGAATGGCCCTGAGATCCGCACCCGAGTTCAAAAGGTGGGTTGCAAAGCTGTGACGCAGCCCGTGGGGGCTCAGTTGCTGCCACAAACCACACCGTTCGAGCTCGGCCCTGAGGAGTCGATGGACGGACCGCGATGTCAGGCGTCCCCCTCGAGCGTTCCGGAAAAGGGACTGCCCCAGCGGTTTCGCTCCGGGGAACTGCTCGTTTAAAACGGCCAGATAGTGCCGGATCGCTTCCAAGGCTTTCTCGCCGATGGGGACGATGCGCTCCTTCTTTCCTTTGCCAAAGACGCGCACCATGCCCTGTGCGTATAAGAGATCCGTCTCGTCGAGCCCCACCAGCTCGCTCACGCGCAGACCGGATGAGTAGGCGCATTCAAACAGGGCCCAATTACGGGCTCGCCGCCAGGAGCATCCAGGCTTGATGGCCGACTCACGAAGACTGTTCAGGAAATGAAAGATGGGATCCACCTCCAGAAAAGCCGGGAGCTTCTCACGCAGCTTCGGGTGGGTCACCGCTTCGGCGGGATTGTGCCTGCAGTGCCCTTCCTCGACCAGGTAGCGAAAAAAGGAGCGAAGCGTCGACAGCTTTCGCGACTGACTGGTTTTCTCCAACTTCGCATGCAGGCCGCTGAAAAAACTGCGAATGACGTCCGCGTCGATCTCCGCCACTTCCCAGTCGCCCCGGTTCCATCGGGAGCCGATCGCGCTGGCGAACTGAGCGAGGTCGCTCTGGTAAGCTCTCATGGTGTGCGGGCTGAAGGCGCGCTCGCGGCGCAAATGGGTCAGGTAAGATTCAACCGCTTCGCTCCACAGGAGCGGCTCATTCGGAGATTCATGCTGCATCAGGCCGGCACCGTACCTGCTCATTAAAGTGTGAGCCCTCTGGGAGCGTCAAGGCTGCACCCCACATATCCACAAGAAAAATATTTTCCTAGCATACGAGATCCCTTGATGGCAAAGGGAAAGATGCAGGACGACCGAAGCCGTTCCGCCCGATCGATGGTTGCAGGTCCTTTGAGAATCATATGGAATGCCGCTACGTTAGGACCACTTCGACCACGAGTGGGACGGGCTTATCATTTGACAAGCGGGCGGCTTTCGGCATAAGGTGCATAACTTGTTGATGACTTAAGCATTTTTCATGATTTCAAGCACGGGAGAGCAGCCTTGAGCAGAAAGATCTATGAGTTGAAGGTTGTGAGCGATTTCGCGGCGGCCCACAATCTGAGGAATTTCCGTGGGAAGTGCGAGAATCTTCACGGGCACAACTGGAAGGTGGAGGTGGTGGTTCGAGGCACGGAGCTGGATTCAAGCGGGGTCGTGCTGGATTTCGCGGAGATCAAGAAGGTGATCCGGGAGCTTCTCGGTGAGCTCGACCATCGATACCTGAACGATATTGAATTTTTCAAGGAGCACAATCCCTCGTCGGAGAATATTGCACGGTACTTGTTCGACAAGCTTGCCGAACGGCTGGATGGCGGCGGTCTCTGGATACACGGCGTGTCGGCATGGGAGTCGCCCGACGCTTGTGCGACGTATCGATTGGAGTGCTGATCGGCTTGTAGCCCGGCAACGAACGAGTAGCGGGACACAAGCGCCGAAGAAAAGGAGCCAAGACAATGTTTTCTCCTGTGGAGTGGGTTTCCAGATCAACCCTCGTGAGGGGATGGTATGGTCGGACGGGAATAGCGGTTGTGGTTGTGGCGATGCTGATCTTGGGACATTCGGGCTCGGCGCATGCCTTGCAGCAGCACGCCCTGACCCCAGCGCAGGAGTCCGGGGTACTACCATCTGAAGCGGGAGCTCCCGCGCAGACGGCGCCTGGACAGGATCAGAAATCGGGATCTTCCCTCGGTGCTCAGGGGGCCCCCGCTGCGGAGTCGCATAAAGCAACGGAATCCACGAAGGGGGGGGCTGCAGCCCCGGCACAGGAGGCCGGCAAGACGGCCGAGCATGCGATGCCGACCGGGGCCGAGCATGGCGAGGTGCATGGGGCTCATGCACCGGCGCTTCCCGAAATATCCCCCATCCCGGGTGTGACCTTCGTGGAAACCATGATCAAGCTCATGGATTACGAGCTTCACGGCCGCTTCCTCGGGTGGCGTCCCAATGACATGGTCATTGGTCGCATGACGGACAACATCAATAACTACCAGTTGGGCGTTCTGGAAGCGATTCGGTTCACGACCTTCCGCCTCAAGGACAGCCTGACGCGTATGGGGGATGCGGACACGTACGACCCGGACCTCGAATTGGCTTTGAACCTGTTCATGAATCGGGCGACCCTGTTTTGGTTTCCGTCGGCTGAGAACTCCTACGAGGAAGCCATCGACCATCTGAAGCGGTTCGTCGTGAAGCTGAAGGCGGGCCAACGGAATTTTTACCCGCGCATCGACAACTTCCGCCTCCTGTTGAGTACCTACAAGGATCTCCTGGGCAACGTGAACCGAAGCCTCATCTTGTCGCCCGTCAGCTGGTTTAAAGTGGACGATTATTTCTACTATGCCAAAGGGATGACTCACGTCTTTTACGAACTGCTGCGGGTCCTCCGGGTGCAGTATGAAAACCAGCTGAAGTCCACACTCACCGCGCTGGAACTGGTGGACGAGATCATCCACGAGCTCTATCGGGCCGAGGAGATGGATCCGTGGATCATCCTGGATTCCGACCTGGACGGCATCTTCGCGAACCATCGGGCTAATCTGAACGCACCGCTGAGCGAGGCCGCTCACCTCATGGTTATCCTCAGCAGCTTCTAATGCTCCGGCGAAACGTCGGCTCCTTCGCCCCACGAGGTTGGGGCAAGGGAGTCGAGCTTTCTTCCGCCTCCCGATCAAGCCGATTGATTGCGCGCTGCTCTGTGGTGCCCCGGGGTCGTTTTGGGGACGCTTCCTCCCGCCGCAGGTGAGATTCCTGTATTCGTAAGACCGGGAATTGGCTGCCATGGAGCGCTGAATGACAATCCTGGACACCATCACCGTCTGGCTTGGCCTCATCAAGAGCTTCCTGAACAGTCTCACGGACATTCTGACCAAGTGCTCTTCGTGCCCCAAGTGGGTGACGGAGCTGTTGGGCGGGCATCCGTTGGCGTGGTGGGCTGTGTTGATCCTGCTTCTGGCCGTGGTGCTGATCGGCTTCGGGCGCATCCTGTCGCGCCTGCTGCTGCCCCGATCGCGCCTGCTGCAGCCGGACCGGTTCCTG